>JAFTXI010000035.1 GCA_017461665.1 Bacteroidales bacterium | reverse complement strand
TACGTGAGATGCTTTATCTTATTTAGCAACAACAACGCGTTGTAATGATTCTTGACCTGCGTTGTCAACGATGTTGAAGAAATAAACGCCGTTTTCATATTGGCTCATGTCAACAACATTTGTTTCGTTTTTAACAACATTTAGCAACTGACCGACTGAGTTATATACTGCGATGTAGTCGATGTTTTCGCCTTCTACCATAACAGCACCTGTTGTTGGGTTAGGATATACGTTGTAAGTATCGCTTAAGATTTCATTAACATTTTCACCTTTTACGGAGAGAGTTACAGGGATAAGTTTTGTTCCGTTTTCAGGGTCGTTTGTTGTGAAGATAATCTCTGCTTCGTATGTTTGTTCAGCTTCGAGGCCTATTGAGCTGAAGTTAACTGTTACTTCGTCTGAGCCGCCTACTGCTATTGTTCCATCAGGTTTGCTTAAAGTAGCCCAGCCGCCCACTACAGGAGAGCCTTCGCAGGTGATACGGATGTGGAAGTTACCATATGTTTGTGTAAACACTTCGCTACATGCTTGGAATGCGCCACCACCTTGAGTACGATACATGTCGCCGTAAGGAACGAGGACAGCACCGTCGAAGTTCATTGGATAGCCGTCAACTGCTTGTGTAAATTCTACTGAAGCCCACACGTTGTAACCAGTCAAAGCAACTGGTTCATCTAATGTGACGATATTCCAATCATTGATGATTTGTGATGCTTGGATGGTTTTCTCTGCCAAGACTTCACCTGGTTGACCATAAAGACCTTGTGAATAGATGCGGAATGTCATGGGAGTATTAGGTTCGAGGCCATTGCCACCTTCACTGCTTTCGCCGAGGAAGTATTGAATTTTTGTAATATATGTTCCCATAACTGAATTGCCGTAAGCTGTTGCAGGATACATAGCTGCACATTCTATCAACATTGGTTCTGATAAATTCAAGCCAACTAATGATGTTGTTCCACCTGGTTCTTGGTCATAGTTGATAACGTTTTGAGCGCTGCCGCCTTCACCTTCACCGTAGTCAACCCATGCTGTCCAATCGCCGATTGAAGTACCTTCATTATCGATATTGATTGTTAATGAAGACATGTCATCTGCTGGGATTTCTTCGTCGATAGCTTCTGTATCAAAAACGAGTTCTGGGAATGATTCGCCACCGATTCTTGTGAAGCTGAAGTTATCTAAGTAATACTCTGAAGTAGCAGCGTTTTGTGGTGGGAAGAAGTCCATTGCATCGAGTTTACGACCTACTACACTTGTACCTTGGCTATTCATACTCCATTGCCATTCGCACAACATTGTTTCTTCGCCACCTGGCAATGTGTAGAAATATTGAGCTGCGTCGGCGTCAGTGTCAACATGTAAACGGAAGTGCATCCATTCATCGAAGACACATGTCACTGTTGCTTCAACACCACCTGCGATAACATAACCTGTACCTGGTGTTTGGTTTGTACCGTCCATGTGTAAGTATGATTCTAAAGCCCATGTAGAACCTGAACCGTTGAAATCGTGGAGAATGTTGAAATAACCATTCTTTCCATCTGGAATCAAGATGTCAAATTCAAGGTCATAGACACCTGACTGTTCGCCACCGAGCAAGAGAACTTGGTCGACGCCGTATGTCAAATATCCGCATTTGTTGCCGTTATACTCAGCAACAACGCCGTCTTCTGATGAACCTGGAGCACTTGACCAAGTTGTCCACCAGTTATTACCGGCAGCCATACCTTCTGTAGCAATGTTATTGCCTACTGTGTATGCACTAAAATCATCACTAATTAAAACCTCTGGTTCTTGAGCGTTAACGTTGCCTGCAAACAAAAATATGGCAACTAACATAAGTAAAGATACTTTTTTCATAAAACAAAAATTTTAGTTGTTAAATAGTTGAATAAGTCCTTTTTCTAATAATGAGCAAATTTAAACACTTTAAAAAACAAAAACAAATTAATTTCAAAAAATAATAAAAAAAATTTCTACAAAAAAAGCACCTCAAGTTGAAGTGCTTTTATATTTTCTAAATCAGTTATTTAAGATGTGCCAAGACCGAAATCTTTCCTCTCACCTTATCTCCTATCTTAACATTTATTTCAGAATCTATAGGAAGAAAAAAATCTACTCTTGAACCGAAACGTATCAGTCCGAACTCCTCTCCTACTTTTGCTGTCGTGCCTTTATCTACATGACATATAATACGTCGTGCCATCACTCCGGCAATCTGACGGAACAAGACTTCTCTTCCTTTCTCATCTTTAACTACCAAAGTGTTACGTTCGTTTAACTCCGACGACTTAGGATTTATCGCAAACAATTTCTTCCCTGGATGATATTTGTAATAACTCACGATACCATTGATCGGAAACCAATTTACGTGAACATTATATGCCGACATAAATATTGAAATCTGTATTCTCTTATCATGGAAATATTCTTTTTCTTCCACCTCTTCAATCACCACTACTTCGCCATCGGCAGCCGACACAACAGCATCTTTCTCTACTGTAGTCACCCTGCTTGTCGGCACTCTAAAAAAAGTAAAACTCCAAAAGACTATCGCGGAACATATCACAGTGATTAAAGTCTGTATTATATTTATGGGAATGAAGATATATGATGCTACAACTATTACTGCTGCAATTATCGCTACTGTCGCAATGACTCCGTATCCTTTTTTATGAATATACATAATTAATTAATTAAGGTTAAGTAAAAGAAGACAAATGGCATCGCCATGAATGTCGCATCAAAGCGATCTAATATCCCACCGTGACCAGGGATAAGGTTTCCGGAATCTTTCACTCCGGCTTGTCGTTTCATCATCGATTCGGTCAAGTCGCCGAGAGTTCCAAAGATGACAACTCCCAACGCGAGGATGAGAACATGTATATCGTTCAAATAATTATCGAAGAAAAACACATTAAGTACAAATCTGTTAAGGAAATAGGCGAACAACATCGTAAACACCGCACCACCAATACTTCCTTCTATCGTCTTCTTAGGAGAGATTCTTTCATATAATTTATGACGTCCTATCGCGCTTCCTGTGAGATATGCGAAAATATCGTTGACCCATATCAAGATAAACGCAAAGATTAGTATAATCCAACCATTATCTGTTCCCATGAGACTTTCGTTATAAAACATCATCATGAGTCCGCAAGGAAAAGAAACGAAAATCATTGAGAGCCACGACGCACCTACTGTATTAATGTAGTCCTGTTTTTTCGAGAATAAGGCAATCAACAAAGGTAGAAAAAAGAATAACGGAACTATAGATATACGGTCTCCAATTGAATCGGGACTTTCGGCAAAAATGGCGAGGAAGACATAAAGCATCACCGAAATGGCTGTTACGGATGTTTTCAGTGATTTTTCTTTTTCGCATGGGAATAGATTTACGATTTCGTTTGAGGCAAGACAAACTACTACAGCCAACATCAGAACGGCATAAACTTCACCTAAGATAATACAACCTAAAACGACTATCACGAACAAGGCTCCAAAGATTGTCCTCTTCCAAAAATTACCCATTTTATCCTTCGATTGATTCAATAATTAGATTTTGCAAATTTAATACTAATATTCGAATTATGCGAGGATTTTTTTCTTAAAAATTTATTACTAATTCGCTGTTGATAAGACACACGTCCGTGTGTCTCTACGAGAGATTTTTTGTTAAAACTTAACAGCTATTCCGAGTCCGTAGTTTGTCGCTATAGGTTGTATATCAACGCTTGTGATATTTCCTATCTTCTCATTGAATTTAACAACGCCTCTTCCTATGAAATATCCCAATGCAGCGCCGACAATCACGTCGGAAGACCAGTGTTCGCTGCTAATTACGCGTCCCGCTGAAGTCAGCGTTGCCAATGAATATGACACTATTCCGACCCAGGTCTTTTCTGGATAAAAACCAGCAACCGTCGTTGCCAAAGCGAAGGCGCGCATCGAATGTCCGGAAACAAACGAGGTGCTTTCAAAAGTCGCGAAAGGACCTTCCCATTGTTGGGAATTGGGGACGGAAGTTGGGGACGGGGAATCGGGACGGACTCGACATGTCAGCACTTTGATTCCAACCGACGCTACTTCTGCGAAGACGAAACTCTGCAATGCTGCCAACGACATATTCCTCAACCTGCAATCTTTATTGATAGCACTAATAACGTAAGTCGCTGCGATAGATGGAACTATAAACAACTCTTCCCCAAAGACGTCGGAATATTGAGAAAAAGACTCGGCTTGTTTCTGAGAAAAATTATCATTCACCCAACGATAAATATCTTCATCATAAATGAACGACAATGTTGTCGCAGCTGCCACTCCACCAAACACAGTCCAATCTTTCCAATCGTAATGCAAAGGCTGTTCAAGAATCGTCAAACCGGAGTTCCAATAGCTTTTAAGATATTTCTTGCTTAATAAAGTTTCACACTCTGACTTTGAATTTTGAGCCAAGGACAACTGAACACCGACAACCGTCAACAGAAATAATATGAAGAAAAACCTTTTCATTAATTCGTAATTAATAGGACACATTCAATATGTCCGTACAATTGTTAATTGTCAATTGTTCATTGTTCATTCTTTTTCACTTCATTCCACAGTTCGTTCATATCGTCTAAGCTCATATCCATCAACGATTTTCCTAACTCTCGTGCCTTATCTTCGACGAAGGTAAAACGGTATTTGAATTTTTTGTTCGCCATTTCTAAAGCATCACCAGGATTGACTTTTATAAAACGAGAATAGTTCACCAACGCGAACATCAAATCACCAAATTCTTCTGTTAATCTTTCCTTAGAACCTTCATTCTCAACTTCGTATTTAAGTTCTCCTATCTCCTCCTCTACCTTATTCCAAACTTCTTCTTTATTACTCCAGTCGAAACCGACACCGGCAGCTTTCTCCTGTATTCTATATGCTTTCAACAATTCCGGCATCGCATCAGGAACTCCACCAAGTACACTTCTGTTGTGTTCCTTTGTAAGTTTTATTTTTTCCCAGTTGTCGGCAACTTCTTCCGCGTTTTTTACAGAAGTGTCACCAAAGACATGAGGATGACGAATTATGAGTTTTTCACATATTCCATTGATAACGTCGTCTATAGTAAAAAGATTTCGGTCTTCCGCGATTCTCGAATAAAACACGATATGCATTATAATATCTCCGAGTTCTTTCTTAACATCCTGATAATCTTCATCGACAATAGCCTGACTCAATTCAAAAACTTCTTCTATCGTCAGATGACGTAAACTCTTTATTGTCTGTTTTCTATCCCAAGGACACTCCACACGAAGTCTGTCCATTATATCCAATAATCTTTGGAAGGCCTGCAATGAACTTTGGCTATTGGCTGTTGGCTTTTGACTGTTTGAATCCATATTATTATTATTTTATGCAAAGATAGTTATTTTTGGCTATCAGGCGTCAGCAATATGCAATCTGTTTTGATGATTATTTTGATTCAAATTTGACTTATTTGTCAATATTATTTTTCAGATTTTTAGGTTTAAACATCTCTGTTTTTTTCTTAATTTCGCGACATGAAAAAACACAATTATTTTTTGGTGATTTTGTGCTTCCTTCTTATTAATTTATTCACAATCTCGGAAGCAGCTGCCGGCAACAAAAAAGAAAGCAGCAACAGCACATTCTCCATCGACTCTTTAATGAAGAACATGGAAATAGATCTTAGGCTCAACTACGGAATGTATATGCACCATCATTACGAGATGGAAGGCTACAGAGCTCATTTCCCTATGTTTGAGTTATCGTTACAGAAACAGACTTACGGAAAATCGTATTGGCAGACCTGTTTCAACTATCCAGCTATCGGTGTAACACTTTTCGCTTCCGGCATGGGTAACATCGACGTCTTGGGGAAAGCCTTCGCTCTTTATCCATACATCTACTTCCCTTTCATCAAAGGCAACACTAATTTCGGTATTCGTTTTGGTTTAGGCTTAGGCTATCTAACAGAAAGCTACGACCATGTGGAAAACCCATATAATATATGTATAGGTTCTTCTTTGAATGCAGCCGCAAGTATCACATTTGACATAACACATCGTTTTTCCGATAGATTTAAAATGTCGATATTCGGAGGCTTGCAACACTTCTCCAACGGATGTACGTCAGAGCCAAACAAAGGAACCAATGTCATAAAAGGCGGTATCAGCGCTGCTTATATGATTAACGAACCTGAGACCTACATCAAAGCCGAACAACTTACAGAGAAAATGACAATAGAATATCTCAAAGAATTCAGACCTGAGCTTTATGCCGGATTATCATACGGTTACAAAAGAATCGATTATCTTCAAAAAGATTATACATCTGTCTATGACTTTGAAATCTATGTCATGGAACAAATTACACGCCTATTCAAATTAGGCGTCGGCTTCGACTTGATTTACGATGAGACCAATATACTTCGCAACATTAAAAATGGTGAAGAATGGACCACATACCAAATAATGAATCCGGGCTTTCACGCAGCAGGTGAATTGCTTATGGGAAAAACATCTTTCATGTTCGTCTTGGGAAAACACATAGGCGATTATATGTACACAAAAGAAAACTACCAACGACTCGCTCTCAAGATAGAATTTACAAAACACTTCTACGGCAAAGTCACTCTTAACGTACATCAATGGCACATAGCCGATTATCTTTGTTTTGGTTTAGGATTTAAGTTATAATTTTTAAGATAATTTATTATGAAAAGAAACATATTGAGAAAAATTTCAATTTTCAGTTTTCAATTTTCAATTATAGCATTGCTTGTATCTTCATGCGAGAAGGCGCCTTGGACAAACGGAAAAACTGTAACGGAGACGCGTTGGTTCGATGGACCCGTCAATGCAATACATGTCTATCACGACATTGATGTCACTTTGATTGAAGCCGACACTTTCAGAATTGAAGTAACGACAGGCGAAAACATTATGGAGAAAATCACAAGCAATGTCGAAGATGGTATTTTATATTTGAAGAACGAGAACATTCGCAACTGGATAAGAAGCTACGATTATCCTTTGGAGATAAAAGTCTATCACAACAGCATCACTCGTATCAATTATGAATCGTGGGGTGATTTAATTTCTGAAGGTTATATTCTCAATGATACTATCAATCATTTTTATTTAGTTGTCAAACACGGTTCTGGCGACATCGACATCAAGCTCAACTGCGATACTTTGAACATCAAGTCACACGATGGCACAGCCAAGATTAGCGTTGCCGGTTCTTCAGATTATACTGATATTTACCACAATGCAAGAAACAATATCTATGCAACTGAATTAGTTTCCAAAGACGCACGCGCAAGAGTATATTACGAAGGTTCCATTTACGTGAAATGTACAGATAGCTTAGAGGCATTGGTTGACGACTTCGGTAGCATTTATTATAATAGTGATGTAAAATCTATTAACGCTACCATAACCGAAACGCCAGTCCCTAATTCAAGAGGAGTTATCGAGCCTTACGATATTCTTAATTGACACTGTTTAAAATTTTCAGATAAATTTACAAATAGTTCAGTGATTTTTACCAACTTTTTAATAAAAGAGTTGTTAGTTTTGTTGTATGAAAAGTAACAGACTATATACTCTAACTATCTTTTTCTTATTGATTTTCTTACAAGAGAAAGTCACTGCCGAGCCGTATCGTAACGAAAGCAGTTCTTTTTCCATTGACTCTCTGATACAAAACACAGAGATAGACCTAAGAATCAACTACGCTTTTTTTGCTCATCATCATTATGAAATGAAAGGCTATAATGCTCATTTCCCGATGTTTGAGCTTTCGTTACAAAAACAAACCTACGGGAAATCATCGTGGCAAGCCTATTTCAATTATCCCACCATTGGCGTAACAGCTTTTTATTCCAACTTCGGAAATATCGATATTATGGGGAAAGCGTACGCCATCTACCCTTTCATAAACTTTCCTTTCAACAAAAGTAAAATCAACACTTTCAGTTTTAGATTCGGTGTCGGTTTAGGTTATCTCACCGAAAAATATCATCATATCTACAACTGCAAGAACACATCGATAGGTTCCAATTTCAATGCCGCGATAAGTCTCACCTTTGAATATAAACGACATATCTCAGATAGATGCAAACTATCTGTTTTTGCAGGACTGACACATTTCTCCAACGGATGTTCCAATAGTCCTAACAGCGGAATCAACATCATCAACACAGGCGTTGGCGTGACATATCTTCTCAACAAACCACAAGAATTTATTCCAAAGAAAATCAACACGACAGATTATCTAAGGACTATCGATTACGAATATTATCTCGGAATGTCGTGCGGCATCAAAAGGATAGAATACAATCAGAAAGAGAATATTGGCGTTTATCAATTAGATTTTTACATCATGGACAGAATCAGTAATCTGAGTAAAGTTGGAATCGGTATAGATTTAGTTTATGATGCCACCGACAACATATCAATAATCGATTATTATGGGAACAGAAATTTTACTTTTTTGGAAATGTTAAAACCAGGAATTGGATTAGCATACGAGCTCATAATTGGCGATGCCTCTTTTATATTTAATTTTGGTTATCATCCTTACGGACTCGATATGAGTTATGGACGCTGGTATCAGAAGTTAGGATTAAAGGTCGATATTGGAGAATATCTTTACGTAAAGGTTGCGCTCAACACACATTTCGGCGTTGCAGATTTCATTGGTTTTGGATTAGGAATCAATCTTTAGGACCTCAAAAATTCAAAACCTCAGAATCTCAAAATTATATGGTTCTGAGATTCTGAAGTTATGAGATTTGAGTTTTCAAAGATTAATAAGCTCTTGCGAATATCACGCGGCGTTTTGAAGGCTGCCCCGAGTAGATACATTTTCCATCTTCGAAGTCGTCATCCAAAGGAATGCAGCGGATAGTAGCTTTTGTTTCTTCTTTAATTTTTTGTTCTGTCTCTGGAGTGCCGTCCCAGTGAGCATAGACGAACATACTATTTTCGATTTGTTCTTTAAACTCTTCCCAAGTATCGGCTTTAACAGTTCTTGACTGACGGAAATCCAAAGCTTTTTGAAAGATGTTGTCTTGAATCTCATCGAGGAGTTTAGTGATATAATCTTCGATATTGTCTATAGAGATTGTTGACTTTTCGAGGGTGTCGCGGCGAGCGAGTTCCACCGAGTTGTTTTCCACGTCGCGAGGACCTGCTGCTATACGTACAGGCACGCCTTTAAGTTCCCATTCAGCGAATTTGAATCCAGGTTTTTGAGTGTCGCGATCGTCAAACTTCACGCGCATTCTTCTGCTTTCCAAGCGTTGTTTCAAATTAGCACAGTAGTCGAGGACTATTTGTCTTTGTTCGTCTGTTTTATAGATAGGAACTATAACCACTTCGATAGGAGCGATTTTAGGAGGAAGCACGAGACCGTTGTCGTCGGAGTGAGCCATGATGAGAGCGCCCATAAGACGAGTTGATACGCCCCATGATGTTGCCCAAACATATTCCAATTTATTTTCCTTATTCAAGAATTTCACGTCGAAAGCCTTGGCGAAGTTTTGAGCGAGGAAGTGAGATGTTCCAGCTTGAAGCGCTTTTCCGTCTTGCATCATAGCTTCGATACAGAATGTCTCTTCTGCGCCAGCGAAACGTTCGTTGGCAGACTTAATACCGCGGATAACAGGAAGAGCCATATATTTCTCAGCAAATTCAGAATAAACATCGAGCATCTTTCTTGCTTCAGCCATAGCCTCTTCTCTTGTAGCATGAGCGGTATGACCTTCTTGCCAGAGGAATTCGGCTGTACGAAGGAACAAGCGGGTACGCATTTCCCAACGCACCACATTAGCCCATTGGTTAACCAATATCGGGAGGTCTCTGTAACTCTTAATCCAGTTGCGATAAGTATCCCATATAATTGTCTCTGAAGTAGGACGTACTATAAGTTCTTCTTCCAACTTAGCATCTGGGTCAACCACGACGCCTGAGCCATTAGGATTATTTTTGAGACGGTAGTGAGTCACCACTGCACATTCTTTAGCGAAGCCTTCAACGTGGCTTGCTTCCTTGCTAAAGAAACTCTTGGGTATGAACAAGGGGAAATAAGCGTTCACATGACCCGTGTCTTTAAACATTTTATCGAGAGCATCGCGCATGAACTCCCAAATTGCATAGCCGTAAGGTTTGATAACCATACAACCTCTAACAGCAGAATTTTCTGCCAAGTCAGCCTTAGTAACAAGATCATTATACCACTGGGAATAATTTTCTTGACGAGATGTTAATTCTTTTGCCATCGTTATTTTGGTATAGTATTTGTATATTTTTACGCATGCAAAAATAAAAAAAAATTGCATGTATTCATAACTTTAAATAGTATAAAAATGAACCGATTTAAAATTTTTATCATCGCTGCTATTGCACTGCTAACTTCTTGTTCAACAAGCAACAATGTCATTAAAGACGATGCTTATTACTCTCCTTTCGACGAAAGCAGCCAATCCAACAAGGAATTAGTTGTATCAAACAATGGAACCTTCAACACTGCAACGATAAGCAGCAATTCACAATACGACTACCAAGCGTATTATAGCGAAGACGAAACACAAAATTCAAAAGCCGAACCTCTCTACGAAAAAACAGAGACAGTCACCGACACCAACGGTGTCGTTTACACCAGCACAGAAATATATTACGACGAAAGTTATATCGCAAATAGTTCCGCAGGATCGTCACTAATTGACGACTACGACTATTATTACGACGATGATGAAGAAAGCGGATACTACGATGGAGGCAACACTAATATCTACTTCGGAATTGGTTTACCCTACGGATTATATGCCGGCTTCGGTTACGGCTATCCTTACTATTATTCGTCATATTATAATTGGTACTACGATTGGTGGTGGACACCTTATTATTATAGTCCATATTATTATTATCCTCATTATTACCCTTACTATCCTCCATATCCTGTATATCCTCCTCATCATCCTGGAGGCGGTAATCAGCCACACCCCGGAGGCGGCGGTCTCAACCCTAACGGTCCAAGACCAAGTGGCGGCGGATTGCATATAGCAACCAACAACAATCGTCCATCATCTGCCGGACTTAGCACCGTAAGCAACAGAAACGGCAACGTCGCTCCATCAGCCACAAGACCTTCAAGTGCTGCGAGAGTGGAGACAACAAACAACTCAAGACCTTCAAGCAGCTCCATCAGCACAACAACACCAAGAATGTCTGCTAACGAAAGAGTCTCTAACGCTCAAAACAGATACAACAGACCTTCAGGTACAAACAACAACAGCTCGGTAAGACCTTCATCTTCTTCAGATCGTAAGACATACACACCGGCTAACAGCAACAGGCAGGTACGTTCAAGTTCGGAGTATGTAAGACCTAATTCAAGTTCTTCGTCAAATAGAAATAGTTCTTCTGTAAACGTAAGAAACAATAACACCAACAACAGAAGTTCATCTAACATCAACAGATCGAGCAGCAGTGCTCCAAGAAACAGTTCAAGCATCAACAGACCAAGCAGCGGCTCAACTAGAAGCAGCGGTAGTTTCAACGGCGGCAGTAGAAGTGGTGGCAGCGTCGGCGGCGGTGCAAGAGTTGGTGGCGCAAGAAGATAACACAAAAACCATATAATTATGAAAAAGTTATTTTTGATATTATTAACATTAGTGCCGCTCTGCATCAACGCCCAAAATATCAATGATGTATATAACGTTTCTACATCATATTATCAAGGCACTGCAAAAAGCATGGCAATGGGAAACGCGATGGGCGCTGTAGGTCAGGATTTCTCCGCCATCAGCATCAACCCAGCCGGATTGGGACTATTCAGAAAACCAACATTTACGTTCACACCTTCAATAATAACGACCTACACAAAATCGGAACTGAGTGGAGAACTCGCGACGGACTCTAAAGCCAAGTTATCAATAAACAACTTCGGTTACGTAGGTATTAACGACAACGACAAAAACGTTGTCAACTGGGCTTTCGGCATGAATAGAACCAACAACTACAACAACAGCATCTATGTCAACGCCTACAACGAAAACAATTCTTTAATAGATGCATATCTATGGGAAATAGCGGAAAACAACATCTACAATGATGTAGAGTTAGAACAATATTCTCCCACTTATATCTATCCTTTATGGGAAACATTCCTCATCAATTTGGATAGCGACGGTGGATTGTCATCACCTGTGCCGATGGGCGGATTAAGACAGCTTAAAGGCGTCAATTCTTGGGGCGGAACTAACGAATGGACTGTAGCCTCGAGCGTCAACTTCAACGACAAGATTTTCTTAGGATTCTCTATCAACATGCCTTACGTATATAGTAGAAAAGTCAGCGACTACAAAGAAGACTTCTCGACGACTTCATACAATAACTATTGGATTCAGGAAGAAGTGATGTCGACGACAGGATGGGGCGTCAATGCGAAAGCCGGTATCATCGCTTACTTAGCAAAATGGGTTCGCCTCGGTGCGTCGTTCCATACTCCTACCCTATACAACTTGACTGACAGCTGGAGAACTGAAACAGTTGCTAACTTGGACGAATATAGAATTTACGAAGCTTTCATAGTACCGACTTCATTTTTCAAATATTCCATGATGACACCTTGGAGATTGAACGGCAGCGCTGCTTTCATCTTCGGAAACTTCGGTATGCTGACAGCCGACTATGAATATGTTGATTACAGGCAGATACAATTGTCGGCTTACGAATACGACTATGCTCCTTACAATCAAGGTATCAGAAATACATTCAGTCCTACTATGAATCTCAGATTAGGAACCGAGTGGCGCTATCAGAACTATTGTTTCAGAGGTGGTTACTCATTCTATGGCAGTCCATACGGTATTGAAGACACCGATTATAGAAGAAATGCCTTCTCTTGTGGTATAGGATACACTCAACATTTTTTAACAATAGATTTCGCTTACGTCTATACACTTCAGAATCATAACTATAATTTATACTCTCAATACACAAGTTATTACTACATAGCTCCTGATTTAATTGTCGATGAGAAAACCAACATTCATAACATCGTAGTTTCACTTAAATTCAGATTAAATTAAAAAGAGAACGATACAAAAAAAATAGAGGCACCTTTTTCAGATGCCTCTATTTTTTGTTGTTTATCAATATCAATTGTTATTGTACATACTAACGATGTCTTCATCAATCAAGATACGACCGCAATATTCACAAACGATGATTTTCTTGTGCATGCGGATATCCAATTGGTGTTGAGGTGGGATTTTGTTGAAGCAGCCACCGCAGGCATCGCGTTCAATCTTAACGACTGCCAAACCGTTGCGTGCATTTTTTCTGATACGTTTGTATGCAGCGAGAAGACGTTCTTCAATGAGTTGTTCACTCTCTTTTGAACGAGCCATGAGTTCTTCTTCCTCTTTCTCTGTTTCTTCAACTATCGAAGACAACTCACTTTTCTTAAGTTCCAAATCACCTTTGCGTTCTTCAAAACGAGCTTTTGTTTCTTCCATAGAAACTTTAAGCATCTCTGATTTCTTTGTACAATCGTTGATACGTTTTTCGCAAAGTTGAATATCCAATGATTGATATTCGATTTCTTTTGTCAATGATTCATATTCACGATTGTTGCGAACGTTGTTCTGTTGTTCTTCATATTTCTTAATGAGAGCTGTAGCTTCTTTAATTTTATTCTTGTAGTCAGCAACATCTTTAGTAAATTTTTCCAACTCTTCATTATACTTTTGCATACGTGTCTCCATACCGGCGATTTCATCTTCAAGGTCTTGAACTTCAAGAGGCAACTCACCACGGATGATACGGATTTTGTCTATCTTGGAATCGACTTGTTGCAAGGTATATAATTCAATAAGTTTTCTTTCAACAGTGATTTCAACTTGTTCTTCAGTTTCGTTAGTCTTCAATTTATTTTCTTCCATATATTTAAAATTTAATTATTATACAAAGTAATGAACCGAGTTAGTTTTCACATTCGATAATTGGACTGCAAATTTAGGATTTTTTTTGAGAATAATATCAGCAAATAATTGTTTTGTATACTGTTCTGTCTCAAAATGCCCGGCATCGATTATAAGTAACTCATTGTCAGCATCGAAAAACTCGTGATATTTCACATCGGCAGTGATATATGCGTCAGCCCCATAACGTTTAGCCTCATTTATCAAGAAAGCCCCAGAACCTCCACATATCGCTACATTCTTGATATTTTTATTGAGAAGTTCTGAGTGACGCAAAGCACCAACACCGAGTCGCTCTTTTATCATACTTAAAAACTCTTGCTCCGACATCTCGTCTTCTAAACTGCCTATCATTCCACTACCGACTTGAAAATCGCTGTCGGAAGAGCTCAAGGAATCAATTGGACGAAGTATCTTCAAGTCTTTCAATCCAATATTTTCAGCCAAGACCTTATTCACGCCAAGATAACTATTGTCGAGATTGGTATGCATCGCTGCTATGCAAATGTCGTTCTTTATTGCCTTCGAGATAATCCTTCCCATCGTGCTGTCCGTCAAGATATTTTTCAACCCTCGAAAAATAAGAGGATGATGACTTATTATCAGACGTATTGAATTTTCAATGGCTTCATCAACGACCTTCTCCGTAACATCGATAGTGAGCAAAACCTTATCGACCAAAGCATTTCCATCACCAATCAAAAGTCCCGAATTATCATAACTTTCCTGCCAATGCAATGGCGCAATATCGGTTATATAACTCAAAATCTCTGAAACTTTATACATCTTTGAAATTTTCCGCTAAGATACGATTTTTTATCGTTTTATAATTTGTTTTAATAAAAATAATTTGTAACTTTGTTGAGTTATTAATATTATGAGGAAGTTATTGTTACCCATATCAATGCTCTGTTATTGTGTCTTGTATATAAGACATAAGTTTTACGATTGGGGACTATTAAACTCAAAGAGTTACGACATTCCGAACATCTGCGTCGGCAACTTAAACTTAGGCGGAACAGGAAAAACTCCTCACATAGAATATCTCATAAATCTCCTGTCGGAAGAATTTAATATCGCAGTATTGAGTCGAGGCTACGGTCGTAAGACAAAGGGCTACCTACTCGCTAACGTAAATCATTCACACAATGACATTGGCGACGAACCTCTTCAATACTTCAAGAAGTTTGACAAGATAAAAGTCGCTGTCGATGAAAACCGATGCGAAGGCGTTGAGAAACTACTTCAAGAAGAAAACCCTCCTCAAGTTATTCTTTTAGACGACGCTTATCAACATAGAAAAATAAAAGCCGGATTAAACATCCTACTCACCGACTACTATAACCTTTATAGTACGAACAATCTCGTTCCGACTGGAAATCTAAGAGACATAAAGAGAGCCGCCAAAAGAGCTGATATTATAGTCGTTACAAAATCTCCTAACGTCATAACACCATATTACAGAAAAGATGTTGAAGATTCGTTGAAACCTCTTCCCCATCAGAAAGTATTTTATTCATATATTGAATATTTGGACTTCAAGCCGTTCAGCAAGGCAAGTTTCGACATCGACATCAAAGAAGCAAAAACAGCACTGCTTCTGTGCGGTATCGCAAATACTTATTCATTGGAAGACTTCTTGAAACGAAAATACAATACAATCTCAAAAATACAATTTAACGATCACCACGACTTCACTGAGAAAGACATCGACATGGTGATTGAGAAATACAACGACATGATAGGAAAGAATAAAGTCATCATCACAACGGAAAAAGACGCGATGCGATTGATTAACTCATCATTTATCAACAAGTTCGATAATATTCCGATTTTCACTTTACCTATTAAAATTAAATTCCATAAAGATGATGACTCAAGTTTCAACGACGAGATTTTCAATTATGTTAAAAAGAATTAACGAACTAAATTTCTAAGTGACGATGCCAGAAGGAAAAAAAATTTATTTTATCACCGACCTTCATCTCGGAGTTCCGACTCTCGAAGATAGTCACCAAAGAGAACTGAAATTAGTTCGATTCTTAGATTCTATAAAAGACGAGACAGAGACGTTATTTCTCATGGGCGACCTTTTTGATTTCTGGTTTGAATATAAGACTGTAGTGCCTCGAGGCTATGTTCGACTTCTTGGCAAACTCTCTCAGTTCGTCGATGAAGGAATCGCGGTTCACCTTTTCGCAGGAAACCACGACCTCTGGACTTTCGACTATCTTCAGAAAGAAATAGGAATACAGCTACATCGTGAACCTTTGACGATAACTTTGAAAGACAAGAAATTCCATCTTGTTCACGGCGACGGACGAGGTCCTGGCGACAATGGATATAAATTCTTAAAGAAAGTCTTTGAGTGTAAATTCAATCAATTTCTTTTCAGATGGCTTCATCCAGATTTAGGCATTGGACTTGCATTGAAATGGTCGCATAATCACAGAGTTAAAAAATTAAAAAAAGAAGCCGAGAGTAACTATTACGCCGTTGTTGAGGAGACGCGTCTCTACAAATACGCGCAGGAATGTGTGAAAGAAAACCCAGAAATAGAATATCTCGTCTTCGGTCATCAACATAAGCCGATGCAATATAAGGTAGATAACGGAGCTACCGTCACCGTCGTCGGAAACTGGATAAGAGATTTTTCTTACGCAGTGTTTGATGGAAAGGAAATTCAATTAACAATTGACAATTAACAGTTTAGAATAGATTTCAAAACTTCATAACTTCAAAACTATTATAAACATTAAATTAAAAATATAAAAAAAATGGATATCACAAATTCGTACATCAAAGAAAACGAAAATCGTTTTTTAGAAGAGTTATTCGGCTTGATTCGTATTCCTTCAATCAGCTCACAGACAGAACATAAAGGCGACATGATTAAATGTGCCGAATATTGGAGAGATAGTATTTTGGCAGCTGGTGCCGACAAGGCTGAAGTCATGCCTACAGAAGGCAACCCTGTTGTTTATGGCGAAAAAATTATCGACCCAAAACTTCCTACAGTTTTAGTTTATGGCCACTACGATGTCATGCCTATCGATCCAATCGAGTTATGGAACACCGACCCATTTGAACCAATCATCAAAGACGGCAAGATCTGGGCTCGCGGCGCCAACGACGACAAAGGTCAGGCTTTCATGCACGCCAAGGCTTTCGAAACAATGATTAAGACAAACACATTGCCATGTAATGTTAAGTTCATGATTGAAGGCGAAGAAGAGATAGGTTCAGGTAGTCTCGCCAAATGGATCGTGACAAACAAAGACTTAGTCAAAGCCGACATCATCTTAGTGTCAGACACCAGCATGATAGACCACGACACTCCTTCTATCACAACAGGTTTACGTGGCTTATCATATTGGGAAGTTGAAGTAACAGGACCTAACGCCGACCTTCATTCAGGCTTGTTCGGAGGCGCAGTAGCAAATCCTATCAACACATTATGTGAGATGGTCGCTAAGGTCATGGACGGAAACAACCACATCACCATTCCTGGTTTCTACGATGACGTCATCGAGGCAACAGCAGAAGAACGCGAGTTGCTCAACATGGCTCCTTATAGCGAAGAAGAATACAAAGCAGGCGTTGGCGTGAAAGCATTACGCGGCGAAAACGGTTACACCACAATAGAGAGAGTCGGCATCCGTCCAACATTCGACCTCTGTGGCATCTGGGGCGGCTACACTGGCGAAGGCGCAAAGACAGTCCTTCCTTCAAAGGCTTATGCAAAAATATCTTGCCGTCTCGTCCCTAACCAAGACAACGAAAAGATTTCAGCATTATTCAAAGAATATTTTGAAAGCGTAGCTCCAGAATACGTCGATGTGAAAGTCACTCCATTACACGGCGGACAAGCTTACGGCTGTCCAATCGACTTGCCAGCTTACAGGGCAGCAGAAGCAGCATATATGGAAACCTACGGCAAACGTCCTATCCCTATGAAGAGCGGCGGAAGTATTCCAATCATCTCCGAATTTGAAAAAGTATTAGGAATAAAATCTATTTTGATGGGATTCGGTTTAGGTTCAGATGCTATCCACTCACCTAACGAGAACTACAGAGTAGATCATTTCTTCAAAGGAATAGAAACCATCATCGCTTTCTATCAACACTTTGCAAAGATGTAATTTATGACAACAGTCAACGGACAACAGACTTTGTCCGCGAGATACAGATAGAGACGCCACAGGAGTGACGTCTCTACTTTTTTATCCACTAATCAACACGAATTGGCACTAATAATTTTTTGAGGCACATCAACATTTGATTATTTTTTAAATCTCAAAAATTAAAAACCTCAGAACTTCAAAAATAATTTTGAGATTCTGAGGTTTCGAGATTCTGAAATTTAAAAAACTTTAACAACTCTTCCACACTCTTTCATTAACTATTATAGAATCCTCACGGGTACTTATTGCGAGACAAATCAATACAACGATTATGTCTTCTCATTGGGAGATTGGCAAATTGTTAGAAGAGCGTAAATTAGACAGCAAACATGGAGACCAAATCGTAAGAAGACTATCTGTTGATTTGAAAGAGCGATATCCAAATATGGGAGTATCTCCAAGGAATTTATGGGATATGAGACGTTTCTATATACGTTATTATCAATGCAATAAAAAAGTGCAACGCTACGTTGCACCTTTGTCATGGAGACATAACCAATTCGCTACTACAATTCCTAACAAAAAGTGCAGTGTCACCCTTTCATGGTTAATTTATCATTTAAAAGATAATTATATTATTATAAATAGTTCTTCTATCGAATTCACGTTAATTAGTCACTGCGTTGCTTACTTATATATTTATTCACAAAGACAATTTTAGAACTTTTATACTATTATTTTTACAACACAATGACATTAATGAAACACCACTATCACCAACAAACAACCTTATATTCGAGAGATCATTTTTTTGAAACTCGTCCGGTAATACATACATATTGAGAATATTATCATTTTTGTCAAGTTTAAGATAAAATCTCTCATCATTATACAACAAAAGCAAATACAGATCCGATTTGTAAGGAATCATATCCAAAACAGAAAGAGGAAGTAACTTTTTCTTTGATTGAATTGTCTGTAACTGATCAAGTGAATCATTGAGTAACAAATTATTTTCTGTCACTTCGACATTCAACAATTGAGTAAGGTTAATTTCTCTGTTATAACAATTGTCATCTACATCCAGAACATATATAATTGATGTAAAAGTATCTATTATGTAGGTACAATTATCATCAAATTTCACCAAAGGTTTAAAAAAGAAATATCCAGTCCTATTATCTTTGTGCCACTCGGGTAATTTTAATACAACATCCTTAAATTCACCATCAGGTCCATATTTTACAACAGAATAACAACTATCATAAAAAGAATCTATAGCAGGATTATCATTATCATTTTCTGGTGCTGATGTTGTACCCTTTACAGGCCATCCTTTCAAAACAGGAAAATATACTTCCTCGGTAATTTCATTAAAATAAAAATCAGAATGTGAAAAATCTGAAACGGAATTAGTATTTATAACTGTATATTCTACATCATTCAAATCTGTTATTTTTCTTTTTATAAAACAGGCTTGGTTTAAATATGCTAATTGTTCATTGACAATATCTTCCCAATAAATCTTAGGTAACGATGCTGTATATAGCAAAGAATTATCATTTTCAACAAAGGCTATATCGAGGTAAAAAATGTTTGGTATATTCAATAATTTTAGGAATTGATACATCTCTTCACCAACATTCTCATCTTTAAACATTCTCATTTCAACTTCAGTTGGCTTAATAACTGATGACACATAATATTCTCCATTATCAAAAGTCAAAATTGCAATATTTTGAGTAAGATAGTCAATAACTGCTATTTTATCAGCGCTGTTTGACACTGTATATTTATATATCGAAGTAATAATAGAATCTGTATTATTTATTGTAAAAGTTTCTATATCAGAATCAAAATCCTCGATTATATTTTCAAATGGTATAATGGATAGATCATCATATCGATGACTGATTATATTCTCACAAAGAGCAATACGCTTTCTATCAATATCATACACAAAATCATCAAAGAATGAATCACTAAATTCTAAACCCAGAGTTGACACAGCATTAACAATCACACCCGTCTTATTATTGATTAGCATAAGATAAGGTACTCCTATATTATCTGTAGTAAAACATAATAATTCAAGAAAATCAGAATCATAAGGTAAGATTGATATTTTATCAACACCATAATTATGCCCAGATAAATAATCCAATGTTTCCTCATAGTCATTGTTTATAACAAACAATATTTTATCCTCATTTGGAAAGACTTCATCTGCTTGTTTAAAGAAAAGAGGTATTACACCTTCACATCTTGGACACATTCCCAATGGCAAAAGCACTGCAAATGTATAGTTCTCATTAAGTTCCATATTTTTAACAAACTCAATAATTTGGGGTTCAGAATCTTTCGCCTGTTTTATATCGTATAGACTATTCTGTGACAATAGGGAAACTGAAGAAAACAAAAAAATAAAAAACAAATAGATACTTTTCATAATTTTAATCATTATAAATAAAGCATTATCACAAGATAATGCTACTCGTTATTTATACTTTTAAATATTATTTCATTTCCATTAAGGGTACTTGGTGAAGATTCAGTTAGTTTATCAGTTGCTATCCAATCCACTTCACATGATATAATATCTATCACTCTTCCAGATTCATCAAGAATCCTTATGTTCGCTCTCGTATCCTTATCTGACAACAAAACGCCCTGCTCCTTGGAAAATAAAAAATCTCTAACTTCAGCCCATGAAATTTTGACAATGGCGCATGTGTTAAAATTAAACCCAGGACAAACCTTTATTCTTCCATTTTCATAAGTCACTCCAGCTCTTCCTAAAAGACGTATTTCGACGGCAAACGTACTATACGAAACCAGCAAAAGCAAAAATAAAATTAATATTGATCGTTTCATCTATCAACCTTTCTTTTTGGGTTCTAATTCTATCAAAATATCTTTCCCATACAATATTTCATTTAAAGAATCTTGATAATAAAACTTAAGGTTGTACTCTTCAAAAAGCACCTCTATAATATTGCTTTTTGTTGCTGGTGTTTCCGGTGTAACTGTTTTTTTTATAACACCATTTTCAACAATAAGAGTCGCACATAATTGATTTGACTGTTCGGGACAAATCTTAAGAGTGGTCGAACCATCTCCAATAGTGGCTTGAACACCTCCTGCACCGTAAATTTTCACTTCCGCTGCAATTAATCGATTTGATAGCAATGAAACTAACAAAAAAGTGGCAAAAAATACTAAATTTCTCATAATAACTTAATCAGTCTCTGTTTATAATCAAGAAGCACTATGCGGAGACCTTATTAACACACTCGTACTTCAACTTGCTGCAAATATACAAATATATTTTCAAAAAAAAAAAAAAAAATAAAAGTTATTATCTTTATTTA
>JAFTXI010000034.1 GCA_017461665.1 Bacteroidales bacterium | reverse complement strand
CCTCTTCCCATTCCGAACAGAGAAGTTAAGCCCCGCAGCGCCGATGATACTGCATAAGTTTGTGGGAAAGTAGGTCGTCGCCACCCTCATAACGGAAGCCTCAGCAAATCACGCTGGGGCTTTTCTGTTTTGGTAAGTAGCTATTATATAAATTTTATCTTTGTTATTACTCATTTAACAAAATTGAGTATTTTTGAAAAATGAAAAATATAAGATACATATTTACTTTTTTTCTCGTAGCGTTAGTTAGTGTCTCCTACGCTAATAAGTTTTATATACAATCAGATAGCCTAAAGATTGATTCGACACAAGTTCGTTATTTTACATATAATCTTAACAATCTAACGTTAGGAAATACCTCTGATTTTGATACTACAACTCTTCTTTCTTCATACTATGAACCACAAGAGAAAACATTTACCTTATTTCAAACATTAAGTAATTCAGGACTAGCTCATAAAAATATTGATTTCGTTTATCCTGTTTCATTGGGTTTTAATACAAAATTAGAATCGTTTTCAACATATTTGAAAAATAACGAAAACATAATTTTTCCTATCGTTCTTCAACCTTTTACAGAAATAAGTTATATGATGGGTGATAAAAAAGAACAACATCTCGAAGTCTTGTTTTGTAGAGAATTCCTGCCTCGTTTTTTTGTATCTCTCAATTATGATATAGATTTCTCTCCAGGCGTTTATAAGCGAAGCAAAATGCAAAATTCTATATTTAATGGAACTTTCCGTTATAATACAAAGAATGATAGATATGGAATTAGTGGATGTTATTTCAATAATAAGTTAGACATACAGGAAAACGGTGGAATTAAATATGATTCGGTTTTTATAAATAACATTGAATCTGACAGATCTGTCATTGACGTTAATCTTAACAATGCTACTAATTTAATAAAAATATCAGGTTTCGCCATCGATCAATATTTTAATATATTAAGTCACAATGTTAAAAGAACTCAAGATAGTTTATCTAAAGAGAGAAAAGTAGATATAGGTAGGATTAATCATCGTTTTGAATATCAATCTAACAAATATGTATATGAAGATGCAAATCCAATGTCTTCATTTTATCAGCCCTTCGATTATGTTATAGATTCAACTCAAACGTTTGACAGCATTTATTTTCATAATATAAAAAATGTCATCTATTGGAATACATTAGGCTATAAAAAATATAATAATGACATTCCTTTCTATTTAACATTCGGTATCGAACATAATTATACACATCATGCGGGATATTGGGATATAATTACGCAAGAACGTGTCAATAAACAAAATCTCTCCAATTTGAGAGCAAATGCTGGTATTATAATAAATCTCTTTAAGTCAACGAGAATCACGGGTAATGCTCAAATAATAACAAACGGTTATCAGGCAGGTGATTTTTATTTAGATGGTCAGTGGAAACAATTTTTAGGAACTTACAAAAAAAATATTGGAGCCCTCGCATTTAATATTAATTTAAATAGACAATCGGCTGACTGGTTCGAGGAGTCATATTATTCAAATAATTTTAGGTGGAATAACGATTTTAAACCATCAACGTCTCTACGACTTCAAGCTTCTTACGAACTTCCATTTATGACGATTGGCGTAAAAAACACGACAATAGACAATTATATCTATTTTGGAACAAATGCAAAACCAGAACAATTTCAAGGTGCTGTCAGCGTAAGTTCTCTATACTCAACTTTTGACGTGAAATTTAATAAATTTGAATTTATTGGTTTTGCCTCATTACAAACGACCAACAATAATGATGTAATTCATATTCCTACGTTTCAAGCAAAAGCTAAATTAGCATATAATATCACATTGGTAAAAAATATCTCCATGATGCAACCAAGTATCGCAATTAAATATTTTACAGAATATTACGCTGATGCTTATATGCCTGTATTAAGAACTTTCTATCTGCAGAATGAAGTCAAAGTTGGTAATTATCCCTACATAGATTTATGTGTGACGTTTAAAATCAAACGAGCAAATATCTTTGTACAATATACAAACATGTACTCATTAACAGGCGACTATAGATATTTTACAACTCCTCATTATCCAATGAGAGATAGTAGATTCTGTTTAGGTGTGAATTGGCGATTGTATAAATAAAAAGAATTAAAAACCTCTTTGCTTTTTAATTTTTTCGTAAGCTTCATTAACTTCCTGAAGTTTCTGTTCTGCCGATTTTCTGACATCTTCTCCAAGATATGCAACTTTGTCAGGATGATATTTCTTCGCCATCTCGCGATAAGCCTTTTTCACTTCATCGTCGGTTGCATTGGCGTCAATTCCAAGAATTTTGTACGCACTATCAACCTGTTGAACAAACATAGCTTTTATCGATTGAAAGTCGGCACTTGAAATCCCCATATATTTTGAAATTACCGAAATGACATCGACTTCATTTTCGTGCGTGCTGCCATCTGCAGAAGCAATTCCGAACAAATAATGTAACAATTGCAACTTCGACGAATAATCCATGAAACGTCCTACCTGTTGACTGACCTCGTAAACCTGAATATCTTGTTTTAAGATTTCACGAAGCATCAGTATATATTTCTCAGCGCGTTCTTGTCCGAAGTTAGTTAAAAAGAAACGTTTCACATAATCCAACTCAGCTTTCTTAACCGAGCCATCTGCTTTCATAACAGCGGCAGAGAGAACCAAAAGACTAACGTTAAAGTCTCTCTGTTGAGATGTCTGTCCAATAAACTCTTCCGATTTATTACTATTACCGAAAGCAGAACCTAAGGCAAAACCAATTATTGCTCCTAATGGACCACCGAAAGCCCAACCTAAACCTCCGCCAATCCATTTCCCGTAACCACGACCTCTACGTCTCTGATAGTTCGGTTTTGGCTCATTCATATTATTCGTATTATTTGATTTCTGGTTTTTGTTAACATTTCTAAATAAAAAATAGACAATAAAGATTACTGCCGCAATTGCAATTAATGATGACATAATAACTACTGTTTTTTCTTAAATAAATCGGTTAGAGAAAGAACAAAAAATGTTCCAAAAAATAAAAAAAGATGATTTCAATAAATAACAAAATAATTACTCATAAATAGAGACTTTTATTATCTTTGCACGAGAATCACCAAAATAATAAATATATGAAACAAGAGAACCAAAACTTGGAATATAAGCGTATTTGGAATGACGAATATCTAAAGTGGATTTGCGGTTTTGCTAATGCAAAAGGTGGTACAATATATATGTAGGTATCGACGATAATGGAAATGTTTGTGGAATAAGTAATTCTCACAAACAAATGGAAGATATTCCAAACAAAATAGTCGCATATTTAGGGATTGTTGCAGATGTCTATCTCCATCAAAAAGACAATATAGAATACATTGAAATTGTTGTTAATCCGAGTAATGTCCCTATTTCGTACAAAGGTGTTTTTTATTATCGTTCAGGTGCCACAAAACAAGAATTAAAAGGCGCTACACTACAACGAATGGGATATTCTTGGGATGAAATTGTGTGTGTGGGCGCAACAATAGAACATATTGATGACGATGCCGTAGCATACTTTATTCGTAAAGGTGTCAATGCAGGACGATTACCAGAAAACACTATTTATGATTCTGTAGAAAATATTTTGAGAAATCTTGCTCTGATTGATGATGATAATAATATTCGTAATGCTGCAATTCTGTTGTTTGGAAAACAACCATCACGTTTCTTTTCTTGTATAGAATTTAAAATAGGACGTTTTTTAGATGAGTCGGAATTGATAAATCAAGATATTATCACCGGCAATCTCATTCAGATGGCAGATAAAGTTATTGAAACTTTAGATAATAGATATTTGATACGCCCAATTCATTATGAAGGTCTACAACGGATAGAACCGCTTGAGATACCACAAGATGCATTGCGAGAAATTATTTTAACGCTATCATACATAAAGAATATCCTGGATATTCTACACAAATGAGGGTATATAATGACAGAATATGGCTTTGGAATTTTGGAAGTCTGCCCGAAGGAATCACTTTTGAACAATTCATGAACGAACATAGTTCATGTCCAAGAAACCGTCTGATTGCAAGGGTGTTCTATCTGGCAGGATTTATTGAATCGTGGGGACGAGGTATTATCAATAAGATTAAAAAAGAATTTTTAGATAACGGAATGGAAATACCAGTCTATAAAGAGGAGATGGGCGGCATGCCTGTTTATATTAAAAGGAAAATAGATGATAATATTTCTAAAACATCGTCACAGAAAATAATAAATCTTATTATGGAAAACCCAAACATTTCAACTAATGATATGGCAAATATCATTGGTATCGATATAAGGAATATAGCCCGACATATAAAGAAATTACAAGACAACGGCGTAATCATACGTATTGGACTCGATAAGGGCAGACATTGGAAAATCGTTTTAAATGCGAAATAGTAATTACATCATTCTAAAGAAATACAAATAGTGGTCAAATGGTGGTCAAATAATCTTACCAACGATTATAAAAAATAATTATCTTTGCACACAAACAAAATAAGGCACCATCCATAATTTTATGTAAATGAAAATTGTAGTGATTAAAATGTGATAGTTAAATTTTCTTATAGACTCTAATAAGTATATATTATAGATTTTAAATCATACAAATTTAGTATATTTATGTATATCGAGCTGGAGTATGATGATGATAGTTTATGAATCAGACAATATACTTGGATTGTTCCTATGCTACTTGCCAGATTCGATTGAATGTTTTTAGTAGTATCATAAAAAATGCAGAAATTGTTTGTTATATAGAAAATTTCAATAACTTTGTTGTCGTATAACATAATATAATATAATATAATATTTTGTTCTTATTGCTAGCACTTTAAAGATACAAAAAATATCGTTATGTTATTCTTTTTTAAGAAATTATTTTATATCGAACTCACGTTAATTATGGCTGAAAAATACAATGCATCGAACATAGCTGTTGAGCAAATTCTAAATTATATCAAATCGGGCGAAATTGCTATACCAGAAATACAAAGACCTTTTGTATGGAAACCGAAGCAAGTCAGGGATTTAATAGACTCTTTATATACAGGCTATCCTACAGGTTACTTGATAATCTCTCAAAGCCCAAATATGAAACTTAAAGACGGGACTTTGTCAGAAGGGAAAAAGATAATGATAGATGGGCAGCAACGTGTTACTGCTATGATGACCGCCATAATGGGGATGGAAATAATAAATGCTGATTTTGAAAAGAAACGTATAAAAATCTCATTTAATCCATTGGCAACAGATGAAGATGAATGCTTTAAAGTGCAAGATAATGCTATTTTAAAAGACAAAAGGTGGATAGCAGATATTGCCGATGTATTCAAATCTTCATTTGATATGTGGAGTTTTGTAAATGACTATTGTTCAATGAATCCTGAAATATCTGGTAGTGAACTTAATAAAGTATTGATGCAACTTATTGAAATAAAAAATCGTCAAATTGGTCTTATCACTTTAGACAAGGAGTTGACAATAGATGAGGTGACTGAGATATTCATAAGAATCAATAGTCAGGGAGCAAAATTAAACCAATCTGATTTTGCGATGTCTAAAATAGCAGCTAATGAAAAATATGGAGGAAATATGCTTCGCAAAGCTATTGACTATTTTTCTCATCTGGCAGTTCAACCGGATTGGTATAGTGATATGATAAAAGATGAAGAGTTTATGAAGTCACAATTTGTAGATAATGTCAAATGGTTGAAAGACGACAAAGAGGATATTTTTGACCCCAATTATGGAGACATCCTTCGTGTGGCTTTTATGGCAAAATTTGGTCGCGGAAAGATGAAGGATTTGGTTAGTCTTCTGGGAGGGCGTGATTTTGAAAGCCGTGATTATAAAGAAGAAATAGCAGAAGAGTCATTTAACAAACTTACCGATGGCGTGAATCAGTTTATGAATAAGTTTTCGTTTACTAACTTTATTCTCGCTATAAAATCTGCAGGATTTGTATCTACTAAACTTATTAACTCACAAATGACATTAGATTTTGCATACGCTCTATATCTAATACTTCATAATAACAATGGATTTGATAAAGAACGAATTAAACATTACGTTTCTAAATGGTATGTATTTACCACTTTAACAAGTAGATATATAACATCTCCAGAAACTATGATGGATATAGATATTCGTAGAATAGAAGAGAAAGGGTTCATAGAATATTTTAAAGAATTGGAAGCGGCTAATCTTTCTGATATATTTTGGAATGTGGGTTTAGTCCAGAATTTGGAAACATCTGCTATTAATAGTCCTTATTTCAATGTGTTTTTAGCATCTCAAGTACATGCAAGCGACAATTCTCTTTTGATGAATGGAACAAAGGTTCGTGATTTGATAACTACATTAGGCGATATTCACCATATCTTTCCTAAAGATTATTTGCAAAAAAATGGCATTGCCGAAAAGTCAAAATACAATCAGATTGCAAACTACACATACCTTGATACAACAACAAATATTGCCATCGGCAATAAAGCACCCAATGAATACTTTTCAACAGTGTTTGGGCAGTGCGTTTCAAAGGAAGCAAAATATGGAAATATTGTTGACATAGATGTTTTGAATAACAATCTTTTAACGAATTGTATTCCTAATGATATTCAAAATATGCAAGTAACTGATTATGATCGTTTTTTGATTTCGCGTAGAAAAATGATGGCTCAGAAAATAAAAGAATATTATAACTCTTTATAAAATTATTTATCTCAAGTCTTACAGAGATCTTATTATTTACTCCATTCCATTTACTCGGTAGTACAAATCAATCATCCCCAACGACATCTTATTTCAGAAATCGTTGGGGTGTTTTTTATTAGTGCTAATTCAACCACCTCTTCGCGCTCCTATAACACCAGACAGAAGAACTAAATATAAATACGTTATATTATACCATCTTAAAAAATACTTATCTTTGGCAAAAATACAAGAATTACAATGGACGATAATATAAGAACATACATTAAACCCCAGTAACAAACGAAGTGTTAAATTAAATTAAATATATTGTAAACCTATCATTTAACAACACCAGATGCTATAGAATTATTAAAACACATTAAAGGATATGATATAAAATATGAAACTATAAACCCGGTCAACTCTACTAAAAAACTATAACGATTTATCACTTATTACACACCTTTCTCCTCCGTACATGCTCCGTACCAACTCCACTAATTCAATGCATAATGCTTGATTCATAATAATTTAGAAGTCTTAGGAGCGAGTAATTTCGTGTCAATTCGTGGACACAAACAAAAAACTCCGTGAGATACCTGCGATACGAGGAGACACTTCACCACTTTCCCCTCTGCGCCATCACAGTTGTTATATACTGTAATGCTGTTCTATATTGATGTAATTCAAATACTTAATTGAGATTATCTTTCCAGAAATCTTTTATGGGCTTCAATATCTAAATCCCAATAATCTTTATTATCGAATAACCAATCACCATTCCCAAATCTATCACGATATTTTCGTGACAATTTCTGTGCTAACATGTAAGTATGTAACTTACTTTTTAGATTAGGTATATTATATTGGGGTTTGCCAGATTCGTCTTTTGTGTTAGACACACAAATCTCATAGTCATTAAAGCATTCAAAGAAAATAGGATGTAAGTCTTTGCGCGCAGCAGCTTCTTTAAAAAGATTGCCTATTCCATCTAAATGTACAAAACTAACATCCTTTTTCTTTTCGGGAAAGAATTTATTTATAATTGTCTGAAGAAAATGGTGTTCTGGAGTGTTCTCATTTCTGGCTTCAATAAATATCTTGGTCATATTATCTTACTTCAATTTTTTGGTTGATGGAATAATCTAAACTTTCTAAAGAATAGTGATATGCTTTTAATTCATCAGCAGAAGTTTTTAATAATTTGAAAGCTGCAATAATATCCTTGTGATTATCTAATGCAGCATCTCTTAATCCTTTTATAGAATCAACATCGTGAGTTGTCACAAACAACTGTGTATTGTTTCTAATAGCAGCATCTATAAGAACTTTCCATAAGTCACACATCACAGAATAATGGAATCCATTGCTGATTTCATCTATCAATAATGCACTATCCTTGCAATCATATATTGCTGTAAGGAGTGAGACAATCTTTCTTGCACCATCTCCCATCATATTTACAGGAATACGTTTTTCGAGACCTATATCTACTAACATCTCACTATCTGTATATATAAAATCTTTAACACGAGGTTCTATTATTCTTAGACCCTTAATAATGAAATGTTCATCCTTATTTTGAAGAATTCTCTTTAATCCCTGTACCGAAGCATTAAAATCATATTTAGGACTCAAATATATACATTGTAGTGATTCTACATAATCATTAGTACATTACGAGTTATATTTTGGGAATCCGAAGAATCAAAGTTTATTTGTGACTCAAAAGGTTTTCCATCAATCATAAAATCAAATTTCAATCCATACTTCCCTTCCTCCACATTCGATAATAAATTCGCTTCGTCGGCGTTCAGAGATATTGTGTTCTGATTTTGTTCAATAAAACTAATCTTCAAATCACGCTTTTCTTCATTTTCCATTCTGATATGAATGGGCTGACTATAATCTAAATTATAAAAATCCAATTTGAGGTCATCAAAACGTACTTTGCTGTAACCACGCATAAAGTTCACATGTATCGTTAACAACGGATTAGATAATCTACTAACCAAAAACAAAGATTCTAACAATGAAGATTTTCCGCAATTATTTTTTCCAAAGAATAAATTAATTTGCCTGAATCCATCAATAGACGCATGGTGGATTCCCCAAAATCTTTCTATTTCAATTCTGTTAAACATTGTTACTACAATCTTACTGATTTTAGATGTAAACTTTGCAAAGTTAAAAAATATATTGTTATAAGTCTAATTTTTAATTTTTAACACCTTGATACAATTTTTTTATTCAATTGTCAACAATAATATACAAATGAATGTTCATAATCCAAACCGACTAATTAGAAAGATCCTCCATACAAAGTCCACTTATTCAATGCATAATGCTTAATTCATAATTCATAATAATTAGAAGCAAAGAACCAATAATTAAAACACCAACCTTTCATCAAAAAATCTTACATTAATCGTATATTATTCAAAAATAATTACAACTTTTGCACATCAAATTCGTTAATTTTTAAAACTTAAAACTCATCATTATGCATTATCTTTTATTTTACTGTTAGTGTCGTTAGCCGTCTCAGCTCTCGGTTGCTTGGAGGTACGACAGGCAGTCACCTACGGCAACGACATGGAGTTCCAAAAATATATCAAAAAGACTTCTATACTGATACCATTCCTCCCGATTTACGGTCTGGCAAAATACGAATGGTTAAAAGCATAATGGAAATATCTCAATCTCTATTCGCAGACAAACAAAAAAAATTAAATTTACTCTTTCATTAAAAAGAATAAATACTTAAATTTGCAAACTCATTCGGATATGGATAATATTACGGAGAAATAATTTAAAACATCATAAAATATAAAACAATGGAAAAAACAAAGTATGTTTATTCTTTTGGCAACCGTACTGCTGAAGGAAACTCCACAATGAAAAATTTATTAGGTGGAAAAGGTGCTAACTTGGCAGAAATGTGTCACTTAGGTTTACCTGTTCCAGCCGGTATTACTATTACAACAGAATGTTGTACAGCCTACTATGCAAACAATTGCCAATTACCAGAAGGTCTTATGGACGAAGTTGCAGAAGGTATTAAAAATATGGAAGAAATCATGGGCATGAAATATGGCGATGCAGAAAATCCATTATTAGTATCTTGCCGCTCTGGTGCTCGTCAATCAATGCCTGGTATGATGGATACAGTTTTGAACATCGGTCTTTGCTCAAAAACTATCCCTGGCTTAATCAAAAAAACTAACAATCCAAGATTCGTTTACGACTCATATCGTCGTCTCATCATGATGTATGCTGACGTCGTTATGGAAAAAGCTGAAGACAAAGAACCAGCTGAAGGTAAAGGTATCCGTAAGATTTTGGACGAAATGTTAGATAACTTCAAAGAAGAAAGAGGTTATAAATCAGATACAGAAATTACAGCTGAAGAACTCCAAACATTAGCAGAAAACTTCAAAGCTACTATCAAAAACGTTCTCGGAACAGAATTCCCAGACGATGCTCAACTTCAATTAGAAGGTGGTATCAAAGCTGTTTTCAAGAGCTGGAACGGTAAAAAAGCTGTTTCTTACAGAAGAATCGAAGGTATTCCAGAAGATTGGGGTACAGCTGTTAACGTTCAAACAATGGTGTTCGGTAACATGGGCGAAGGTTCTGCAACAGGTGTTGCTTTCACTCGCGACCCCGCTACAGGCGACAACAAATTCTATGGCGAATGGTTGATCAACGCTCAAGGTGAAGACGTCGTTGCTGGTATCAGAACTCCAAACCCATTGAACGACGACACCAAAAACGAAAAGAACAAGAATATGCACTCAATGCAAGAACTCATGCCAGAAACATACAAAGAGCTCTGCGACATCCGCACTATTCTTGAAGACTTCTACAAAGATATGCTCGACATCGAATTTACTATCCAAGATGGTAAATTATATATGTTACAATGCCGTACAGGTAAACGTACAGGCCTCGCAGCTGTAAACATGGCTATCGATATGCTTAAAGAAGGTCGTATCGACGAACCAACAGCAGTTATGAGACTCAACGTCAACCAAATCGATGAGTTGTTACACCCAATCCTCGACTCAAACGCAGAAAAATCACACACAGTTATAGCTAAAGGTTTACCAGCAGGTCCTGGTGGCGCTGTAGGTAAAATCGCTTTGTCATGCGAAAAAGCTATCGAATATCAAGCACAAGGCGTTTCTTGTATCTTGGTTCGTGAAGAAACAAACCCAGAAGACGTTGAAGGTATGCGCGCTGCTAACGGTATCCTCACATCAAAAGGTGGTATGACTTCACACGCAGCTTTGGTTGCTCGTGGCTGGGGTAAATGCTGTATCGTCGGTTGTGACGACGTACGCATCAGCAAGACAAATGAAAATGAAGTTGCTATCGGCGACAAAGTTTTCAAAGAAGGCGATGTTATCAGCTTGAACGGAACAAGAGGTTGGATCTATGCAGAACCAGTAGCTATGATCGACGCTACAGAAAACAAAGTGTTCCAAGAATTCATGCAATTGGTTGATAAATATCGTAAGATGGGCGTCCGCACAAATGCTGACAATCCAAAAGACGCTCAAAGAGCTGTCGATTTCGGCGCTGAAGGTATTGGCTTGTTCCGTATCGAACACATGTTCTATGGTGAAAACAGCGAAAAACCTCTCTCAAAATTACGTAACATGATTCTCGCCGACTCAACAGAAGAACGCGTTGCAGCTTTGGCAGAACTCGAACCATATATCCGCGAAGCAGCTAAGGGAACTTTGAAAGTTATGAATGGCAAACCTGTGACCTTCCGTCTCATGGACCCTCCATTACATGAATTCGTTCCTCACACAGTTGACAAACAACAAGAACTCGCGGACAGCCGTGGTATGGATCTTAAGGAATTACAAAAACGTATCGATGCATTGCATGAAGTTAACCCAATGATGGGCTTACGCGGTGTACGTCTCGGTATCGTTTATCCAGAAATCACAGAAACTCAATTCCGCGCTTTATTTGAAGCAACAGCTCAATTGAAACAAGAAGGTAACGATCCTCACTTGGAAATCATGGTTCCTCTTACAATCAATGTTAACGAGTTGAAACATCAAAAAGCTATCGCTGAAAGAGTTAAAGCAGAAGTAGAAGCTAAATACGGTATGACAATCGATTATATGTATGGTACAATGATTGAAATTCCTCGCGCTACTTTAGTTGCTGATCAAATTGCTGACGTAGCTCAATTCTTCTCATTCGGTACAAACGACTTAACACAGATGACATTCGGTTTCTCACGCGACGACGTTAACGCTATCGTTGGTACTTACTTAGATGAAAAGATTATCCCTGCTGACCCATTCAATACATTGGATCAAGAAGGCGTTGGTCAATTGGTTAAGTTAGGCGTAGAACGCGGCCGTTCAACAAGAAATAACTTGAAATGCGGCGTTTGTGGTGAACACGGTGGTGACCCTGCATCAGTAGAATTCTTCTACAACACAGGTCTTAACTACGTATCATGCTCACCATTCCGCGTACCTGTTGCAAGATTAGCTTCTGCACAAGCAGCAATCAAAGCAGACAGAAAAAAATGATAAGATAGTCAATTATCAATAACCTAAGCGGTAAGTCCTCGAAAGGCTTACCGCTTTTTTAATACCTATATTATATAAGAATATCACAATACTTGTTATAACCAGTATTGTCTTATATCCAGCATTGTCATTTTATAAGGTAACTCCCAATTGCCTGAAGATAGATTGATGTATTAGATGTGATGTCGTTTCTTTGATTCTATTAATTAGCAAGCTCAATAATAGGGTAGTGGAATTAATCATTTTAAAGACGTATAAGAAACGTTCTATTTTCGAATGTATTTGCCTATAAAAAGAAAAAAATAATGGCGTAGAATCGATTTTTAATTTTCTAAACTTACATTTACAAAAATATAGATAAAATTCACAAAACAACAATACACAAAGTAAAATTATTATAAATCAACAAATTATACAAATGTATATTTATTTACAAATATACACGGGCAACTATATGTTTGTTAAATATGTAAAAATAACTTAATCTTAATGAAATTTAAGATAATCGATTAAAAAACAATTAAATATAAAATTTTAATTAACATTTACTTTAAAAATCGTGAAATAATAGGCAATCATCTTTAAATAATTAAAAACTTTGTTAAATATTTATAAAACAAATTGTTAAATAAATTATCTTCAGTTTTTAATAAAGCTATTTTTATTTAGAATTATTTTTACAAAAAAAACATTGGATTTTGTTACAATTGTAAGAAAATATTTTTTACTTTTGTAACAGTTTCAAATGTCAGAAACGAAAAAATATTAATGTTGGAAGAATAATTTTTGATGAAAATATGGATTTGATAAAAGACAGAATAGCTCACATAATTAGAGCAAAAAATTTAACTGCGACCCAATTTGCAGAGATGATGCAAATTCAACCTTCAAATGTATCACATCTTTTGAGTGGAAGAAATAAGCCAAGTTTAGATTTCTTAATTAAACTTAAAGACCTTTTCCCAGAATATAGTTTCGATTGGATTATTTTAGGGAAGAAACCAATAACGGTAAGTGAGCATTTTCAGCCTCATAGAGACATTATAATGGAGCCAGATGAAAATCCAAAGTTGTTTGATGATAATATCTTTATTAATAAGGAGTCACAGCGAAGTGAAGATAATCGCGTTATCGATAATGTAGTTATGGATAATATTGTTGATAATGATAAAGTTATATCTAAAAATATAAAACAGATTGTTCTTGTTTATGACGATAACACATTTGAAATTTTAGATAAAAGATAATAAACTATCATTCATATTTTCATCTAATTGTTCTTGTAAAATCAATTTGTTTTTGTATCTTTGTTACATAAATGTAATATGCCTACATTATGTATAACGAATTGATTTTTAGGTTAATCATCGATCTGATTGTTAAATATAAAAAGTTGGTTATTGTTAGTCACGTCAATCCTGACGGTGATGCTTTGGGCTCATCTTTAGCCCTTTATTTCTTCGCTAAGAAATTAGGATCAAATCCTGTTGTTATAGTTCCAAACGATTTTCCAAAATTCTTATCATGGATGCCTTGTGCAGACGATATTATCATATTTGATAAAAATCAGGAAAAAGCTGTCGAGCTAATGAATGAAGCAGAATTGTTCTGTTATCTTGATTTTAATACTGAATCTCGCACTGGATTGATGCATAATGATTTATGTCATTTTAACAAGACTCCTAAAATATTGATAGATCATCATATTGGTCCAGATTGCTCTAAATTTGAGGCATGTTTATCGGAAACAAAAGTCTCGAGTACATCAGAATTAGTCGCAGAACTGATTAAATATCAAGGTTTTGATAATTATTTAGATTCGGATACCGCAACAAATTTACTTGTTGGAATGATTACGGATACCGGCTCATTCTCGCATTCGATTTTTAAAAATACTTTTAACATTTGCGGTGAATTGTTATCATTAACCAACTTGGATTATAAAGCAATACATCAAAATATTTACGATACTTCATCAGAGAATAGATTAAGATTATTGGGATTTTTGATAAATGACAGAATGACAATACTTAACGAATATAATACTGCGTTTATTTATGCATCATTAGCTGACTTGGAAAAGTTTGATTATCAAGTTGGTGATACTGAAGGTGTTGTGAATTATCCTTTATCGATTTCAAATATCAATATGTCGGTACTTATTACTGAGCGTCAAGGAGTTATCAGACTCTCATTTCGTTCAAAGGGTGATTTCTCTGTTAATGATTTGGCTAATAAATATTTTAATGGTGGAGGTCATCAAAATGCGGCCGGAGGAACTTTAAATTGTTCATTAGAAGAAGCCATAGAAAAGTTATTATCAGTTTTACCAGAATATAAGGAATTGTTAAATAAATGAAAATCAGAAGTATAAATATTATTCCCGTTTTGTCTTTGATGTTTTTATTTTTCTCATCATGTTCTGTTCAAACAATAGCGACCATGAAACTTGATGCAGATAATAAAATAAAGACTTATATGACTGAAAATGATATAGATGTGACTCCAAATCAATCTGGATTGGTTTATATTCCAATAAGAGAAGGTAATGGAGCCTCTCCACAGATTGGCGATAAGGTGGCTTTTCATTACACAGGTTATTATTTTGACGGGGTAGTGTTTGATTCTTCTTACGATAGAGCTGTTCCATTAATTGTTCAACTTGGTAATGATATGATTATTAAAGGAATGGAAGAGTCTTTGCTGATGATGAATAAAGGTTCTAAGGCTAAAGTTATACTTCCTTTTTATTTGGCATATAACGATATGGAAAAAGCATCCGTCCCTCCATATTCAAACCTTATCTTTGAAATTGAATTGTTAGACTTCACTAAATCACAGAAATGAAAATAATTCTTAACATATTATCAATTTTTCTTGCAGTAATAATTATTTCTTGTGATGATTCTAATAGTAATAAGATTCCACAACAGATTGATAAAAAGGCTCTTAACGAATCATTAATAGAAATAAACAAGGACTTGTTGGCTCAGGAATCGAATATAATTGATGAATATGTTAGAAATAACAATCTTGAAGTTGTTAAAACAGGAACTGGCTTGAGATATCAGATAATTGAAGATGGAGAAGGTGACTATATTAATAAAGGTGATATTGTTACTTTGAATTATGACGTTTATTTATTAAATGGTGAGTTGTTGTACTCTTCTAATAATGAAGGAAATAAAACCTTCAGAGTAGGAAGAGGCGGTGTAGAGAGTGGTTTGGAGGAAGCGGTTTTAAAGCTTAGAAAAAATAGTTCTGCTGTATTGATAATTCCATCGCATCTTGCTCATGGTTTGATAGGCGATGGTAATAAGATTCCACCTAAAGCTGTTCTACTATATAAATTGAAAGTTCTTGATGTTAAGAAATATTAACATTAATTCACAAGTTTAATTAAGATTTGTATAATAAAAATAATTGATACATAATAAATTAAAAAAATAACAAAATGAAAAAACTATTTCTATTAACATTAGCTATCGGTGTGATTTTCACATCTTGCCAAAACAGTGGTAAATCTTTTTCTGATTATGATAAAACAGAAACAGGTTTGTATTACAAATTTTATAATCAAAATGAAGGCGCAACTCCTCAATTTATGGAATTGTTGGACGTTCAAATGTCGTGTCATATTAACGATACTTCTATTGTAATCCCTTCTAACAGAATGATTTTACAATTGAATGAATCTCTGTTTTCAGGTGATATTTTTGAAGGTATAGCAATGATGCATAAAGGCGACTCTGCATCATTTATTGTCCGCACCGATTCTACATTCTACACATTGTTCCAATTGCCAACTTTACCAGCTGAATTTACAGCTGACGACATTATGCGTTTTGATGTTAGATTAAATGATTTCTATCCAGAATCAGAGTTTGCAGCAAAACAAATTGAATATATGAAAAATACATACGCTGAAGAAACAGCGGAGGCAGAATCTGAACTAAGTCAATATCTTAAAGATAATAATATAAATCCAACACGCACATCTACAGGACTTTACTACGTGAAAACAAAAGAAGGTAATGGCGAAAAACCACAAGCAGGTACAATGGTTAAAGTTCATTATACAGGCAAATTGTTAGATGGAACAGTTTTCGATTCATCACTCAGCAGAAATGAACCATTTCAATTTGTTTTGGGCGTAGGTCAAGTTATTCCGGGTTGGGACGAAGGTCTTCAGCTTATGTCAAAAGGCGAAAAAGCAGTTTTCTATATTCCTTATTATTTAGCTTACGGTGATAGAGGCGCTGGTGCAATTCCTCCTTTCGCAACTCTTATGTTTGAAGTTGAATTGATTGATTTTTAATCAATTATCTTATATATTTAACAGCAGAATGTATTACATCTGAATTATTTTGATGTAACATTCTGCTGTTCTTTTAAACAAAACTTACTAATCTTTGTTAAATATTCATAACAAAAATTTAATTATGAAAAAGTTTTCTCTTATAGTATTTGCAGTGTTTTGTTTGTTCTTATCTTCATGTAATAAAGACTTTAAAAGAACTGAAAACGGAGCTTTAATGAAATTTTACTCAGTTAATAATGATAATGAAATGCCTCAGATTGGCGATTTAGTTATTATTGATGTTACGCAGAAACTTTCTGACTCAGTGTTATTTAGCTCGAAAGATTCGGATGTCCCATTTGAAATGATAATTGAAGATCCTTCCTTTGTTGGCGATATTATGTCGGCATTGTTAAGTATGCATCTCAATGATCATGCAACGTTGATATTTCCTGTAGATTCTTTGTTTATATCGATGGGGGAGGAATTGCCTCCTTTCATCGAACCTGGAACTATTACGGAAATGGATATTACTTTGAGAGAGATTGTTAGGAAAGATGTTTTGGAAGAAGAAATTCGACAAGAGTTGGAATCGAGAAAATTATGGGAAGAATCTGTTTTAGAACCATATTTTAATGATGATAATTATGAAGTTATGGAAGATAGTCTTATCATTATTAATATTAATAAAGGTCAAGGTAGATTCGCCAAGGCAGGTGATATAATGAAGGTGTATTTTACTTTTCAAACCCTTGAAGGTGATACTCTTCTAGACTTTACCTCAGGAAATCCATACGAATTGGTTTTTGGTGATATGGCACTTGGACAAGGTTTTTATGAAGGATTAAGTCTCGTAACAAAAGGCGGTGAAGCTGAATTTATTATACCATCATCTTTGGCTTGGGGTAAAGAAGGTTTTCAAGGCACAATTCCTCCTTATACACCTTTTAAATTTGATTTGAAAGTTGTTGATATTATGACATCCGATGAATATGAGGCTGAGCAGAAACTCATTCAAGAACAAAAGGAAGCTGCTAATGCAAAGAGGCTACTTGAAGAACCTAAAAAAATCGCAGAATATATTGAATCGCATAATATCAAGGTTGAACCAACAGCTTCAGGATTGTATTATATTGAAACAGAAGCTGGAATAGGTGATTCTGTTAAAACCGATGATCTCGTTTCAGTTCATTACACAATTTATAATATCGATGATAAACTGATAGAGAGTAGTTTAGATTATGGTCAGCCAATACCTTTTATATACGGCGGTAACCAGATGATTCCAGGAATAGAAGAAGCTGTAGGTTATATGAAAGTAGGGGGTAAAGCTAAGATTGTTGTTCCTTCACAATTAGGTTTTGGTGATATAGAAATTGATGAAAACCTTCCTGCAAATTCAGCGCTTGTTATTGATTTAGAGCTTGTTGACCTTACGAGATAGAATCATAATAATTTGTCTTGCCAGAATGATAGACATCAATAACTGTTATGATGGCAAGACAACTCCAAACAGGAATAGCCAATTTATCAGTATCCAAGAAATTGTTTAAAACTCCGTGTGTGAAATAGCTGATAATAGCTAAAGTAGCTGCGAGTACCAATATCTTGGATTCTTTATTTTTTGCTTTTTTGTAGGTTGTCAGACCTTTGTAGATAGAGACAGCTACAAGTAAAATGACTATAAATGAACCAATTACGCCCATTTCTGCTAAAGCGCCAATATATTCGCTGTGTGCATTACCACCATCACCATAGTTTGTTGTGATGATGGTTTTGTTTGCCGACAATTGGAATGGGGCATAGACGAATTGATAAGTTCCTGGTCCCCAACCAAAAAACGGTCTTTCTTCAAAAAGTCTCAATGCAGAGCTCCAACGGTTGAGACGTTCGAGATTTGAAGCGTCTGTAGATATATTTGTAATAGATTGAATATGTTCAATAAGATTGTTTGAAGAGTCTTGTTCGTTACGTTCCATCACGTCAATAATTTGATGTCTGAATGTAAAAAACAATGCCACCAATGCCACAATAACTGTTAATATATACTTGAATTTTATTTTCAGTAATACGCATATCAACACTCCAACAACGGCGACTATGCTTAACCATGCTGCTCTACATGCAGAGAGATACATTCCTAAGCATAATATTGCAAAACAAGCGATTATGATTATTCTTCTTGAAGGTTTTATGTTTGGAATGAAGATGAACGCAGCACTTAAAACCAAATAAATAGCCAAAGCTGCTCCGTATGCTGTGTGGTCATTATAAAAAGGTGTCATCACCCAGTGTGCCGAATTTCCGGAAAAACCATTAAGCGCTTGGTTTATTGTTGTGTAGATGACGACAATAATTAGTCCAGCAATATATAACCACACAAATTTATTGATGTTGTTAGGATCTTTGAATAGTTTTGCGCAGACAAAATAGGCTGGTATGACGAACCAAATTCTTGATAATAAATATTTTGCAGAAACTAATGGTAATTCACTTGTGATGGTTGTGATGACAATCCAGATAAACATTAAATAGATGACTTGCGATATTGGATGTCGGGCTATTCCTATGTCGAATTTCTTATCTTGAAGTAATTTGGCTATGAAAAAGAAGAGCGCACCAACTAACATGGGTTCGACAGGAACGGATAATGATAGTCCAATATTAATGCCGAGACCTTCAATATTTATAGATAAAGGCGTTAAAAAAGCTATGAGAAACAATACTTTATCGAATGAGAATAAATATAACATAAGCACACCTAAGAGTAGGGGAAGTGCATACATAAGATAAATACTTTTCTCAACAACGAGATACAGACTGATAGCAACAAACAAAGTCACTATCAGATAAAAACCTGCTATTTTAAGACCTTTTTGCAAAGTATGGAATTTATTTCTTAATTTCAATCTTATCTAAAGCGACAACAACGAAAATTGACAAAAGGAATGCGCCAATTCCGCTTAATGCGACGATGACCCATCTTACTGGATAGGCTTTTTTGTCGGAAACGAATGGTCTTGAAACAATATTAGAATATGTCATTTCGCCTTGAGCCTGACGCAATTCTTCTTCATAGAAGTGTCTAACTTCGCTATAATCTTCTGTTTCTGTTGAGATTAATTCTATGAGTGTAATTGCCGACGCAACATTATTTTCGGCATTTTTATCGTTATTCTCACCAAAATATGCTAATGAGTTACCTTTCGATAAATACATATAGTTTAACATGTCGCCATCTTGGGTTATCTTGGCGAGTTCTCTTCTTAATGAGTCAATAAAAGCAGATTTTTGTTCAAGTTGTTTTTCGAACATTCTTACATTTTCCCATTTTTTCGATTTATGTATTTGGGCAAATACATTGTCATAGCAACTTATAATTTCGTTGACAATGTTGCATGCCATTTGCGGATCTTTGTCTAAAACCTTGATTTTCACACCTTCGTAAGGAGTCTTTGAGATAGAAACTCTGTCGTGGTATTCGCCGAGCAATGCTGTCTTTGCATATTTGTAGTTAGGATCGATTTCATAATGTTTCATCAAATCGAATTTCTTTACGACAGAATCCATAATTTCTTGTGATTCCATCACTTGTAACATTTGTTCTGTGTATGTTTCATCTGAAAATTCCGATAATCCGTTGGGATATAACACGGCTTCTGATTTGTATTTTGGTGTGATGAAAGTTGGTCCAGAGAAGACTGCACCTAAGATTGCAGCTAAAATCGTTACGGTAGCAATATGCCATTTCCATTTTAAAACGACCTTAATAAGTGATGTGTTGTCAAAATATTTATTCATGTTTATTATTTTTTGTTCTGAATTATAATAACTTATCAAAAATAAAAATTTTCAGAAAAGTTTTTTTACAACTCCTCTGAAATTTTGTTCAAAGATAATAAATTATTCTAATTTTTAGATAATTTTTTTTAAGAAATATCATTTTTTAATTTGACTTACCGACGATGATAAAAGTTCTTTTAAGTCTTTAAAATCCAATACTTTGGTAATAAATGCTATAATCACTCCAGAGAACAATGAAATTACAAATGAATATACCCAAGGTAATGATGTCGATTTTAAAATATATGTCGTTAATGTTAGAATTGCTATAAATGCCAAGATACTACTCCAAAATCTTAGTCCAAATTTTAAGTTGAAGAACGATTTTGCGATGAAAAATTGTATGACGCAAGTCACGAATTGTACGCATAAACTTGTAAAAGCAGCACCCTGTGATTTAAAAATCGGGATGAAAATGAAGTTTAATGTGAGATTTATAAAGACTCCAACTACAGCAACAATATTTAATTGTTTGAGATTGCCGTTTGCAGTAAGTAAGGTTCCGAAGATGTAGGTCACTGATATAGAAACGAAACTTCCCATAAGAATTTGTAATATTTTCGATGACTCTGAGATTCTTGTTTCGTATGTTTCTATTGATTCATTTGCTTGTATGTGGTAGAGTGTTTCCATTAAGTTCTGACTGTAGAATATACAGACTATTGCGATTATACAAGTCATGCTTAACATTAGGTTAAATGATTGTTTTACTAAAGCCTGCAAATCTTCTCCTTTTTTTATGACTGCCGCGAAAAGTGGTAATAATATTACCGAGAAAAGATAGGAAATATTGTTGCCTGCATCAAATAGGCGATAGGCTCTTGCGTAAATTCCAGCTTGTTCGGCGGAAATGTCTTTAGGTAAGATTCTTTCAATTAACACAGGTTCAAGTCTATTGTAGAAACTCATTAACAAAATCAACAGAGCATAAGGGAGACTCTTTTTGATTATCATTAAGATAAATGGAATATTGAGCTTAAATGTTAATTTGCCTGTATGTCGTAAAACTATAAATATTGCGGCGACAAGAGTAATTACGTATGAAATGGTTTGAGAATATACGAACCAATAGATGTTGAAATTGCTTCTTGGAAAAATGCCGGACCATAAAAGGAAACTGCAAATCAAAATCATCAACACGCGGTCGAGAACCGACAGAATACTATCAGTTTTGAACAATAGCAATGCTGCAATGTTTGAACGAACATATAGTATGAATGATAATAGTATTTGATTTAATCCTATTATACCCAATAACTTAAGTTGTTCTCCTTTATATCCTATTATCAAGCCAATAGCAAATATAATTATGAAATAGCCTAAACTGAGAAATATTTTAGCCTGGCTAATCCCAACAAAATATTTTGACAGAAGGTGATTGTTTTGAGCGATATTTTTGCTATTATAGTTGGTTAATCCAATGTCAAGCAAAATATAAAACAAGTAAGAGAAATTAAAAAGCGCAAGATATGTTCCGTATGACGCATCGCCGACCAAATTCTGAACTGTCCTATCAACCCCTAAAATCCAAAATGGTTTTATTAAGAGGTTGATAAACAATAAGAAAATAATATTTTTTAAAAAGCGACTATTCATTAAATACCTTAAAAAATCTTTTATGAAATAAAGTGTAAAAATACGTTTTTTTTCTGTTTTGTTTGTTTATTCTTGAGAATATTTTCTTTTTTATTTGTTAAAACAATAAAAAGCATAAATTCGCGATTTAACAATAGATTATCAAAAATATTAATGTAGATTTGCACAAGAAAATTTATGAAATATGAATCAGGAGAAATATTTGCAAGAGGATGAGACTATAGATTTGTTGGATGAGGAGAAGAGTTTGATTTTATTGAATGATGATGTCAATACTTTTGGTTATGTAATTGAAGTACTTATGAAAGTATGTGGACATACTCTTGAACAAGCTGAGACATGTGCAATGATAACTCATTACAAGGGCAAGTGCGCTGTGAAATCGGGTTCGTATGATGAGTTGAAACCATATCATGCAGCGTTGTTAAATCATTATCTTTATGCTAAGATTCAGTAAGTTATGGTAAAATATTCAGGGAAGGAAAGCGCAATAATTGAAGCAGCGTATAAGATCTTTATACAGTCTTTGGCAAAAGTAATGGATGCCGAACAGATTGCGTATATCGAAAAGGCCTATCGACTTGCTTTAGCGAAATATGACGGAAAGAAGACATTATCGGGTGGGTTGTTTTTATTAAGCCTTATAGAAATGGCAGATATTGCTGCAAATGAGGTGGGATTGAGAAGTAAAACGGTTGTTGGTATTTTTCTGCATGGAATAACATCGGGAACGGATGTGACTTTAGATTATATCAGGGAACATTTTGGCGATAGGATAGCTTTGATTGTGGATGGTTACGAAAAAATCTCAAATATTCAAACAAATAAGGTTTCTTTTCAGTCTGAACAGTTTAGAAGATTGTATCTCTCACTGATTGATGATATTAGAGTTGTTTTGATAAAGATAATACATCGTCTTTATGATATGCGACATAGAGAAGATGTTGAACCTAAACAATTTAAGAATTATCTTAAGGAAGTAAAATATCTTTCAATTCCAATTGTTCATCGTTTGGGACTTTACGAGATAAAGAAAGAATTGGAAGAAAAGGTGATGATTTATGAATATCCCAATGAGTTTGAAGATATAAAAAATAAAATAAGGGTGTCATCATCTGAGCAAGAGGTACTTATGGAGAATTTTCTTGCTCCGATTCGTAAGGCTTTAAATGAAGAACATATTGATTATGTGATTAAATGGAGGACAAAGTCGATACCTTCCATTTATGAAAAGATGAAAACTAACAATCTTCCATTTGAACAGATCTTTGATATTTTCGCAGTTAGAATTATCATAAAGAATTGTAAACCAAGCGACGAGAAGACTGATTGTTGGCGAGTATATTCCATCGTGACAAACATTTATCAACCGAATCCAAAGCGACTTAGAGATTGGATTACATCGCCCAAAGTGTCTGGTTATGAATCTCTTCATACCACTGTACGTGCAGATAAGAATTGGATTGAAGTCCAAATTCGTACAGAGAGAATGGATGAGATTGCAGAGAAGGGTAGTGCAGCGCATTGGCAATATAAAGGAAAAAATAAGAAACAAACGACAGATGAGTGGCTTAACCAAGTTAGAGAGATTCTGGAAAGTCCAGAGTATGGAATGTTAGATGATAGATTATCAGGAAGTTGTAAATCTGATAAGATATATGTCTTTACGCCTAATGGTGACTTGAAACAATTGCCATTAGGAGCGACTGTTTTGGATTTCGCTTTCGATATTCATACTCAAGTTGGTAGTCATTGTACGGGAGCTACTGTTAATGGAAAATTGCAACCAATTCGCTATGAATTACATAGTGGAGAAAAAGTTGAGATATTAACCAATAAGAAGCAAACTCCAAAGTCGGATTGGCTAAATGTCGTTACAACAGATAAGGCAAAGAATAAGATAAAACGTTATCTTAAAGATCAGGAGATGAAAGAGGCTGAACTTGGAAGCGCTTTGTTTTATCGTCGTCTGAAAAATTGGAAAATACCTTATACCGACAGGTTATTAAGTGAGATTCTCAAGGAATATAATTTGTCTTCAGGAATAGAGTTTTATCATCAAATTGCCACTGAAAAAATTGACGTAATTCGATTGAAAGAGTTTATTCTGTCTTTAAGTGATGATAAAGATAATAAAGTAGAAAGGGTTGAAAATGACTCTATTAGGGATAAAGTCTTTGAGACTAAAATAGGAGAGGTTTGTATAGGAAACAATATGAACGATCTTGCTTTTAAAGTCGCGAAATGTTGTAGCCCTATACCAGGTGATAACGTAATTGGTTTTATTTCAATAAATGGTGGTGTCACAATTCATAGGGACGGTTGTAATAATATCAAGGCACTGAAAAAGAATTATCCTTATAGAATTATCAATGTGCAGTGGAATAAAGATTCGAACAATATTTCAGAGATCAAGATTAAGGTTGTTGCCAATAATGAATTTGGTTTGCTTAGTTCAATTTCCAATACAATCAAAGATATGCATATTAATATTTTGAATGCTAACTTTGAGACAAAAGAAAACAGATTCGTGGGAAACCTTGTATTACAAGTGAATAACACGAATCTGCTTGAACAGTTGTTAAGAAAACTTAGGTCCTTGAAAGGTGTTTTAGAAGTTGACCGTCTTTCTTAGTAATTTATTGATTTATAATCATTCTGTCATTATTCCTATGATGACTTTGTCGGTTTCTCTCATGCCTTTGCTTGCGAGTGTTCCGACGTTCTTTATGGTTTTTTCTACTCCGATACCGATTATTCCGTCTTCGTCGCAGAAGTTTTTATTGTTTTTGCACATTTGATAACCTATCAAACCACCTTCAACGGCGGTAGCAATTTTTGCAGCGCAAGAAGCTTTCGCACCATCGCAAATAACACCTGATGTTATTGCTAATGAATTAGATAATGTCTTTGATATAGTTTCAAGATTTTCTCCTAAAAGATACGCGACACCGCATGCGGCAGCACAACCAGCACTGATGGCGCCACAATATGCAGAAAGACGTCCAATCATAGTCTTTTGGTGAATAGCTGCCAAGTTTGAAACTACTAATGCTCTGTAAACTCTTTCTTCTTCAATATTATATTCTTTTGCGTATGCCAAAACGGGCATCGAAACTGTAATGCCTTGATTGCCACTACCTGAATTTATAATAACAGGAAGCTCACAACCGTTCATTCTTGCATCAGAACCGGCTGCAGCCCATGCTTTTGCTTTAACTTTGACATCATTACCATAGTTGCTTAAAAGAAGGCTTCCTATGTTTGCGCCCCAGTCGTTTCTCAAACCTTCGTCTGAAATAGCTTTGTTGTATTCTAATTGGCGTTTTAAAATATCCTTAACAGCATCTATCTCAACACTATTTGCGAAATCATAAATGCCTTCCATGCTTAAAATAGAGCGGTCGGTGAGTTCGTCGTTAGGTGTACTGATGGTGTTGCTTTGGAAAATTGTTTCGTTGTTTTTTTCGATGTGCACTATATTGGTATGGAAACCGGAAATTCTTACTGATGCTGAATTATCACCTTTGAACAATTTAATTGTTACGTCTAATTGCTCTTGGCAATCAACGTGTTTTATTGTCATTGGGACTTCATTAAGGAATTTTTCTGTTTCTTGTTTTTGTTCTGCTGTTACGTTGGCAATAACTTCCAATTCTTTATCAGGATTTCCACCGATGATTCCGATGGCTACGGAAGCTTTTAATCCTTTCATTCCGTTGGTGTTAGGAACGATAACGCTTTTTACATTTTTGATAATGTTGCCACTTGCCAAGATGTCAACTCTATCTGGAATTTCACATAAAACTTCTCTCGCTTTGGCTGCTGCGTATGCAAGACAAATAGGTTCTGTACATCCCATAGCAGGAACTAATTCCTCTCTTAAAATATTGACATACAAATTATAACGGCTATCTGTTTTTATCATTTTGTTTGTTTTTTTAATTTCTGCAAATATACATTATTTATACTTAAATCAAAGGTTTTAATTTCCTTTTGTTATTTCCATTAATTCAATTTCAATATCGCCATTTTCAGGTGTTAACTCAATCCAAGTGTTGTCTTCACTGAACCACTTATATTGTGCTCCAATTCTTATGATGAAATCGTTAACATCTTGATTGTTAGGTATTCTTAAAATAAAACTACCGCTTGTTCCTTTAGAACTTCCATACGAAATAAACATTGTATAACTATTCTCTGAGAGGTTCTTAGCTTTAATCAGAATGTAGTTACTTTTTCTCGCAGTAACATCGATTTGATTGAAAATGAATCTCTTGGTTTGATTTGAAGAAATTTGAATAGAGCTATCTACAAGTTGTTCCAGTCTGTTTGTTTGAAGAATTTCGCTGATGCGATTAATCATCTCAGAAGGGTAGGTTTCACCTGTATTTAGAGCTTCAGCCTTAGTGTAGAAATCGATAGCTTTGTCGTAATTCTTCGACTCGAATTGAACGTCGGCATTTGAGATATATTGTTTGTACTCTGCTGCCAAAGAAGCCAATCTTGCGTCGTTGAGATCTGTGGCGTTCTTGAGACCTTGACTTGCTGCACTGTCGTTCTCTTTGTATCTCAATGCTTTATTATATTCTTTAATGGCTTCGACATAGTTCTTTTCGTTCAAATAAACTTGTGCCGATGTCATTGCTGTTTGATAATACTCTTCCCATTTTTGTTTTTCCATGGCTAACTTAGTCTCGATTTCCTTTATGTGCTTTTGCGTGTTTTCTTTCTTTTCTTTAGCTTCAGTCTTGTTAGGAATCAGCTCGTTAGCTTTTGTGTAATAATCTAATGCTGAGTAATAGTCTTCTTTGCTGATGCAATCGTCTCCTTGTTTTATGAGTGTTGCATATTGCGCATTCAATTCAATTTCTTTATTTCTGTTGTTGATTATATTTGTCATATAATCAATCTTTTGAGTGGCAAACTCATCACCTTTGTTTAGTCTTAAAGCTGCCTGATATTTGTTCAATGCAGCGTCTATTTCATCATTGCTTTCTAATTGTTTGGCTTCTTCTATTAAGCTTAAATAACTTTTTAGAGATTTATATTCCTCACTATTAAGTGTTTCATCTATTCGTGAGATCATGTCAGAAGAATATGAATCGTCTGGAATTACGGCAAGTGCTTCATTATAAGCAGTTTTAGCCTTTTCGTATGATTTCTCAAGATATAAACTATCGGCTTCGTTTATCTTTGAATTATATCTGTCGGAAATATCTTTTTTGATAGTCAATGAGTTGATTAACTCTTTCAAATCGGAATCATTAGGGAAGATGTTTAATGCTTCTTGATATTTTTCTATAGCTTCAGCATATTTTTTTCTTAGTACGAATTCGTTTGCCTCTCTCTTAAGTTGTTCGAAATTAGCAGATTGTCTGTCGTATTCCTCTTTTTTAGCTTTCGCTTGATTATATTTCTCTTTTGTTGCTGCATGATTTGGATATAGTTCGAGAGCCGACTTGTATTGAAGAGTTGCTTCCGTATATTTATTTTGCGACATAAAAGTATCGGCTATTTTAACTATCTCATTGAATGATGCAATCTTATCTTTTTCATCATTTATTTTCTGAGTTACGATTTGTATTTGTTCAGAAACATAGTTGTCTTTCGGAAATAATTTTTTTGCTTTGTTGTAAGAAACTAAAGCTTTTTCAAAATCTCCGTTATTATAATGATTATCAGCTTCGTCTATATGTTGATAGAATATTTCTTCCTTTTCGCTGTTTTCTCTGATTTTTTGTAGGGTAGTATTTAACTTCTTCTTTGCAGCAGCGTCGTCTTTTTTTATGCGGAGAGCTTCTTGATAATAGGATTTCGCTTTAATATATTCCTCATTGTTAAATTCTTTGTCGCCCAGTGTCATCAACGATTGGTATGAAGGAGCAGCGTCTTGAGCCTGAATGTTGTTTGTTATGAATAAACTACCTAATATCATTAAGGTGAAAAATATTATCTTTTGCATAAATCTAATTTTAGACTTCAACGTTTATGTGAATAAAATATTGTCATGTTCAAATTATAACACCATCTTTCATTGTGAAGGTTTTGTCTGCCATCTCAGCAAGTTGCGGATTGTGAGTAACAATGACAAATGTCTGTCCGCTTTTATTTCTTAAATCGAAGAATAATTGATGGAGTTCTTTAGCTGATTGAGAGTCAAGGTTTCCAGAAGGTTCGTCAGCCAAAATTATTGCAGGGTCGTTGATAAGAGCTCTTGCCACTGCAATTCGTTGTTGTTCGCCTCCAGACAGCATAGAAGGTTTATGGTCTTTTCTTTCTGTAAGATTTAGATAATCAAGTAGCAGCATAGCCTTGTCTGTAGCTTCTTTTTTTGAAGTTCCTAAGATGAATGCCGGAATGCATATATTTTCTAATGCTGTAAATTCGGGGAGAAGGTGATGAAATTGAAATATAAAACCGATTCTTTTATTTCTGAAAGCAGCAAGGTTTTTTCGATTTAATTTGCTAATATCTTGACCATCAATAATTATATCTCCTTTGTCCGCTTTATCTAAGGTTCCTGTTATTTGTAGTAAGGTTGATTTTCCGGCGCCTGAAGCTCCAACAATACAAGCGACTTGTCCTTTCTCAATAGTTAAATCGACACCTTTTAATACTTCAACATTTCCGAAAGATTTGTGTATATCGTTAATTTTGATCATGATCTATTTTTCTGCAAATTTAATAAAATCTTTTGATAGTTTTAATCTTTGATTGCAATAAAAAAGAGGAACTTTATGTTCCTCTTCTCGTGTTAATTTTGGTTTAATTAATGCTTTACTATGAGTTGATTTTTTTATTTGTTTTTCTGTAACTTAGCTCTCGTGAATGGTTTGTTCCTATCGAACAGATAGCGGTAAGTAATATGTGTCTTGTATATTGAAGCTCCTGCACTTTCTGCGATTTTCATCATTGGTGGATTGAAATCGCCGATCCAATTAAGTTGTAAATCTTTATATTTGAATTTCTTCTTGATATGTTGCGACTCTAACGAACAAACCAATCCGGCTTCTAAACCTTTGCCTCTGTGTTCAGGGACGATGCCAAATACCAACGAGATGGCTCTGTCGCAAACTTTAGAGACTTTTACTCTCCATAATACTCTTAATTTATTGATTAGGTTCATTTTGCCATTAAGTCCCTTATAGATTTGATTTAGATCTATCATTAGAAGGAAAAATCCTATGGGTTCTTTGTTGCCGTTCTCATTGATATGATAGGCGAAGTGCATCAAGCGAGGGTCGATTATCGGTTTAAGACTGTTTAACAATCCGACAGCATGTTGACGAGTGAGTTTTGTAGAACCTGGAATTGATCCCCATGCTTTGTTGTAGATGATTAAAAAATCGTCGGCATATTTGTCGATGTTTTTCTTGTCTAATATTTCAAAACTATAATTTGGATTGCCGTAGAAACGTTTTGCCTTTTCGTGAAGGATAGGGTCGAAGCCTCCGATTTGGAAGACTCTTCTATAAGTTAACTGCTTGAAGAAAATCTGAAATCCGTAGTTCTCGAATAACTTGCTGTAATACGGATAGTTATATGGCATGTTATAAACTGGGTCGGTGAAACCTTCGTAAAGGCAGCCCCAGAAATAATCTCTGTCGCCGAAGTTTATTGGACCATCCATAGCTTCTAGTCCGTGTTCGACGTTCCATTTTTTAGCAGCGTCGAAAAGTATATTGGCAGCTTCCTGATTGTCAATGCAATCAAAAAATCCGCAGCCGCCTGTAGGTTGACCATTTTCTTCCTTATTGTATGTATTCGATGTTTTTTCGTCGTAAAATGCCGCAATTCTTCCAACAATTTTTCCGTTGTCGTCTCTTAAAATAAATCTTGTGGCATCACCATGACGGAACAATTTGTTTTGGGTTTTATCGAAAACTTTCTCAACTTCTTCGTCTAAAGGTCTCACATAATGAGGGTCGTTTTTATATAGTTTTGCAGGAAAATCAAGCCATTGCTTAATATCTTTCTGCGTTTTTACTTCCGATAAAGTGTATTTTCCCATTAGTTTAATTTTTATGCAAAAATCAGAAAAATTGGTTTTATATGAAAATATTATCGAGATTTTTTTTCGAAAATCAATATAAAACATGAAAATATCTCTGAAAGCTTTCTTTTTATTTACAGATATTTTCGGTTTTGTTAGCTTGAATTTATATAAGAGATATATCTATATCTTAGATTTAAGATATTCATTTATAATCGATTTAGCCTTTTCTGCATCTGCTATTTCGACTCTAATAATACTGCCATTATCGGGTGAACCAGAAGCCCATCCTGCCAATACGCTTTCTTCTAATGTGTTCTGTACAAAGTATCTAATATCATTATCAGCAAGTATGGCTGCGATGTAGTTGGCTTCAATATCGGAACCAACAAATAAATTGATTAGATTATTTTCCATGACGATATTTTTATATGTAATATTAACAAAAAAAATTTAACTTTGTTCAAAATAAATTTAAAAATGCTTAAAGAAAAATTTAATTATATCATTGACTATTTTTCTGAGAATATGCCAGTTGCAGAGTCAGAACTTAATTTTGAAAATCCGTATCAACTTATTGTTGCAGTGATACTTTCGGCTCAATGTACTGATAAGAGAGTTAATATGACGACGCCTGCTTTCTTCGAGCGTTTCCCCGATGCTGAGTCGTTGTCGCAGGCTTCAGTGGAGGAGATTTATTCCCTGATAAAATCCATTTCGTATCCTAACAATAAGGCGAAGAATCTTCTCGGCATGGCGAAGTCCTTAGTTATTAATTATAAAGGTGTAGTTCCGGATAATGTCGATGATTTGCAAACACTGCCGGGAGTTGGACGCAAGACCGCCAATGTTGTGGCTTCAGTTGCGTTTAACAAACCGGCGATGGCGGTCGATACTCACGTGTTCAGAGTCTCTGCGAGAATAGGTTTAACGCGAAATGCAAAAAATCCTTTAGAAACAGAAAAACAGTTGGTGAAATATATCCCGGAAAATATCATTCCCATTGCACATCATTGGCTTATACTTCATGGAAGGTATGTTTGTAAGGCGAGAAAACCCGACTGCGAGAATTGCGGGATAACATCTGTATGTGATTATTTCCGTTCAAAAGTTAAAAATAGTTAAAATCCTTGACAATAAAATGGAAATCACTTATTTTTGTAAACGTTTTCAATTGCTGATAAAATGTTTTTATGACGTTTTATTAATGCTTGAAACAGATAATTTATATTGTTGGAATTAAATAACTTATGAGTATGGAAAAGAACATTACAGCAGAAGAAGTTGAGAAAATCAGAAAAGAGAAATTAAAAGCGTTGGAGGCGACTATTGGAAACATCGAGAAGGCTTGCGGTAAAGGTAGCATTATGCGTTTGGGAGAGTCGGCTGCTGAGAAAGTAGAAAGCATTCCTACGGGTTCTTTGGGCTTGGATTACGCACTCGGTATAGGTGGTTTGCCAAAAGGAAGAATTGTTGAGATATTTGGACCTGAAAGTTCGGGTAAAACAACTTTAGCCTTGCATGTTATAGCTGAATCTCAGAAACAAGGTGGTATCGCAGCATTTATCGATGCTGAACATGCTTTCGATCGTTTTTATGCAAAGAAACTTGGCGTTGATGTAGAGAACTTGCTTATCTCCCAACCTGACTGTGGAGAACAAGCTCTCGAGATAGCCGAGAATCTTATTCGCTCCGGAGCAATTGATGTTATTGTAATCGACTCTGTTGCAGCCTTGACACCTAAGAGCGAAATAGAAGGTGAAATGGGCGATAGCAAGATGGGTCTTCAAGCTCGTTTGATGTCGCAGGCGATGCGTAAACTGACAGCTACTATCAGTAAGACTGGTTGCGTCTGTATCTTTATCAATCAATTACGTGAGAAATTAGGAGTTATGTTTGGTAATCCTGAAACAACAACAGGTGGTAATGCCTTGAAATTCTACAGTTCTGTGCGTCTCGATATTAGAAAAGTAAGTCAAATTAAAGATGGCGAAAATATCAGTGGCAACAGAGTTAAGGTAAAGGTTGTTAAAAATAAAGTGGCTCCTCCGTTTAAAAAAGCTGAATTCGATATTCTCTATGGTGAGGGAATTTCATTGACAGGTGAGATAATAGATTTAGGAGTTGAGACGGGTGTTATTAAGAAAAGTGGTTCCTGGTTTAGTTATAATGAAACGAAATTGGGACAGGGTAGAGATGCCTTGAAACGACTCCTCGATGAAAATCCTGAATTATGCGAGGAATTGTATGAAAAGATAATGAATGCATTGAATAATACTAATCAAGATTTTTAAAAAGTGATAAAGAATAATATGGTTTTGTTTCTCATGAGCATCTTGCTTTTTGCAAGTTGCTCTGAGAATACTTCAAAGAAGACAAAAGAAATTGCTAATAATCAGCAAGTCGTTGAATCAAAGTTGAATGAAACTCCCAAAACGACAAATCAGCCTACATCGGATACGTTAAGTGCGACTTATTATATCGAACAAGCTCGTATCAATATGGCAAATGAGCAGATTGGTAAAGCTATGCAAAATATCAATACAGCTTTGTCTATCGATAGAAAAAATATAGACGCTCATTTAGTCTTAGCTGATTTGTATTATTTCTTAGGTGATGAAGATAATATTTTGTTGACATTAAACAAGGCTTGTGAATATGCGCCTTTAGATTCTCGTCCAATTGTGAAATTGTCAGAATTGAGTTTCTTGCAAGGTAATGCTCAATTGGCTAACGCATATATTGACAAGGCTTTAGAATTAGACAGATTTAATCCGAGAGCTTATTTTATGCGTGGTATGATAGCTTTGTCTGCTAATGATACTGCTGTAGCAATGAAGAACTTTATGACATCTCGTATCCAAGATGATGATTTCATTGAACCAAAAATACAAATAGCTCATATCTATGCCGCTCAAGGTGATACTTTGGCGAAGTCTTTCTTTAAAGAATCAATAGCTAAATCACCAGAAGATTATTCTTTGTATTATGATTATGCTATGTATTTGCAGGATAATGGTTTTCCAGAAGAAGCTCTGTCATATTATGATACTTTGCTGAATGTGATGCCAGACAATTATAACCTTATATATAACAAAGGTTATGTTTACTTGGTGTATTTGGGAGAAAATGAAAAAGCGATGGAATGTTTTAACAAGGTGCTTGAGATGGATCCTACTTCTATTAATGCCTTGTTTAATAAGGGCGTGACATACGAACAAATGGGTGACTTTATTAATGCAAAAAACATCTACCGCCAAATCTTAAGAAAAAATCCTGATTATCAATTGGCAGTAGATGCTATCAATCGTATTGGGGAATAATCAATTATTCTGAAAAGAGTTTTGATAATTCTCCCAATCTGAAGTCTAATTCCTTGTTGACATTGTCGAAATCGTTGATGTCGTTGAGTTTGGCTTTTGTACCAAAATAGAATTTAATTTTAGGTTCAGTTCCTGAAGGTCTGATGCTTATCTTTGTGCCGTCTTCCGTGATGAATTGCAAAACATCTGATTTTGGTAAGTTAATGACAGTTTCAATACCGATGTTATTGTCCTTGCAGATGCCTAATTTATAATCTTTAATCTCAACGATTCTTGATCCTAAGATATATTTAGGAGGATTTGTCCTAAATTTATACATCATGTTTTTGATTTCTTCATTACCACTGATGCCTTTCTTTGTCAGAGAGAGAAGACTTTCCTTGTAGAATCCGAATTCTTTGTAAATTTCTTTTAACATCTGATAAAGACTCTTGTTGTGTTCGGCTGCCCATGCTGCAACTTCGGCAATCATAAAACATGCACTATTGGCATCTTTATCGCGAACAAAATCTCCGATTAAGAATCCGTAACTTTCTTCACCTCCACCGATGAATGTCATATCTGGATTGTTTAAAATCTTATCGGCAATAAATTTAAAACCTGTCAAAACGTCGAATTTCTTAACGCTAAATTTATTGGCAATATCGAATAATAATTCTGTTGTGACAATAGTTTTAACAATATATTCTTTTCCCTTAAATTTGCCTAACTCGTACCAACGTGTTAAGAGGTAATAAGTTAAGATAGTCGCGGTTTGATTTCCATTCAACAATACGTATTCGCCATTTTCGTCCTTAACAGCAATACCAACTCTGTCGGCATCGGGGTCTGTCGCCAAAACAACATCGGCATTTACTTCTTTGGCTTTTTCAATTGCCATTGTCATGGCAGCTTTCTCTTCAGGATTTGGAGAAACTACAGTAGGGAAGTTGCCATCGACAATCATCTGCTCTTCAACGCAGCAAACATTATTGAATCCGGCTTTTGCAAACAATCGCGGAATTATCTGACCTCCAGTTCCGTGAATAGGTGTATATACAAAAGTCATATCTTTATGTTTATCAATTGATTTAGGTGATAATGATAAACCGATGATTTTATCAATATAAATCTCATCGAATTGTTCATTGAGATATTCAATCAAACTCTCATTAGCTTTGAAGTTGACCATTGAAATATCTGTGATTTTTTCAACCTCGGCAATCACATTCTTGTCGTGAGGACTGACCAATTGTCCGCCGTCTTCCCAATAAGCTTTATATCCGTTGTATTCTTTTGGATTATGCGATGCTGTTACAACAACGCCGGCTTGACATTTTAATTCTCTGATGGCAAAAGATAATTCTGGAGTTGGTCTTAAGTCGTTGAAAATATATACCCTAATTCCATTGGCCGACATGACATCTGCTGTAGCCTTTGCAAATTCTTTACTATTGTTTCTACAATCGTATGCAATAGCGACTTTTGGTTGTTCTACTTCAGGGAACATTTTTTTTATGTAGTTGGCAAAGCCTTGTGTTGCCATAGCCACGGTGTAGGTATTCATTCTATTGGTTCCTACGCCCATTATACCTCTTAAGCCTCCGGTTCCAAATTCTAAGTTCTTATAGAAACTTTCCAATAACTCTTCAGGGTTATTGTCGATTAAATCTTGGACTTGTTTCCTTGTAGTAGCATCGTATTGGTCAGATAACCATGCCTTTGCTCTTTCGACGATTTCTGTGTTCTCGCTTTTCATAGTTAAAGTTTTAATTATTATTGTTATTAATTTCTTCAATACATTTTATCAAGCTATCTCTCCAAAATGGTATTTTGATTCCAGTAAATTCTTTAATCTTGGTTTTGTCTAATGCGCTGAATAGCGGACGTTTGGCTTTGCTGCCGTATTCTTCTGTGCTGATAGAACGCACTTCGCAATTCTTGCCACCAATATGAAAGATGGCTTCCGCAAAGTTACTCCAAGGAATAATTCCATCGTTAGAAAAATTGAAAACCTCTTTTATTTCTTTAACGCCGTTTCTTCTGATAAGCAGCAAAATAGCGTTGGCAAGATCGTAAGCCCATGTGGGATTTCCATTCTGATCGTTGACCACATTAACATATTGTCGTTCACTGCCTAATCTTAACATCGTCTTTACAAAATTGTTGCCAAAAGAGGAGTAGAGCCATGACGTTCTAACTATAATATATGAACAACCTGATGAAACTATTTTTTGTTCACCTGCATATTTCGTTTTCCCATAAACCGTTTCAGGACAAGCATTGTCGTTTTCTGTGTATGCGCGTGCCGATGTTCCATCGAAGATATAGTCAGTTGAGATATGTATCAAAAGTATGTTGTTTGATTTACAATTGTTTGCTAAATACTCAACAGCTCTCACGTTGATTAGTTCTGCACTTTCCTTTCCCTCGTCTTCTGCTTTATCGACAGCAGTATATGCCGCACAATTAATGCAAATATCGATTTTGTTTTTTGATAAATAATCTTCTATTGCTTTGTTGTTGCATATATCTAAAGTGTCTATATCTGTAAACGACCAATTATGTTCCTCTTCATAATTAGAGATTTTGCGGAACTCGCTGCCTAACTGACCGTTGCAACCTGTTACTAAGATATTCATTATTACATTAGTTAATTTGTCGCAAATTTATATAAAAAAGAAATACCAAGCGACTCTTTAAATTGTAATATTGGTATTTGTTTGGTAATTTCTGTTCCATCGATGATTTCTGTAACTGCGAATCTAATATTATCGTCGTATATCAGATGAATGTTGATAACTGCTGAGATATGTTCGTTGATTGTGAATCTCAATCCGGTTTCCCAGTCAACATCAATGTTCCATCTGTTCGATTTGTTCGGGTCCATATAATTATTATATAGGTTTAAGGTTGAGAAAATGGAGATTTTATTTTTAAAATTTTGTTTGTATTTTATTAAAACATTGATACCTAACTCGCTAAGTAAATTTTTACCCTTAACCCAGGTACTATCACCATTGTAAACATTCCAGTAGCCAGCTTCGACACCATACGAACCTAAGTCGGCTAGTCTTTGATCTGTAACGAATGTCATTTTACCTGCTATAGGACTTATGTAAACGGACAGATAATCTTTAATGTTATAGTTGTAACCTGCTGATATATTGAGATATGCTGGAGCGAAGAATCTTGAAATAGGAATGGAATCGTTAGGGTAGGAGTAACCGTTGCTAAACTGAGTTTTTAACGAGGCAATTGAGGTAAATGTGAGATTTTTACTGTTGTTGTTCGACATTGTCATTGATACTTCGCATCGGTCTTCGCTTTTTTCGTATCGTTTGTCTTTGGTATAGTTGGACATGCCGTATGCAAAGATACCGTTGAGTACGTAATTAAATAACTTCCGGTCGTATCTATATGTCATGTTAGACATTACTTTTCCGCTGCCGTTGCTTTCACCACCGGCTGCCCAATGAGTTATAGCTAACTGATTCAATGTGATGCCGAAGTTTCCTTCAAACTTATGATGTACAGAGAAATTGTTGGTATTGTCTTCTTCTGTAACGTTGTAAATGGTGTCAGTCACGATAAATGTGTAACTGTTTATTATTGTGTCTATTATGTATGTGGTATCTATTCTTGTGATGGTGTCAATTTTTATAGTGTAGGGTGGTATGTTGAAAATAGTATCTTGTCCTTTTGTTATTGTTGGAAAGATGATAGAATTCAACACCAAAAGGAGACCTAAAAAATATAAACGCTTCAAAACTAATTTGAATGCTGTCATTTGTTAATACTGCTCGTTTTACGTTGCAAAAATAATAAAAATAATTGTTTAAAATTTAACTTATTTATGCTAGTAAAACTATCTTTGTAAAAAATATATCCGCAATTCAATTAAAATTATCTAAAACACAAGAGGATTTATTCTGTAAAAGTAAAAAAAAGAAGTCTCAAAATCTTGAGACTTCCCATGTAGCGAGGATGAGAATTGAACTCATGACCTCCGGGTTATGAATCCGACGCTCTAACCAACTGAGCTACCTCGCCGTTTTGCGAGTGCAAAGATAGAAAAAAAAATAATCGAAAAAACACTTTTTTCAAAAAAAATAAAAAAAATTATAATTGTCATTTTTTAAAGAAAAATATGTAACTTTGGAGCGTAATATTATTAATTGTTTTAACGTAAAATTTATTGATATGAAAAATTTATTAGCAGTATTTTGTTCATTGTTTCTCATGCTTTCATTCGCTGAAGCTCAGACAGTTTCTGAAAATGGTCCAGAAATAACATTTGAAAAAACTTCGCATCAGTTTGGGGAAATACCTTTCAATGGTAACGGAACATACGAATTTGTTTTTAAAAATACAGGTAACGAACCTCTGATACTGTCACAACCAAAATCTTCTTGCGGTTGTACAGTCCCGGAATGGCCAAAGAAACCAATTCTTCCTGGTGATACAGATGTGATAAAAGTTACCTACAAAAACACAAATCGTCCTGGTAGTTTTAGTAAATATGTCACAATATACTCTAATGCCAAGACAAATAAAGATGTGAAACTCTATATTAGAGGAAAGATCTTACCAGAACAAACAGAGGCGCTTCCTATGAAAGATAACTCAATGAATGCATCTCCAGTGAATAATTCATCATTTTAATTAACAAAACATAAGCTATCATTTAACAATGATGGCTTTTTTTTTAACATTAAACAATTTTTATTATGCCACAAATCTCTAAAAAAGCTCAAAATATGCCGGCATCACCAATCAGAAAATTAGTGCCTTTCTCCGATGCCGCTAAAGAAAGAGGAATAGAAGTGTTTCATCTTAATATCGGTCAACCGGATCTCGAGACTCCTCAACGCGCACTTGAAGCAGTACGTAACTATACTGAAAAAGTGGTTAAATATAGTCCTTCACAAGGTACTCTCTCATACAGAAAGAAATTGTGCGAGTATTACGACAAGGTAGGTGTTCACGTAGAACCTGATGAAATGATTATCACAACAGGTGGCTCGGAAGCTTTATTAATGTCATTCATGACAATTATGGATCCAGACGACGAAGTCATTATTCCAGAACCGTTCTATGCTAACTATAACGGCTTCGCAAAAAATGTCGGCGTGAAAGTAAAACCTATTTATTCATCAATAGAAACAGGTTTCGCTCTGCCAGACATCTCTGAATTTGAGAAAGCAATCACACCAAGAACAAAGGCTATATTAATATGTAATCCAAACAACCCAACAGGTTATCTCTACTCAAAAGAGGAGATGGAAACATTGCGTCAAATCGTATTGAAATATGACATCTTCTTGATTTCTGACGAGGTGTATCGTGAGTTCTGCTATGAAAAAGCAACTCACTACTCAGCATTAAACTTGAAAGGTATTGAAGATCACGTTATTTTAATCGACTCTGCATCAAAGAGATTTAGTGCATGCGGTATCCGTATCGGTCGTATGATTTCTAAAAATAAGGAACTTATCGCGGCTGCAATGAAATTCGCTCAGGCTCGCTTGTCGCCACCTACATTTGGTCAGGTCGCAGGTGAGGCCGCTCTCGACAGCCCTCAATCATACTACGACGATATCGTAAGAGAATATGAATCGCGTCGTGATGTTTGCATCGAAGGAATCAAGAAAATTGAAGGTGCCTATTGCCCAATACCAAAGGGCGCGTTCTATATCGTAGCTCACCTCCCAATTGACGACAGCGAGAGATTCTGCAAATGGATGTTGACTGATTTTAATCATAATGGAAAGACTGTCATGATGGCTCCGGCAAGTGGATTTTATTCGACAGAAGGTCGTGGTACTCAAGAGGTGAGAATAAGTTACTGCCTTAAAAAAGAAGACCTCAATGAGGCTATGAGTATCCTTCACGAAGCTCTTAAGGTATATCCAGGAAAGACAAATTAACGTTTCTTATAACAAAATGAAAATGACTAATGTTAAGATTAACGTTAGTCGTTTTTTTAATATTTAGTCTTTATATAACAAATACTTAACTCTAATTTTCTTGTATTTTTCAAGATCTTCCTTCCAACTTGCACGAATCTCGTCTTCCGAAAGTCCTTCTATAATTTGTTTCCTGAGATTATCTGTTCCTGCTAACTTAATGAAAAAGTTGTTGAAGAATTTTTCATTGTCTTTCAATTGATTGTAAGCGTTTATAATCCAGGTGAGATTTAATTCTTTTTCGTTGTTTTTAAAGTTATGCGCATAATCGAGTAGATTCTCTCCAAAACATTCTTTGTTGCAAAGTAGTGGTTCTTTTCTGCTTTCGGCTTGTCTTGGCGTAAAGGAAAAATCATCGTTCATGTCGGGATGTCCATAGACTTGAAATGGAGTTTCGGTGCCGCGACCAACGCTGACAATCGTTCCTTCAAAAAAACATAAGGAAGGGTAGAGATAAACAGATTCCCAATTTGGAAGATTAGGCGAAGGTTTGACAGTCAATCTATAAATAGATTTTCTATCGTAGTTTCCAAGAGGAACGACCTTTAAGTCGCATTGCAGACTGTCTTTCAACCAATATTCTCCATTGACCATCAAAGCATATTCTCCGATGGTAAGTCCATAGACTACAGGAACTTGATGCAAGCCTACGAATGAAGTGTTTTCTTTTTCTAAGACAGGTCCGTCGATATAAAATCCGTTAGGATTAGGACGATCGAGGACAATAACAGGAATGTTGTTTTCGGCTGCAGCTTCCATGATGTAAGTCATTGTAGAGATATATGTGTAAAAACGCGTTCCAACATCTTGTAAATCAAATAGGAGAATGTCGATGTCTTCAAGTTGTGTGGAATTAGGTTTTTTATTGTTGCCGTATAAAGATATTATTGGCAACTGTGTTTTCTCGTCAATACTATTGTTGACGACGGCGCCTTCATCGGCAGAGCCTCTAAAGCCATGTTCGGGAGTGAATATTTTTTTTATGACGACGCCTTCACTCAAAAGCGTATCTATAAGGTGAGTGTTGTTGAAGATACTCGTTTGATTGGCAACGACACCAACGTTCTTGTTTTGTAAATCAGATAGATATAGTTCTAAACGCGATGCTCCAACAATCGCGTCCTCTGCTTCAGGAATGTTTCTTATGCTTCTTGACTGCGAATGTAAATCGCTGCAAACACAAATAATTGCGAATAAAAACAAAAAAATCTTTTGCATACTTAAATATTTGATTATTTTTGCAATGATAAGAAAAAAATGAAAGCAACAAGGTTTATATCATCAAGAATTTTTTCACTGTCGAAGGGTAATCTTTCTTCGATAGTAATGAAGATAGCTATAATAAGCATAGCCTTGGGTATCTCTATAATGTTGATTTCCTTAGCTGTTGTTGTTGGTTTTAAGAATCAGATTAAAGATAAAGTTGTGGGATTCGTGTCTCCGATTCAGATTCAGGTTTTAAATCAAAATGAGTCAATTGAGGAGACACCTTTTCTATATGATACACTCATCAAATCAAAATTGTCGCTGCCTTTCATCGAGTCAATTTATCCGACTGCAAATAAAGCCGGAATCATCAAGACTGACGAGGAAATTCACGGTATGGTACTAAAAGGCGTTGACAAGGATTATGATTGGACTTATATAAAATCTAATCTGATTTCCGGCGACATTCCGCAATATTCCGATGAAGTACGCTCCAATGATGTTGTCGTTTCTAAAATTATTGCAGATAAGATGCTTCTAAATCAAGGCGATGACGTTAGATTATGGTTCGTAGGTGAAGATATGAAAACGCGTGGAAGAAAATTTACTATCAAAGGAATTTATGAAACGGGTCTTACAGAATGCGACGAGCGTTTTATATACTGCGACCTCAACCAGATAAGACGTCTTAATGGTTGGGAAGATAATCATGTCGGTCATCTCGAGATAAAACTGGTAGAAGATTTCGATGTCAACGAAGCAAATAATTTCATCTATTATAGCATTCCGACAAATCTCGTTTCTTATACCGCCGACGAGTTGTATCCGCAAATATTTGATTGGCTTGAACTTCAAGACATGAATGTGGTGATAATCATCGTCCTTATGCTCGTCGTCGCTGGAATTACGATAATTAGTATGCTTCTGATAATAGTCTTGGAAAGAACTTCAACCATTGGAATATTGAAATCGATGGGAGCCAATAATGCTTTCATCAGAAAGATTTTCTTACAGCGTTCACGCAAGATATTATTAATAGGTATGTTGTTCGGTAATTTATTAGGAATTGGACTCTGCCTTATACAGAAATATACAGAAATTATCAAACTTTCACCGGAATCATATTATCTGTCATCGGTGCCTATTGAATTGAATTTCTCTTACATACTACTTTTGAATTTAGGGACTTTCTTGCTTTGGGCTTTGATGATGTTAATACCGACAATGGTTATCAATAATATAGATCCATCGAAATCAATACGATTTGAATAAATAATATTTTTAATATGAAAGAAATAACAATAGAACCATTAAAAGGCTGCGGCGACATTAAGTTTGGGATGTCGATAGAAGAGATTGTTAACATTATGGGAGAACCATCAAACAATGAGGAGATGGAGCCTTTGGAAGAAGGTGATGAGAATCGTTCAATTCTTTATGATTATGACGAGGAAGAGATCTCAATTTGTTTTGAAGGAATGGCGAATACTATTGTTTCAAGTATCTCTACAACTAATACTGACGCACTTCTGTTTGGTGAACGCGTCTATGACATGGATCGCAAGAAAATCATCGACTTGATGAAAAGAAATGGTTATAAGGAATTTGATGAGGAGGAACAAGAAGGTGACACTTGTTTGATTTATGACGAACTGATGCTCGACTTCTATTTCAACGAAGGCGAACTGATAGATGTCGTATGGGGTGTTATAGTCGATGCACAAGGCAAGATGATTTATTGAGAATCATCATTAAAACGAGGGTGATATAAGGAAATTATCTCTCTTAGATATTGGTCGGAGACGTGAGTGTAAATCTCTGTAGTGCTGATGCTTGAATGACCGAGCATTTGTTGAACGGCCCTCAAGTCGGCGCCTCCTTCCAACAGATGTGTAGCAAAAGAATGTCGGATCGTGTGTGGTCCGATATTTTTTTTGATGCCATTCTCCTCAGCAAGTCTCTTAATGATTAAGAAAATCATCTGACGACTTAAGTTAGAACCGCGTCTGTTAATAAATACGGTGTCGGAAAACTTAGGATTGATATCTTGCATTTTTCTTTCACCATTAATATATAGGAATAAAGTCTTTAGAGTAGAACTACTAATCGGTATCAGACGTTCCTTGTTTCCTTTGCCGATGACTCTTACAAATTCGTCTTCGACATAAATATTGCTTATCTTCAATGAGATAAGTTCTGAAACTCTCAAACCGCAAGCATACAAGACTTCGAGTATGGCTTTGTTGCGATGTCCAAATGGTTCGCTTAAGTCGATGGAATCAATCATCTTGATAATCTCTTGATAGGAGAGAACATCGGGTAAATGACGACCTACGCTTGGAGATGAAATAAGTAAGGTGGGATTCTCTGTTATTAATTTTTCTTTGATGAGATATGTGAAAAACTTTTTCAAACCTGACAAAATCCTTGCCTGAGAACTTGCCGAAAAACCTAAGTCGTAAAGATATGCGAAAAAAGATTCAATGTCTTCCTGTTTGATTTCCTTTAGTGATAATGAATGATTTATGCTTTCTAAAAATTGCAAGAAAAGTTCGATGTCGTGCAAGTAGGCACTGACGCTGTTGTCTGACAGCGACTGCTCCAATCGGAGGTAATCGATGAAGTGTTTTATGAGCAATCTGTTGAGCATAATATTTTTTTGCAAAAATGAGAAATAATATGATAAGAAGGAAGATATTTTCAAAGAAAAAATGTAAATTTGCGAATCATTAAAATAGGAATATTCACAAATTAATCGATCAAAAAAAATGAAGAAGTTTTTACTTACAATTGTAGCCTCTGTGTTGATAGCAGGAAATGTTATGGCACAGGGTGTAGCACGAGAATGTGTTTTAATTGAAGCGTTTACGGGAATCGGTTGTGGATTCTGTCCAGCGGCTGCACAAGGAATCGCTATGATGTTGGAAGAAGGTCTGTCTATTGCACCATTGGCATTCCATAATTCATATTACTCACCTCCTGAGTATGCAACAGCAGAAACAAATGGTAGAGCAACTTATTATAGCGTTCAAGCTTTCCCAACAGTCATGATTGATGGTATGATAAGAATGGAAGGTGGTGGAACTGCGAGCCAAGGTCAAACACAATATAATAAGTATAAGCCTCATTATGACGAACGTATTAATGTTCTAAGTCCATTTTCAATCGACCTTTCCTTCGATTATCATTCAGGAACACAATGCCAAGTTAAGGCCGTCGTTAATAAGGTCGCTGATTGTGATGGTAATGATGTGAGATTATTTATCGCTTTGACAGAGTCACATATCCAACAACAATGGGGTGGTCTTTCTGAATTGAATGCTGTTGTCCGTGATATCGTTACTTCTTCATCAGGCGTAGAGATAAAGTCAGACTCACAAGAAATAACTGAATTGTTTAGTGTGGCAGGTTATAAAAAGGAAAATCTCCAATTGATAGCTTGGGTTCAAAATTATAATGGAAGTAGAGAAGTGTATCAAGCAGTTAAATTGTCTATTGCTGACGCACTTTCTCAATACGATTTGGGTATCACTAAAATAGAAGAAGTTTCTCCAGAATCATGCTCAGGTATGATAAAACCTCGTATGACATTCAGAAACTATGGATCAGAAACAATAACATCAGCAACTTTCAATATCGTTGACGGTACAGGTACAGAACTCGGTAATGAGGAATGGACAGGTACACTTCCTAAAGGTATGCAAACAGAAATAATTTTTGATGAAATAGACTTTGGTGAAACAGGTTCAGTTAGAATAGAATTGCTTAACTTAAATGGAAACAATGCCGACGAATATTCATTCGATAACATTTATCTTTATGACGCTTCAACTCCATATAATCTTCCTGATGGTTATATGAAATTACAACTCAAGACAGGCGACAATCCTATCACTGTTGATATTATGGATATGGATTCTCAAGAAGTTATTCAGTCGTATTCGTTCTCAGAACCAAACAAGATGTACCAAGAGGAATATACATTCACAGAATATGGCTGCTATAGAGTAGTTATGAAAAGTGCTAATGGAGCTGGCATAGGTAATGGATTCTGGGGCGTTAAAGATGCCGACAAAGAAACTGTTATTATGGGTAGTAATACAGAAAATGCTTTCAGATATGAATTCCCATTTGAGTTAATGTTCTCTGAAGAAAGCATTGCCGACACATATAAGAAGTCGAATGTGGTGATTTATCCAAATCCAGCTTCAGAACTTGTTAATATTTCAGCAGATAACTTAAGTGAAATCAGTGTCTATAATGCATCAGGACAATTGGTTTATAGCGAGAAAACGGAAAATACAAAAGTTGTCATCGACGTAAATACATGGACAACAGGATTATATTACATAAGTGTTGAAACAAAAAACGGAATAAGAACATCACAAAAAATTATAGTGAAATAAATTTATTAAAATGAAAAAAGCATTATTTACATTTATCATCTCGATAGTGTTATCGAGTTCGGTTCTTGCTCAAAACGTAGCAAGAGAGTGTGTTTTATTTGAAGTGTTTACTGGCGTTAACTGTCCATGGTGTCCAGGTGCAGCATCTGGTATAGGACGATTGTTGGAAGAAGGTAAGTCTGTAGCAGCAGTGGCTTACCACACAAGCGCTTTCTCTATCCCTAAGTTTTATACCAATGAGACAAATGCTCGCGCTAATTATTATTACATCTCCGGCTATCCAACAGTGAAAGTCGATGGTATGCTCTCTCCATCAATGTCGGGAAATGGCGGTAATGAACAACATGCACAACAGGCTTATAACCAAGGCTTAAATGCTTATAACCAACGTATCAATGTGACAAGTCCTTATTCAATAGACATGTCGTTAAACTATAAAGAAGGTTCGGTTTGCACTGTCAATATTGATGTGGCAAAAGTTGGAACATGTAACGCTACTGATGCCAGATTGTTTGTAGTTTTAACAGAATCTCATATCCAACACGGATGGCAAGGTATGTCTGAAGTCAATTATGTTACAAGAGATATGATTCCAAATCAAAACGGAACACAATTGACAACAGATACTGGTTCATTTAGTTTTGATTTCGATATGGCAGGTCTGCCAAGAGAAAACTGCGAGTTGGTGGCTTGGGTTCAAAACTATGCAGGTAACAAAGAGGTTTATCAAGCAGTGAAACTTTCTCTCGCAAATCTTACAGCTCAACACGATATGGGTATCACATTGATGGAAGAGACTCCTGTCGGATTATGTTCAGATGAGATGCAACCTCGCTTAACTATCAAAAACTATGGCAATGAGAACTTGACTTCAGTATTGTTTAACATCACAGGTGATAACGATATGGATTTGGGTTCTTATACTTGGGAAGGTAATCTCGCCAATGGAGAATCAGAAGATTTCGTTATGTCTGAAATCATCAACATGAATGGTTCTTCATCAGTGACAATCGAAGCTGTTACTATTAACGGTAGCAATGCCGACGAATATGGCTTCGATAATATATATACATTTAACTCAGAAGCTCCTATTGAACTCGCTGAGGGTTATATGAAAATTCAAATAAAAACAGGTAATAATCCTGAAGAACAAAGTATCGAAATCGTTAATATGGATACAGACGAGACTATTCATACTTTCACATTTGAAGATGCAAACAAGGTTTATACAGAGATTGTTAACTTGACAGAAATAGGCTGCTATCGTTTCATCATTAAGAATGCCAACGGTGAAGGTGCCGGCTCGGGATTCTGGGGAATCAAAAATAAGAGCAATGCAACATTGATAACAGGTAGCCCTACAGAAAACGCATTCAGATATGTTTTGCCTGTTGAGTTTACCGTTCAAACAGTTAGCGTTGACGAAGTAGCAGAAGTAAATGCAACTGTCTATCCAAATCCAGCAACTTCGTTCATCAGTGTCTCGGCAGACAATATCAGCAAAGTCAGTGTCTATAATGTCTCAGGACAGTTGGTCTTCTCCCAAGAGGTTAATTCCGATATGCTTGAAATAAATACAGAATCATGGTCAAATGGTATGTATTATGTCAATATCGAGACAATGGAAGGTAACGTGGTTTCTGAAAAAGTTGTCGTTAACAAATAATAAAAAATTAATATCGATTTATTTAAGAGACGTCATATTTTTATGGCGTCTCTTTTATTATCTTTGCGAAAAAGTAATGTTATGAGAAAAGTACATTTTATTGCTATAGGAGGAAGCGCGATGCATAACCTCGCTATTGCCTTACATAGAAAAGGTTACGAAGTGACAGGTTCCGATGACGAGATTTTCGATCCATCAAAAACACGTCTTAAGAATGAAGGTATCTTGCCAGAACAGATAGGCTGGCATCCTGAAATATTGGACGATTCGTACGAAGCCGTAATACTCGGAATGCACGCGCGTATCGATAACCCTGAACTGATTCGCGCACAAGAACTCGGACTGAAAGTCTATTCTTATCCGGAATATCTCTACGAACAAAGTAAAGACAAAACCAGAATCGTCATAGGCGGAAGCCATGGAAAGACAACGATAACATCAATGATTCTTCATGTGATGAAATATGCCGGCGTTGAAACGGATTTTATGGTGGGCGCACAACTTGAAGGTTTCGACGTGATGGTACGTCTCAGCGAGACAGCAAAATATATGGTGATTGAAGGCGACGAATATCTAACTTCGCCAATCGATAGAGTGCCGAAGTTCCATAAGTATCATCCTCATATCGCTGTGATAAGTGGCATCGGCTGGGATCATGTCAACGTCTTTCCAACATTCGACTCTTATCTTGAACAGTTTAGAATTTATGTCGATACTATAGAAGAGGGTGGATGTCTTATCTACGACGTCAATGATGTTGAAGCGAAGAAGATAGCTGCCACTTCCAAGGCGCCGGCTTTCGTATACGATATTCACGAATATCATACAGACGGCGAAAGTACTTACCTCATTAGCGGTGACAAGAAAATTAAGATGCAGATATTTGGCGAGCATAATATGAAGAATATCAATGCAGCTCGTAATGTTTGTAACAAAATAGGTATCAGTGATGAGATATTTTATGAGGCTATAGCCTCGTTCAAGGGAGCTTCGCGTCGTCTTGAACTGATGTCAGAAAACAAGGAAAAAAATAGCCTGATTTTCCGCGACTTCGCTCACGCGCCTTCAAAAGTATTGGCGACAGCAAAGGCTTTGAGAGAACAATATCGCGACAAATATCTGGTGATTGTCTTTGAACTTCACACTTATAGCAGTCTTAGCGAGGTGTTTATCAATCATTACGAACATTGTTTGGCCGACTGCGAGAAGGCTGTCGTTTTCTATGATCCTCATGCTGTGGCAATCAAAAAATTGGAGATGATGAGCGACGAGAGGATAGTGGAAGGTTTCGCTCGCAAAGATATAAAAGTCGTCCATTCCAAAGGTGAGTTGCTTGAAATGTTTAATGATGTTCCTAAAGAAAATGTCGTCATCGGCTTGATGAGCTCCGGCGATTTCAACGGACTCACGAAAGACGACCTCGTTGAAATTTTCTGATATTACAATTTACTGTTAAGATAAGGACATTCGTTTTTTTTATTTGTTAGATAAGATATGGAAAAGATAGATAATAGAGTCACTCGTTTGTTTGGGATAAGGTATCCTATAATCTCGGGAGGAATGGTATGGTGTAGCGGCGCTAAGTTGGCAGCTGCTGTCACTAATGCCGGCGGCCTCGGACTCATTGGCGCCGGTTCGCTCAAGCCGGATATGTTGCGCGAGCATATTGCAAAATGTAGAGAACTGACCAAAGAACCTTTCGGCGTCAATGTCCCGTTGATGTCGCCTTATTCTAAAGACCTGATGGAGGTGATAATAGAGGAGAAGGTACCTATTGTTTTTACCTCGGCAGGAAATCCTCAGTTGTGGACAGAGATTTTGCACGATAATGGTATCAAGGTAGCACATGTCGTGTCGAGTTCCAAATTCGCTCTTAAAGCGCAGCAGGCTGGCGTCGATGCTGTTGTGGCAGAAGGCTTTGAGGCTGGCGGTCACAATGGTCGCGAGGAAACGACTACTATGGTGTTGATTCCTGCCGTGAAGAAGGTGTTAGATATTCCTCTCATTGCTGCCGGTGGTATTGCTACCGGTGATGCTATGTTGGCTTGTCTCGCCTTGGGCGCAGAAGGCGTACAAGTAGGAAGTCGTTTTGCTGTCTGTAGCGAAAGTAGCGCAAGTCCTGAATTTAAAACATTGTGTACTACATTGAAAGAAGGCGATACTATGCTTTCGCTCAAGAAGATAAGCCCGACCAGGTTAGTGAAGAACAAATTCTTTGAACAAGTTGATGCTGCTGAGCAGTCAGGTGCAACGAAGGAAGAATTGCAGGAGATTTTGGGTCGCGGTAAGGCGCAGCAGGGAATCTTTTTAGGCGATGTCGAAAACGGTGAACTTGAGATAGGGCAGGTTGCTGCTATCATAAGAGACATACCTACGGCAAAAAAAATCGTCGATAATATGATTTCTGAGTTGGAACAAGCTTATAAAGAGAATCTTAAAATCCTCGGAATATTTTAAATCTCACAGATCTTACGGATTCCCACTGATTTATAAAAAAGAACTCATTTTACATCCAACATAGAAATAAGCATTATGAATGGACGGTTTTTTGTTCCAAGCAAATACATCGAATTCAAGAACCGTGATGAAGCGATAGATTTTGATACGAAGATGAAAGAATCGCAAGCAGAAATTGTCGAACTTTTGAGGAAAGAATAAGAAAGAAAGGAAGAGTTGAAGGATTTGTTTGTAAATTATAATAGAAGAAAAATGACCAATGAAATGATGGATTCTCAAAGAATAGATAGCATAACTAACAATCTATATTTAGGCGTTGTTGATATTATAGACCATGCACGGCAAGAAGTTGTTGTATATGTAAACAAACATGCCAATATGATGTTTTGGCATATTGGTCATTACATCAACGAGGATATGGGCTACAAACAGTATTCTGCCTATGGAAACAAGATTCTTGCGACACTGTCGCAAAGATTGACAGAGCGATATGGTAAAGGATACACATATTCGGCAGTGACAAGAATGATGAAAATAGCCCAATGCTATAGTGATAAAGAAATGTTTGCGACACTGTCGCAAACATTGACATGGAGCCATTTTTTGGAACTTGTTACCATCGAAGACAATACCAAAGGTTATTTTATCAGCAAATGAGTATTGCTGAGCATTGGAGTGTAAGACAGTTAAGAGAAAAACAAGACAGAATGACCTATGAACGTTCGTTGATAGCTGTAAAACCGGAAGATAAAATTGTTAAGACTCTTGAAAAAGTTACACCTACATACATGGAATCCGATGTCGTGTTACGCAACTCATATATACTGGATTTCTTGGGATTAAACAACTATTATTCAGAAAAAGAACTTGAAGATGCGATTGCTAAACAATTAGAGTCTTTTATTTTGGAATTAGGACAGGGATTTGCTTTTTTAGAGCGTCAAAAGCGTTTTACCATTGATGGAACCGATTATTATTTGGATTTACTATTCTATCATCGTAAACTGAAATGTTTGGTAGCTATTGATTTGAAACTTGGAAAATTCAAACCAGAGTATAAAGGACAAATGGAATTGTATCTTAAGTACATGCAAAAGTATGACATGCAACCAGATGAAAATCCACCTATAGGTTTATTATTATGCAGCGAGGGTAACACAGAGCATATTGAACTAATGATGCTGAATGAAGACCACATAAAGGTTGCTCAGTATCTCACATGTTTGCCAGACAAACAATGGTTTATAGAAAAATTAAACCGTTCGATTCTTATTGCAAAAGAACATAGTAGGACAAGCACAACAAATAAGAGTTAGGAGAACTGACAGATGAAAAGCGTCAGCTACACAATAAACTAAATTTGTGTAACTGACGCGTCATACTTAGTCTCGGCGACTTAAGTGGATGTATGCGATACGTTCCTATTATTTATCTATCGTAGCAAGAAACTCTTCGTTGGAGTGTGTCTTTGATATTCTGTCTTTGAGGAATTCCATCGCCTCGACAGGTGTCATATCTGCGAAGTGGTTTCTGAGAGCCCATACTCTTGCTAATGTCCTTTCGTCAACTAACAAGTCGTCGCGGCGTGTACCAGAAGCCACGATGTCGATGGCAGGATAGATACGCTTGTTCGATAATCTTCTGTCTAACTGAAGCTCCATATTACCTGTTCCCTTGAACTCTTCGAAGATGACTTCATCCATCTTAGATCCTGTATCAATTAAGGCTGTTGCTAAGATTGTGAGTGAACCTCCGTTTTCGATGTTACGTGCTGCACCGAAGAAACGTTTAGGTTTTTGAAGTGCGTTGGCTTCGACACCGCCGGAGAGAACCTTGCCTGATGCTGGCGACACTGTGTTGAAGGCACGAGCCAAACGTGTGATAGAGTCTAACAATATCACAACGTCGTGTCCGCATTCTGTCAAGCGTTTTGCTTTCTCCAAAACGATGTTTGCAATCTTGACGTGTTTCTCTGCTGGTTCGTCGAATGTCGAGGAGATGACTTCTGCGTTAACGCTTCTTGCCATATCGGTGACTTCTTCCGGACGTTCATCGATTAACAATATAATAAGATAAACCTCTGGGTGATTAGCTGCGATAGCATTAGCGACTTCTTTCAGCAAAACTGTCTTACCTGTCTTAGGTTGAGCCACGATGAGACCGCGTTGACCTTTGCCGATAGGAGCGAAGAGGTCCATGATTCTTGTTGAGATTGTCCCTCCGTTATGTCCTGTGAGTTTAAACTTCTCTGTCGGGAAAAGCGGAGTGAGGAAATCGAATGGGATACGGTCTCTCACTTGTTCTGGTGTCAAGCCGTTGATTTTATTGACCTTGATGAGTGGGAAGTATTTCTCGCCGCTCTTAGGAGGTCTGATCATACCTTGTATGCTATCGCCGGTCTTAAGACCGAACAATTTTATTTGTGATTGAGAAACATAAATATCGTCAGGTGAGTTGAGATAGTTGTAATCGGAAGAACGCAAGAATCCGTAGCCGTCTGGCATTATTTCCAAAACACCTTCTGCATTGACTACAGCATCGAATTCCGAAATGAGGTCGTCTCTTCTTGGATGTTTAACTTCCTCAGTGTTGGTGTTGACGTTTGCATTTACGTTAGCGTTGGCATTAGAATGATTCGTTTTTCTTTCTGGCAATGTCTCGTAAATCTCTTGTCTTTCTTCAACAATAGAAGTCTCGATGATAGGAGTCTCTTCAACGATGTTCTCTGATTTTTCTTCGGCAGGAATTTCTTCAGTTTCTTCTTTTTTCTTCTTGGCAAAAGAAACGTGTTGAACCTTATTTTGTTCGTCGTCGTTGTTGATAGTCGTTTTGACGACGTCTGTTCTTTTTCCTATTCTCGGGCGTTTCTCGCGTTTTGGTTTGGCTTCGGTGCTGGCAGTAGGGTCGGAGTCAGTTGTTTTTTCATCTTGATTCTCAACGGCCTTTTCTACATTATTAACGGCGCTCTCAATCTCTTTCACCTTGTCTGGACGAGAAGTGGCGACTTTCCGTCCTCTTTTCTTCGGTTTCTCAATCGGCAGAACAGGGTCGGCAGTCTTTTCCTCTTCCTTGACATTGTCACCTTTTATGATATCAGGATGAACAGCTTGTTGATCAATGATAGAATATACAAGATCTTCCTTAGGCTGATTGATGTTTTCAATACCCATTTGAAGAGCTATCTCCTTAAGTTCAACTAACGATTTTTCGTTTAGTTCGTAGATGTCGTACATAGAATTTTCCTTTTGATAAAATTAAAAATTAAGGAACTAACTTTGAATTTCTGAATTTAAAGCGACGGAACCGTCTCTTTATTTTATTGGAACAACAACGATTGTTATTTGTTCAAATGATGTGCAAAGATACTACATTTTATTTAAAAAACAAGTCTTTTTAAATTTTAAAAAAAATATTTTTTCTACTAATCTTATCACTATATTTGCAGAAAAATTAAAACGTTTTAATATGATACAAAGAATTCAAACTGTGTTCCTTTTTCTGGCTGCTGTCTTTGCCGGAATTTTGTTTTTTAGTCCTATAGCTTCTTTCGATTATGGTGAAGGATTTATGAAGTTGACGGTCTTTGGCGTAGAAAATCAAGCCGACGCTCAGTATTTCTCAGGCATCTATGCTCTGCCTTTGCTTCTGATAACAATATTGATTCTTATCGTTCCGCTTGTTACAATCTTCATGTACAGGAAACGCGAACTTCAAATGAAACTCTCGTCATTGAATGTTTTCCTTAATGCAATCTTGTGCGGATTGATTTTCTTGTTCTATGCTTCAAACGTACAGAAGACTATAGCCGCCGAGAGTGTTACTTATCTGTTCGGAACTTACGTGCCTCTTATCAATATGGTGTTGTCGGTTTTGGCTATGAGATGGATTAAAAAAGATATCGATTTGATTAAGTCGATCGACCGTTTGCGTTAAACAAAATGTGTTATAAAAGAAAAGCTGCGATTTATTTTTCGCAGCTTTTTTTTCAGTATCTGTCGGCTTCGTATATCTCCAACTCTTTGGCTTCCTTACCATCGATTTGAAATCTCAGCATCGTCACCTTCTTATGAAAACCTTTCAGTCCGGCGGCTCCTGGGTTGAGATGCAGCAGATTTAGTTTCGGGTCGCGCATCACCTTTAAGATATGAGAGTGTCCGCTGATGAAGATGTTGGGTTTCTCTTCTAAAAGTATCGGCTTGATGTCGGGATTGTAAGCATTGGGATAACCTCCGATGTGCGTCATCATCACCTTCATATCTTCAATATTAAAAATCTGAATCTGAGGGTAGTCGGCTCTGATGTCCCAATCGTCGATGTTTCCGTAAACGGCTCTGAATCTATTCGTAAAAGAAGTGTACGAAGTCTGTTGTCCGTTGTCTGTTGTCCGTTGTCTGTTAATAAACGCTTCTAATTCAATGGCGACGTCTGTGCTGCCAATATCGCCGGCATGCCAAATCTCGTCACAATCTTTAAAGAAGTCGTAGATTGCAGGATTAACCCAGCCATGAGTGTCGGATAACAAGCCTATCTTAACCATAATCAAGGAATTCTATAAGAGATGCCTACGCTCAAGACTTCTTTGAATTGCAAGAACGATTCACCTTCGATAGGTTTGATGTCTTCGTCATAGACCAAACGTGCGGTGATGTTGCAGTTTAACCAGTTGTTGACTTTCATAACGAGAGCGTTGTCCCAGTCGAAGTCTAAACGGCAGCCGTATTTTTTGCCGAGTGCATTCAAATCTCTATTTTGCATGTAATCGTAGAAAACGATGAGCTTAGATGTAAAAACAACGTTTTTGAAGATTTCGTAGTTGACGTTGGCAATCAACTGAGCACCAAGTTCCATGCGTGCTTTCTTACCGTGTTTAATTAATTCGCCAGCTTCGTTATATTCAGCAGCGGTGACACCGAATGCGCCGGCATCAGCCAATTCTTGGTCGTTGACGATTGTCAATCTTCCTGAAGCAGGGGCGAGGTTCAACGAGAACCACTTGGATGGTGTGTACTGAGCACCGAGACCTACTGTGAGATAAGCAGGAGCAAGGAAGGTGGAAATCTTGTTGGTACTGTCGGTCTTATAATCGAAACCGTCGGCGAACTGTGTCTGGAAGTTGAGGTTTGCTGTTACAAACAATTGGTCTTTCACGACATCGTAACCATACAATGAACTTAAATTAATACGGTCGTCAGTCTTTAATGGTTTTTCGTCGAAATCAAAGTAGCTGTAACCCAATGCTAAATCCAAGGTGTTGTCCCATTTTGATTTGCCTTTGGCGAAATTCATGTTGTACTTGAAAGTACTCAATCCATTGATGTTGTCTTGTCCTCCTGATGTCCAGTTGGAGAAATGACTTTGTGAGACGTTAAGTCCGACGAAGCCGCCGTGAGTCCAATTTTTTTGTTCTGTTTCTTCTTGTGCGAAGATCATCTGCGATGCGAAAAGCATCACTGCGAATGTAAGTAAATACTTTTTCATAAGTAAAATTTTATTTGTTGTTAATATTGATTTCCATCGTGATAATTTCTTTCTCCGAATTGGAAGGTAATGTCTTGTGTTGTATGAACTCTCACGAGTTTTCCTTCTTTAACACCTGGAATCCATGTTAGATTTTGTATCAGACGAATTGCTTCGTTGTCGCAGCCTCCGCCTACGCTGTTCTCGATGACGATGTTGGAGGCTTTGCCGTCGGTCTCGATGATGAAGCTGAGTTTCACTGTTCCTGAAATCTCAAATTCTTTTGCATGGTCGGGATAAACCAACTCGGAGCGTAGATACGCGCCTATCGTGACATTTTTATTGTTAAAATAAGGTTTCGGCGCTTTCTCTAATTGTCTCGACTCATATATAGCATAAGATGTGTCGATAGGTTCTTCTTGTTGAGGAATGAATTTTATTATGTTCTTTTCAAGATTCTTCAGATAAGTCTTTGGCGAGAAGTCTATCGTATATTCGTGTTGATATTCAATGGGGAGATGGTCTCTTGTGGCAGGTTTCCATTGTATGAGTTTCACGAGATGAATTGCATGAGCAGCACATTCTTCGTCGAAGGCTTCCGCGACTTTATGGTTAGTAGCGACACCGTTTTTATCGACGGTGAAAATCACCTTAATCTTTCCTTTTAAACCTTTGTCTAAGGCATTCTGCGGATATACAAAATGCTGTTGTATCATGTCTTTCAACAGAGCTTTGTCGGTGACGGTCGTAGGACGTATGATGGTCTGAGCCATGATGATGTTTGTAAAAAGCAGAAATATCAAGGCAAGACATACTTTATTGTTTATTAAGATATTAGTTTTCATAATGTTTTATTTAAAGAGGTTCTTATTATTGGCGCAATTTACAAAAACTTTTCAAAGGCTGATTATTTTTCTGAGAAAATATTTTTTTAATTCTTAAATTTGTAGGCTCATAGAAATACGATTTGAATATGGATAACAATATGGTTTTTGGACTTCACCCTGTTGAGGAACTTATTAGGGCGGAGAAGGAGATAGAGAAGATTTTTGTTCAGAGTGGATTGCGTTCGCCACAGATTGCGGAGATAATTCATTATGCCAAGACGCATAATGTTACGGTTCAATATGTTCCGTTGGAGAAGCTGAATCGTCTGACGAGGAAGAACCATCAGGGGATAGTAGCGTTTATATGTCCAATCTCGTATCAGCTGATAGAGGAGGTGGTTCCTATGGTTTATGATGAGGGTCGGATGCCATTCATCGTGATTTTGGACAGAGTCACCGATGTGCGTAATTTCGGTGCCATTGCTCGTACATGCTACGCTGCCGGAGTCGATGCTATCGTCATACCGTCGCGCGGTTCCGCATTGATTAATGGTGATGCCATGAAGACTTCTGCCGGAGCTTTGTCGCGTATCAATGTTTGTCGCGTCGAGAATATCAAAGACATTATAGATTTCTTGAAGAGCAGCGGAGTGAAGATTGTCTCCATCTCGGAAAAAGGACGCAGAAATATCTGGGAGTCCGACTTTAATATTCCTGTTGCCATCATGATGGGATCGGAGGAAGACGGCATCAGCGAGGCGTATCTGAAACGCTCCGACGAGCATCTGCTCATCCCAATGCCAGGCGACATCGACTCTTTGAATGTCTCTGTAGCAACCGGCGTAGTGTGCTTTGAAGTCGTCAGACAGAGACTTTAGGAGAATTTTAGAACTTTAGAACTTTGGAACTTTAGAACTTTAGAACTTTAGAACAACTCCATCACTTCAAAACTTTTCTTATCTTTGCGCAATTATGAGAATGCTCCTGTTTTACATATTATTCGCTTTTTTAGGTCAACAGACAACAGACATCGGACAACAGATAGAGTCACCGAGTCACCTAGTCTCTAAGTCACCAAGTAAGGATGACAGAAACAACTCGGTGACTTATTACGAATCCCAAATTCGTCTCGCCGACTCCTTATATAAAAACTATCTCCCTCAATATAATTTCGACGAAGTTAAAGCTGCCGTGATGTTTTTTGAGAAGTCAACAAGTCACCAAGTCTCTAAGTCACCAAGTAGAGATAATCAAAACAACTCGTTGACTTGGCGACTCGTTGACTCGTTGACCCATTCTCTCGTTGACTCATTGACTCATAGACTTATTGACTTTAATTATCTCTCCGCTCGCGCGCACTACTACCACGCCGTAGGTCTCACTGAACGCGATGATGTCGTTGGCGCCTGCGAACATTACTTAAGAGCACTTGAAATTATGGAAATTGAAACTAAAAATTTGAAAGCTCCAAAACTTCAAAACTTCAGAACCTCAAAACTTCAAAATCACGGTGACTCGGTGACTCGGAGACTTGGTGACTCAAATTACGAAAAGATTCGTTTCCTCGCCTTAATTTACAATCGTCTCGGAAGATTATTCCTAAACGAAAACTATTGCGAGCTTGCAATTACAAAATACAGAAAAACTTTGAAATACGTTGAGATTTTGGAAGATGAGCTGGCTAAATCAAATGTGCTTAAAGAGTTAGGTAACTCATATCAACTTGCCAATAAACCTGATAGTGCCTTATATTATTATAATGAATCATTAAAGTACAATTCAAGTTT
>JAFTXI010000033.1 GCA_017461665.1 Bacteroidales bacterium | reverse complement strand
TTCAACATCGTTGACAACGCAGGTCAAGAATCATTACAACGCGTTGTTGTTGCTAAATAAGATAAAGCATCTCACGTAGAGTCACGCGGACGTGTGACTAAAAACTAAAATAAAAGCGATCTTTTAATTAAGGTCGCTTTTATTGTGTCTATAAATGTTGTTTATTCCTTAATTTTTTTTAATATTTGTTTATAATTATTTGAACTATAGAACTTTGAAATTAATGATATTTTTTTGATGAGAAATGTGCTACATTTACCTATAAATGTTATCTTTGCGGAAGGTAAATTAAACTATTAATTAAACGTTTTTTTAATCAAAAAAAATCAAACATGAAAAAAGTATCATTACTTTTGTTGGTTGCCATGTTCTTATTTGGTGGCAACGTAAAAGCTCAAGATGAGGCTGTAGTATTGTATGAAGATGATTTCTCAACTTACACAGTAGGTAACAAACTCGCTGCAAGTGCAAGTGGCAATTGGTGGACAACATGGTCAAATATACCAGGCGGTGCTGAAGATGGTGTGATCGCAGACTATCAAGGCAATCAATGCGTTCATTTGACATACGGTAACGACCAAGTTCTTTATCTCAACGCAGGTCAATCTGGTGTTTTTGAAGTAGAATTCGACATCTTAGTGCCACAAGGCAAAAATGCCTATTTCAATGCACTTAACAAATTTGCTGCTATCAACTCAGAATGGGCAATGGAAGGTCACATCCACATGGCAGACTATCAAACATCTGCATCTGGTGAAGGTCATATCGTAGGCAATAACATCGACGTACAATTTGATTGCGTCTATGATGCATGGATGCACTTCCGTCTTCACGTCGATACAGACGCCGACCTCGCTCAATGTTATTACTCTGTATCTGACGAAAGCGAAACTATGGTTAATGAATGGCAATGGAGTAAGGGCGTACAAGGTACAGGTAACAACCGTACATTCGACGCAATGGGATTCTATCCTCCATTAAATGCAGCGACATCTGAGTTCTACTTGGATAATGTTAAATTCTCAAGAATAGGTGGCGAAACAGCAGCTAACCTCGTCTTCACTCCAGAAGAAATTGCTACAGAAGTAGATGCCGATGATATGTCATCTGTTCAAATCAGCATTGAAAATACAGGTACATCAATCGCTGACTATTCAGCATGGGTTGACTATGGCGTTGGTCAAGGTGGTAGTGCTCAAAATCCTATCTCATACGCTTTAGATGAGGTTAGTTCGCCTAACGGATTGAGCTGGAACTCAACAACACCTAAAACTTTTGAAATAGCTGCTTTATATCCAGCATCATCATACGGTAACTCTGTTATGGGTACATATATCACACATGCTATGTATGCCTTCTTCGAATGGGTTGACCAAAATCAACAATCATTACAAACATTAGAACCAGGTTCAGATGTCATTTTCCGTATCTATGGTCAAGGTCGCAACGGTGAACCAGGTGAAATCTTGGCAGAAAAAGTTATCCCACAAAGTCAAGTCGTATTGAACGACTATACATTAGTAGAGTTTGATGAGCCGGTAGCTTTAACAGGTTACGATGTATATGTAGCTGTTGAGATGACAGCAGCAGTCAATGGTGTAGCTATGAACTTAGACGGAGGTCAAGCTGTTGTTGGTTACGGCGATTTGTGCCGTCAAAACAAAGGCGCATTTACTTCAATCACCAATGACGCAGGAAATGATTACGGTAACTGGTGCCTCGCAATGGTTTGCCAAGGCGATCCTATCGTAGGTGGTTATGCAACATTAAGTAAAACAAACGGTTCTTTGGCAATTGGTGCAACAGAAGAAGTTACACTTACATTAAGCACAATAGGTCTTAATGAAGGTACATACGAAGCAGCAGTTAAATTCGTTACTAACGACCCAGCTCATCCGGAAGTTGAAATCCCATTGACACTCACAGTGAAAGGTGATAATGTTAATGAAGTTTTAAGCAATACTTACAACGTATATCCTAACCCAACAACAGGTGCTGTTATGGTAGAAGGCGAAAACATCGACTACATCGCAGTATATAACTCAGTCGGTCAGTTGGTAAATATTGTTAAAAACGAAACAAATGTTGTTGACATGAGCCAATATGAAAACGGCGTTTATTTCTTTAACATCGTAGACAACGCAGGTCAAGAATCATTACAACGCGTTGTTGTTGCTAAATAAGGTAAAGCATCTCACATAGAGTCACACGGACGTGTGACTAAAAACTAAAATAAAAGCGATCTTTTAATTATGGTCGCTTTTTTTTAATAGGACGAGAACGAGGACAAGAGCGAGGACGGGGATGAGAAATAAACAGATATTATTTTTATACTCGATCCCTGACCTCTTTCTTAATTCAAAGGTCTTTTCAACATCTGTCGCTGCCACTCAAAAAGCGCTACTGCAGCAGCATGACTGACGTTCAACGAACGCGTAGGACCTGGAACCGGAATATATACAACCTTGTCGCACTGACATAAAATCTCTTCTCTTATGCCGCGACTCTCATTCCCAACGATAAAAGCAACATCTTTGGGTAACTCACAATCATAAATACATTCAGCATCGTCGGAAGTCTCAATGGCAATGATTTTCTTGTCACCGACAATCTTACGCAAATCGTCTTCTTCGGTATAATACCATCTGATGTTATCCTTACTGCTTGCTGCCGCTTTCTTTACTTTAGAAAGACTGTGGGTAGGGGAGACTCCTAAGAAACACATCTCCGATGCGCCGATGTTGTCCGCCAAACGAATCATCGAACCCATATTATCAGGTGTCAGCAAACGATCAGCAATTATGATAGGCTTCGGAATCTCATCGTAAATCTTTTCTGGATGAGTCTGCTTAAATAAGTCGTTAGATTTTATGTACATGAGTTATGGAGTTGTGAAGTTATGGAGTTTTATTTTAATTGTAAATTGTTCATTGTCAATTTCCCTTGAAACGTATTTCTCTCTTCCATTCTTTTCTCGATGAGATTCAGCACCTCGTCGTAGCGAAGGTTCATCCAAGGCTCAGAGATGAGAAAGCGAGGAGGTACTTCGCCAGCGAAACGTTCGATGACGAAATTAGGATTCAGTCGTTCGGTGAAGTCAATCACGAAGTCGATATAATCTTCCAAGGTGAAGAGATGAAACGCCTCTGGATTGCTGAGATATTCTTCAGCCATGCTGGTGTCTTTGAAAATCTGGAGCTGATGGAATTTCACTGTTGTCAGAGGTAAGTCTGAGATTATGTTGGCAGCGTTTAACATCATCTCGCGTGATTCTCCGGGGAGTCCAAAGATGAAATGCGCGCCGCAAGGAAGTCCGTATTCGTGTGTCAGGCAAATCGCCTTTTTCGCGGTCTCAAAGTCGTGACCTCTGTTGATGCGTTTCAAAGTCTCGTCATAGACCGACTCGACACCGTATTCAAGCATCACATAATGCGATTTGTTAATTTCTTTTAACATAGAAAGTTTTTCTTCGTCGATGCAGTCTGGACGTGTTCCGATGACGATGCCGATAACACCTTCGACTTCAAGAGCCTCTTTGTAGAGTTTTTCCAACTCATCGACGTTTTTGTAAGTGTTGCTGAAAGGCTGGAAGTAGGCGAGATATTGTTTTGCTCGGCGATAGCGCCTTTGGTGAAACTCGATGCCTTCTTCAATCTGCTGACAGATGCTTTTCTCTGGACGGCAATAAGAAGGATTGAAGGCGTCGTTGCGACAGAACGAACAGCCACCGGTACTAATCTTACCATCGCGATTCGGACAGCTGAAACCAGCGTCGATACTTATCTTCTGCACTCTTCCACCGAAGTTTTTTACAAAATAAGAGTTATAACTATTGAAACGACGATTCATTGATTTTTTTGTTTTTGCAAAGATAGTGAAAACAAAAAAAAGCGAATGGCAAATGATTAAAGAATTTATTGCAAAATGTTTTATTGTTTCTGATAAAATAAATAACTTTGCAAATTGGTGCCTGAGCTTGTCGAAGGCATAAGGTTGTAAGAGAAACGAATAAATTATAAATAATTATTAAAATGGAAAAATTTCAAGTAGGTGACAAGGTGAATTTTCTTAATGCTACCGGAGGTGGCGTGGTGAAGAGAATTATTGATACGAGAATGGTTGAAGTGACTATCGAAGATGGTTTTGATATTCCTGTCTTGATGGGCGAGTTGGTTCTTGACTTCCGAGCTCAACCTGATAGACGACAGCAAGTGGTTGATAATGTTCAGAAAGAAATACAGCAGAAACAGATTGTTGAAGAGAAAGAAAATGAAGCTACTCGTAAGAGTGCGTTGCGTCGTTTCGGTCGTAATGCCGAAGAAGAAGGCCTGTATCTCGCTTTTGTTCCTCAGGATCAGCAGTGGCTGCTCACCGGATTGTTAGACGTGGTGCTCGTAAATCATACTGCTGCCGATGCTTTGTACAGCTTCAACATAAAAGAAAACGAGAAATATATCAACGTGGATTATGGCAGTGTGGAGCCTCATTCCAAAGTTGTGATAGAATCTATCTCTCGCGAAGATATTGAGTATTGGTGCGAAGGTTACATTCAAGTTATTCTTTCTCAAGAAGAGACCGACTTTGTCTATCATCCGTTGCACGCTCCATTCTCATTGAGAAGCAGTCGTTTCTTCAAAGATGGTAGTTATGCAGAGTCGGGCGTTCTCGGAGAAAAAGCAGTGATGATAAAACTCTCGAGTGTGCTCGCCTTGAAAGGAACAGAGACCGATTTTACAAAAATGATGAAAGAGGACAATAAGAAAGTAGTGGCTAATCAGAAATTGGTTAAAGAGAAAGCAGCCATCGATAAGCATCAGACTGCTCCTGGGGAAGCAATAGTCGATTTACATATAGGAGAATTGGTCGATAATATTCTTGGTATGTCGAGCAACGATATTTTTAGGACGCAGATAAATTATTTCAAGAAGATGTTGGATAGCGCTATTGCCAATGAATACGACAAGGTGACTTTCATTCATGGTGTTGGCAATGGAGTTTTGAAAAACGCCATTATCGAAGAGTTGAAGCATTACGACAACACAAGCAACAGAATGGCGTCGATAATGAAATTCGGCGTTGGAGCCATTGATGTTATTATAAAGGAAAAATGCTAAAGCATTTTTCCTTTGGGGACGAGATCGAGAATATATAAATTTAAATATTTACCAAAAATTATAAATTATGAATACTAATACAAAAACTATTTTTGCTTCTGAGGAAGAGAAGCGTATTATGAAAATTAAGGATTTGGCATTTGATTTCGCGAAGAGAATTGTGGGATTATATAGGTGTATTAATTAGATTCTTTGTTGAATGATTGTTCAAGAATTATAAGGATTTTAATAGGTGTTGTAAAAAAGGTAAGTGACCGTATAAAAAAATAAAAATGTCCTTATCCTCGTCCTCGCTCTTGCTCCCTAAATTTCGTAACCCCGCTGGGAATCGAACCCAGATCTAAGGAACCGGAATCCTTTATTCTATCCGTTGAACTACGGGGCCGTTGATAATTAACAATTGACAGTTGACTTTAGACTTTTGTCAACGATTGGCAAATTTAAGATTTTTTTAAATAGTATAAATAAAAAACGATGGTGAGGTCGAGATTAAATTTTTTTCTCGCTCTCGTCCTCGTTCTCGCTCTCGTTCCCTAAAGGCTATTTCGCTATTGAAACTCGTTTTGTGATAAGTCCGTTTTCTGTTGTGACTCTTATCATATAAACACCTGCGTCGAATTGCGACATATCAATTACAAAATTGTCACTTTCTACTTTGCTGTCATAAACCAATTGACCTAAGCTGTTGAAAATCGAAATATTTGTCATTGAGTCGATGTCGATGTTCAAGTTGCTGCTTGTTGGATTAGGATAAATCTTGACATTATCGATTTCGTTTTCTTCAACAGATTCTTGGTTTTGTTCTTCCACGTAGGCTCGAACTTGCCATGTATAAGCCGGCATTGAAAGCATCGCGAAGTCCATCCAGCCGTATCCTTCGTAATAAATCCAACGTCCGTTGGCTTTGCCTTGATCAGCGCAACCAGCGGCAGGTTGCTTGCCATTATAGTTTGTGATGACTACCCAAACACTTTGATTTCCGTTTACTTCAACGGCAGTGTTTAATTCTATTTCCATATAATCTTGAGAACCGGTAGTTGAAAACTCCTGACTATATAATAAGGTGCCAGGTTCTGAAGAACCACCTTCATAAATGAATACTTCGCCATCGAAGGCTTCACAGTCGTAGATTGAGACCTTCGTTATCGACTGACCTGCGTAAGCAGATATGTCTGTTGCAGGAAACATGATTCCCCATTTGAAAGATTCGAAGTTGACACCGTCGAAAGTGAGACCTGCCGGTACTTCAAAAGTACCGTTGTCGTAGTGAAGCCAAGTGCCTTCTTTCGATTTGTCGTCAGCATCCCAACCGGTAGGAGATCCATATAAATTATTTACTGACTGAGCATTAATTACAAAAACTGCGAATACGCATAAAATAGTAGTGATAAATTTCTTCATGGTAAATTAAGATTAAATTATTTGCAAATGTAATAAAAAAGGAGATTGTAGGCAAGAAGATTTTTGTGTGAAGAAGATAGCGCTGAAAAGCCTAATAACTATTAACATAAGATTCATATTTTCATTAAGATTGTATTAAAAATTGTTAAAGACATTTATTTTTCTTTTAAAATACTTGACAAGAGGTATGGGTAGATTGTAACTTTGCAAGAAAACCGCACAGATGCGCAATATGTTGAATGTTTTTTTAATTGTTGATTTTTGTTTAATGATTTGCGGTAAAATTATTACCTTTGTTGCGAATAAACAAAACAGAAATATAACGTAATAAAAAGTTGAAATAGACATATTGAAGTAAGTGTTTACTTGTTGCGAGTGAGATTCTGAAAATCGCCAAAAAATAGGAATGACTACGACAGCAATTAAGTAATGCTTCGCACTCTGTGCGGACTTTCTTATTTGTGTAGTCATAGGCGTTTGGCGATGCCTCAGAGTTCTAAATAAGATTAGTTCGCACTTTTTTATTGTCTAAAACCAAATTGAGGAGGAGAACCATGATGTCTGACGATGCGAAAAAAACTATTGATGCAGATATAGAGAAAGTCGAATACGAGAACAGTGAAGATATTTTTGGAAGGATAACATTCTTGGAGACAGAGATATGTGAAGCCATGTTTGAGTTTAAGACCAAATTTATGTGATATGAAAGAGTGTATAGAGAAGAAATACTATAAAGAACTTTTTTTAACAATCATTGAGAAGAAGAGACTGCAATTGGAGGAATACGACCGACTTCCGCAGTCGATATATCACGAGATGTTTGGCGATTCGGATCCGACACCATTATTACAGCAGGAGTTTGCTTTGAAATTGGAATCCATTGAGAAGCAGAAAGAGTTGATAAGTAGGAGTATTAAGGAGATGGAGGAGATAATTGCTTGAGAAGTTATACAACACAAGTATTTTTTATTTTAAAAAAAAGTTGATTTATTTTGGATATTGTAATAAAATAATTACTTTTGTCGGGATTAAAAAATAGAAATATTAAGATGTAGAAAACAGGAATAGACATATATTTTAAGTGTTTACTTATTGCGAGTGATATTCAGAAAATCGCCAAAAAGAAGAATAACAACTACGACAGCAATGGGTGAAGCTTCGCGCGTTAGTGCGGACTTTTCTTATTTGTGTAGTTGTGGGTGTTTGGCGATACCTCTGAATACTAAGTAAGATTTGTTCGCACTTTTTTTATTTGTTTGCTTTGAATGTTTGGTAATAAATATAAAAGATATTATGAAAAATAAAATTTTACTTGCAGTCTTGCTAATTACTATTATTACAGGATGTACCAGAAACACACCTCGACAAGGTCGAGACGGAAGAAATGTTGAAACGAATGGAACTAATGAATTTGTTGAAAAAACAGAAAATCAAGACACTCCAATTAGGAAGTTAGATGTCGCGCCACAAAATAATGTAAAGCCAACCATAAACATTTACATTGAGAATTCCGGTAGTATGAATGGTTTTATTAATAAAACATCGGAATATCAGGATGCTATTCAAAATATGTTGGCTTGGTTGGAGTATTATTATGATACGGATAATATTAAGTTACATTATATAAATGAAAGAATTATCCATAAAGAAAATACAACGAATGCTACATTGTTGAATTTTGCACAAAAAATGCTTTCTCCTGCCGAGTTTAAATCAAATGGTAATGGTGCATCAACGAATTTGAATAATATCATAAAAATGATACTTGATGTGACCGATAATAAAACAATCTCTATTCTATTGTCAGATAACATATACTCAATATCAGGAACTCAAACAGCTCCAGTATTGCTATCTGAATGCAAGAATAAAACATTACAAGCGTTTTTGGGTAAAGGCAAAGAGTTAAAGGCTCTGCATCAGCAGTTGTTATCCACAACAGTAATCCAACTTTATTCGCAATTTGATGGTAATTATTGGGATTATAAGCATCCTACAGGAAAGGCATCACAGAAACTCAAATGTAAGAGACCTTATTATATGTGCGTGATTGGTGTCGATGAATTGATTTCTTCTTTTAATGAAAATTTTGATGTTCAAAGAATGAATGGTTACCAGAATAAATACACATTGACAGACATTGAAGAACTTAATCCTGAATGTAGCGTGCTCGTGAATACATATAAAGTAGGTAGATTTAGAAAAACAGATGCGACAACGATAAGAGAAGCTCAGCCTGACAAACATAAAAATGTTTTTGCTATGGCGATAGCGGTAGATTTGAGTGATATACCTATGAGTAATGATGAAAAATGTGATGTGCGTCTATACGAAGCTACGGAAGATTATGTTATAGACGAAGTTATAAAGATAGAAGATGCGACAATAGCTCCAATCGATGTGCAAGCAACCCAAAATTGTACACACATTATAAAAGTTTCGACATTAAATAGAACCGTCCCAAGCTTTACGCTAAAAATGAAGAGAGAGTTGCCGGAATGGGTGATAAAAAGTTCTTCTGTAGATGATACAAATATAGGCACAGATTCGGAAGAACAAAACAAGACATTTGGATTATGGTATTTTGTGACAGGTATAAAAGAAGCTTACGATAAAGGAGCCGATAATTATTTTGAAATTAATATTACAATAAACAAATAAATAAAGTTATGATACAAGATTTTATAGCAAACATTTACGAATTATGGGGCGGAGCCTACTTTGAAGGATTTTCTGATGACATGTACGACATCAATGCGTATTTACCAATTTTTCTATGGATGATTATTTCTATAGTAATAGTATCTGTTTCCTATTATTATATAGTAAATCACCCAAGACTTAATCGATGGTATTGGTGGGGTGCATTTAATTTGGCTACATCTTTATTGAATTTCGCAATAGGATGGGGAATTTCACACGGGAAATTATTTGATTTGTATTATGAACAAAACTTGGATTTACCATATTACGGAATGACTGAATTTTTCCCATTTGCATGTATTTGTTTTTGCTGGACATTTGTGTTGTTTTTTGTCTTCTCTATGATTATTAAGTGGGGAAGCAAGAACTGTAAACACTCTCCATTTTTGTAATTAAAAAAACTGAAAGATATGAGTAAAGTTTATGTATTTGGAATAGGCGGAACAGGTTCTCGTGTATTGAGATCCTTAACAATGTTATTAGCATCAGGTGTTGATTGTGGAAATGATTCAATCGTTCCTATTATTATTGACCCAGACGCTTCTGGTGGAGATTTAACAAGAACAGTCTCCTTAATGAGATGTTATTCGGATATAAGAAGTAAACTTACATTTGACGGAACAAGTCAAAATGAGTTCTTTAAAACAGAGATTAACCAAGTCGTTTCTGGTTTTCAGTTGCCATTAGATAACAAGGTACAAACATTGAAATTTCAAGATTATATGGGAGTTAGTTCAATGACTCCGAATAATCAATGTTTGATGTCAATGTTGTTTTCTGATAAGAATTTGAATGCAGAAATGAATGTCGGTTTTAAAGGAAATCCCAATATTGGTTCTGTAGTTTTAAATCAGTTTTCTCAATCACGAGAATTTATAGAATTTGCAAACAATTTTCAACAAGGCGATAGAATCTTTATAATCAGTTCTATATTTGGAGGAACTGGTGCCAGTGGTTTCCCGTTATTACTAAAAACATTGCGTGCCAATAGAACTATTCCAAACTTTGCTTTGATAAATGATGCTGTCATAGGTGGTATAACGGTTCTGCCATATTTCAATGTTAAACAAGATAACAAAAGTGAAATAGATTCAACTACGTTTATTTCAAAAACTAAATCGGCTTTGTCGTATTACGATAAAAATATCAGTGGCAACAATTCTATTGATGCGCTTTACTATATTGCCGACGATATAAACAATGCGTATGATAATCATGAAGGTGGTGCCAAACAGAAAAATGCAGCTCATTTGGTTGAACTTATCTCTGCATTGGCGGTTGTTGATTTTGTTAATAATGTCAATGGAAGATTGAATCCAACTATTCATAAAGAATTTGGAATTAAAAACTTGCCAGCCGGAATCAATGATATAATTCTTTCTGATTTTGCAAAAAGTACTGAAAATATAATGAGAGATGCTTTGATGAGAATGTTCTTCTTTACAAAATACAACAAAAATTGTCTGGAAAAACAATATGAACATCAACCATGGGCTATAGATAGAAAACTTGATAAGTCATTTTTCAATGGTAATTTTTACAAGAATATCGAAATGTTCCAAAATGATTTCTTTGCATGGTTAGGAGAATTGTCATCTAACAATAGAAAACTTACGATGTTTGAGTTGGGCGACAACTGTGATTTATTCGATTCCGTAAAAGATTATAAGCCCAAAAAGAAAATTTTGGAAAAAAAGAATTATGTTCTAATAGATTCTGTTTTAAGTAAACAGGAACAGGAAGGAACATCAAAGGAACAATCATATATGAACTTGTTCTACAGCGCGATGAAAGAGATTGTATCACAAAAATTCTAAAGTCATGTCGAAAGTTTTCAGATTACATCAAGATAATAACACATTGATTGATTGGCAACAATCACAACCATATAGTACAAATGTTATAAATCAGATAAATGACCCTAACGGTGCCACTGCAAAAAATGAAATAACATCAATACCATCTCCTTTTGCAAGAATAGATCTTGTGAAAAACGCATTCAAAGAAGTAAATAAAATAGGTCTTGATGGAAATACGATATACCACAAAATGGTATCAGACAGTTTGGATATCGGTCAGATTTTTTTCAACTATCCTAAATTTAAAAATCTTGTAAATATTGTATTCTGGGATAAGACAAATGATTTACAAGCATTAAGACAATCTCAGATTCCTTCCCATAAAACTGTTGCAGATACTCTTGAAATGTATATGTTACAAGATGGTACTACATATAATTTCAATAATATGCAGAGAATTTATATGTTGCAGTACATAGGTCCACAATGTAAGATAAATGATATTATTGGCGCAACATCTCCATGTACGTTATTCTTTAGTTCTGCAAATGATTTGTCAAAAAGAATATCCAATTATATTTCTTTTGATGGTAACGATAAACCATTTGATAATCAGTATCAGCCACTATATAAGCGTGATGTTGAGTATATTAAATATTTATGTGCTTTGAAAGCATCATACCCTAATTTTGCAATTGAATTTTCCGAAGTGAGTGAATATATAACTCTCACAATAAATAAATTAGGAGAAGATGTAAATAATCAAGGTCTCATCAATCAAATAAGCAGGTTTGATGCCAACACAATTAATGATTATACAAAACTTGTTGTTAACAACAATAATGTTGATGTAATTAACGGTATAACACTATGTGAAGTGCCGGCTGTTCAGATTAATAGCGACTTTGAAATCAATTCTAAGGTGTTTGTTGGTGACAAAAAGCCATTGGTCCTTCCAGTTGAAAAAGGAAATCAATACTCAGCATTAACATACACATCAACAGTATGGAATCCAAACAATTCAGCTCCGTATTTTGATAGCAATCCGTGGGAGAAAAGGACTTTGCCATCTACAAGTGATTCCCATCCATATCTTACAATCAGTGATTTTTTGGAAGATAATATCGTTAAAATGCCTTATCGTATGAATGATAAGGATTACTATGATGGAGGTTTCAATGCAATCAGCACTGGAAACGAGTCGTATTTGTTGCCATTGAAGAAATTATTCTTCGACTTCTTCACTGTAGATGAATTGTTGGGGACGCTGCCTAACGGACAAAAAATGTTTGAGTTTAGAAGTAATGCAGGTGGTATCACAGTGGTTTTACGTGTTCCTGTTCAAAAGAATTATTGTATTGAATATAAAAGAATCTATCTTAACAATAACATTGCCGACATTTCCAATAATTTAGGTGGAATAATTGTTAAGAAATTTGGTCTTGGAGTCTTACCGCCTGTTAAAGCAGATAAAGATTATGCATATTATCGTATAGCATTATTTGATGATGGAGATAATGATGTTTATCTGAATCCTTGCTTGGGTAATAATGTTGTTACTGCTGTCAGAGTAGTTCATACTCCTAAAAGCAATAGGACAACAGGTATAGTATCGTATGTGATAGAGAAAAATTTGTTTGACAGAATTGAAGTTGTTGTCGGATCAAATTCTGGTGTTTTGATTCCTAAACTTAAAGATGTTATCGGAAATAGTCAATTTTCATTCGCCATTGACTTTGGAACAACGAATACTCACATTGAATATAGCAAGGATAGCACTCCGTCTCAAGTCTTTGATATAACAGTAAACGATAAGCAGGTTTCGAGGTTGCACAATAATTATGGTGTTGATGTTAATATCGAGGGAGCTTATGATAGATATCTAGTACCTTCGATAATTGACAATGTCGAATATGCTTATCCAATGAGAACTGTATTTGCAGAATGCAATACGATAAGTTATGATAAACCAGTGCATTCGATGGCGCATGCTCATATTCCGTTCAAATATGAAAAAGAAGTTTGTTCAAAATATTATTCTATCAAAACAAACTTGAAATGGTCTAACGAGGAAAGAAGAAGAGTGGAGTTGTATATAGAGAACATAGTCATCTTATTGAGAAACAAGGTTCTGTTGAATAATGGAAGTCTTGCAAAAACCCAAATCAGATGGTTCTATCCAACAAGTATGGTTCAGTATCAAATCAGTGGACTTAAGAAAATCTGGTGCGATTTGTATAAAAAATATTTTGGAGACGATATTCAAAATGTTGTTGCTATACCAGAGTCAATTGCTCCATATAAGCACTATAAAACAACTCAGGGTGCGCAGACAAATGTTTTAACAATAGATATTGGAGGTGAGACAAGCGATATTTTTGTTGTCGAAGATTCAGAATATAAGATGATGTCTTCATTCCGATTTGCTTCAAATGCGATATTCGGTGACGCTTTTGGATATAATTCTGATAACAATGGTTTCGTATCGAGATATTTGGATAGATTTAAAGGTGTATTAAATGTCAATGGTTTGAATGATTTGTTAAAAGCTCTTGATGATATTGTGATACAGAAAAAATCGCCTGATATTATAGCGTTCTTCTATGCATTATCAAATAATAAAGATGTTAAGAAAAATAATATTACAGCTTTGGATTTTCAAGATATATTGTCGAGCGACGATTGTATGAAATATGTATTTGTAATGTTCTATGCGTCTTTGCTATATTTTACGGCTAAAGAGATGAAATTAAAAGGATTAAAGAAACCTCTTACAATAGCGTTTAGTGGCAATGGTTCAAAGTCTATAAAAGTGTTGTCGGAGGACGTGGATGTTTTGAAAAAATTTGCCAAAATGATATTTGAAGATGTATATGGAACTGAATATGCAAAGGGAGAAGTATTGGATGTGATATGTGAGAAAAATCCTAAGACGGCAACATGTAAGGGCGGTATTCTTACAGGTAATAATGATATTGACATTGATTTTGACTCGCTAAAATTCAATTTGTTGGGTGTTAGTGGCAGTGAGACTATCGATAATTTCTGTTATAATGATGTGACTGATAATGTTATCAACAAAGTTGTTAATCATGTTCAAGAAATGATTGATTATATTTTGTCTCCAGAAATGATAGATTTCTATGTCAAGAATTTTGGAGTTAATCAAGGAAAATCTAATGGTATTAAAGATTTATGCAATATTAAACTCGAGCAATTTGCGAAATCAGCTTTAGATGCAAGGAAAGAAGAACTGAAAACATGGAAAGCTGATGATAGTTGTAAGTTGGAAGAGACATTATTCTTCTATCCGGTAATTGGAATGTTAAATAATTTGGCAAGAGAAATGGCAAAATAAACGAATATGAAAAGATTACAAATAATAATTATTTCTGTGTTGTTTTTTGTCAACACAATACTTTTAACATCTTGTAATAGAAGTAATAAAGAAACAAATACTTCTAAAAATGAGAATGTAGAAAAAGTTTCTGTTAGGGAAAATTCTAAATCTAAAACGAAAAACAATACAATAATCTGGACTGCATTAATTATTTCAATGTTAGCGAATGCTGCATTTGCCATGACCTTATCTGTTAGGGTAGATGAAAAGTCTAAAAAAAGATACAGTGAGTTAGATGGAAAACTTGATGACTTGAAATGGAATATGCCTCAAAATGTGAAGACAAGAATTGAACCCTATAAATTATCAGAGGCAGATATAAATCTTATTGTTGACCGAGTTCTCGAGTGCAAACGACTCGATGAGAAAGAATCTCAGACCGTTAAGTATAACACAGATCAATATCAACAGCAACAACCTCAACCTCAACCAGCAACTGTAATTATAAAAAAATTATTTGCATCTGCCGTTGATGCTAATATGTGTTTTATGGAAGTCTCTGAACAACCAAAGGATAAAACAATTTACACACTTTTACTTGAAGATGATTACAATGCTAAATTTGAATTGTACGAAGATGCAAAAGAGTTAGTTATTGGTTGTGAGGATTATATTAATGGGGCGTGTAATAAGTTAGGTAATGGAAATACCATTGAAGGCTGCGATTCTGGTTTTGCGCAAAAAACAGGTGATGGTTTTTGGAAAGTTATCAAAAAAGCTAACGTAAAATTCGTATAAAATAATGGTACACTATATCGTAATAGGGATTATAGTTTTGCTGATTATTGGAGTTCAGATATACTTCTTTAGCAAAACATATAAAGAAATAAACAGTTTCTCAAATATTTTCCCAAATTCAACAAATTGCTTGTATGCTCAAGATTCGGAAATCTTTTTAAAGGGAAAGAAGATAGTTGTTGGAAACGAGACGGATGATATTGATGATGAACTTTTCGATGGTTTTAGTCATGGTAGAAGTCATGATTCTATTTTCGAGAGAATAATATCAAGTCTAAACACTTATTTGCGTAAAAATAAAGGCGCTGCAAGCGACTATCATCTTATGAAAGATATAGTTGAAAGAAATTGTGATGCAAAAGAGAATGAAATAGACACTCAAATTCCCACACCTTTATACACAGGCTTAATGGGTACAGTTCTAGGAATCATTGTTGGCGTTGCATTCTTAGTCTTTAGCGGTGGATTATCATCTTTATTAGATAGTAATTATGATTTGATTAATAGCACAACTGATGTAAGTGATATTGTAGGTAGAAAATCAGCACAAGAAGTTAAAAGTGACCATATAATAATTATTGAAGAAGGTGGAGTAATAGATGAACTTAAAGCGAATAAATTGATTGATTATGTAAAGAGTGAAAATACAGAGCTTAAATTAAAATCAGATGATTCTGGTAGTGAGGGCGTTTCTGCCTTGTTGAGTGGAATTGCGTTGGCGATGATAGCCAGTTTTGTGGGTATATTGTTAACAACCATTGCTTCGTATATTTTCAAAAATGCAAAAAGGAATGAAGAGGAAGGTAAAGATAAGTTCTTAAGTTGGATTCAGTCTGAGCTATTGCCACAGTTGTCTTCTGATGTTTCCGGCACTTTAGTGAAAATGGGACAAAATCTTAGAGATTTTAACACTACATTCTCTGAAAATACAAAAGAATTAAGTGCAACATTAGATAAGGTTAATGAATCTTATAGAGGTCAAGCGGAAGTCCTTCAATCAATAAAAGAATTGAGAATAAATGAAATAGCAACTGCAAATATTACAATCTACGATAAGTTGAAAGATAGCACCCAAGAATTAGGAGATGTAACGCAGCATATTTCAGAATATTCCGAACAATTATCAAAACTTGGTAAATATCTTAAAAATTCTGAAAAATATCTGACTCAGGTTAAAGAACTCAATGAAAAACTTGATGAAGGTGAAGAAAGAATGAAAACCATCGAAAGACTTGGACAATTTTTTGAGGCAGAACTGCAACAAATCCAAAATAGAAAATCTGAAATGACCAAGGCAGTAGGTGTGGTTGACGATGCCTTGCAGGAAGCTTTGATAAAGATGCAAGAGAATGTTGGTAAACAATTTGTTGAACTTGAAAAATCTTCAGCTATACAACAAAATATTTTGCAAGAAAAACTTAAAGAAACAACAGCTTTAATAGAGGAACTGAAAAACCTTACAGCGGTTAAAGCAAGTCTAGAAAAAATGGAAAAAACAGCAGAGAAATCCTCAAATGAACAGAATAGACGTTTGGACACATTGATTTCATCGATAAATTTTCTGGCATCAGAAATAAAGGAACGTAATTCAATAAGAGTTGGATTTAGTAACAATGGTACTCCTATTGTGCAAAAGAGTTTGCCAAAATGGACAAAAGTTTTGCTGATAGTCGGTGGCTCCTTGGTTTGTTTGACATGTCTGTTGGTAATTGCATTTCTTGTTCTTAAGGTTTTAAAATCATATAATCTGATATGAAGAAAAACAAAAAAGAATCGTTTTTTTGGACAAGCTATTCTGACTTGATGACCAGTATGTTCTTTATAATGCTGGTATTGTTTGTTGTTACGGTGGCATTACTTCACAAGGAAATGGTTAAAATCGGCGAAGAACGAGAAGCAATGCGTATTGAAAGAGATATTACGCAAGCGCAAATCAATAAAATAATAGAGATACAGGAAGCTACTCAAACAATTGATACAAATTATTTTAAGTTTGATGAAAACTATAAACGACACACGTTGAAAAATATTACAGTGTCTTTTAAAAGATATAGTTCGGATATCAATGATATTCCTGTCAATGTAAGGCGTACATTGGCTAAAGCGGGAGAGTCGATAAGACAGTCAATGTTAAAAGCCCAAAAAGATAATCCAGAGGCTAAGTTTTTGCTTATTATTGAAGGTCAAACATCAAATGATGGATATCAAAGCAATTATGAACTAAGTTATAGTAGAGCTTTAAGTCTTGTTAAGTTTTGGTCAAGTCAAAAAATATATTTTGATGAAACAGGCGGAATACATAATTGTGAAGTGATTATATCAGGAAGTGGTAAGGCTAGCAAGTTTAGGGAATTGCCTGACAATAGACATAATAAAAAGAATCAACGATTTGTTATTCATATAATTCCAAAACCAGGAGAAATCAGATGATGAAAAGAATCATATTAGGAATTTGTATATTATTACTTTTATTTTCTTGTGTCAGAAGACGTGAGGGCGTTCATACGAATACGAGAAATTCATATACACAAGAACGAACTCAACAGCAAAGTCGTAGGCATTCAACAAGAAATACTCAAGAAGTAAGAACTACACATACTGATGCTCCAGTAGCATCTACGTCTGTTGATAGTAAAATACTAAATGGTTCGCAGATTTTTGAAAAATACAATCCTGCTGTCTTTATGATTTATACTTCTGACGGATGGAATGATTATCATGGTTCGGGATTTTTTGTTTCCTCCTCAGGAATAGGAGTAAGTAATTATCATGTCTTTGAAGGAACAACAGTTGGTTATGAGACAATTAAATTATCAAGTGGACATACTTACAAAATAAGAAATGTAATCGCAAAAAGTAAAGATAACGATTTTATTATATTTCAAGTTGAGTCACAAGGACGTACGTTCAGCTATATTCCAGTAGGAAAGAGGATTCCTAAAGTAGGAGAAAAAGTTTACACAATAGGCAGTCCCTTAGGATTGGAAAACACATTTTCGTCTGGTGAAATATCACAACTTAGAGGAGATAACTTGATTCAAATAAATGCTCCAATAGATCATGGTAGCAGTGGTGGCGCGCTTATCAACGAATATGGAGAAGTCATTGGCATAACTACGGCAGGCATAGAAAGTTCTGGTGCTAACTTGAATTTTGCAGTTGATATTAACGTTGTTAGACCATACGTGAAGTAATAGTAGAGAGACACTATTCATGTTTTGTATAAATAAAAATTACAAGAAAAATAAAATGTCTATTATGAAAACAATCGTTAAAATATTAACACTTTCACTTTGTCTTACGCTGTTTGTCTCTGCAACACCGAAGCATTCCCAAGAAACTGAAGCTTACACAATTACTAAAATCTATGAAAAGATAGAACTTGATAAAGGTTCTAAGGCTATCAATAGTTGGGGTAATATCGAAGAGGTAGAAGCAGTTCTTATTCCAACAGAGATAGACCGTGGAAGATATGATGTCGAGATAACTCGTGTCAGCAGTAACTTATACCAAATATGCGGCACATCACTTTACATTGAAACACAATATTGTTATGAATACGCCACAAGAGAAGAAGTTTTGCTAAACATTACTTCCACTTATGGTTACAATCTCGGCGAGGTTATTTTCTTTGATTGAAATAATTATATCAAGATAAATAAATAAAAAATGTATGTGGAGACGTCACCTTTGTGGTGTTTAACGTATTCAATTCATTTGATTTATTTCCGTCAAGTGGTTTAAAAAAACGACGTGAAAAAAGATATAGAAAAAAATAAAATGAAAAATAAAATAGTATGAAATGTCCTCATTGTGGCGAAGAAATTTCTAATGACAGCAAATATTGCGAATACCGTGAAATAAAGGTGAAAAAGAAAATGAAACCATTATCGATAACGATAGCAGTAGTAATAGTTATTCTTGCATTATGTGGCTTCGGATATTATCAATATGATAATACTAAACAAAAACAAGTAAGATTGAAGGCAGAATTAGAGGTGAAAACAAAAGCAAAACAAGAAGCTAAACCAGAAGTAGAAGATGAAAAGCAAACACAGTTTGCAAGGACACATGGTAGTAAAAATGGTTATGATTGGGTTGATCTTGGATTGCCAAGTGGCTTGAAGTGGGCGACATGTAATTATGGTGCAAGTTCATTATCTGAATATGGAAGTTATTTGACACACAATGATGATATGACAAATAGTGACGCATTTGATGCAGTAAAGCAATGGGGTGGTACATGGCGTTTACCGACAGTAGCGGAATTCCAAGAGTTGATAATCAACTGTCTTTGGACATGGACTTCCATAGATGGTAATAACGGTTATAAGGTGACAGGACCTAATGGTAATAGTATCTTTTTACCTGCTGCTGGATATAGATACTACGATAGCTACTACGGATTATTATCGACACCAGATACTGGTGATCACGGAAGCTATTGGAGTTCTACGCGGTACATGGGTAGTAGCTATGGTGCAGGAAGTCTATACTTCGATAGTGGTAGTCTCGATGTATACTGCGCCGACTATAGTTCTGGTCGAGCAGTGCGTCCTGTTACAGAATAAACAATAGTGATGTTATAGGAAATAATTTGATAACACAAGTTCTCATTACAACTAACAAAAAAACACTAATATGTCTCGAATATATTAGTGTTTTTTGTGGATTAAAATCCAATAGGGGTGGAGCTGGAGGGAGTCGAACCCTCGTCCAAACAAGGAACACCCATGCTTTCTACATGTTTATTCTGTTGTTGGTTTTCGAGCCGAGCAAGGAAACAGACACCCTAAACTCGACCTTATCTCCTAAATTTCGCTATGCAGCCGGAGCTTCTGCATCGCTATCCCGAAATTGATGAGCACCTCGTATCCGGACCGGAATCAGGAAAGTCCATCCGCGAGATGTCCCGTTAATCCACCTTGTGGACTAATTAAGCAACGATCTACTGTTCTTCGATCAAGCAGCGAGAGCGTAGTTATTTTCGCCAATTAATTTTTCGCAGCCAAGATTAATGAGCTTAACTGCAAGGCTCAACATGCTTACATGACCATTCTACAAGCTGTCAAAACCAGTCAACCCCAAATTTCAATGAACAATGCATAATGCTTAATTCATAATGCATAATTGCGTATCAATTATCGTGCAAAAATACACTTTTTATTTCAAATAAAAAAGTAATTATGAATTATGTACTATGAATTATGAATTAATTCATAAGCGGCTGTACAAACTTCCTCACATCATCACTGCAAATCTTGTTTCCGCACAAAATCACTAACCTTTCTATGACGTTATGAAGCTCGCGGATGTTTCCTGTCCAACGATATTTTTGTAGTTCTTCAATAGCATCTTGCGTGAATGTCGGGGTAGGTTTTCCCATCTCACCTGAGATGTTTTCAACAAAATAACTTATCAGTTCAGGAATGTCGTCCAATCTGTCGCGTAATGGGGGAACATTGATGATAATCACGCTTAACCTGTGATATAAATCTTCTCTAAAGTTGCCTTTTTGTATCTCTTCTTTAAGGTTTTTATTCGTCGCTGCTATGATTCTAACGTTGACATTTATCTCGCTCTCGCCTCCGACACGTGTTATCTTGTTTTCTTGTAAGGCTCTCAATACTTTAGCTTGTGCCGAGAGACTCATGTCGCCGATTTCGTCTAAGAATAAAGTGCCGTTGTTGGCGAGTTCGAAGTCGCCTTTTTTCATTTTTATCGCTGAAGTGAACGAGCCTTTCTCGTGTCCAAAGAGCTGACTCTCTATCAACTCCGACGGTATTGCGGCGCAGTTGACTTCTATGAATGGAGCGTAAGAGCGGTTGCTGAGTTCGTGAAGTCGGCGTGCGACAAGCTCTTTCCCTGTTCCGTTCTCGCCCTCGATGAGCACGCGTGCATTCGTAGGCGCGACTTTCTCAATCATCTCGTGTATCTCCATCATTGGCTTAGAACTTCCAATCATCTCGTACTTGCGACTGACGACTTTCTTCAGTGCCTTGGTCTCCGACATGAGTTTCGATTTGTCTAAGGCGTTGCGCAAAGTGATGAGTAGTCTGTTTAACTCCGGTGGTTTAGCGATATAATCGAAGGCTCCTTTTTTTATTGCATCAACGGCAGTCTCAATGGTGCCGTGACCAGAAATCATGATGACGGGAGCTTCGCTTATCTTTTTGGCTTCTTCAAGAAATTCAATGCCATCCATCTGTGGCATCTTGATGTCGCATAAAATCGCGTCATATTCTGTCTCTTTCACGAGAGGCAGCGCTTCGATAGCAGATTCTGCCACATCGACTTGATATTGTTCGTGTTCTAAAATCTCGCGCAGTATGCGTCGGATAGCAGGTTCATCGTCTATAACTAAAATCTTTGCCATGATTATCTTATTGGAGTGAGACGCATTTTCTTTAACTTATAACTTATCACTGCCTTATGTTTCATTAATAAATCGCCGCCGAGGACGCCGTCGATGGGTGGAAGTTTAATCATCGCGTAAGAATTGTTTATGTTAGACAAATCCATCGCTACAGCCTGATAATCTGTGATGACTAAGTCGCCAAAACGTAATTCTTTGATGGAGAATATAAAACTCGAGATGTCTGTTCCGCCTATGCCAGCAGATAATCCTTCTTTCTCTGAGAACTCAGGATTGTCGATGTAATTAAGAATATTGTTTTTGTCGAAAACCGTTCTTGATGCTCCGGTGTCTATGACGAAACGCGCAGCTTTGTCGTTGATAAAACCCTCAGCGATGAGATGAAAACCATCACCTTCGATGTTTACAATATTGATAGGTATCTCTATGTAATTCACAGTTTACAATTTACAGTTTACAATTTACAGTTAAGAATAATTGTAAATTGTTAATTATACATTAATTAAAAGTTCGGTCTCAGTGCGTATTTATGATAAAATTCTTCGATTATTGTGACGGCTTCTTCCACGGTGTCAACGACATGGAAGATGTCGAAGTCGCTCTCGCTCACCATTCCTTCTTTTAATAAGGTGTTTTTGAACCAGTCGTTGATTTGTTGCCAATATTCTTTTCCGACCATGATGATAGGGAAGGAGACGAGTTTGTGAGTCTGAATCAATGTTATAGCTTCAAAGAGTTCGTCCAATGTGCCGAAGCCACCTGGGAATGCGATGAATCCTTGTGCGTAGCGCATAAACATAGTTTTTCTTACGTAGAAGAAGTCGAAGTTGATGCTTTTATCGGCGTCGATGAACGCGTTAGGACGTTGTTCGTGAGGGAGAACGATGTTGAGTCCGACGCTTTTTCCGCCTCCGAAGTGCGCTCCTTTATTACCTGCTTCCATTATTCCGGGACCGCCGCCGGTGATGATGCCGAAGCCTTTTTTTACCAAGAGATATGCTGCTTCCTCAGCCATCTTGTAATATTTGTTGTCGGGTTTGGTACGCGCAGAACCAAATATAGCTACGCAAGGACCTATCTTTGAAAGAGTTTCGTAGCCGGTAACAAATTCCGACATTATTTTAAATACCGACCAAGAGTCTTGTGATTTTATCTCAGTCCAGTTTTTTTCTTCAAAAGCTTCTCTTATTTTAGATTCGTCGATGTTCATATTGAATGTTTTTTAGTTTTTACAAAGATAACAATATTTTCTTGTTTTTTTTATGACGAATAATGAAAATATTTATAATTTTGCGCTGCGATTTTTTTAATGCGGATATAGCTCAGTTGGTAGAGCGGATGCTTCCCAAGCCTCAGGTCGCGGGTTCGAGCCCCGTTATCCGCTCAATTAATTATACATTAGGGGCACATCGAATGTGCCCGAGTTTAGGTTTTTCTCTCTCGTTTTCATTCTTAAAATATTGATATTGAATTGATAAAAAATAAAAATAATTTTTTTTTGAAGAAATGTTGTACGATTGAAAAAATATTGTATCTTTGCACTCGCAAAACACAAGGAAATAGGTTCTTTAGTTTAATGGAAGCTTAGCTCAGTTGGTTTAGAGCGCCTGCCTTACAAGCAGGAGGTCACTGGTTCGACCCCAGTAGTTTCCACACAGAGACGCTTCAGTCACGAAGCGTCTTTTTTTGTCCACGAATTTACACGAATTGTTCACGAATCTTTTTTTTAAACACTACGAGAGATTATACAAAAACAAATTAATCTGTGCAGATTTTGGGGATCCGTGGTTAAAAAAAACATTAGTCTTTTCTCCCTTGTCATTAGACTTTTTTCTTATCTTTGTCGCAAAGTACTTTGGAATGAAAAGATTTATTTTTTTATTACTTATCTTGCTGATATTTATATCGTTAAATGCTCAGAATAAGCCGAAGAATAGTGGCGTCGAGCATATAAAAAACAGTGGCTTGTATTTCTATGCCGAAGGTCCTGCATCCAACTCGGAAGAAAAGGCTAAGGAGAAAGCAATACAACTTTTGTATGACAACATCACCGACAACATAAAACTCTCTCTCATAAATCTCGCTGTTGATGACCAAGATGAGTATTTGGATAAGATATATCTGACCTTAGGTGTGACATCAGACGAAAGCGGCAGATGTAAGATCCGACCCGTGTTGGATGGTTTCGATGATGGAAAATATTCGTATCTCGCTTATCTGCACAAAAAAGACTTCGATACTTTATGCGACCAAAGAAACAAAGATATGCAGCATTATGCCGATAGAGCTTATAATAACGAGCAAGATCAGAAAATGGTTGAAGCTCTCAAGAACTATTATTGGGCAATGATGCTGTGCGTGTCGCATCCACAGGGTGCTAACCTGAAACTGACTGTTGATAATGAACAATATTCGGCTTATAATTATCTCCATGAACGTGTGACTGAAGTACTTGAGTCGTTTACTTTTGCTGTGGCTAAGGACAATCCGGGTGAGTTTAACAGCGAAGGCTTAGCCGTTAATCTTAACGTGAGAGCTTTCGGCGAAGACATCTCGGGCCTTAAGATAGAATATTATAACGGTGTCGATAAATATGTCTCGGAAGTGGTTCGCAATGGTAAGGCTCAGCTGCAATTGGCTACCACAGATATTGAGTCTGTTGATATAAGAGTGAAATACGACTTCCTGCATGAAGCGCGGTCTCATCACGAAATAAAGTTGGTGATGGATAATGTTGATAGGATAGTATTAGGTAATAATGTCAGAAGAACCATAGAACTTGAAAAATACTTTTCCTATTTTAAAAACTCGGAAAATGTCTCTATAGGAACAAGCTCAACAGACTTCAATTCTCTCAACGATAAAGAGAAAAATCTGCTCGCTATGATGCAGGACGTAGAATCAGCTTTTCGCTCAAAGAATTATCACTCTGTGAGAAAATATCTCACCAACGAGGCTTACGGTATGCTCGATACCTTGGTGAGAAACGCTAAAATCACTGTGGTCGGTAATCAAGAATATGAATTTCTTGATTTAGGTGATGTTACGATATGCCGCGACATCGATCTTAAGTTCCAATATAAAAACCATACGCCTTTCATTAGAGAGTTGGTGCTGCGTTATGACGAAAACAAAAAACTTATCAGTTCACTTTCGTTCCGCCTTGAGTCTGATGCTGAGAAAGACATAATGACAAAAGGACGTTGGTCTAAAGACTGCCGCTACGCGCTTATCAATTTTATGGAAGATTATCAGACTGCTTACGCACTTAAACGATACGACTACTTGGAAAGCATCTTCTCTAACGACGCCCTTATCATTGTGGGACACGTGCTGAAAAGAACAGAGCTGCCCGACCAAAAACAGTGGAACCTCTCTGAAAATGACGTCCGTACTATGGAATATGATAAGGATACCTATTTTAAAAACCTCTCTAACGTATTCAATGCTCAAGATTATATCGACATCAGATTCGCTGATACAGACTTTTCCCGACAGATGGTCTCCGACGACGCCTCCAAAACCGGCGGTGAGGACATCTTCGGAGTAAGACTGCTCCAGGAATATAACTCATCGACATACGGTGACACCGGCTATCTCTTCCTGATGGTTGACCTAAGAGACCAGAAACGCCCCATCATTCATGTGAGAGCATGGCAGCCCGATAAGGTGGATATGAAACATTTACTTGGATTAAAAGACTTATATTGATTTATATGATGAAAAAATTGTTACTGCTGTTATTTGTGTTAATATCTTTTGACGCCTTCTCACAACTGCACGTCAGAGAGGGCTCTTTCAAACACGTCCCTAATGCCGTGATGAACGACAAAGCCGACCGCTACGATGATAATGATGAACCTATGGCTCTGATAAAAATCTCAACGGTGAATATCAACGAGAGCGAACGCATGAGAATTAACTTTAAAAGTAATCGTGCAACACAAATTGTAAAGGAATATCTGAACGGACAAGTGTGGCTCTACCTCTCTCATGTTGCCGACTTCCTCGAAATATCTCATCCCGACTATAGCCTGATAACATATAAACTGCCCGAAACTCTGCGTGGTCATGCTATATATGAGATGACTTTGGAATATGTGTCACATCAACCTCAACCGATACCAACACCGGCACAACAGAAAAAACATCCTCTCATAGTGAAAGCCGACCAAAGTAATGCAACGATATATATAGACGATGTACCTTTAGACGTTGGTGAAGCATATAAGACGGTAGATGAAGGAACTACTCATACATATAAAATTGAATGTAACCTCTATCATACAGAAACAGGAACGGTGACAGTGAACGAAAGAACCGTGATAAACAAAAAACTACGTCCGGCTTTCGGTTATATTAATGTCTCTACCTCTCCAGAACAAGGCGCCAAAGTATTTGTTGACGGTAATTATTTAGGTGTCTCTCCAATAAAAACCGACAAACTCAAAAGCGGTTCCCACACCGTGAGGGTGATGAAAGAAATGTATAAGATGAAAGAGCAATCTTTCACCGTGACTGACGGACAAACTACCAACGCCACTCTTAATATGGCGGCAAACTTTGTGAATGTGATAATAAACACCGATTCTCAATCTGACATTTATGTTGATGAGGAATATAAGGGTAAGGGCAGATGGACGGGCAGACTCTCCGACGGCTCGCATATCTTTGAAGCAAGAAAACAAAACCATAGAACTGCACAGAGAACTATCGACTTGGTTTTGGGCGAGACAAAAACCGTTACCTTAGACGCGCCGAAACCGATAAACGGAAGCTGCGAAATTAGCAGTTCTCCAATGGGAGCTACGATATATATTGACGGCAAGAATTATGGCGAGACACCAAACTATATTAACGAGATAATAATAGGAACTCACGAACTCAAACTTGAAAAACAAGGTTGTACTACTATTACGCAAACTATTAATATTAAAGAAGGTGAGACTTTAAGTATTAACGAGAAACTACAGACAGGAAAAGAAATAACGATAAAGACCGACAAGAGCGGCGACAGGATTTACGTTGATGGTAATTATGTAGGACTTTCTCCAATTACAAGTTCTCTTTCTTTCGGTTCTCACTATATAAAAGCCGAACGCGACGGCAAGACAGTAAGCAAGAATATAGAAGTCTCTCACGTAGAGGCACACGGACGTGTGTCTAACGGAGGTTCTTCTGACGAATATGTTTTGACGTTTAGTAACAACGAAACCTTCACCGTAAAAGGCATTACCTTTACGATGATAAAAGTAGAAGGCGGCACTTTCCAAATGGGAGCAACCTCAGAACAAGGCAGCGATGCATACGACAGTGAATATCCTGTTCATTCAGTTACACTTTCGGATTATTACATTGGCGAAACGGAAGTGACCCAAGAATTATGGCAAGCTGTTATGGGCAGCAACCCGAGTTATTTCAGCGGTTATCCTCAAAGACCTGTGGAATATGTTTCATGGAACGATTGCCAAGAGTTTATAACGAAACTTAACGAATTAACAGGCAGGAATTTCCGACTTCCTACGGAAGCGGAATGGGAATATGCAGCAAGAGGAGGCAATAAATCTCGAGGTTACAAATACAGTGGCAGCAACACAATAGGAAATGTTGCGTGGTACTATGACAACAGCAGTAGTAGAACACACGACGTAAAAACCAAATCTCCGAACGAATTGGGTATTTACGATATGAGCGGTAATGTTTATGAATGGTGTCAGGACTGGTATGGAAGTTACAGCAGAGGCTCGCAGACGAATCCAACGGGACCATCGTCTGGCTCTCCCCGCGTGTACCGTGGCGGTAGCTGGAACTACTTCGCGAGGTTCTGCCGAGTGTCGTATCGTGACTACGGCAATCCCGACTACAGGTACTACCCCCTTGGCCTCCGCCTCTGCCTTTCTAAGTATTAACACACAATCCAGAAATTGTTTAAGCAAAAAAACGAGCAAAAATATAATGAAGTGAAGTAAAGCGAAGTAGGGGCGGTAGCCCTAACGAAGCTTACGAAACGAAATGATATTTTTGCGAGAAAAAATCAAATAAAAGAACGTCACCATGACGTTCTTCCTTTCTACTAAATTAATATGCAGGTAAAAATATTTACAATCCCATGTTCAGACTCAAGTGAGTCGAATGATGAAATGAATCGTTTCCTAAGAGGAAACAAAATAGTCAGTGTGGAGAAACAATTTTATGTCTTGAATGGTGAGGCATATTGGTCATTGTGTATCACATATCTTCAAGGTCAAAATACACAACATCAAGAGAAAAAAGAAAAGATAGATTATAAAGAAATACTTGATGAAAATAGTTTTGCTCGGTTTACGCAATTACGTTTTTTGAGAAAGTCCCTGGCAGAGAAAGACGCAGTTCCGGCTTATGCTGTTTTTACCGATGCAGAGTTGGCATTGATGTCGCAATTAGATGATATAAGTGAAAGTAATATCAAAAAGATTCAAGGTATAGGTAGTAAGAGAATGGAGAAATATGGTAATATGATTTGTGAGATGTTTAACAATTTGGATGGTGAATGAAACGTGTTGGTTATTTGGTGGAAAAAATAGCTGATAGAGACAATTTGTTGTTGGCTTTCTATAAGGCAAAGCGTGGAAAGCAATACAAAAAAGAGGTAATATCTTTTGGCGATAATCTTGAATATAATATAACAAAATTACAGAATGAAATAATAAGTGGTAGGGTCTCTGTTGGTAAGTATCATAGTTTTGTCATTACAGATCCAAAGAAAAGAAATATCTATGCTGCATCATTTGATGAACGAGTATTGCATCATGCTATAATGATTGTCTGTCATCAATATTTTGAAAGAAACCTTATAGAGACAACATACGCAACACGAATTGATAAAGGAGTGTATAAAGCCTTAGATAAGGCAATTTATGCCTCCAAGAAATATAACTATGTAGCCAAATTAGATTTTAAAAAATATTTCGATTCTATATCCCATCAAATTTTGAAAGAGAAATTAGAAAGAATATTTAAGGATAAAAGGCTACTTTATATTTTCTCACAGATTATAGATACTTATTCGGTAAATGAAGGAAGTGGAATTCCAATCGGTAATCTAACAAGTCAATATTTTGCGAATTACTATCTATCATCATTGGATCATTATATAAAGGAGGATTTGAAAATTCCTGTATATGTCAGATATATGGATGATATGCTCCTATTCGATAATGATAGAGCTAATTTAAGAAGAAGTGTGAATTTGATAAAAAAATATTCCACAGATAAATTAGAATTATTGCTAAAAACACCAATTATTAAAAGAACAAGTGACACGGTATCGTTCTTGGGTTATAAAATAGGTTGTAATATGGTTTTGCTTAATTCTCGTAGTAGAAATCGTTTTAGTAAGAAAATATTAAAATATGATAAGTTGTTGTTAAATGGTGTTTGGAATGAAAAAGAATATCAGTTGCATATTTTACCATTGATGTCTTTTGTTAGATACGCATATACAAAGAAGATGCGTAAAAGAATATTATGTAGGATAAAATCGGAAGAAAGGCTCTAACCGCGTGAACCGTGGCGGTAGCTGGAACAACAACGCGAGGAACTGCCGAGTGTCGAATCGTAACAACAACAATCCCGACAACAGGAACAACAACCTTGGCCTCCGCCTCTGCCTTTCTAAGCTTAAACAATGATGGATTTCGTGTGTTAAACAGATTTTGTCCTGTTTTCGCAAGAAACGAAGAGAGCAGAATTTTCTGTCAAGAAAAAAGCATTAGTAGTTTGTTGGAAACAAGTCGAAAGTGCTTTTTTTTAGAACTTCAAAACTTCAAAATCTCAAAATCTGAAAAAAACTCATAGACTCATAGTCTCATAGACTTATTGACTCGGTGACTTGGAGACTCAAAAAGCTTCGTGCAATCCGTGGTAAAAAAATGAGACGCCATAGGGGTGACGTCTCTACTTATTTCAAGACGTATCAACGACATATTTTATATTTCATAAGTGTCGTTGATGCGTCTCTACATTGTCTTATTCTTCAGTGATATTCGGTAATTCCAATCCTAAGTGTTTCTTAGCATCGACTCTCTTCAAGATGACTCCGATGATGAGAGCTGCAATACCTAAACAAGCCAACATTACCAATGCCCATGTGTAGTTTTGTTCAACAGGGTTTGTCACGCCAGGATTTGTCTTGTCCAAAATCTTACCAATTAACATTGGGAATAACCATAATCCGATATTTTGAATCCAGAATATCAATGAATATGCTGAACCGATAACTTTAGCATCAACTAATTTTGGAACGCTTGGCCATAATGCTGCAGGTACTAATGAGAATGAAGCACCTAATACCAAGATTGTTACGTAAGCTACGATGATGCCACCAACTGCTTGACCTTTGAACATTGGCAATACAAATGCGAAAGTGAGGTGACATACGATAAGTAACAATGAACCAATCATTAACATTGAAGCTGCTTTACCTTTATGGTCAACATAGTTGCCGAGGATAGGAGTGATGGCGACAGCCAACAATGGGAACACTGCGAATACAGATGCTGCTGAACCGCGCATGTAACCCATGTAGCAATAAACTACTAAAGCTACGATAGCGAGTGCCATTAAACCATATTTCATGCCTTTGTTCTTTGAGAAGTTGCTTGCAAATGAACCTGCAGCAACAACCAACATGATTACGTATTGAATGATTGTAACTGTATTCGAAGCCCAGAACTCTGTTGGTTCGGTGAATGTCAAGTTACATTGTAACATGTTGACAGCGTATTTTTGGAATGGGAAGATTGCTGAATAATAGAGCACGCAGAGGAGAGCGACCAACCAGAATCCCCAGCTTGATAAAATTTTGCCGATGTCGCTGACTTTGAATGGATCGTCTTTTTCTTCTGCTTCACCTGTCTGTGCATCTAACTTCTTATCCATGAAGAAATAAACGATGAACATGATAAGAGCGATACATAACAAGACAACGCCGAAAGCTACTGAACGAGATACGTCAACTTTGTCGCCTAAGTTAGCGAACATAGGGGAGAAGATCATACATGTAGCAACGCCGAGACGTGCCAATGCCATTTCTGAACCCATCGCCAAAGCCATCTCACGACCTTTGAACCATTTAACGATACCACGAGAAACGGTAATACCAGCCATCTCAACGCCGCAACCGAAAATCATGAAACCAACGGCTGCAACTTTTGCAGAAGCAGGCATGCCTCTGTAGAATGGCGATACGCCTAATTCTTCAAATAATGGGATGTAGTTGAGGTTTTCTGTGAACCATCTTTCTAAACCACTTCCGATGAAACTCTCTGATACAGCATACCATTTGATGATTGCACCGATGAGCATGACAGCTCCAGATAATACTGCTGTGAAACGAACTCCCATCTTGTCCAAGATGATACCGGCGAAGATGAGGAAGAAAATAAATACATTTAAGAATGTTTCAGAACCTTGCATCGTACCAAATGCTGTAGAGTCCCAACCTCTTGTCGATTGCATGAGGTCTTTGATAGGCGAGAGGATGTCCATGAAAATGTATGAACAGAACATCGCGAAAGCCAAAAGCAACAAGGCAATCCATCTCATTGCTGCCGAGTCGCGTAATGTTTGAATCTTTTCTGTCATGATATATTTTTTTTTAATTATTAATTCAATTTAACTATAGAGACGCATCAATGTGGTTTATTTGTATGTTACATTGGTACGTCTCTACAGTTTTCAATTTTCAGTTTTCAATTTATTTTGCTGGAAGTTGAACTATTTCTTTCAAATTGCCGTTGAGGATTTGTTTTGCAAATTCTGCAACAGATTCAACAGTAACGCCATTGATGATGTTTTCATATTCTGTCACAACATCAACACCGTCTCTTACGTATGAAGAGATAGCATTTGTCCAGAATGCGTTTTCTTGAAGTTGTTCTGTTCTCTTCTTGAGTTTGTTTCCCAATACTTTAGAAAGATCTTCTTGACGAGGACCATTGTCAGCTACGTCTTGGAGGCCTGCCTTTGCTATGTCCATCAATGTTGCATAAACTTCATCATTTGTGTCGAAAACGATGTAGAACATATAGCCGTCTTTTGGCTTGTTATCTACATAACCCATGACGCCAACGCCGTATGTGCCGCCCTGTTCTTCACGGATTGTTTTGGTATAGATGATGTCCATAACATCAGAAAGAACCGACATGTAAACTTGATTGTAGAGATTATATTCCATGTCGCCGTTGTAAATCATATAAACGGAAGTCTTAGGATCTTGCATTTCTTTTGTATAATGTGTAGAATAATTACCTTCGCTTACGCTAAGACCTATATCTTTCCAATCGTCTTTTCCTTTTTTCTTCTTTAAAGAAGCTAAATATTGTTCAACCAATGGCTTGAATGTTTCAACATCGATGTTGCCAACGAATGTGAATGTGAAGTTGTTAGGATTTGAGAAACATTGTTCGTACATTTCCATTGCTTTTGCATAATCAACTTTGTCGTAGTCTTCAACTTTCATTCTCAATCTCAAAGGATGGTTGTTGTATAAAACTTTTGTCAAAGAGTCAGAGAAAGTAATCATTGGGTTCAGCTCCATGTTTTTCAACATCGCCTTAGTGCGTTCCATGTTAGATTCAAAAGCTTCTTGGTCGGCGCGAGGTGCTGTGAAGTACAAGTAGATGAGTTGCATCATTGTTTCCAAGTCTTTAGGTGAACAGAAACCTGTCATGCCTTCTGAGTAGGTGGTGATTTGAGGATATACGCTAACTTTCTTACCTGCGAGTACTTTAGGAAGGTCGATGGCACTAAATTCTCCGACGCCGCCTAATGTGATGATGTCACCGAGATTTTGTAGTGTGTAAGGATCGTCTTGTGAGAGTGATGTCAAACCGCCTGGGCTGTATGCACTCATTCTGATTTCGTCGTCTTTGAAAGTTGTTTGTTTGTAGATGACTTTCATGCCGTTGCTGAGAACCCATTCTGTTGTTCCGAATGTTTCGTTAACAGTTTCTTTCTTGATAGAACCTGGTTTGGGAAGTTCTGCTACTATAGGACCGTCGAATACTTCTTCAACGTAAGCTTCTACTTCCATTGCATTGGCATTGTTGTACATAGCTAACAATTCTTCTTCTGTAGGAAGTGTCTCTCCATCTTTTTGAGGAGCCATTAAAGTCATTACGAAGTTGTTCTGTGGAATAATTTCTTTAACAATGGCATTGATTGCTTCCAATGGAAGGTTAGGGATAATTTGTTGATAGAGCATGTATTCTGTTTCGATGTCCATCATAGGTTCATTGCTTAAGAAGTGGTCTAAGCAAGCATCGACGTATTTGCTGTTTTCAGTATTGTTTCTTTCGTTGTAAGCGCTTTCAACGGATTTTAAGAAATCGGCTTTTGCTCTTTCATATTCAGAAGCTGTGAAGCCATATTGTTGCATACGTTTGTTTTCGGCAACGATGGCTGTAATGGCTTCGTCAATGCCTTCGACGTCTTTAGCTACAGCAACGCTTGTCCAAGCTTCTTTTGTTGGAGCAACGTAATAGTCGCCGTGGTAACTGTAACCATAAACGAATGGAGGATTAGGTTTTTGTACGAGTTCTTGTAATCTGTTGTTTTGCATTGATGTTATAAGGTTTATAACATATTGTGACAACCAATATTGAACATCGTTTTTCAATGAATCGGGAGTTGCATCTTGTTTGTGGAACATCATAATTTGGTAAGATGTCAATTCGGGGTCAGAGGCGACAGCGACTATTGGTTCTTCGTTGTCTTCAATCATGAATTGAGTTCTTTCTGCTGGGTTTACTGGAGCAGGGATGTCGGCGAACATTTCTTTGATACGTGCTTCCATAGCATCTACATCGATGTCACCAACGATGATGATACCTTGGAGGTCAGGGCGATACCACTTGTGATAATAGTCGCGGAGTTCTTCATATTTGAAATTAGCGATAACTTCTCTTGTTCCGATAGGGAGGCGTTCTCCGTAAGGGCTACCTGGATACATTTTAGGAAGGAGTTGTTCCATGACGCGTCTGTTGGCTCCGCCAGTGGTGCGTTCTTCTTCGAGGATAACGCCGCGTTCGTTGTCGATTTCTTCATCTTCAAGAGCGATGAAACTTGACCAATCGTGGAGGATGAGCAAGCAAGTGTCAACTAAACCTGGGAGATCTGTTGGAACTTCAGTCACCATATAGACTGTCTGGTCGATGGCTGTCCATGCGTTGAGGTTTTCACCGAATTTGATACCTCTGCTTTGGAGGTAGTTTCTCAATGTCATGCCAGGAAGATTTGTTGTTCCATTGAATGCCATGTGCTCTAAGAAGTGTGCGAGACCGCGTTGGTTCTCTTCTTCAAGAACAGAACCAACTTTCTGAGCGATGTAGAAGTCAGCTCTGTTGTCTGGTTTTTCATTGTGACGGATGTAATAAGTCAATCCGTTGTCCAATTTTCCGTATCTTACGTTAGGGTCCATTGGAATTGGCATTGCCATCTGTGCAAAAGCATCGATGCCGAAAGCAATGACAATCAAAAATGATAATAAGTACTTTTTCATAAGTTGATTTTTTAAATAATTTTAATATAAATGAACTACATATTTTTCTACGAAATAAGGCTCTGCATACCATTTTGTTATGGAAGTGGATTTACGTTTCCAATTCTTTGGCACGTCGCGAAGTTCCTGTTCGATGTCGCCGCCTTTAAGATATAAGATACCGCCTGCTTCTATGTCGTTGTGAATGCGTAACTTGTTTCCAACCCATCCGGCAATCTCAGGCAGACGCGTCACGGCGCGACTCGTGATGATGTCGAATTTGTCTTTCACCTTCTCAACGCGTTCCTGAACAGCAGTCACGTTTTGTAATCCCAAAGATTCGGCAATAGCTTGAACGACTTTTATCTTTTTACCTATACTATCGACAAGTAAAAACGATGTCTGAGGAAACATTATCGCCAATGGAATGCCCGGAAAACCTCCGCCGGTGCCTACGTCCATGACTTTCATCCCAGGTAGGAATGGAAAATATTTGGCAATGGCTAATGAATGCAAGACATGGTGCTCGTAAAAACTATCCATATCCTTGCGCGAAATAACGTTGATTTTACTATTCCAATCTTCGTATAGAGGTAACAAAGACTGATACTGTAACATCTGATTTTCAGTTAATTTGGGAAAATATTTCTTTATAATGGTATGATCCATACACAACAATCTTAATTCCTACAAAAGTAAGAAAAAAGATATTATATACCTTATTTTATTAGCAAAATAATTTTTCTTGTCCATAAACGTTAATTTTGTACTTTTACAAAAAATTATATAAATGGATTTAAAAAGCTTTAGAAAATTTGTGTTGTTGATATTCATGCTGTTATGGTATGCCTATCTTTTTGCACAAGATAAATCTAAAGCCGCTTTGGATTACATTGAAAAATATAAGGACGTCGCTATGAGAGAGATGCAGGAATATAAGATACCGGCATCGATAACTCTCGCACAAGGTTTGTTGGAATCGGGTAATGGCAATAGCGAACTTGCAAAAAAATCAAACAATCATTTCGGAATAAAATGTCATAAAAGTTGGAATGGAAAACGAACATATCACGACGACGATGAAAAGGGTGAGTGCTTCCGCGTATATGATTGTCCCGAAGATTCTTACAGAGATCATTCCATCTTTCTTTCTGAAGGTCAACGTTATGCTTTTCTCTTCGACTTGAAAATAACAGATTATAAAGGCTGGGCAAAAGGTTTGAAAAAAGCAGGATATGCAACATTGCCCATCTATGCCAACGTGCTGATAAAACTTATTGACGACTACAATCTTACGCAATATGACCAAATGGTTGTCAAAGGTAAGTTTAATTATAAGAAAAAGAATAGTGACAAAGGGCAAAAGACGAAAGACAAAAAACAGAAGGCTAAAGATGACGTTGAGAATAATCTGATTTATACACCTTATAAAATCACTGACGCTGAAGTCGTTGACAAGACTTCTGACGAGCGATACATTCGTGAGAATAATAATGTTAAATTTATCTATGCCAAAGAAGGCGAGACCGTTTATGAACTTGCGGATTTGCTTGGAATCTACGATTATCAGATAATAAAATACAATAATCTTGGTAAGCGTACGGTGTTAAAAGACAATGAGATAATTTATATAGAACCAAAGAAAAACAAGGCTATGCGCCGTTATAAATATCACACAATCCAAAAAGGCGAGACTCTGTCTCACGTATCACGTCTTTACGCAGTAAAACTAAAATCCATATTCAAAATGAACGACATGGATGAGAATACCATACTTCATGTTGGAGATAATATCAGATTGAGATAATTTTTCTATTCTTGAAAAAATAGTTTTGATAATTGAAATAAAATTATTAACCTGCGATGCAATTAATATGAATGTATAACTTGTTAACAATCTTTTGCTATGAGAAAGTTTGTGCTATTTTTAATCTTATCCCAAATTTACTTCTTGGGATATTCGCAAAGTTACACTTGGCCAATCGCGTAAGCGGTATTTTAGTATGCCAATCTATTATACACAATTCTTGTAATATATAAATCAATTCCTAACTCCTAATTCCTAACTCCTAATTCCTAACTCCTAATTCCTCAAAGTTCTTCTTTCAAAAACTTAGCTGTGAAACCTTTTCCTTTCTTGACGATTTGTTCTGGTGTTCCTTCGCTGATGATGGTTCCGCCTTTGTCGCCTCCGTCAGGACCGACATCGATGATGTGGTCGGCGAGTTTTATCACGTCTAAGTTGTGCTCGATGATAAGGACAGTGTTTCCTTTGTCAACCAATTTGTTAAGAACGTCCATCAATACTTTTATGTCTTCAAAGTGAAGTCCTGTCGTCGGTTCGTCTAAGATGTACAGCGTTTTCCCGGTGTCGCGTTTTGAGAGTTCTGCTGCTAATTTGACGCGTTGTGCCTCACCTCCAGATAATGTCGTCGAGGCTTGTCCTAATGTTAAATAACCGAGACCGACATCTTCCAAAGTCTTGATTTTTTGAGTTATGCTCGGAATGTTTTCGAAGAATGTAAGAGCCTCGCTTATCGTGAGGTTTAAAACGTCGTTGATAGATTTTCCTTTATAACGAACTTCCAACGTCTCTCTGTTGTAGCGTTTTCCCTGGCATGTCTCGCAGACCACTTGAACGTCGGGGAGGAAATTCATCTCAATGACTCTGACACCGGCACCGCAGCAAGTCTCACATCTGCCGCCTTTTACGTTGAAAGAGAAACGTCCGGCTTTGTAACCTCTGATTTTAGACTCAGGTAATTCGCCGAATAGTTTTCTTATGTCGTCAAAAACTTTGGTATATGTCGCTGGATTTGAACGCGGTGTTCTTCCAATCGGTGCCTGATCTATCTCGATGACCTTGTCGATATGTTCTAATCCTTCAATGGATTTATATTCAAGAGGTTCCTTTAGTGAACGATAGAAATGTTTGCTTAAGATAGGGTAGAGAGTCTCGTTAATAAGACTCGACTTTCCTGAACCGGAAACGCCTGTCACACATACCATTACCCCTAAAGGTAATTTCAAAGTCACGTTTTTGAGATTGTGTCCGCAGGCTCCTTTGAGAATGATATATTTCTCGTCGACGACTTTACGTCTCTTCTTCGGAAGTTCAATTTTTTTCTTTCCGTTAAGATAGTCGCAGGTGAGACTTTTTCCTTTCTTTGCTTCTTTTGGCGTGCCTTCAAAAGTAATCTCGCCTCCGTGTTTGCCGGCTGCCGGTCCAATATCGACGATATAATCTGATGCTAACATCGTGTCTTTGTCGTGTTCAACGACGATGATGGAGTTGCCGATGTCTCTCAGTTCTTTCAATGATTGTATAAGTCGTTGATTGTCGCGCTGATGCAGACCGATACTCGGCTCGTCTAAGATATAAAGAATGCCTGTGAGCAGAGAGCCAATCTGTGTCGCGAGACGGATACGCTGAGCCTCGCCGCCCGACAGACTCTTTGCTGGACGATTGAGATTCAGATAATCAATACCTACATTCAGAAGAAAATCAATACGTTTCTTGATTTCTGATAATATGTCTGTTGATATCTCCTTTTGTTTTTTATTGAGATGTTTTGGTAATTCTTCAAACCATTTTGACAAATTAACGATATTCATCTCAGCCAACTCGGCGATGTTTCTGTTGTTTATCTTGAAGTATAAAGACTCTTTTTTCAGACGAGCGCCGTGACACTCAGGACATTGGGTCTCATTCATGAAACTTGCAGCCCATCGTTTTATGGTTGTCGATGCATTCTCATCTTCATTCTGACTTACTATGAAATTTATCAGTCCGTCGAAAGTCGCTGTGAATGTTGACATTGTTCCATACAATTCTTTTGTCACTGTGAAACCTTCTGTCGTTCCGTAAAGTATTGTATTTAAAGCTTCTTCCGACAATTCTTTTAATGGAGTGTCCAAGTTGAAGTTGTAATGTAATCCTAAAGTCTCCAACTGATTGAAAATCCATGAGTTCTTATATTCTCCTATTGGAGCGAGTCCACCTTTTTTTATGCTCTTCTCCATGTCAGGAATAATCTTGTTCATGTCGATGACAGTGATTTCTCCCAATCCGTTGCATTTCGGACAAGCACCGTATGGTGAGTTGAAAGAGAATGAGTTAGGCTCCGGATCTTGATATGAGAGTCCTGTCGTTGGACACATCAAGAGTCGACTGAAATATCGAACGTCGGTTTTTCCTTCTTCCAAGATGAACAACAATCCTTTTCCATGTTTGAAGGCAAGCTCGACAGCCTTGTTGATTCTGCTTTTATCTTCACCAACCAAAAGTCTGTCTATAACAATTTCAATATCATGGACTTTATAACGATCAACTTGCATTCCGTAGTCGAGTTCTCTCAGTTCTCCATCTATACGAACCTTTAAAAATCCTTGTTGACGTACGTTTTCAAAAAGTTCGCGATAATGGCCTTTACGACCTCTTACTACAGGTGCTAAGATGTTGATTCTTTTATCTTTATAAGTCTTAATGATAATATCGCAAATTTGCTCTTCTGAATAGCGTACCATTTTCTCTCCGGTGTTATAAGAAAAAGGTTCGGCAGCTCTTGCATAAAGAAGTCTCAGATAATCATAGATTTCGGTTATGGTTCCCACTGTCGAGCGTGGGTTTTTGTTGACCGATTTCTGCTCGATGGAAATGACAGGACTAAGTCCTTTGATGTCATCGACTTGAGGACGTTCCATATTGCCGATGAATTGGCGGGCGTACGACGACAACGATTCCATGTAGCGTCTCTGACCTTCTGCATAGATCGTCTCAAATGCCAATGACGACTTTCCGCTACCACTCAAACCAGTGATGACAACCAATTTGTTGCGAGGAATTTTTAGACTTATATCTTTGAGATTGTTTTCTTTAGCTCCGTAAATCTCTAAAAATTCTTCTTCAGAAATGTTGTTTTTGTCAATTTCATTCATCTTCGTAAATTCTATCTTCTTGTGCTAAAGAGTCGTTAAGTAAAAATTCTTCGTTGCCTATCAGATTCATGACATGACCATGTGTTAAGTTGAAAGGTTTCTTTGGAATCTTGATTTCATAAACTTCGCCTTTTTTGACCTTCAACGAGTTACTTCTTAACCAAGGGTTAAAGACCTTCAAAAGTTTATATGTAATGTCGTGCTCTTTAGCGAATTGAGCCCAACTGTCAACGCTTTTATCGACTATAACAATATCGTATTTGTAAGGTTCGTACATAAGTTTGTCGCTTACATATATTCCATATTTTTCCGGATTTTCAAAAATTGTCTTTATAGCTAAGATACGGAACACATAACGTTCTGTTTCATCTGCCATTAAGAGGTCGTAGTAAGATGTTGCACCCTGTTCTTTCATAAATTTCGCGACTCTTGCAGAACCGGCGTTATATGCAGCTGCTACTAATGTCCAGCTGCCGAATCTCTCGTATGCTTTAAGAAAATATTTACAGGCTGCTTCTGTCTCTAACTCAACGTTATAGCGCATATCGACGTCTTTGTTTACCTTGAGTCCGAATTCTTCGGCAGTGCTTTTCATGAATTGCCAAAAACCTGCTGCGCCTGCGGGAGAGACGACATTGCTCAGGTAACTTTCGATTACGCATAAATATTTAAAATCTTCAGGTATGTTGTATTTTTTTAATATAGGCTCAATGACTGGAAACCAGCGTTTTGAACGTTTTAGCAAAACCATAGTGTTGCTGTGAAAATAAGTATTGGAAAGCAATTCTTTCTCATAACGTTCTCTGATGTTGAACATCTCGAGAGGAACTCTTTCGCCTGCAAAATATATGTCGTCGCAAAATTCAATGTCGTTGCTTTGAACTACAATCTGTTCCAATGAAACAGGTCGCTTGTTGGCTGTTTTAATTGCTATGATACTCATCACGAAAGCAGCGATAATCATCAAAACTAACGATGCTGATGCGATAATAAAAAGAAGTTTTGTATTTTTCATATTTGGTTTTTATATAAAAGGTGTTTTAAAATTTTTGAATAATGGTGAAATCTTGTCTTTTTCCGAGAGGATAGGATTTTCAATGTTCCAATCGATGTTGATGTCGGGATCGTTCCATCGCAAGCTTCCTTCTGATTCTTTGTTATAGACGTTAGTACATTTATATGTGAACACGGTGTTATCTTCTAAGGTTACAAATCCGTGAGCGAAACCTTCTGGAATCCAAAACATCTCTTTGTTGTCTTCAGTGAGAATACGCGATTCCCATTTGCCGTAAGTAGATGAGTTTCTGCGCAAATCGACAGCAATATCCATCACGGCACCTTTCACAACCCTGACGAGTTTGCCCTGTGCGAAAGGAGGCTTCTGGAAATGCAAACCACGCAAGACGCCTTTTCCAGATTTCGATTCGTTATCCTGGACGAAATTCATCACAAGGCCCTCTCTTTCAAATCTTTCCTTATTATAAGACTCGAAAAAATAGCCCCTCTCATCCTTGAAGACATCAGGCTTTATTATCAAAAGACCCTCGATAGAAGTTTTTATTATTTCCATTTATTTAGTTTAAAGTTAAAAGTTTAGAGTTTATAGCAGTTTTAGAGTTTGAAGTTAAAAGTTTAGAGTAGTCTCTGAGTTTTAAAATACACTTTTAACTTACAACTCTCAACTTTCAACTACTCTAAACTATTAACCATCAACTATAAACTTTATTAGAGGTGTACCACTTCGCCGTGTGCTGCAGCGGCTGCTTCCATCATAGCTTCCGACATTGTTGGGTGAGGGAAGATGGTGTTGATGATGTCGCGGCCTTTTGCGCCTAACTCGCGTCCGAGGGCTGCAATAGCGACCATCTCAGTGACGTTGTCGCCGACCATGTGGCAGCCTAACCATTCGTCGTTGGCAGCGTTGAACACGACCTTGATGAAACCGTCTTTATTACCTGCTGCTGAAGCTTTTCCTGATGCTGTGAATGGGAACTTGCCGACTTTCACTTCATAACCTGCAGCGATGGCTTTTGCTTCGGTGAGACCTACTGAAGCGACTTCTGGAGTGATATATGTACAACCTGGTATGTTGTTGTAATTCAATTTTTCCGGTTCTAATCCGCAGATTTTTTCAACGCAGATGATAGCTTCGTGCGATGCCTTGTGAGCCAATGCTGGACCGTGAACGATGTCGCCGATAGCATAAACACCTTCAACATTGGTTCTGTAATAATCGTCAACGATGACTTTGCCTCTTTCTGTAGCGATGCCTAATTCTTCTAAGCCTAAGTTTTCTAAGTTGGTCTGTACGCCTACTGCCGATAAAACGATGTCAGCTTCAACGACTTTAGGACCTTTCTTAGTTTCTATTGTACAAACGCATTTCTCGCCTGTAGTGTCAACATTTGTCACTGATGATTCTGTCATGACAGTCATCTTCAATTTCTTGAAGCAGCGTTCTACTTGTTTTGAAACTTCTTCATCTTCAACAGGAAGGATGTTTGGCATGAATTCAACCAATGTGACTTTAACGCCCATTGATGTGAAGAAGAATGCGAACTCAGAACCGATAGCACCAGAACCTACAACTAACATTGTTTCAGGAAGTTTGTCTAATATCAAAGCCTGACGATAGCTGATGATTCTTTCGCCGTCGATAGGAAGAGCTGGCAACTGACGAACTCTACAACCTGTTGCGAGAATGATATGTTCTGCTTCGTAAATGTTTTCATTGCCTTCTGCATCAACGACTTTGACTTTCTTGTCTACTGTCAATGAACCTAAACCTGCGATAAGTTCTACGTTGTTTTTCTTGAAAAGATATTGAACTCCTTTACTCATGCCTTCAGCAACGCCACGGCTGCGACGTACTACTGCTTCCATGTCGGCTTTGACTTCGCCTTCTACGTTAATTCCGTAGTTCTCAGCATGTTTCATATATGTATAAACTTGAGCGCTCTTCAAAAGGGCTTTTGTAGGGATGCAACCCCAGTTTAAACATGTACCGCCAATTTCTGACTTTTCAACAACAGCGACTTTTTTACCTAATTGTGAAGCTCTGATAGCAGCGACATAACCTCCTGGTCCACTGCCTATTACTATAACATCGTAATTCATTATAATATATTTTTAATTAAGAATAAACATAAATAATTTCGGAAAAAACCGAACTGCGAATTTACTCAATTTTTTCGTGCAATGAATATTGTATAAGGTATTTTTTTAAACATTTTGTAGAAATTATTTAAATCTTAATATCTATTAACATAAATCTTAAAATAATTGTGAATGTCCCCTAAGAAATGTTAAATTTTTGAAAAAATACATTAAAACACTTGACTTCAGAATATACTTGTTTGTATATTTGCGGCGTGAAACAAGAGGTGTATCCTCAAGCAATAATCTTTTTTTTATTTGAAAATGTCGCCTTGTAAGGGCAGTATTATACATATTCATTAACCTTAAATTATTTAATTATGAAATCAATTGTTAATTCTCAGTTGACAGGGAAGTGGTATCAGATTGCTAAGACTTACAATCGTTATGAAATGAAATTTGTAGAAGTACTTCTTTATTTTTCAATGAACTGCAGAGATAATCTCGATTTGCTTTATGTAGGAATTAAAAAAGACAGAAGTAAGATTTTGAAAAAGATTACCTCATATATTATTGAAAAGGATAACGATACCTATATTGTCTTTAAAGGAGTATTTTTTGTTAAGAAGTTGAAAATGTTATTGTATGATGAAGATTCCGGTATTATGATTCTGTCTGATGATAAAAAAGATTATTTGACGATTTATTCAAGAAAATCAAGCTTTAACCCAATTGTTATTGAAAAATATTTATCAACTATTGATTTTTATAATTTCAATAATAATGAAGTGAAATTGTATGTTGTTGAGTAGGATGTATTGTATACGCCCACTGTGTATCAGTGTTTTAAAGTAAAAATACAATATGCATAAAAATGCATAGATTTTTTTTCTTGACAAAAATTAATATATGTTTTAAATTTGTCAAGTCATAGTGGATATAGTCTGATGACCTTAAAATATAAACTTATGAAAAACCTGCTACTAACAATCACAATTTTCTTCTGCGGAATGACAGTCTTCGCGCAGGATAAAAATTATTCCGTCGTCAAAGGAAACGTAGGAATAGAGAATGTAAACATTTCGATTATCAATACCGACTTTGGAGTTAGCTCCGACAACAATGGCGATTTTATTATGATGTTGCCGAGAACTGACAAACAAGTCGGTTTGTTGTTTTCGTGTATCGGTTATGAAGACACTTTGGTGAGTATTGTTCCTAATCGAGATACGATAAGTCTTAACTTCAAGATGAAAGAAACATCGTATATGCTTGAAGCAGTTGGCGTGAGTGCAGATAAGATAAAACGTTACAGCGAACATAATTATGTGATGTTCGACTTTGAGATTTTCGACGACAAAGTTTTTTTCTTCAGAGAAAAGGTAACACCTTGAAAGAATGCAGGATTTTAGTTCAGGATTTATGGTTGGATCCGATAGATACGATTAATGTTCCAAAGCATATTGAAGCAACGGAAATTATAGTTGATTGCACTGAGAATTGCCAGCTGATAGGAAAAGATTCTGTTTATCAAGTGGTAAAAATGAACGATACTTATGAGCTTATGTTTCCGACGGAAAAGGAACGTTATAACAAGGTGTTGAAAGATATTATCTTCTTTACGGATAAATATATTTATTTCAATGAGTTAATGATGGATGGATATATTTCGAATTTCTATAGAATTACTAAAGAAGCTAAAACCAAAGAGATGATGTTTGTTTGTAATGACATGAAAACTTATAGAGATATTAAAGTTGAAAAGCAATGGCATATAGATCATCCAATGTTGGGCGGTTCACCTTCGGCAGAAGACTGGGAAAGATTTGTCCAACTTACATGGTATCATACCAAAGACAATCATCTTGATGCGATTGACGATACTTTGTATTATTTCGATCATTTCAATGGCAAGATTCTTACATACGATGAAGGTATGAATCTTCTAAATGAATGTGAAATTACTTATCCTACGAAGGAAGACTTCTGGCATTATAAGATATATAAGGATAAGGTGTTTGGAAAATTCTATACAATTTTTGGCACAAATGTAAATGAGATTGATGTCAAGACAGGAAAGACGAATGCGGTGACGAATGCAAACCAGTGGATAGCAGAAAAGATAATTGTCTATAAAGGAAATTTATATGCCGTTACAAAGAAAAGGAACGCTTTGAATGTATTTGAATCTTATATTGAAAGGATTGTGATTAATTAGGAATTAGGAGTTAGGAATTGAAATATACCTTTCGCAGGGGCGCAAAGCCTGTTGACTGTTGTCCGTTGTCTGTTGTCGGAATTAAACGTTAGAATCTTTTATGAATTTGTCTCTTGACAAAGAGAGTTTGAAAATGTAAATTTGTAAAATAAATGATAAAACCATAAATTTACGAAAACAAAGAATAATTAATAATGACGATTTTTTTAATTTTGTTGTTTTTCGTCATTATTTGTTATTTTTGTAAAAAATATTCTCAAAATGATAGTAAGACAAACATATTTGGACCGTCTCAAATCTTTGAAAAATCAAGATTTGATTAAAGTAATAACTGGAATCAGAAGATGCGGAAAATCAACATTGTTGAAGTCGTTTCAGAAATATCTTGTATATGAGGGCGTTGCAAATGATTGTATAGTTGATATTAATTTCGAAGAAAGGGAGAATGCAGATTTCTTATCATGGATAGATGTGTATGATAGTATCGTTGCCAAGATGAATACAGTTGATAATTATTATGTGTTTTTAGATGAAGTTCAATCGGTTCCGCAATTTGAGAAATTAATAGATGCGCTTTATGTTAAAAAGAATATAGATTTATATATTACAGGTTCTAATGCCTACTTGTTATCGAGTGAATTGGCAACATTATTGTCAGGTCGTTATATAACAATTAATTTGCATCCATTTTCTTTTAAAGAATATGTGGAAAATTTCCCTGAAGAACATAGTTATGATCGTCTGTTTCGTCAATATATTAACACTTCATGTTTTCCTGAGGCTGTGTCTATTTCAAAGTCGTCACCAGAGAATGTAAATATATATTTGAAATCTTTATATGAGACTGTGGTTGTAAAAGATATAATAAAGCATTATAGACTTAGAAAGTTCGACAGCTTACAGAATATTATAGATTTTTTATTTGACAGTGTGGGAAGTATTGTATCTCCCAACAATATCGCAGAAGTATTGTCTCAAAACAAATCTTCTGTTTCACACAATACCGTGAAAAAATTAATAACTTATCTTACAGAATCTTACTTGATTTATCCGGTGAGATTGTATAATTTGAAGGGTAAAAAATTGCTCGAAAGCAATTATAAATATTACGTTGTTGATTTGGGGTTGAAGAATATTTTACTGACTAATCATTATGATGCCGACCTTGGTCATAAATTGGAAAATGTGGTGTTCTTTGAATTGTTAAGACGTGGAGGAGAAGTGTTTGTGGGCAGATATCAAAATACGGAAGTCGATTTTGTTGTTAAAAAATACGATGGAACTATAGAATATTATCAGGTCGCATTTGTAATTAATGACGAGAAAACGCTAAATAGGGAAATTTCGTCATTATTAAAAATCAAAGACGCAAATCCAAAATATCTTTTGACATTGGATTTCGACAATTCGGTTATAGATGGTATTAGGAAAATTAATGTTGTAGATTGGTTGCTGTCATGAAAAAACTACTTATAATAACGTTACTTATCTTCTGCGGAATGACAGTCTTCGCGCAAAAAGATGATGCAATTGTAAATGTCGAGATTATCGTCTCCGATAATCACGGGAATGTCTTGAAAGATGTTGCTGTTTATAATTCAAAAAGCCGACTTATCGGTATCACGAATCAAGAGGGAATCACATGGATTACAGCTCGCTTTAGTGATGCGATAATTTTCTCTCATCTCAGCTTCGAACAGAAAATCGTTAAAATCAAAGAATCCGATTTGTATGAGAAAGAGTTCAACAACTTCATCATGATTGTGACGTTGGAAGATAAAAATCATCTGCTGCCGGAAGTCACAATAGTTGAGAATGCTCCGCAGTTGGCATACGAGAACAAAGATGTCTGGCTTCTCGACTACTCGGTCGATGAGAAAGGAATAATGGCGTGGTTTATTATCAGTTCATCGATTCAAGAATGACATTCGGTAAAGATTGCAGAAGTCTGTATAAATTGAAAGTTGAAAACTGATAGTTATGCCGACGCATTTTCGCAAATAGAAAGTATTGACAATCCGATGTTTTCAATAGATGCGAGTCGTTATCAATTTGAAAAAGATCCTGATGATGTTTTTTATGAAGGACTTTTAGGCGACAAATATGACAAGAAGAACTACAATCGTTTTTATTATTTTGAGAACGGAGAATTTATTAGGACGTATGAAAATATAACGGAAGTGCCAAATTTAATTCACAATTAACAATTTACAGTTAACAATTTACAATGTAGACATGTCACTCCTGTGGCGTCTCTCACGTTTTTTTTGGATCTCTGGATTTCTGGACTTCTGGAGAACTTCAAAACTTCAGAACTCATGGACTTATTGACTCATTGACTCATTGACTTGGAGACTCGGTGACTTTACAAAAAAAATCTGTCGTCTGTTGTCCGTTGTCTGTTGACTTTTTCTTATCTTTGCGTTTTACATTAAACAAGGAGTTATGACATTAAATTCACTTACAGCAATATCTCCGGTTGACGGAAGATACCGTTCAAAGGCAGCAGACCTTGATGAATATTTTTCAGAATTTGCGTTGATTCGTTATCGCGTAATGGTTGAAGTTGAATACTTTATAGCGTTGTGCGAACTTCCTTTGCCTCAGCTCGCAGATTTTGACCATAATCATTTTGAAAAACTTCGTTCTTTCTACAAGGACTTCACAGTTGAAAACGCTCAAGAGATTAAAGATATAGAAAAGGTTACTAATCACGACGTTAAAGCCGTCGAGTATTTCCTCAAACGTCGCTTCGATGAGATGGACCTCAAGAAATTCAAAGAATTTATCCACTTCGGATTGACATCGCAAGATATTAATAATGTGGCAGTGCCTCTCACTTTGAGAGATGCCAACGCCAATGTTTTCTTGCCGGCGATGAACGACTTGAGAAACAAACTCTTCGAGATGGCAAAAGAATGGAAAGACGTTCCAATGTTGGCTCACACTCATGGTCAGCCTGCAAGTCCGACACACCTGGGAAAAGAGATATACGTCTTTGTTGAGCGTTTGGAAAATCAGCTTAACGCTTTGAAAAACATTCCTTTCTGTGCTAAGTTCGGCGGCGCTACAGGTAATATGAACGCTCATAAGATTGCTTATCCGCAGATAGAATGGAAAAAATTCGCTAACAATTATATCAATAATAATCTTGGTCTTACAAGACTTCAAACCACCACGCAGATTGAACACTACGATTTCATGGCAGCTTATTTCGATGCCGTAAAACGTATCAACACAATCCTCATCGACCTCGCTCGCGACGTATGGCAATATGTATCAATGGAATACTTCAAGCAAAAGATAAAAGCTGGCGAAGTAGGTTCATCAGCGATGCCTCATAAAGTCAACCCAATCGACTTTGAGAACGCAGAAGGTAACTTAGGTCTCGCAAACGCTATCTTCGAACATCTCAGCGCGAAACTTCCTATCAGTCGTATGCAACGCGACCTCACCGACTCGACAGTGACAAGAAACGTCGGCGTGCCTTTGGCTCACACCATGATTGCTATCAGCTCACTCATGAAAGGCCTTGACAAACTTATTCTTAACGAAGAAAGACTTAGCGCAGACTTATTAAATAATTACGCAGTCGTTGCTGAAGCAATTCAGACAATTCTTCGTCGTGAAGAAGTGGAAGGTGCTTACGAATTGTTGAAAGGCTTGACGCGTACAAATGAAAAAGTCACTCGCGAATCTATCGACAGATTCATCGACGAGTTGCCTATCAGCGATGCTGTGAAAGCAGAAATGCACGTCATCACACCTGAAAATTATACAGGATATAGTTTCGAATAATTCAATAATAGATAGGGGAATGAAAGTTCCCCTTTAAATTTTTATAAATGAAAATCAGTAAGTTCAATAGAGTACTTCGTTTCGTTAAACCGTATTGGGGTAGCGTTACTATGAATATAGTTTTTGTTATACTTTCAACTATATTCTCATTGTTTTCCTTCTCGATGATAGTTCCGTTCCTGAATCTTTTGTTTAATCCGGACAATTTGCTAACTGTTAAACCTGAATTTTCATTAAGCTCCGACGCGCTTCTCGAAACGATGAACTATTACATCAGCTCGATAATTATCGCGAAAGGTCAGAAAGCAGCATTGCTATTTATCTGCGCCATGTTGGTTTTCGCTTTCTTCCTAAGAAATCTCACAACATATATGGCAAGTTTCTACATGGCTTCAGTGCGTGTTAATTCTATAAAAGACATCAGGTCAGCTCTTTATAATAAAGTTCTTGTCCTTCCGTTGTCGTTTTATAGCAAGCAAAAGAAAGGCGATATCATTGCGAGAATAACGACCGACCTTCAAGAAATAGAAGTATCTATCATGAACTATTTGGACGTTTTCATCAAGTCGCCGATAACGATTATCGCTTATTTTGCATATATGCTCGGCGTCAGTTGGGAACTTACCTTGTTCGTTCTGTTGGTGTTACCAATCGGCGGTGTCATTATCGGTAAGATTGGCAAGTCGTTGAAGAAAGACTCCAAAGAAGGCATGACACGTCTTTCGAATATAATCGCAAATATCGAAGAAACGATTTCGGGTTTGCGTATCATCAAGGCTTTCAATGCTATAGATTATACTAACGAGAAATTTGAAGAGCAGAACTATGGATATTCCAAACTGTTAAAATTTGTTCACAGAAAAAGAGACCTCAGCTCTCCGATGAGCGAGTTGCTTTCGGCAGTGGTGATTTCCATAGTGTTATGGTTTGGTTCTACACTTATTCTCTCGGGCAGCGCTTCTATCACAGCAGCGAATTTCATTGCATATATAGTCGTTTTCTCACAGATAATTCCGCCGGCAAAGTCGTTCTCACACGGATTCTATAACTTACAGAAAGGCATGGCGTCGGCAGAACGCGTCTTTGAAATACTTGATGCTGATGAAGTTATAGTAGAAAAAGCTGATGCAAAACATATCATTGAATTTAAAGATTCCATCAAATATAATAAAGTGTTTTTCCGTTATGGCAAAGACGATGTGTTAAAAGATATTAACTTAACCGTAGCGAAAGGCAAGATGGTCGCCTTGGTAGGGGAGAGCGGCGGAGGAAAGTCGACGATGGTGGACCTGCTGCCACGTTTCTATGATGTCTGCGAAGGTAATATCACCGTCGATGGCGTTGACATCCGCGACTACAAAATCAACGATCTCCGCGGACTGATGGGAATAGTAAGTCAGGAGAGTATTTTATTCAACGACACCGTTCATAATAACATCGCTTTTGGTATGCAAGACGCTACAAGAGAAGAAGTTATCGAAGCGGCTAAAATTGCCAACGCTCACGATTTCATTATGCAGTTAGAAAATGGTTACGACACCTTCATCGGCGACAGAGGTATGAACCTCTCGGGAGGTCAAAGGCAGCGTTTGAGTATCGCACGCGCAGTGTTGAAAAACCCTCCAATCCTTATCTTAGACGAAGCAACATCATCTTTAGATACAGAATCAGAAAAATTAGTACAAGACGCTCTCGCTAAAGTTATGAGTAACAGGACTTCCATCGTGATTGCGCACCGACTCTCAACGATTCAGAATGCCGACGAGATTGTTGTCCTTGCAAAAGGAAACATTGTCGAAAAAGGTAAACACGATGAACTTATAAATAAAAACGGCGTTTATAAGAGACTGACGGATTTACAATCTTTTAACTAATGTTAGAATATTTTAACATATTTCTTCTGATAATGACGATTGTTGCGATAATAGTTTTTATCGCATTATATTTTGTCACAGCAGGTTACGGCGTTTTCTATAATAAGAAATGGGGTCCTGCGGTTCCAAATAAATTAGGTTGGATTCTTATGGAATCGCCGGTTTTTATCGTGATGCTGATTTTATGGATTTTGTCGGAAAGAAATACCAATGTCGTTTGTGTTATATTCTTGATTTTATTTGAGATACATTATTTTCAGCGTTCGTTTATCTTCCCGTTTCTAATAAGAGGAAAAAGCGTGATGCCATTATCAGTCATTTTGATGGGAGTGATTTTCAATGTCTTGAACGCTATTATGCAAGGCGGATGGATTTTTTACGTTGCACCTGAGAATATGTACGAAATTTCATGGTTGATGACGCCACAGTTTATCATCGGAACTATTATTTTCTTCGCAGGAATGATTATCAATATTCATTCTGATTACATTATCAGACACTTACGTAAGCCCAGCGATACGAAACATTATCTTCCTAAGAAAGGAATGTTTAAATATGTGACTTCAGCCAATTATTTCGGAGAGTTCGTTGAATGGTGTGGTTTCGCGATTCTGACATGGTCGCTCTCCGGCGCGGTATTCGCATTGTGGACATTCGCAAATCTCGCTCCCCGCGCCGCCAAGATATACGACAACTACAAGAATGAGTTTGGCAATGAACTTGATACAAAGAAAGTAAAAAGAATTTTACCTTTTATATATTGATATGACTGATTGAGACAACAAATAGAGTTATAACTTATTAAAGCATTAAGATTATAGAATTCTCCTATAAATTTACAGAATTGTGTGATATAGTTTATACCGATAATTTCATTTCATATTCAATGCATAAGAATATTTTACATATATTTGTACAGATTTATAAACTTTTGCCGAAGAGCATAATGGCATATAACCTTGCAACTACTCTATGAATAAAAAATTCTTATTATTATCATTAACCATATTTCTCTTATTATTGTATTCGTGTAAAAAAGATGAAATAATTTCTGACACTAACGATACAACCAGAGAAAGCAACAACTACATTGGCAATAGATCTTCCAACGCAAGGTATAATCGTTTTGGGTAACATGCTAAACGATCCTTATAAATTTGAGAATATGCTTCAAGCAAGAAATCAATTGGCAAATGAAAGAAGCAGTATCAATACACCAACAATACGTGCAACTCACAAATACATGAGATATAGACCACAAAACGATGAGGAATTAGATTTACTCAAAGCTGATACAAATCTTTTACTGTGGGATTATCCACTTCATTATGAGATAACTGTCAACGGAACTCATTATCACGACCCTTCCATTGCCGACAGTCTTCCCACATGGCAATATTTTGTAGTGACAAACGATTATCAACTTCCAACCTTGTCGTCAAAATGCGAACTAATCTACACATTGTATTTCCCAGATGAAGACAGCAGCGATACTTTTTATGACGATTTAGAAGAAAGAGCTTATCTTATAACCGGCAATTTGGCTGATGATGAAGATATGAGAGCAAGCAGCTGGACTCCTTCAGCAGTGATAAAAGCTGGGCTGCTGCTATTGAGTGTGGCTTGGCCATTCATCATTATAATACAGAATTGTCATCTTACGGAGAAAAATGTCAACAATTTGATATGTCAACATTATATCAGACGTGGTTTCCTGAAGATAAGCCACAAAAAACAGTATCAAGTTTAAACAATGCATTAAAAAATAACAAAATCAATACAATGATAGATAATCACATGGCTCCTTATTGGAATAGAGATTATTCACGTAACCAATAAATGTAACAATTATGAGAACAATAATAACAATAATTTTAATATCATTCTTATGCATATTATGCGCGTCTTGTGATCCTAGTTACTCTTATGTATGCTATATTGAAAATAAATATAATAACTCCATAGGACTTACATTTTTACATTATAATGATTCTATCATAATACTTCCAAATCAAAGAGTTGTAGTGGAAGAACAACTTCCCGCTATAGGAGGTGGTAATCATGATATATTTCGTGTTATTAATAATCATGAAATGGAGCAATGTGAAGATACATATCTCTATAGTTGCAGGTCAAGTTATTCAAAAATATATTTTAACGATACGATAGTAATTAATTATAGAAAAGAAGATTCTTTTTCTAAGAATATATGTTATATAAATAATTGGACTATCCTAAAAAATGAACATAAAAAAGGAGGTAAACACATTGAAGTACTCTACACCATCACTGAAGATGATTATCAGAATGCTATAAGTCGGAAATGAAATTTTTTGAAACTTGTCTGCCATATAAAAAGTTTCAATAACTTTGTTGTCGGATAACATGGCGTTTTGTATTATGCTATCATCATGCAAAATGCAAAGAATGGTGTGTTATTCGTATTTAATGAATTATATACAGAAACACTTTAATTAACTCAACGTTCTTAAAAATAAGATGCAACCAACAAATTCTATTATTTTCACACCTTGTAAAATTGGACCAATAGAGTTGAGAAACAGAACGATACGTTCTGCGGCTTTTGAAAATATGTGTAAAGATAATAGCCCGTCTCAACAACTATTTGATTATCATACTGCTGTGGCTCGTGGTGGAGTAGGAATGACGACGATAGCCTACGCTTCTGTCAATCGTAGCGGCGTCTCTTTCAACGGACAGCTCTGGATGCGCGAAGAGATTGTTCCAGAACTCAAGAAACTTACTGATGCCATTCATAATGAAGGAGCTAAGGCTTCGATACAATTAGGACACTGCGGTAATATGACACACCGAAGCACATGCGGCTGCAAACCTATGGGCGCTTCTTCTGGATTCAATCTTTATTCTCCTACTTTTGTCAGAGAGATGACAGAATACGAAATACTTGATACTGTGAGAGATTTCGGTAAGGCTGTCAACCTCGCCCGTGAGGCAGGCTTCGATTGTGTTGAGATTCACGCTGGTCACGGTTATCTTATAAGTCAGTTTTTGTCGCCTTACACCAACCATCGTACCGACATCTGGGGAGGTAACTTGGAAAACAGAATGCGTTTCATGAAACTCGTGATAAGAGAGGTGATGGACGCTGCCTTAGACGACATGGCTGTCGTGGTGAAACTCAATATGTTCGATGGAATGAAGAAAGGCATTCAAGTCGATGAAGCGATACTGATAGCTAAGGAGTTGGAGAAATTAGGTGTTCATGCTATCGTACTTTCCGCAGGTTTCGTCAGCAAGGCACCGATGGAAGTCATGAGAGGCGCGATGCCGATAAAGACGATGGCTTACTATATGAATATGTGGAAGTTCTGGTGGCTCAAAGCCGGACTTCATATCGCAGGTCGTATGATGGTCCCGACTGTTCCTTTCAAAGAGGCATATTTCCTCGAGACAGCCAAGAAATTCCGCGAGAATCTTAACATCCCGCTTATTTATGTGGGAGGTATGATTTCCAAAGACAAGATGGAAGAGGTGTTGAACTCAGGTTTTGTAGCGTTTCAGATGGCTCGCGCTCTTATCAACGATACCGATTTTGTTAATAAACTTAAAAACGGCGAACTGACAAGAAGTAACTGTAAACACTCAAACTATTGTATTGCAAGAATGTACAGCGAAGATATGAGATGCCATCATTGCGTTGACAATATGCCCGACAAGCTCAAAAAGGAAATCGAGAGATTGGAAAACAAATGACATCTTTTAAAAAACATATTGATAAATTAAAACACAAACTCTGTAGAGACGTCACACCTGTGGCGTCTCAAATGGAAATCACAGCTCTGATTACAGGAGCGAGTTCAGGAATGGGGCTTCTTTATGCAGAATATCTCGCTGAAGCAGGTTGTAACCTTTTGATTGTTAGTAATCAAGAAAAAGAGTTGAAAGAAGTTGCCGCAAATCTTAAAGAGAGGTTTGGTGTTAATGTAATTGCTTGTTATCAAGATTTATCGCGAGAAGATTCTGCTCAACAACTATTTGATTATTGTAAAAATAATAATCTTATTATTGATATTTTGATAAACAATGCAGGGATGTTTTTCTTCCATGAACTCGATGATGAATATCATAGGAAGATGGAACTGATGCTGAATCTTCATGTTATGACGCCGTCGAAGATGAGTCGTCTTTTTGGAGAGGAGATGAAGAAAAGAGGTTTCGGACATATAATATTAGTATCGTCAATGGCGGCACGACTTCCATTTCCTGGAATTACGACATATTCTGCAACAAAGGCTTATCTTAAAAGTTTCGGAAAGTCCTTATATTATGAAATGAGAGACCATGGAGTAGGAGTGACGACGGTTTGTCCGGGAGCTATAGCGACACCTTTATATCAATTAAATCCTAAATTGTTGAAACTTGGCGTTAAGATAGGATTGATAGGAACACCACAATGGCTTGTGAGAAAAACACTTAGAGGAATGTTTAGGAAAAAGATGATAGTGGCGCCAGGAGCGATGAACGTCTATCTTCCGCCTTTGCTCGCCATTTTGCCAAAACCATTGATAAATTATATATGGAGAAAAGTCAAGTAATAGTCACGGGAGCTACGGGAAGTATAGGATTAGCGGCGGTTAAGTCATTGTTATCAAAGGACCTGCCTGTGATCATGGCATGCCGTAACATCAAGAAGGCAAGTATACAAAGAGACGCTCTGATAAAAGAATTTCCACATTCCGAAATAAACATTTTGGAATTAGACTTAAACTCGCTACAATCCATAAAGACCTTTGTTGATAATATTAAAAATCAAAGATTTAAGGTAAATAAACTTTTGAATAATGCAGGAGTCATCTGTCGTGATTTCACCATAAATGACGATGGTTTTGAGACGACGGTGGCGGTCAATTATATAGGACCTTTATATCTGTCGAAACTAATGATACCTTTGATGGAAGATGACTTCAGTATCGTCAATACTGTCTCTGTAACACGCGGAGTCTCAAGTCTTGACGAACATTTCTTCGATTTGGATAAAAAGAGATTTTCACAACTTGGAACATACGGAAAAGCGAAATACGCCCTGTTTTTATCGTCGCTTACATTATCAGAAAATATCACAAACGGACGCGTCAACCTCACCGATCCTGGTATCGTTGATAGTAATATGATTAGCATGCACCGTTGGTTCGATCCTATAGCTGACGTTCTCTTTCGTCCATTCTGCAAGACACCCAAACAGGGCGCAATCCCTGCAGTCAACGCGTTGATGATGCCAGACCACGAATCGACACGAATCAGCACGAATGATATTGACAGTAAAAATGTTATGCTTTTTTCTGGAAATAAACACAAAGTAATTTTAAGAAAACATTACGACAACCCGATGAGACAATGGTTGTGGGAAGAGACAGGGAAACGGTTTAAAGTTGAAAATAGGCAATTGTAGGGGTGTATCGCATACGCCTTTGAAGTTGAAAAAGGAACCTTTAGCCATTAGCCATTCACCAACCTCATGTCACTTCGGTTTCTAATGTACTTCGCTGCACTCTGTCCCTCACAGCAACTTCTTCAGTTCTTCAATATTTGGCAAGGCTTTTCTGAAATATTCTGGCAGTTCTTGTGAGGTACGATATGTCGCAACTCCCATTGGCTTTGAAGTATCCGAAAACGACAGTTCCACTATTTCCTCGTTTTTGCTTTTACATAAGATTATTCCGATGGAAGGATTCTCGTCGGGCAGTTTTATGTATTTGTCCAAAGCCGCAAGATAGAAGTTCATTTTGCCGGTATATTCAGGTTTAAACTCTCCTCTTTTTAACTCAAAAGCCACCAGCGATTTCAAGCGACGTGAATAGAAAAGCAGGTCTATAAAGAACTCTTGACCAGAAACTTCTAAACGATATTGGTTTCCCATGAAAGTGAATTCTGGGCCAAATGCCATGATGAAATTCTTGATATTCTGCACCACTTGTTGCTCAATGACTCTTTCACTTATCTCTTCCGTTTTGATAAAATCAAGTTGATATTCCTCTTTAAAAGTCTGAAGCGCACGCTGCCTGAAATCAGACTCTTCCAATGTCTTCTCAAAATTAGTCTGCTGAATGCTGCCCTCTTTATGATAAAGATCTTCTTTGAGATAATATTTGGTAGTCTCAACTTTCCAAAATTCGGTGGCACATCGTCGGATATAAAACAGACGCTCTTCTAAAGTTGCTGTTTTAGTGATTATTACATAATGGTTGGTAAAACCAACATTTAAAAAATGAAACAAATCAGATTGTGATAATTTATCCGTATCAAATTGCTCTATTCTTATGTTATTGCTTGATTCACTATTAATTATAGAATTGTCAAAATCGTCAATTGCCAATTGACGATTTTCAAATATATGACACCATTCTTCATAGAAGATTCTCATCATTTTTATACTTGCCTCTGAATAACCTTTCAACCCTGGCAATTCTTGTTGAAGCATTTTAGAAATCACTGTTATGGCATTGCTTCCCCATTTTGCTAATCTGCTATTGACAGATATAAACCTACCAATTTCATAGTTAAGTTGTAGCACCTCTTTATTCGCTTGTCTTGCTACACGATAACGGCTGTCAATAATAGCGTTCTTGATTTCCTTTACGGCGGTTGCATACTGGGATAGTGTAGTATCAGAGTTGTTTTTAAAAGTATTCATAATTTCACAAATCTTGGTGTCAGAAACGATTATTCATTTCCTTCCGCAAATTTACAACATCAACGTGGCTCTTGTCAAGTTTTTTTGAGTTAAAAATCAGGATTTTAACATTTTTTAACGTAATGTTAATGAAAGTGTGAAAGAGATGTTAAAGGTTGTTAAGAGGGATAAGGGTTTAAAGGCGTAAAGGGTAAGAGAAATTTACAATTTATAGTTTACAATTAACAGTTTTAAAGTCGATTATTGTGTTTACAAACTTGTGTCGAATGTGGTACGAAAACAAACTTCCATTATCAGTCGGTGGTTTGCATGACCGCAGACTGATTTTTTGTGGTTGTTCGAACTTGACAGGAACTTGACAGGAAGATGACAGGAACTTGACAGGAAGATGACAGGAACTGCTTCCACTTTTATGTTTAGACGTTTATTGCTTTTTTCTCGCAGAGACGCAGAGAATCGCAAAGAGGAATTTTCTTCCACAGATTTAACAAATGGGCACGGATGAGTTTTACGGTAGTAATACGAAAACTAATTGTTAATTTTTATTAACATCATTGGATGAAATGTTAATATAATTTGTAAATTTGTGTTTTAAATTATTACATATGGCAAATAAAAATACCCAATCGGTTGAACCGAACATTGCTGATTTAGCAAATGGTTGGATGAGGAAATATAAGTTGGATTATAAATTAGAACAGGAATCTCTGAACACAGAGATAGATAATGCGCTTTCTGATTACTTCACCAAGAATGGTGGAGCGGGAGCTAATCGACCTGATGCAAAATTATTGTTGCAAGATTCCAATCTCAACTATTATCCTATTCTGATTGAGTATAAGGGGTACAAAGATAAACTTGTCAAACTTGACGCTCAAAATCAAGTAGAGAATAAGACTGCTAAAAACGAACCTAATTTCAAGAATATCAACTCTTACGCAGTTAATGGAGCAATCCATTACGCTAACGCCATATTGCATCACACATCCTATAATGACATAATTGCCATAGGAATGACAGGTTATAAAGATGAATACGGGAAGTTGCAATATCAAATTGGAGTATATTATGTATCAAAGAGCAATTTCGGCGTAGGACAAGAGGTTGGAACATATACTGATTTGTCTTTCTTGGCACCCGCTAATTTTGATGCGTTTATTGAGAGAGTGAAGAATCTAACACTTTCACAAGAGGAGTTAGAAAGAATTAAGGAGCAAAGAGAGCGAGAGATTTCTATCAGTCTTACCAAACTCAATAATGATATATACCAAAACGAGAAAGGGCTTGGTGAGAATGACCGAGTATATTTGGTAGCAGCATCTATCATCGCCACTTTGGGTATTTCTGGTAAAGTTGCACCTTTGGAGAAGGCTGATTTGAAATCATCGACCGAAAAGGGCAATACAGATGGTGATATTATAATGAGAAAAATCAAAGCGTTCCTCAACGAAAAGCAACTACCCGAAGAGAAACGCAATATGATTATCCGCACATTAGAGAATACGCTC
>JAFTXI010000032.1 GCA_017461665.1 Bacteroidales bacterium | reverse complement strand
GTGTTGAGAGTGGGAAGTGGGTGAAGTAGAATTTTAGAACTTTAGAACTCCATCACTTCATCACTTATAGACTCATATACTCTGAGACGCATCAATTACATCGTGTTTATATTTCAAAGGTGTAATTGGTACGTCTCTACTTATTGACTCATATACTCTGAGACGCATCAATTACATCGTGTTTATATTTCAAAGGTGTAATTGGTACGTCTCTACCAAAATCATAGACTCGGTGACTTGTTGACTCAAAAAAATCATTTAATTTTTATCGTGCGTTGTGTAAAAATGCACGATTTTTTTATTATCTTTGTGCCGATATATATTTAATTTTTAGATATAAGTAAGTATTATTATAAAAGAAGGAAATGACAGAAGAAGTAAAAAATATTACTGAAAACAACTATAACGCAAGTAATATTCAGGTATTGGAAGGACTCGAAGCTGTTCGCAAGCGTCCTGCCATGTATATTGGCGATGTTAACGTCAGAGGTTTGCATCATTTGGTTTATGAAGTCGTAGATAACTCCATCGATGAGGCAATGGCCGGCTATTGCAATACCATCGATATAAAGATATTAAAAGATAACTCTATCCGCGTTGCCGATAATGGTCGTGGTATCCCAACAGGCTGGCACGAGAAAGAACAACGCTCAGCTCTCGAAGTCGTTCTCACAGTGCTTCACGCCGGCGGTAAGTTCGACAAAGGTTCTTATAAAGTATCCGGCGGTCTCCACGGCGTCGGTGTGAGCTGCGTCAACGCTCTCTCTAAACACCTCACAGCAGAGATTCACCGCGAAGGAAAGATATTCAAACAAGAATATGAATACGGCAAACCGATAACACAGGTCGAAGTAGTGGGCGAAGCAACAGACACCGGAACAATCATCACCTTCACCCCAGACGACACTATCTTCCTCACAACAATATACGATTACGAGACATTGTCGAAACGTATGCGCGAACTCACCTACCTCAACAGAGGCATCAGCATAACATTAAGCGACGAGCGCGAACTTAACGAGGAACTCAACATAGCACCAAAAAGCGAAACCTTCCACTCAGAAAACGGCCTCGCCGACTTCATCGATTATTTAGACAAAAACCGCGAGAAACTCACACCGGAACCAATCACCATCTCTGGTGAAAGCGACAACGTCCCGGTAGAAATCGCGTTAGAATATAACACCTCATTCTCGGAAAACCTCCATTCCTACGTAAACAACATCAACACTCACGAAGGCGGTAGCCACCTCTCTGGATTCCGTCGTGGATTGACACGTACACTGAAGTCATACGCCGAGAAACAAGGCATGTTCGCAAAACTGAAGTTTGAAATCAATGGCGACGACTTCCGCGAAGGCTTGACAGCCATCATCTCCGTCAAAGTTCCAGAACCACAATTCGAGGGACAGACAAAGACAAAACTCGGTAACAGTGAAGTGATGGGTATAGTCGATAAGATTGTATGCGAACATCTCAACAACTATTTGGAAGAACATCCGAAAGAAGCCAAGATGATTGTCGATAAAGTCGTTCTCGCTGCCACCGCACGTCACGCTGCACGTAAGGCGAGAGAGCTCGTACAAAGAAAAGGCGCCTTGTCAGGATCGGGACTTCCAGGCAAACTCGCCGACTGCTCCGACAGAGACCCAGAAAAAGCAGAACTCTATCTCGTTGAGGGTGACTCTGCAGGCGGCTCAGCAAAACAAGGACGCGACAGATCATTCCAAGCTATCCTTCCTCTGAGAGGTAAAATCCTCAATGTGGAAAAAGCCATGCCTCACAGAATTTTCGAAAGCGACGAAATCAAGAACATATATACAGCTTTGGGGGTTACTATAGGTACAGAAGAAGACAGTAAAGCCTTGAACATAGAAAAACTGAGATATCATAAGATTGTCATCATGACCGATGCCGACGTCGATGGTAGCCACATCTCGACATTGATTCTCACCTTCTTCTTCAGATATATGCCAGAGTTGATTAACAAGGGTTATGTCTATATCGCAACACCACCTTTGTATCTCATCAGAAAAGGCAAGACAGAACGCTACTGCTGGACGGAAGAGCAACGCGCTCAAATAACAAGAGAGTTGTCGGCTGACGGCTCAGAAAAAGGATTACACATCCAACGTTACAAAGGTCTTGGTGAAATGAACCCAGAACAGTTGTGGGAGACGACAATGAATCCAGCCAACAGAACTTTGAGACAGATAACTATTGAGAACGGAGCAGAGGCAGACTATATCTTCTCGATGTTGATGGGCGACGAAGTTGGACCACGCCGCGAATTTATAGAACAAAACGCAACATATGCAAATATTGACGCATAACAAATAAAAACAACCGTTATGGACAACAACGATAACAAATTAGACATCTTAACTAAGAAGATCTACGAAGAAGGCATCGAGAAAATGCTATCTTTACGTAGTAGCTTACAGGTTAAAGTAATGTCTGTTGTATTAGTATTGTTATTTATAACTTTCAATAGATGTTTTGGGCAAACTATTCTAAACGATCCTCATTGGGAATTAGTTTGGGAAGATAATTTTGATTATTTGGATTCATCCACATGGAAAGTTGCAAATAATTTTGATCATTATGGCGAGCAACAAGTATATACAGATAGAATTAATAATGTATTTGTATCAAGTGGCAATTTAGTATTAAAAGTACAAAAAGAGGAATATCATTGTACAGAGTTAAGTAATTGGGCATGTAATAGAGAATGGTATTCATACACATCTGGTTGGGTAGAAACACAAGCATCTAAAAATGTACAATACGGATTAATACAAGCTAGAATAAAACTTCCATACGGATATGGATTTTGGCCAGCATTTTGGACTTTTATAGGAAGTGGCGTTTCAGGAGTTAATGCTGCTGAGATTGATATTTTTGAAATGTTAGGTCATTTACCTTCTGATATCATTACAACTAATATACATACTGAATATGGAAATGAGCCAAACAATTATCAAGAATATAATATGGGGAGTTACGATAATTTATATCATAATTACGCAATTGCCTGGTCTCCCGATAAAATTGTATGGTATGTTGATGGTTATCCCATAAGAGTTTCCACTGATCATAATATCGTTGATCCGGTAAGAATCATACTAAATTTTGCAATTGAAACTTCTTATTTACCGAATTCTTCTACACCTTTTCCTTCTGAAATGTGTGTAGATTATGTAAAAGTTTATAAATTAAGAAATGATTGTAACAATAGTATTAATATGTGTAATCTTGATTTAAGTACTTTCGATTATAAAGTTAAGAAGAATATCAAAATAGGAGGCACAAATTATTCTAATTCTATACCTGTAGGTAAGAATGTTTATTTAAGGGCGACAAATAGTTTTGAAATAGAAGGAAGTTTTTCCGTCCCAATTGGTTCAAGTCTTTTTATTGATGTTAATACTTGTCATTGAGTTGTATGAAAAAATTATTCAAATTATATATACTATTACTTGCTGTATTACCTTTTGTATGTTGCAAAAGTGATATTCGTAATGAATACACAGGTAATTGGCAGTTTATAGTTGAAATGACAAAATTAAATATTGATAGTATTGGACAATTTTGGAAAGATACAATATTTTATGAAGGTAAAATAACTGATGGCAATAGTGACAATGAATTAGTAATTCAATATACTGAAGAATATTCTATTTCTCTAAACATTGATGATTATGGAATATTATCTGAATTTCCTACTGTGTATTGTAATGGCAAATTTAAAAAATATGATGAAATATATTTGTATCTAAGATGGGGAGGAGTAGGTGGTAGCACAACGCATATCGTTAATGGTTATAAAGAATTAAGATAGACAAAACCTGCAACATGCCAAGAAAATGAAGAAAATTGTAATAATATTAATTTTATGTAACATCTATATGTATGTTAATGCTCAATTAAACTTAAACAACAGAGGTATGTTAACAATTACTGCAAATACCAATGATTGGCATAGTGCGCTAAAAGTTATTGTTCCTACATATGATTCTTGTGCATTTAATTTACAATATGGGGGAAGTGACAAATTCTTTGTTCATGCATCAGGATATTTATGGTGTGAAAGAGGTGGATATTATGGATCAGATAGTACATTAAAAGAAAACGTGTCAAAAATCAATTATCCATTATCTACATTAAAAAGGCTAAACGGATACGAATATAACTATAAAAGCAAAGATATTTTTGACACAAAGAATGATCATTATCGTCACAAAAGAATAGGATTAATTGCTCAAGAAGTTGAACTCATTCTGCCTGGTATAGTAAAAAATATGCCTGACGGTACGAAGGCTATTTCATATACTGATATCATTCCTCTTCTTATAGAATCTATCAAAGAACAACAAATGCAAATTGAAACACTACAGTTGATTGTATATAATCAGGAAAAAGAATTACTTAATCTTAAACATTTACTCTCATTACAAGACAACACGAAGAATAGTGCACAACATATAGACGAAGATAGTATTATGGTTTCTAATGATATATATACAGATAATGGTATGTATATCACATCTAAATTATATGACAACACTCCTAATCCGCTATCTTCAACAACAAAAATTGAATTTGAAATCCCTAATAATGTAGATGCAGCAAAACTTATAATTAGTGATATACATGGTAAGGAGATAGAGACACATACAATATATCAAAGAGGATATAGCAGTATAACTATAAATTGTTCTGAACTAAAAGATGGTATATATCTATATTCATTATTGATAGACAATCAAGTTTTTGATACTAAAAAAATGGTTCTGATAAAATAATAATTAATAGGATAAAAGGCTCTAATTAACAAAATAAAAACAACCGTTATGGACAACAACGATAACAAATTAGACATCTTAACTAAGAAGATCTACGAAGAAGGCATCGAGAAAGCTCAAAACGATGCCAAAGAGATTCTCGAGAAAGCCCAAAATGATGCCAATAACATCATCGCTGAAGCTGAAGCCAAAGCAAATGCAATCATCGAAAAAGCTAATAACGACGCTAATAATCTGAAACAAAAAACAGATGCCGAACTTAACATGAGCGTAAAACAAGCTATCGCTGCACTGAAACAACAGATTACAAATCTCATCTCTAACAAGATAGCAGCCGATATGACAAAGACAGCTTTCAAAGATGAAGACTTCATCCACGAACTCATGACAAAAGTCATAGAAAAATGGAACTCCGAAGGTAATACCGACCTTAACATAATCTTAAACGAGAAAGAAAAATCAACATTCGAACAATATCTTCTCGCCAAACACAAGAACCTCATGGACAACAGCCTGACATTAGTTGTCAACAACAACCAGAAAGAAGGTTTCGTGATTCAACCTAAAGACGGCAGCTACAAGATAACATTCTCAGAAAAAATGTTCGAAGAGTTCTTCAACTCATACCTCAAAGAATACTCAAAGAAGTTATTATTCTCATAATATAAGATATATCCGTAACAACGGGTATATCTTTTTTTTAATGAATCTTTGTTTCATTATAATTTTCAACAATGAACATCGCAGGAGGAAATTACTATTGCCTAATAGCAGGACTGCCAGAAATCAGTCCCGATGATAAGAAGTTGAGTCTGTCGGTACAAGAACTGCGTACCTACTTGAACGATTACCTCACCAAGGAGGAGACAGAAATCGTAAATCTCTTCTTCTATCCCAACGACAACATTCAGATCTTGCGTTTATTGCAAAATCAAGAAGCCGACCCAAATCTTCAGTCAGTGTTCACAGTCTCACAATTAGAAAACGAGATTGAAGATCCAATGTTTGTCCCTTCTTACATCAAAGAATATCTTACCGACTTACATAAGGAAGACAAGGAGACAAGCAAGCGACTTCCCGACGTGGAACTCAGCGAGAGATATTGGAAATTCATGCTTTCGCAGAAAGAGAAATTCGTTAAGAAATATGCCGAGTTCTCATTGAACATCAAGAATCTGATAACAGCATTAAATTGTCGTAAGTATCATCTCGACATTGAGAAGGAAGTTATATGCGACACTTTCTTCAGTCAGCAGCTTAAGACTTCGAAAGCTAAGGACTTCGAATTGGCAGACGACTATCCATACGTCGATAAGATTTTAAATCTGTTCGACAAAGGCAACACCGCAGAACGCGAATATAAGATCGACATGCTCTATTGGGAGTTTCTCGACGAGCTGACAGAGAACAAATATTTCACGTTCGACAATGTTTTGGCATTTACACTCAAACTGATGATATTGGAACGCTGGAGCAAGATGACAACAGAACAAGGAAAGAAGATTTTCCGAGAGTTGTTAGACCGTTTCAAGAAAGAATTTCAGTTTGCAAAAGAATTTGATATATAATAATAAAAACAAATAACATGAATAAGACAACAGGAAAAGTAGTAAGTATCATCTCCAACTTGGTCTTGGTTCGCATTGAAGGTAACGTGTTCCAAAACGAGATATGTTACATCTTCTTGGGCGAAGAGAAATTGATGGCTGAGGTTATCAAGATTATCGGCGACATAGCATACGTCCAAGTTTTCGAAAGCACACGTGGCTTGAAACCTGGTTCCAAGGTTGAGTTTGAAGGACACATGTTGGAAGTACAACTCGGACCGGGTTTGTTATCCAAGAACTTCGACGGACTTCAGAACGACTTAGACAAGATGGAAGGTGTCTTCTTGAAGAGAGGTCTCTATACACCGGCTCTTGAAGACGATAAAAAATGGTCGTTCACACCATTGGCTAAAGTCGGCGACACTGTAGCAGCAGGCGACTGGCTTGGCAACGTGAAAGAAAACTGGCTCGACCATAAGGTCATGGTGCCTTTTAAATTTGAAGGAGAATATACAGTGGCATCGGTGGCTGAAGCAGGCGAATACACCATCAACGATGTCGTTGCAACATTGAAAGATAAAGAAGGTGAGATTCACAACGTGACTATGGTTCAGAAGTGGCCTGTGAAGCTCGCCATCAAAGCATATAAGAACAAACCACGTCCTTACCGTTTGATGGAGACAGGCGTACGTGTCATCGACACTATGAACCCTATCTTGGAAGGCGGTACCGGATTTATCCCAGGACCTTTCGGTACAGGTAAGACTGTTCTTCAACACGCCTTGGCAAAGAACGCGGAAGCTGACATTATCATCATGGCAGCCTGTGGTGAACGCGCCAACGAAGTAGTGGAAATCTTCGCTGAGTTTCCTCACCTCGAAGACCCTCGCACAGGAAGAACATTATATGAACGTACCACCATCATCGCCAACACTTCCAACATGCCGGTCGCTGCTCGTGAAGCATCTGTATATACAGCTATGACGATAGGCGAATACTACCGCGCAATGGGAATGAAAGTGTTGTTGTTAGCCGACTCCACCTCACGTTGGGCTCAGGCATTGCGCGAGATGTCGAACCGTCTCGAAGAATTACCAGGACAAGACGCCTTCCCTATGGACTTGTCAGCTATCATCGCAGGATTCTACGCACGCGCTGGCATCGTTTATCTCAACAACGGATCAACAGGATCCGTCACCTTCATCGGTACTGTATCACCTGCCGGCGGTAACTTGAAAGAACCTGTCACAGAATCAACAAAGAAAGCAGCCCGCTGTTTTTACGCACTCTCTCAAAACCGCGCCGACTCCAAACGTTACCCAGCTATCGACACCTTGGATTCTTATTCCAAATATTTGGAATATCCTGAGTTCATCGAATATTCAAAAGAAAAATTGGATGAGAACTGGGTCGAGTTGGTTAACGAAGCACGTAACGTATTGGTAAGAGGTAAAGAGACAGAAGAACAAATCAACATCCTCGGCGACGACAGCGTGCCAATCGACTATCACATCACATTATGGAAATCGGAATTTATCGACTTCATCATACTTCAACAAGACGCTTTCGACAAGGTCGATGCCACAACATCATTGGAGCGTCAACAATATATGTTGAAGAAAGTCATCAAGGTGGCTCGTTCAGAGTTCAAGTTCGACAGTTTTGAAGAAGTCGCTATATATTTCAAGAGACTTATCAACATTTTCAAACAGATGAACTATGCTGTCTTCAAGTCAGATGAGTTCAACAAATCTGAAGAAGAAGCCAATGCAATTCTTGAAGAAAGATTAGTCAAATAATTAAAAACAAAAACACATTTATCATGAGTGCATTACAAAAAGTTTATACAAAGATAAGTCAAGTCACCAAAGCCACATGTAGTTTAAAAGCTACTGGTGTTGGTTTCGACGAGCTTGCATATATACACGGACGTTTGGCACAGGTCGTCAAGATTTGGGGTGATGAAATCACGCTTCAGGTCTTCTCTGGAACTGAAGGCATCCCAACAAATGCCGAAGTCGTTTTCCTCGGCAAGGCTCCTACCCTCAAAGTCAGTGACGAATTGTGCGGACGTTTCTTCAACGCTTTCGGACAACCTATAGATGGCGGTCCAGAGGTCGATGGTGAAGAACGCGAAATTGGCGGTCCTTCAGTGAACCCCGTACAACGTAAGCAACCATCTGAACTCATCGCAACAGGTATCGCAGGTATCGACTTGAACAACACCTTGGTGTCAGGACAGAAGATTCCATTCTTCGCCGACCCAGACCAACCCTACAACCAGGTGATGGCTAACGTAGCGATGAAGGCTCAAGCTGACCGTATCATCCTCGGCGGCATGGGTCTCACCAACGACGACTATTTATATTTCAAGAACTTATTCGAAAACGCAGGTATCTTAGACCATATCGTCTCATTCGTCAACACCACAGAAGCTCCTCCTGTTGAGCGTCTCCTCGTTCCTGACATGGCGCTCACCGCAGCAGAATATTTCGCTGTCGATAAGAATGAAAACGTCTTGGTTCTCCTGACCGACATGACATTATACGCCGACGCCCTCAGTATCGTCTCTAACCGTATGGACCAAATCCCATCTAAAGACTCTATGCCAGGTTCTCTCTATTCCGACTTGGCTAAGATTTACGAGAAAGCGGTACAATTCCCAAGCGGGGGCTCTATCACCATCATCGCTGTTACAACCTTGTCGGGCGGCGACATCACACACGCTATTCCAGACAACACAGGTTATATCACAGAAGGTCAGCTCTTCTTGCGTAAAGACACCGAAATCGGTAAGGTCATCGTTGACCCATTCAGAAGTTTGTCGCGTTTAAAACAGCTTGTCATCGGAAAAAAGACTCGCGCCGACCACCCTCAGGTAATGAACGCTTGTATCCGTCTCTATGCCGACGCTGCCAACGCCAAGACAAAGTTAGAAAACGGTTTCGACTTGACAGACTACGACAACCGCGTGCTCGACTTCGCTAAGGAATATTCCAACGACTTGCTCGCCATCGACGTAGATCTTAAGATTGAACAAATGCTCGACACAGCATGGAACTTGTTTGGTAAACACTTCTCCAAATCAGAAGTGTCTATCAAGAAAGAATTCATGGATAAATATTGGGTAGGTAAAGAAGATTAATTGCCAACAATTAAAATTATAATGTTATGGCAATAAAGTTTCAATATAACAAAACATCGATGCAGCTGTTGGAGAAACAGTTGAAGATACGCGTGCGTACGCTCCCGACTATCAAGAGCAAGGAATCGGCTCTTCGTCTCGAGGTGAAACGCTCTAAAGAGAAAGTCGAAGAGTTCGACAACAAACTCGAGAGTATCTTACAACAATCCGGCGACATCTTACGTCTGTGGGGCGAGTTCAACCCAGAACTCATCAGCGTGGAAGACGTCAAGTTCAGCGTCAAGAAAATAGCCGGCGTCAACACTCCAGTCTACGAAGGTGCATCGTATAAGATAAAAGAATTCAGCGTTTTCAACATGCCGTCATGGATTTTAGATGGAATAGAATATATGAAGTCTTTAATCGAGATAACATTGGAACGCGAGTTCTGGGTTCGTAAAATGGAGCTGCTCAGCAAAGCAAGAAAGAAGACAACACAGAAAGTGAACCTTTATGAAAAGGTACAGATTCCTGGCTTCGAAGACGCTATCAGAAAAATCAAACGCGCCTTGGAAGACGAAGAGAATCTTTCTAAAGCAGCTCAGAAAATTGTTAAAATGCGTCAAGGAAAGGAGGTTGAATCATGATTACTCCCATGACAAAACTGTCGATGCTTATCTATCACCGCGATTATAAACAATTCCTCAACGACCTTCGCGAACACGGCGTAGTTCACGTACATGCAAAGAAACAGACTCTGCAGGACGAGAATATGAAAGCCAAGATGGCAGAAGTGAAACATATCAATAACACAATTAAGTTGTTGAATGTTTATGGTCAACAGACAACAGACAACGGTCAACAGTCATTGACAACAGAACTTCGTAATGAGGAATTAATCACGTTCATCGACGATAAGTTTGCAGAGATCGACACCCTGCAACAGCATATTTCTTCCTTAGAAAAAGAAGAGAATATCTACTCACCTTGGGGCGACTTCCCGGAGAAGAGACTCAGTCAGATTCAAGATAACAATTGGGACGTAAGATTTTTCACCGTGCCAAGCAGAAAATACGACAACGCTTGGGAAGAAAAATTCAACGCTTTCCTCATCAACGAACTGACAGGTCTTAAATATTTCACCACAATAACTTCTAAAGGCAAAGAAGTCAACATCGATGCAGAAGCATTCCATTTTCCTTCAATGTCGAAGTCGGAAATACAATCTCAGATTGAACATTGCAAGAAAGAAGTGGAAGACATCAAGACTTACCTTAGAAACGTCAGCCATGACGCCATCGCTCATCTGAACGAATATAAGAAGGAAGTCATCAACGATGCCAACTTCTATAAAGTCAGTGAAGCCGGCGAGTCAATACTCGAGGATAAGATTATGTCGTTGGAAGGCTGGGTCCCGACAGAGATTGAAGCCGACACCATCGAATGGCTCAGTAAAGAAGATATTTATTTTGAAGCATCAGCACCGGAGAAAGGCACCGACAACCCACCAATCAAACTTAAGAACAGACGTTTTGCGAAACTGTTCGAGATGATAGGCAGCATGTACTCCACTCCAACTTATTGGGAGTTAGACCTGACACCTTTCTTCGCACCGTTCTTTGTCTTGTTCTTCGGTTTATGTATGGGCGACTGCGGCTACGGCGGACTGTTGGTCATCGTTTCTGCCGCTCTTATCATAAGTAAGAAATTCAAAGACATGCAAAATGTCTTATGGTTAGTCTTCTTCTTAGGATTAGGAACCATAGTGATGGGCATCATCAGCGGAACCTTCTTCGGAGTGCCTTTGTTAGATGTCGATATTCCTATCGTCAACAAGTTGAAGGGCATCATGTTCCAACCAGAAGGTCTGTATTCAGCATTCTACGTCTCCTTAATAATAGGTGTGTTCCAGATATTATTTGGCATGTGCCTTAAGATTATCAACGTCATCAAGATGGAAGGTTTCGCGGCTTCATTGTCAACAATAGGCTGGGTCATCTTGCTTTTAGGCGGCATTGTCACCTTCTTGGTCGACGGAATAGGAACACCGTTCTATGCATGTATGATAATAGGAGCCTTTTTGATATTCTTACTCAATGGTCCAATCAACAAGATTTACTCGCCTTTCGTCAACATAGGCGCTGGTTTATGGGACACATACAACATGGCGACCGGTCTCCTCGGCGACGTTCTTTCTTACATCAGATTGTTCGCCTTAGGTTTGTCGGGTTCCATCTTAGGTTTAGTGTTCAACGACTTGGCAGTACAAATGAGTCCTGACATTCCTGTTGTAGGAACAATAGTAACAATAATAATATTGTTATTGGGTCACACGATGAATATCGCCTTGGCAGCCTTAAGTGCTTTCGTTCACCCAATGCGTCTGACATTCGTCGAGTTCTACAAGAATGCAGGTTTCGTTGGTGGAGCTAAAGAATATGAACCGTTTAAGAAGAATTAACAATGTAGAGACGTACCAATTACACTTAGAAAAATAAACAATATGTAATTGATGCGTCTTAAAAAAAAGATAATTAACAAAATAAAATAATAACAAATAAAAATTTAAAATTATGACAACATTAGTATTAGCTTACGTTGGTATCGCTCTCATGATTGGATTATGCGGTATCGGAAGTGCAATTGGTGTAACTTACGGTGGTAATGCCACAGTCGGTGCCATGAAGAAAAACGATGAAGCATTTGGTAACTACTTAGTTTTAAGTGCTTTGCCAGGTACACAAGGTTTGTACGGATTCTTAGGATTCTTCTTGTTACAAGGTGTTTTAACACCAGAAATCACAATGAATCAAGCATTGGCAGTATTCTGCTGCGGTTTGTTCCTCGGCGTTGTAGGTTTGATTTCAGCTTTACGTCAAGGTCAACTATGTGCAAATGGTATCACAGCAATCGGTAATGGTCACGATGTTTTCGGTAAGACATTGATCCTCGCCGTATTCCCAGAGCTTTACGCTATCATCGCAGTTGCTGCAACATTTATGATTTCATCAGCGATATGATATAAAACTCAGAAAGTCAAAACTTCAGAGCCTCAAAATATTCTGAGATTTTGAATTTCTGAGATTTTGAGATTCAAAAAAAAGGACGTTCGCGTCCTTTTTTTATTAACCATTTTCGATTCAAATCGAAAAAAGTTAGTATCTTCGCGCAAAATTTAACGTTATGAACAAGGTATCGGAAAACCCTTTAAAAAACCGAACAAATGGCGATATGCCGTTTATGGTTGTGACTGCTCTCTTCGTCACGCTTTATCTCGTGTCGAACATTATGGCAGTAAAAGTTATCAGTTTTTTAGACATCATCTATTTCGACGCAGGAACCATCACTTTCCCTTTCGCCTACATGCTCGGCGACATTCTCACTGAGATTTGGGGTTATAAAAATGCTAAGAGAGTCATCTGGATGACATTCCTCTGTAACATCATCATGGTGGTTTTTACTCAGTTGGGCGTCTTCCTTCCCTCGCCTTCTTATCTCGAAGGAACAGCTATAGCATACGACAGCGTCTTCACCTACGTACCGCGTATAGTATTAGCATCGTTGACGGGATTCCTTCTCGGCGAACTATCGAACGCCTGGCTGATGGATAAGATTAAAAACAAACTATACGACAAGCCACTTTGGACAAGAACCATCGGAAGTTCCATAGCGGCTCATCTCTTAGACACTGTTCCTTTCGTGCTTATCGCTTTCGTCGGAACGATGACATGGCGCGACATCATGATGATGATAGCGACACAGTATTTCATGAAATTAGGTATCGAAATATTCTTCGGAACGCCTCTCGCCTACGCCGGAGTCAATTATCTTAAAAAAAGAATTAAAGGTTAAAAGCAACCAACAACGGGCAATAGCAGAATACTGTCCGTTGTTTTTCTATTAAAAAGTACACATTCGATGTACCCGTACATTGTTAATTGTTCACTGTTAATTGTTAATTGCATAAACCTCTCCTGGTTCCGGTATCACAATATTCTTGAATCCGGCTTTTTTCAATACCTCACCATACGGCACTTGAGCCGAATAGTCGCCATGAACGATAAAGACTTTCTTCACTTTCTCCGGATTCTGACAGCGCAGATACTCTTCCATCTCCTTATAATCGGCGTGACCGCTGAAAGCATCAATGCTGAACACTTCCGCATTGACTTGATGCGGCATACCGAAGATAGATATTTCTTTCTCTCCGCTTAAGATTCGTGCTCCGAGTGTCGTCGGCGCACAATAGCCAATTGAGAGAATTGTATTCTTTGGGTCGTCGATATTGTTCGCGATATGATGTTTAACCCTACCAGCTTCCATCATGCCCGAAGCTGAGATAATGATACAAGCTTCTTTTTTAGCATTCAACGCCTTAGAGTGATTGACGTTGGTGATATATTTCAACGTTCCAAAACCAAACGGGTCATCGTCATGTTCAAGAACTTCAGCAACGTTTTTATTAAACAAGTCAAGATGTAATCTGAAGATATTTGTCGCATTTACAGCCAAAGGACTATCGACATAAATTGGTATTATCGGCAGTTTTCCCTCGTTATAGAAATTATTTAAGATATAGACAATCTCCTGCGTCCTTCCTATTGCGAAAGATGGAATAATGAGTTTTCCTTTTTTCTCTACGCATGTATGCTTAATTATTCTTAACAATTCATCTTCCGAGAGTTGTTTATTCTGATGCAGTCGGTCGCCGTAAGTACTTTCCACTATGAGATAATCACATTGAGGGAAAGCATCGGGAGCACGTAAGAGATAATTGTTGTTACGTCCGATGTCGCCGGTATAAGCAATACGCGTCACTGTTCCAAACTCATCAATCTCAATAGTCGCAGCGGCACTTCCGAGAAGATGTCCTGTATTGGTGAATTTAACTTTGATATTATTATCGATATAAAATTGTCTGTTCAAAGGAACGCTGATAAAAAGCTCCATACAGTCGCGGGCGTCTTTTTCGGTATAGATAGGATCGACAGGTTTCAATCCCTGGCGCGCTCTTTTCTTGTTAAACCAATGCGTATCATTTTCTTGAATGAAGCCGCTATCGGGCAACATGATAGAACAAAGATTACGTGTTGCTGCTGTACAAATCACAGAACCTCTGAAACCTCTCTTATAAAAATATGGAATAAGTCCCGAGTGATCGACGTGCGCGTGCGTAAGAATGATATGGTCAATCTCGGCTGGGTCAACCATTGTGTTACGGTTTAATGAATCAGTCTCTAAGCCTTTGCCTTGAAACATTCCACAGTCGAGAAGTATCTTCTTTCCATGACGCGTTGTGATAAGATGTTTGCTGCCTGTCACTTCTCTCGCAGCTCCGATAAATTTTATCTCCATATCATTCAATTTTAAGATTAAAAAAGGCACCTAATATCTAATAGGTGCCCAATAATTTATTTTATAATATTAATTTGTCTTGTAACAACTCCGTTTCCCGTCTCAACATTCAACAGATACATTCCTGAATCTAACGAACTTACATCTAAAACAAACTCATCGACATCGACTTCTTGTCTTAAGACTGACTGTCCCATCATATTGACAATTGACAAGGATTTGATTTGATTTGCCATTATGTTAAGTTTATTTTTAACCGGATTAGGATATATTCTCAATTTGTTGAAGTCATTTTCATTTATGGAATTAACATCTAAAACTACGTAATCCTCATTGGAGTTTTCAGCTATAGCAAATTCCGATTCGCAGTCGGTGTTCGCATAATAAGCAGACACCTTATAATAATATGTGCCTTCCGTATTGTTTATATCCGAATATTGATAATGAGTCATGCTTGGCACATTGACGAGATTACCTATCAATTTATAATCCACATTATCAAAGCTTCTATATATTCTAAACTCAGTAAGTTCCACCGACGATTCTTGTTTATCCCAATCTATCAAGGCGCCAAACTCGCCGTCGTACCAATAATATTCTGCGCTTAAGTTCTTTGGAGGCACACAAGTCGACTCGATCTCCACACAAGCCTCATTCGACTCGTATGATTGAAGTGCATTGCAGATGGAATGAACAGTATAGCAATAATTTCCGGCTTCAACATCTTCATCGACGTATGTTGTTCCTTCTACGAATGAACAATAGACAGCGCCATTACGAAGCACCTGATAATAATCGGCTTCTTCCACGCTTTCCCAATTCAAGATAACGTCGTTGCCATCAATCTCTGCTGTAAGATTTTCTGGATGTACGAGCACTTTCAATATGGTAGAAGCTGTTGCTGTTTGCGAACCGCAAGTCACGGTGACAGTAAACGTCGTTGTCTCTAAAGGAGTTGCCTTTGTTGTTGAAGCGTTAGGATCTAACACGAACTCAGCAGGTTCCCATCTGAATGTAAGGTCGCCGCCACAACCTGTTGCTGTCGCTATCAAAGATGCGCTGTCACCTTCTGCAATAAATCCTGGGTTGGCAAAGGCTGTGACTTCCAAGTCATAAATCGTTGCGACCACTTCATTGCTCTTAGGCGATTCTATACTTCCATAAACAGTTTTAATAGTATAGCTATAGACGCCTGCATCTAAATCGTCATCGACGAATGAAGTATTATAATAATTTGTCACAATCAAAATGTTATTACGATAAATCTTATAGAAAGCGCCGTCGCATACTCCGTCCCACGACAAGTTGACGTTGTTTCCTTCCACTGTAGCAGTGATATTTGTTGGAGGTGTGATTACTGTGACTGTCACAGACGCTGTCGCCGTTGTCTCGCCATCATTAACGACACAAGTATAAGTCGTTGTTTCTGTAGGTGTAGCTATAGGACTTTGGATATTGGCGTCGTTAAGGTCTTCTTCCGGCGACCATGAGTAGGTGTAATTATATGAGCCACCGAAAGCATCAGCATTCAAGTTTACAGGAGTTCCTGCAGCCACGAGAGTCGGGTCGGCTGATGCGATAACGAAGAGGTCTTCATCGACATTCTCCACTATATTGATAGTAGCCTGATATGTTTTCTTGTTGAATCCGAAAACTGTGAGAGTAGCTTCGCCTTCAGTCATAGTTGCTTCGAATGTAATCATAGCGTTTCCATTAGTGATTTTTGCTGTTCCCAACAACTCACCGTTTCTTGTCAGAGTGGCGTTTGCTCCTTCTCCGTAGGTAGCTGACACCATGAAATGTGTTGAATATTTCGACATCTCTGAGCTATGCGACACGTTCATGCTTTGAGGAAGGTTGTTACGCAATGTCAAGCTTGGGTCGCCGAAGAGATGCCATGTGTTATATGTTCCATAATAAGAAAGGCTATTATGACCCAAATCCAACATCTTCATATTTCCACAGAGAGACACTCCACCCATAGTGCGTTTGATATTGTTAGAATAAGACTCTACAAGGACATCGTTCATCTCATCTTGTGCATACATAGGTGGAATCCAGGGTTGCGAGATGTAAGAGAACATTCCGCCGATAGCACCTGTAGGATTTCCTGTCGATTCGTTTGTTGCTCTCATCCATGTCTCTGCGAAACAGGGCTGACTGTAATATGTATATTCTCCATTGTTACAAGCCACCGAGATGATATAAGGTAATTTATTATCGTTTGTCAACTCATTGACTTTTGCGTTATTATAGCTAAATACGCCCCATGATGTTGGAGTTCCGTGATTGCAATAGTTTATTATGCTGACACCTGAATTGATATGATCGCTGACGATAGCTGCTGATGAAGTGACGCCGGTAACATTGCTATAATCGCGGTGAACCGTAGTGTAGTTATAATTCAACAAGTCTTCTCTGATATTGTCAATATGTTGATAATCGTCTTCGCTATTGTGTCCGGTACTATTTTCTCTTTTAGAAACACCTTGACCGACTTTCAACCATGTTGAATTAGATGGCATATCTTTCTCATAGTATATTACCTTATCTACCTGTGTTGTCACATGTTCCACCGTCTCTGCAGAGAAGCGTCCAACAATCAACTCATTGTAACGGTCATCACCTTCCAACTGACCAAACCACCAGTCAGAGTATCCATCGTAGTCATAGCCTGACTCGTTGAGATATTTACCAGGCAACTGAGCATGGTCGCCGACCAACAAAACATGTACGAGCTTAGGATTACTTTCGTATTGAGCTAATAAATATTCCTTTATACCATCGGCATCGGTACCTGTCACGCTTGTTCCAACCATCGTTGTATTTCTTCCTGTTGCTCTCTTCCATTCTACGAGAGGCTGCATCGCTTCCATGAAAGCATCGTGGCAGATGATAATCATGTCGCCTTCTTCTTCAAAGACATCGTATTTTGAGCTTGATGCCTGATAGTTAATGAAACGACTTGCGTACATATTTTTGTATTCGGTATCCAAGACGATATTATTTGAATGTCTTGTCTTTACGTTCACCGCCTCGCCTTTTGTATTGAACACTTCCACTCTCATTTTATGATATACTCTCAAAGTTTTTGTGATGGGATTATAAGAGAAAGGAGTAAGGATGATATTTTGTGCGCGGAAGTCGCGTATGATATAAGGTGAGTCTAATTTTACGTTTGAAGACGGGAAGAACGCATCTTGTTCATAGACTTCGCCATATTGATAAGGAACGTTATCAGGATTTACAGAACGGGGAAAGTCGCCTCTCGACGGTGCTATCTCCACATCATGATAATCGATGTATTCCAACTTGGTGACGCGGACAGCCATCTTTGAGAAGTCGTCTATTATAATAGGTATCGACAAAGATGGAACATCAGGCTGACCTATTTCCATCAAAGGTGCCATATCGTTGTTATAAACGACGACAGATGCAGCACGCGATGTTTTGACTTCTTTGGTAAAAAATCCATTTAATGAGACATCGACAACGATAGATTCATCTGTCGATTGAATTAGCTGGGTAGAATAACTTTCGTTACAGTTATTCTCGATAGAATACCATTTCTGTGCGTATGAAAATTGTAACAGAAACAATACGGATAATGTTAAAAATAGTCTTTTCATTTTAATTTTTTTATTTTTGCAAATATAAAAAAAAGAGCGACATTTTATATGTCGCTCTTGCTATTCATCTCAAAATTATTTCTTAACCTTTCCCAAGGTAAACACCACTCCAAGTCGTACGTTTGCCGATTTGTATGAGGTGACTGATTCAATGGTTGAAGCATTCATTTTTGTCAGTATCATGATATTGTCGGTCACGGCATAGACATTAAGAGGTCCTAAATTAAGGCTGACACCTGCGCCTATAGAATTACCAACATATTTAGATGCTGTGTAACTTGCTGTGAGATTCAAGAATCTAAAGAACGAGCCGCTGTAGGCAAGTGTCAAAGCAGGACGGAATTTATCTTTCACGTAATACATCTGTCCGATAGCTGTAAATCTCGCCATTGGTAATAATTCATAATAACCTTGTAACATGATTCTTGTCTTCAGCGAAGTCTTGTAGTCTTCACCATGATATAAAGAATCATCGTCCCAGATATCTTCAAGAAGACCTTCATACAAGCTTGTCAAGTCTAAGTTCATATCTAACACATCGTTAATATCGTCTATCAAAGCATCATTAACAACGACATTGTCTTTATGGTTATGTTTCTCTTTTGTTTCTGTCCATTTGACAAATCCGAGGTCATAAACACCTGCCGACACGCCAATATGTTTGTTGAAAGTGTAGGTGGCTCCGAAGTCAATACCAAAACCATAATTCTCTTTAAAGTTAAGAAGGTCGTCTAATCCAATAGAATCTAAGTTAAGATAATTTTTAAACTCACTCATTCTGTAAGGGTCAACATCGAATGCTGTTGCGGCTTTGATATTAATATTGATATCAGCTGTCATCTCGTAAGTATCTGGATCTGTGTAGATATAAGTCTGGTCATCGTTAACAGACAGGTTTGCCACGCCGCACAACAATTTAGGTCTGATACCTACCGACAATTTTTCGTTGATGCTATATTGCAAGCCTACGCCAAATTCCGAGAATATGTTAACATCAGCACCAATGCTGAAGTCGGCAGGATTATCTTGTCCTAAGTAATGTCCGTTGCCATTGATGAAGAATCCCAGGAAGTCTCTCGAGTAATGGAACTCGCCATTATAACGAAGGCGCCAATCCAAATCGACGAACAACTTTCCGAACTTCACACCTACTCTTGCCAAATCGATGGAGAAGTTAGTGTTGATGAAGTTGTCGTGTTCGTCCAAGCTATTGATAAACTGATTGGCATTCAGAGTTACAGGGACACCGTTTTCAAAGTTGTATAAATTATTATACTTTATGCTTGAGTTATACACAGAGAAATGCAGGTTTGAGATTCCCAATCCGAGCACCACTTTCGACTCGGTAGGCACCGATGGATTATAATAATTATTGTAAGAAAGGTGTGGCAACAATGTCATTGTAATACCATCATTCTGAGCTTTTGCTGTCATACCTCCGAACAACAAAGCCATTATCACAAACAATTTATATATCTTTTTCATATCTATATCGTTTTAAAAGTTCAAATCTTCGGTGTAAATCTCTGTTGTCTTTGTCTTCAAACCGATTCTCAAATTGAAATAATCGTTGGCATTTATTACGACGTCTTCTCCATGTGAAGAGAATCCGATGTTAAGAAGCAGCTGATCGGCAAGTTGAATATTGTACAATTTTTCATCAACGACTTTAACAACGATAATATCTTCTATCATCTCTCCATCGAAATTACCATGAACACATACATCATCATCAAACAACTTATCGATTATTTCACCTTCTTGCATTACATACAGTTGAGGTCTTATCTCTATTGGGAGACCGTTTTCAAAGACAAATTTAAACTCGAGTTCATCGAAAATATCTTCTACATGAATTGATTCTGAGTCGGCATTTTCTTCTGAGCTAAGATTCAAATTAAAATCGAGAGTATCGATATAAGTAAGATTGTCGATGTTAAATTCCAAAGGAAGAGCGAGGTCGGCTATAATATCGATATGAGAGTCGTCATCTATCATATTGCCTGCCATGTTATCACAACCCATGATGATATTTCCAGCGAAAGTTATATTTCTATAGTCTTGCAAAAGATTTATCTCTTCAATTAATTCTTCGTCTAAATCAGTTATTAAACCGTAGTCATCGCCTGTTGAATGCAGTAAAATATCGACTTCGTTCCAATCTTTAATGAGAGTAGTATTAACACCATTATCATCTGTTAAGAATAAGGAATCAATAGATCCTTGTGCATCAAAACCGAATGAGTTAACATATTTAATACTAAATTCAGGTGTTGTTATTTTCAAATCTCCGAAAAGGTTAGGGAAGTTAATGTTGAAATCATGTGTTCCTGCAAAATCGAATCTACTGTCAGCTATCGAACCATCGATAGATTTGAATTCAATGTCAGAGATACTTCCGTCAATATCAAAATTATACATTCCACCAAAGCTCTGATTTGCCGGGACTGTAGCTTTAATCATCACAGAGAACTTCACATTTGCATCATCAGGAGCAATAATGCAATTTGTCAAATCTATTTCTAAAGATGATTCTTCACCATTGGATAAACTTAAGGATAACTCCAAATCGCTGCCATCCGACATTATTATCTCATCTGTTGATAATGTCAGTTCTTCGATAATGTCCAAGTCAGTATTGATGTTCAAATTAATCATACCACTCTTTAAGACCACCGATGTAATCTCATATCCATCATACTCAAATGGTATTGCAAATAAATCATCGAAAGGCAAATCGAGAGGAATTTCTACCGGCGACGAAGGAATTGTCGGAAGCTCGAACTCACTGCTCGACTCAAAATTCACATCGTCGAGTTCTTCCAAAATATCTTTAGCCACAACGACGTTTTCTATGGAATCTGAGTAATATACAGAGATATTTCCACTTTCATTAATTTTCACGAACTGCGACACAGTAGAATCTATGCCGTTTAACAAATCGCCAATTTTCACGGTATCGCTAAATAACGACAAGGCAAACTGATTGTCAATTTCAATTTTTTTGATATCGTTCTTCTTGCATGAATAAATACAAGTTACGAGCAATGCTACTACCAAAGCCCGAGAGAACAATGATAAATTCTTTTTCATAATCTATAATTTTAGTTATACTTAAATTTCTCTTTAATTAATAGGTTATTTAACAACCACCTTATTGATATACATATTACTATCCGTCTTTATCTCTACAAAATAAACTCCCGACGATAAGCTTGACACGTTAATTTGCGAGCTGAGGTTATAATATCTCTTAACAATCTGTCCTTGATAATTATAAATCGTCGCATCGAAATTATCATCGACATCAACATATAAAATATCTGAAGCCGGATTTGGATAAACTTTTAAAGTGTTGTCAAAAATCTCATTGACATTAACAGTATTTCCCACTTCTATAGCTACGAAAGAAGGAAGCGAATAGTTCACGCCATTTCTTGCTACGACGTTGTAAGTATATAATCCATCAGGAAGTTCTTCAGAGAATGTAGTTTCTGTTTGAACAGCTATTTGTTCGCCATTACGTTTGATGATATATTCTTCAGCTTCTTCACTTGCATCCCACGACAATGTCACAACAGAGTTTTCTTCTGTACACGTTAAGTTTTCCACTGCAGGCAAGGATGTTATAATATTTAAGGAAGGTAATACGACTTGATCGAGATAAACGAAGTCGGCACCAAAGCTATCACAGACGTCTTTCTTATATTTCCATTCTATTGTGTGAGTACCTTTTGTCATATAGCATGTATATTGTTCCCAATCGACGATAGTTCCATTGTTGCCGCGCCACATCGCCACTTCTACTCCATCGATATAGAAGAACAATTTATCGTAATAGTCGCAGTGTAATTTCTTATGGAAGCTCAACTCACCATCCGCAGGAAGGTCTAATGTAAGGATAAGACTCGAACTTTCGTCATCTTCGATGTCGCCCGATCTTGCGCAGAATGAACCTTCAAAAGGAGCGTCGTTGTAGATAGTCCATTCTGACTCGCCAGCAAATTCCCAAGCTAATGTTGAGAAATCGCCCGACTCGAAGCCATCGAATGCATTGCCGACATTGACCGAATATGTATCTTGATAGATATAATATCCCGAAGATACCGAATATGATATTTCGTATGTCGAGCCAATCACTGCCGACGAAGCGACGCTGAAGTTAGCTATAACAACGACAGTCTCTTTCACTTCAATACTTTCTGTTTCAACAGTTGCATTCTCAAATTCCACTTCTGATGAAGATGAGAATAGTTCGGTTATCACATTATTGACATCACTATTTCCTTCGTTAATTATTTCCAAACGCAGCGCTGCAGTGACACCTGGATTCAAGACTTCTTCATCGCTTTCTATGCCTACGCCGACGAATCTGATGACAGGAGCGTTGGCAATCAAATCGAAGGAGCTGGTCCATTCTGCTGTCGAAGAGCTGCATTTCACAGTGAACGACAATACAGTCTGGTCAGGAACTTCATTAGAGACAACAAATTGGAAAGCCTTGTCTAATGCCACTATCTCTTGAACAGGCATAGAAGCAACTGTCGAGTTGTTGTCTAACATCGCTACGTAATTTGAATTTGGAACGATTTCTATATTAACATTATCAACATCTTCGATTCCAATATTTTTCACTGTCAATGAAAGGTCTATTACTTCTCCGTAATCGACTTGTCCGTCTTCTTGGTTTATGTCGAATGCAGTATAAACGACATGAGCACCTTCAGTAGCGATGACTTCAATATCTCTTTCGTAAGTAGTTTTGTTATAACCTATCACCACGAGTTTCAGTTTTCCGCTTTCTGCCAATGGCGAGAATGTCAGTCTTGCCTGATTATTCTCAATATTTGTTGAAGCTATCACCTCACCGTCTTTCGACAAGGTAGCGATGCCATAATCGGCATTTGCTTCTACCAACATCTCTGTCATTCCCATCATTATAGCTTCGTTGCATACTACGTTCATGCTTTCTGGAGCTTTGGTTCTAAGCATCATCGAAGGGTCGCCGAAGAGAATCCATGTATTGTGAGTATCGCCTTCGTCAGTTGGGCACATATCGAGGATATACATATTACCGTTTAACGATGCTCCGCCGAGAGTGTGTTTGTAACCTTCGCGCCATTCTGTCAAGATAGCCACCATCTCATCTTGTCCGTACATTGGAGGAATCCAAGGTTGCGATATCCAAGAGAACATTCCGCCAATAGCTCCCGTTGGTTTATCGGTAGCGTTGTTTCTTGCGCGCATCCATGCTTCTGCGAAACATTCATCCACATTGAACTGTCCATTATAACAAGCCGATGACCATATAAATGGCAACATATTATCGTTCTTTAGACCATTGACATAATCAACGTTAAAACCGCCAACGACCCAGCTTGTGCTTGTTCCGTGGTTACAATAGTTGGCGATACCGACACCATTTTCAATATCGTCTTCAATATCATCAGCGGCGACGTAATTGTAATTAACGCCGTCGTATCTTTGAGAGATCTCAGTGTAAGTATAATTCATGAGGGTATCTCTGATGAGGTCGATATGTTCGTAATCTTTTTCACCGTAGTGGCCATTACCTTGTATCGAGCCAATTCCTATACCTCTTGAGAGCCATGAAGCGGAAGTGTTGATGTCGCGTTCATAGTAAATAATCTTGTTGATTTGATTTGCAGCGTCTTGTGCATCGATAACAGAGAGACGACCAACGAATATCTCTTCATAAAAGTCGTCGCCTTCGAGCATCCCATAATAGTTATCTGTTTTGGCAGAGATTCCGTTACCCAATGTTATCGGATAAGGAGGCAAAGCATCATGTTCACCTATCAATAATAAGCTTGTAAGATTGGGATTCTCGCTATAATAATTTTGGATGTAAGATTTCAGAGCACCTTCTGTTCCTGTCTGGGAGACCGGAACCATTGTCGTTTGGCGACCAGATATATTCTTCCATTCGACTAAGTCTTCCACTGCATCGGCGAGCTCATCTACATAAACGACGAGCATCTCGCCTATCTCTTCTAAAAATTCGTATTTGCTTTGTTGGTTAAAGTTGATGAAACGACGTTCGTATGAAGCAGCTCTTTCTGAGTCTAAAGTGATGACGTTGCTTCTACGGCTGACTTTTTGATTTTCGCCATCATCGCTGACTTTCTTAACAACAAGACGCAACTCTGAATAGACGCGTAATGTCTTTGTCACTGGATTGTAAGCGTATGGATAAACCATCAGATTCTGTCCGCGGAAGTCTCTCAAAATATATGGACTTTCCAATGATGCTTGTTGTGATGGATAGAATGCATCTTGCTGATACATCTCGCCATAAACAAAATCAACGTCGTTTGGATTTATCTGACGGCTGAAGTTTCCTTTTGATGGAGCTACTTCGATATTTTCAAAATCGGTGTAGTTTGATTTAGTCACTGTG
>JAFTXI010000031.1 GCA_017461665.1 Bacteroidales bacterium | reverse complement strand
TACGTGACAAAATTGTCTGCAATCTATGATTCGATAGGAGACTATGAAAAGAGGAATTATTACGACAACATATCATTAAGATTGTTTAAAGATTATGTTAATAAGGAAGTAGATAACAAACAGCTTCAGGTTCTCTACGACAATTATAAGAAAAGAAAAAATGAAAGAGAAAGAAGCATAGCTAAAGCAAAAATAAGAAGACAAGAAATTGCAATAGGTCTGAGTGCTTTTGTTGTAGTTGCATCATTATTAATATTTGTAAGGTATAAGTATAAAAGACATAATGATAATTTGTCAAAAGAAATAAATGAAAAAGAAAAGTATATTAGAGATAACGAGTTTAGATATTCATTTATAGAAGGAAAGATTAAAAGAAAAAATATAGAATTACAGAAAAAAGAAGAAGAAATCAGAACTTATCAGCAAGAGATTGCAGAACTGAAAAGCAGCGTTGAAGACCGAAAAGATAATTTTAAGGAATATTGCCAGTCTGAAATATGTGCGAAGATTCTAAATAACATCAACGAACTGTCAAAGTCCGGCAAAGATATATCAGAGCTACAAACACTCAGACATGAAGATTTTGTAATGTTGTTGCAATCTGCCAATTTACATTTAGGCAACTTCTTTAAGAACATTTCAACTAAATATCCATCGCTGAAAAAAGAAGATATATATTATCTGTGTTTAACTATAATAAACCTTAACGATAAGCAGATTGCTGCTTTGTTTGGATTAACATACGATGCTATACGAAAAAGAAAAAATAAAATAACAGCTATTTTAGGTATATCAAATAAGGAAAATATTCATAAAAAAATTATGGAATTGTTGTGATTTAACCTGATTATTAAGTTGTTATTATATTTAAGTCCGATATTTTCCGCTTGACATATATTTCATGGCGTATTACTTTTGTGCGAAAATTAAATGAACACAAAACTTATCGCTCATGAAAAGATTAGTCATTTTCCTATTTGCCATGCTCCAATTTGGATTTGTACTTGGAGCGAAAGAGAATTCCTCAAAAGAAGGAGTAGATGTTTTAGCTGTAAAAGAAGGTACAATTAATGGTACCGAATTTCGTTCCGAAGCCATCTCGGCTGACATTACAGGTCACACTCTAACAATTACCTTTAACGATAATGTGGGAATTGCACACATTATTATTAAGGATTCTAACGGTGTTTACATTGACAGAGAGAATGTCTTTTCAACACCCGATTATGCTACCTTTATTATAGACGATGCCGGCTACTACAGAATGGACATCACTTTAAGTAACGGTGAGCAGTATTACGGATATTTTAGAGTTGAAAATTGAAAACTGAAAATGGAAAGTTGTAGAGTCAACAGACAACGGACAATAACTTCGACTCTGACTTTGACTTCGGTCGCTGAGCTTGTCGAAGCGCTGAGTTTGTCTCGGTCGCTGAGCCTGTCGAAGCGCCGTACCTTGTCCTATGGAGATGTAATATTATTGCGTTTCGAAAATTAAGAATAGTTCAAAACAAATAACAAATTAAATTTTTAAAAGTATGAAAAAAACTTTATTATTCGCATGTATGCTGTTGGTGATGGCATCATGCAAGAAGGACGAAGAAACAAATAAACCACAAACAAATGCTCCTGTAACAGAAAACAGAATGTCAGAAACAGAGAGTAAAGTAGTATCTTTTTTAGATATGATTAAAAAACATGAAAATGGAGAGAAGTCGAACGAGACAATGTCATACGATGATGCTGTCGTACTTTGGGAAAACACATTAAACTATTGCCATAGTTTTACATCTCTTCCAAAATCAGACATTCAGTTCGATACCATTTAAAGGATAAGCTTGTACTACAAATTAAGACATTATGAAGAAAATATTTATATCAATAATTGTATGGGTAATGTCATCTGTTTTAATGTCACAAGATCTCGAACACAGTTGGTGTTTGTTCCCTGACTATAGCGATGACGTATTAACATTTGCCAATTTGATAGAAACAGACGATGGTAACTATATAGTATCTATGTATAATTACCATAATTATTGTAAATCCAAAGAAGACGCAACAATAATAGAGTTTAACTCTGACGGAGTTATTATAAATGAGATTGATATTGATATTGATGATGATTACATATTAAACGACATAGTTCTTGATGTTTGGAATGACACTGTAAACGTATTTATGCATTGTATTGGAGCAGATCGCAATTGTGTCAAGATGTTACACTCACATCTTTTGTCTGACTTTACAATGACAGAATTTAGAGAAATCTGGTCGGCTGATTTTAAAGAACCTATGACTGCCAATATTATTAGTTGTAAGCCACCATTAATCGATGCGAATGGCTTTAGAACCATCTCCTATACATATTCAAGTTGGGTTATACCCGGAGGTTATCCATATTACGGGAAAGTGATATTTTTGAAATTAGATCCCAATTGCAATGTTATTGTAGAGAAATGGATAGATTGTGAGGAACTTAATTATGATCATCTTTCAACTGTATGCTATACATTTAATGAGGACAGTACACAATATAATGTCATGTGTGGTTTGAATGATAATCCGTGGCATTGTCAATATGTGTTAGATGAATCATTCAATATCATAGATACTGTTTTGTATGAGAGAGAAAGTGAAATGAATTATTGGGGATTTTTTAAACCTGCGCTTTACAGTCAAAATCCAAACGATGGTGTGATATACGGAATTTGTTCATTGGGACATCCTGAAGCCAAACATGAAATTTCAGTGGTAAAATTAGATAAGACAGACATGAAAGTTAAATTCCTACAATGTACTGATACACCTGATGACATATATAACCAAATTGGATTGGGTAATTATTTGTGCTATTCGCAAAATGGGGATATTTATGGAATGGGGATGTATGACTTCGACGATTTTTCGCAAGATCCTATTAATTATGAATGTAAGTTATATATAGTGAAATTTGACGAAAATCTTAATAAACTAAACGAATGGTATTATGAGATTGAGGAGAAATATCTACATTATTTTGATCATATATATTGTACTGAATCAGATGATATTATAGTAACAGGAGTTGTTTCAAAAGATTATCAACTCTTTCCTTGTATCGTAAAATTCCCGGCATCAGCATTTGTTAACATCGAAGAAGCTCACGCTCATGGTTTAAAACTCGCTGTGGCTTATCCTAATCCAGGCGGAGATGTTATGAATATAAGAACCGGCTTGCGTAATGCAACTTTGTCAGTTTATGATATGCAAGGAAGAAAAGTCCATGAGCAGGAAATCACCGACGACGTTACAAGTATAGACGCTTCAAAATGGAACTCGGGAACGTATATCTGGAAATTGGGAATTAGGAATGAGGAATTAGGAATGAAGTGTGTTGAGACAGGGAAGTGGGTGAAGTAGAACTTTAGAATTTTAGAACTTTAGAATTTTAGAATCTCAAAAACTTATAGACTCATAGACTTATAGACTCATAGACTTATTGACTTGGTGACTCGGTGACTCATAAAAAAACAGCGTGAAGATTTTCACGCTGTTTTTTTTAGTTTTTATCAAAGAATTATTATTTGCTTTTACGAGCTGCTTCTTTAATACGAGCTTTCTTACCACGTAGACCTCTGAGGTAGTAAATACGTGCTCTTCTAACTGCACCTTCTTTGTTTCTTTCGATGCTTTCGATCATAGGTGATGAGATAGGGAAGATTCTTTCTACACCAACATTGCCCGAAATTTTTCTAACTGTGAAAGTTGCATGTGAACCTTCACTTGCGCGTTGTAAAACTACGCCTTGGAATTTTTGTAAACGTTCCTTGTTACCTTCTACGATTCTGTAAGTTACAGTGATTGTGTCACCAGCTTTAAACTGTGGAAAATCCTTAACCTTAACTTGATCTTCAACAAATTGAATTAACGCGTTCTTCATTTCTGATATTATTTTCTTGTTCTTTATTCTTCCTTTAAAAAAGTGTGCAAATATAGGAATTTTTTAGATACAAATTACACTATTTATTTTTTTTTCAAAATTTCGTACATCTCTGGTCTCCTGACCTTCGTTCTTTCCATAGCCTGCTGTAATTTCCAATCATTTATGAGCTTGTCGTTGCCCGATAAAAGTACCTCCGGAACTGCCCATCCCTTGTATTCTCTCGGCCTCGTATATACCGGCGGCGATACCAATCCGCTCTGAAACGAGTCGCTTAAAGCTGAAGTCTCGTCGTTTAAAACTCCGGGAATCAAACGAACGATACTGTCGGTCAAGACTGCCGCTCCTAATTCTCCTCCCGACAAGACATAGTCGCCAATGGAAATCTCCTTGGTGATTAGATGTTCCCTAATCCTCTCGTCGATGCCTTTGTAGTGTCCGCATAAAATAATGATGTTCTCATAGAGCGACATGCGGTTGGCAAGCGGCTGAGTCAACAACTCTCCGTCAGGACTCATATATATGACTTCGTCGTAGTTTCTTTCCGATTTAAGATGACTGATGCAATTGTCGACGGGTTCTATCATCATCACCATTCCGGCTCCCGATGAGAAAGCATAGTCGTCAACGCGATTGTGCTTGTCGTTACTGTAGTCTCTGAGATTATGCAGATGAATCTCAACGATGCCTTTCTGAATCGCTCTCTTGATAATCGACTCGGTGAAAGGTCCTTCAAACATCTCCGGAAAGATTGTGATTATGTCTATCCTCATCTTAAATTTTTTCGCAAAAATACTAAAAATATATGGAGTTGTTAAATGTCTAACAAAAGAAAATTTATCTTTATTTTCTAACGTATAAATCGTAAATTTGCAGAAATAAATTTTACAAAGATGAAAAGACTATTTACCTTATTAATTATGTTGGGATTTTATTGCACGATGAGCGCGCAGATTGCTCCCGACAAGTATTGGATTCAATTTAAAGACAAAAACAATTCTCCTTATTCTATCGACAAACCGGAGGAGTTTCTGAGTGAACGTTCAATTCAACGACGCTTGGATTATGGCATCGCCATCGATGCATACGACATTCCTGTAAATCCATCTTATATTCAGGCTGTTGCCGAATGTGGAGCGGAAATTCTTCATCCTTCAAAATGGTTGAATGGAGTCTCTGTCTTGGTTGAGAACAACTCGATTCTTGACGAGATTGCATCGCTACCTTTCGTACAGACGACTCGTTTGATGGAAGATGACGAGTTTAAACAGATGATAAAGGAGAAGTCATATTTCTCAAACGAGAGTTATAAACCTCTTGATTCTAAATCTCTTCGCGATACTGACTATGGTTATGCCTTGCCTCAGATTGAGCAGCTGAACGGAATCGCTCTGCATGAGATGGGTTATCAAGGACAAGGCATGTGGATTGGAGTCTGCGACGGTGGTTATTTAGACGTCGATGGTCACGAGGCTTTCGCAGATATGCGCGACAACGGACGTCTTCTTGGTACGCGCGACTATGTATATAAAAACGGTATCGTCTATTCTGATTCTTCTCACGGAACATCATGCTTGAGTCTGATGGCTGGCAACGTTCCCGGAAAATATGTCGGAACAGCACCTCTCGCGTCTTATTTTTTGTGTAGGACAGAAGACGTGAACACTGAGAATGTCATCGAGGAATATAACTGGGTTTCGGCAGCTGAATATTTAGATAGTCTTGGCGTTGATGTGATAAGTACTTCTTTGGGATATATCACCTTCGACGATTCTCAATGGGATCACGTTTATGAAGATTTAGATGGTGAGACTTGTATCATCACGATAGGTTCGGAAATAGCTTGCTCACGTGGAATTATGTGCGTCACTTCAGCCGGCAATGAAGGCGCAAACAGTTTTCCTTATATAAGCGCGCCTGCCGATGGCGAGAATGTCTTCACAATAGGAGCTGTCGGTGCTGATGGCGAAAGAGCTTATTTCAGTTCGATAGGACCGAGCTACGACGGAAGAATCAAACCCGACGTAATGGCTCACGGCTATGGTGTGACAGTAGCTTCTCCGGGTGGCGATAGTTATTATGATGGATCGGGAACTTCGTTCTCTTGTCCGGTACTCGCCGGTATGCTTACATGTTTCTGGCAGGCTAACAAACATCTCAAACCTGAAGCGATTAGAGAAACTTTGCGTCGACATTCGGACAGATTTTCAAATCCCGACAATGAATATGGATATGGAATTCCTGATTTTTTGGCTGCATTTGAATCTCTCTCAGTTGAAGAAAATGACGATCTTGTGATAAATTCTCTCATTTCAATCTTTCCAAATCCTTCCAACGGAGAAGTGAATCTTGATATAAATTTTGAAGGAAAATCGAATGTGAAAGTATTTAATCAAATAGGTAAGTTGTTGTATAATAATGAAATTAGTAGCGATAATGTCGCAGAATTAAAGTCGTTATTAACAGAATTGAACCAAGGTTTGTATCTTGTTAAAATCAATGGAGAAGAACAAAATCAAGTTGTGAAATTTATTAAGTATTAAGTAGTTATAAAATATTTTTAAAAAAATCAAAAAAAAGTGATGAGAGGTGTTACATCGAAAGAAAAAAGATGTATCTTTGCATCACTTTAAAGCCCAGGTGGTGAAATTGGTAGACACGCCACTTTGAGGGGGTGGTGACGAATGCGTCGTGCAAGTTCGACTCTTGTCCTGGGCACAAAAAACCAATAGCTTAAAGCCCATGTGGTGAAATTGGTAAACACGCTACATTCAGGGTGTAGTGAGCTTAAGCTCTTGGAAGTTCGAGTCTTCTCATGGGCACTGCAATCCGGTTTTAAACTGGATTTTTTTGTTTCTATATATGCGAATCGTCTATCTACATACTAAACCTTCATTCTCAGAAATTGATGATCTGATACTCGACATCAGAAGCAATTTCAAATCAGACGACTTCCAACTTTATGAAATCCAATACGTCGATTTTAAATGGCATAAACTCTCGATAATAAAGAAGATTAGACATTTCTTGATTAACAATAAGATAGATATAATTCACACTTATTATTTCATAGATGCTTTCTACGCTCTTTTGCTTACGAAGTATTTGAATGTCAAAGTGATTTATTCCTGTTATTCTTATCACGATAAACTCAGAGGTTTGTCTAAAATGATGATGAAATATGTGTTGAACAATGTTAGCTCAATAATATTTCAGACTGATGTTCAGAGAAATAAGTTTCTGTCAAAATTTAACTTAAATCCTCAAAATCATTTCAAGCTTCTGCATGGATTCTCGATGGAGAGATTAGATAGTAGGGAATCAAAATCGTTGAGAGACGAATATTTCATCGACGACTTCAGGTATCTTATTGGGACCTACGGCGATTTCACTCCCGAACGCGATATGTTGAGCGTCTATAAAATGGTGAAGCGACTTAGAAAGTCGGGGCGTAACTTTACTTGTTTGGTGGCAGGTGAGATGATAGACGAGTTCGACTTTTATTTCGACGAATGTAAATATTATTATCTCCTTCATGGTTTGGATAATTATATCACATACGTTGGACATCATGATAACGCAGTTGATTTTATGCGTCAGCTTGATGCTTTTGTATATCATTCCAATAATGAGGCTGTTGCACTGCCCGTTATACAAGCTATGATTTCAGGTGTTAATGTCATTGTTAATGACGACGAGATGATTAAGGAGATAACATCTAATGGAAAATATGCGACATTGTATAAATCTAACGATATTGTAGATTTTACGAACAATACCCGTCAGATTTTGTCTGATTTGGAAGATTATCAGTTGATAGCAGAGACTGTGAGTGAAGAATGCAGAAAGATATTCTCCATAAAAAAACACATTCAAGGATTGAAAGAAATTTATAAAAAGGTTAATAATTTTTAAGTATATATTATGGAAAATTTAAGATTTGCCGAATTGGCAAAAATAAGACAAAGTGATAGAAAATATAAAGATCAGGCTGTTGAGAAAGAGAAACTTATTCAATGTTTGGAGACTGCGAGATTGTCGCCATCAGCGAATAATTCACAGCCGTGGAAGTTTGTCGTCGTCGATGATTTTGAAAAGAAAGAACAGATAGCAGAATGTTCGATTGGCTTAGGAATGAATAAGTTCACGCATCAATGTCCTGTGATTGTTGCTGTTGTTCTGGAGAAGCAGAATTTTATGTCGTCGATAGGAAGTATCATTAAGAATAAGGATTATTGTCTCTTCGACTTAGGCATTGCAGTGAATCAGTTTTGTCTTCAGGCAACAGACTTAGGACTTGGCACATGCATCATTGGATGGTTTGACGAGAAGAAGATAAAGAAGATTCTCGGAGTTAGAAACAGACGTATTCCATTGTTAATCAGTGTTGGTTATCCAGATGCTCCAACGAGAGAGAAGGTGAGGAAGCCATTAGACGTTATGAGTAGCTGGAATCAATATTGATTTTAGAAAACGGATACTTGTTATTTTTTACCGAAAACTTAATAATGTCATCTGAGTCATTTCAGGTGACATTATTTTTGCAGTCGGTTTTAATTAATAATTGTGACGAAAATTACTGCATTCCCCATGCAGAACAGATTTTCAGCAGCCCTTGAAAGGAGAATCGATTTTTTGTTGTTTTTTTACGGTTCGCCATCTTTTCAAGGGCTATTATTATTATTGGATGTTGTTGGTGCGTTTGGGGTGATTGTGTCCATTACAACGTTATAAATCTCGACATCTTCATCAAGATTCATTCTTTTTCTGATATTTTTAATCCTATCCCAAATGGTCTTACGATTCTTGTTAAGTAACATTGAAATTTGGTAATTGTCCATTCTTAGTAATAATAGGCAAAGATAGTGCATGTCGTCTTTTTTCAATTCGGGATATTTCCTTTTCATTCTAATGGTGAAGTTGTTAAGATAGAAATCGGCGGTTCTTATTAATATGTTTAACTCGTTGTTGTCTAATGCAGAGATTCTATTTCTGTTTTGCGATATAATTCTTTTACATATTTCAGATTCAAGAAAAGCGTTTATCTAGGCTGGTTTGTCTATATCTATGATTTTGTTTCTTGTCTCAATTAGTTCCAATTCTTGCGATTTGATTATTTCGTTCTTCTTTTTCAATTCTTCGTTTTTGCTTCTGATTTTACCTTCTATTAGGGACTGTTAAATCTGAGGTTGTCAATGATAGAATCTTTTTTCTTAATATTATCTTTTTCGTCTAAAAGCTGCATACGGAGACTGTTGCCTCTTTTTCTGTATTTGATAAATAAGTAAATGAAAATGATTATTATAGTTGTTATTATTGGGAGAACTACGAATGTATAGAATTTCTTTTGTCTGATTTCGCGATCAAGAAGTCTTCGTTCTATATGTTCATTATACAATCTTTGTAAAGAATTCCTTTTCACACTATTGTTGATTTCTTCCTCCGTTAAATCGAAGTAAAAATCACCATAATAATTTTTATTTCCAATGTCGTTAATAGAATCATATAGTGCGTAAAGAGTTTTGGCGCTTGCAAAACTGATGTAATAGCAGTCGCTCTCAATGCTTTTCTTAGGATAATATATAGCAGAATCATAAATATTATCTTTATAAAACATTTCTCCTAAGGTAAAATAATAAGAATCGCAAACATTTTGAATATCTGTTTTTTTTAGATTATCTTTCAGTAGATGATATGCACTATCTTTGTCACCTTTGTTATGCAATATCTTAGCTATATTTTTTTTGTATGTCGATGTAATTAGCTTTATTGGAGTTAGCTTTCAACGATTAATAATAATAAGCCAAGGCGTTATCCATGTTGTTGGTGATTTGGTAGGAATTGCCTATATATTTTAAGATAACGTGAGTTCGACATAAGAACTAATGTATAATCAGGCAATTATCTTTTATTGGTCATATTAAGCCTGTAAGGGTGATAGATTCTAAGCAGGCGATGGAGCTTGTCTCTATGCTTTTTACCATCTTCGATAGAATGTTTTTTAACTGTTTTATTAAAAAAATTGCAGAAGTCGTCTGCCATATAGAAAATTTCAATAACTTTGCTGTCGGATAACATAGCGATTGTTCTTTTTTTTAGCACTTTAAAGATACAAAAAATATCGTTATGTTATTCATTTTTAATGAATTATTTTATATCGAACTCACGTTATCATTATAATCCAGAATTGGACTTGTTCATCAATTCGCCTCATAACAGCGATTATTACAGAAGCGTATATCTCAATGCCGAAATTGGAACGAGAAAACTGTTCAAGTTCCTTTACATATCTCTCTGTGGAAATTTGAGGAGAGATGAATCTAAAGGCGTTGATTTCCATCATGAAAACGTCAATTTCTATAGCAATGTTGAAGTGCAGGCAGTCTGGAAGAATTTTAATATAGGCTGTGACTTCGATATAACTCCGCACATCTCATTATATGGTGAAAGTTTAAATTATGGCGAGATGTCGCAGGATATTTACGCGCAATATAACTACAAGGATTTATACGTGACCTTGACATGGTGGTGTCCGTTCAATAAAGATGGTTTTAAATATCAAACAGAAAGACTTTCGGAAATACATCCATATAGACACACCAACTGGACCGCGAACAATGGTAATATGCTCTCGTTAGGTCTTTCATGGAAAATCAATTACGGAAAATCATTCAAGAAGGTTCAGAAGTCACTCAGCAACGGAGGTTATGACGATGGAATGGTTAAACCGGGAGAGTGACAATTAACAATTGACAATGTACAATTTACAGTTAACAATTGATGATGTGGGGATACAATGAATGTATCCCTACATTTTGATTAGAATAATTGCTGACCTCTAAAAAACTGTCTCTTTTTTTTACACTGTATGTCTAATTTTTTTACACTTGTTTTAAAGATAAAGTTTTAAATGCTTGATAACTAATTATATCGAATTATGGCATATATTTGGCACGATGATAAATTGAAAATAGAAATTTGAAAATTAATGTGTGAATATCACGTAAAGACGCACGGCCGTGCGTCTCTACAGGATAGACTTAAAAAAATTAGAATCATGTTAAAAGTAGAAAATTTAAGAAAGAGTTTCTTCACAGAGGAGATAGAAACTATTGCACTGAATGGTGTTTCATTTGAAGTTAAAGAAGGTGAATTTGTCGCTGTTATGGGTCCTTCGGGATGTGGCAAATCAACATTGTTGAACATTTTGGGATTGTTGGATAATCCTACCGGCGGTTCTTATTCGCTGCTCGGACAGGAGGTGGGCGGCCTCAAGGAGAAAGACAGGACGATGTTCCGTAAGGGTAACATTGGATTTGTGTTTCAGTCGTTTAACCTCATAGACGAGTTGACGGTGTCGGAGAATGTAGAGCTGCCTCTTATCTATATGGGAGTGAAGTCGTCGGAGCGTAAGGAACGCGTCGCCAAGATGTTAGATAGGATGAATATCTCTCACAGAAGCGAGCATTTCCCGCAGCAGCTCTCCGGTGGACAGCAGCAACGCGTCGCCATAGCTCGCGCTCTCGTGTCGAATCCTAAGCTCATCCTCGCCGACGAGCCTACGGGTAACTTAGACTCCAAAAACGGTCTCGAAGTGATGAGCCTTCTTCAAGAACTCAACAGAGAAGGAACGACCATCATCATGGTGACACACTCGCAACACGACGCCAACTTCGCCTCAAGAACTATCTGCCTCTTCGATGGAAAGATTGTGACAGATGTGACGAATAGACTGTGAGACAATTAACAATGTACAATTAACAATTTACAATTTACAATTGTAGGGATGTATCGCATACGTCCTATAAATGAAAATTGAAAAATAATTAACTATTAAATTCATAACAAATATGACAGCAAATTATTCATTTCGGTATCTGTCGAAAAACAGAGGCAACACAGTGACGCGTCTTGTGTCGTTGTCGTTGGGATTGATAGTGTCGTTGCTGATATGTTCATACGTTGGATTGAAATTATCTTACAACAAGTTTTTCCCCGATAAAGAAAGAATATACCAGGTATGGACGATCTCGCCTCAGTTTAGTGGTAACGAAGCCAATACTCAGATGGTCAAACCTCTTGCGCAGGCAATGGCTGCCGACATACCGCAGATTGAAGCTGCAACTCATTATTTCGATAATCTACTACAAATCAATCATAATGGAAATGCTTTCGATGTGTCGATGTTGAGTGTGAACGGCGATTTCTTTAAAGTATTGGACTTCGGCATCATTAGTGGCGATGTCTCCCGTGTCTTGTCGGAAGAGGGTAGAGCTTCAAATAAAATCTTGATTTCTAAAAGATTGTCGGATAAATTATTTGGCAATGAAGATCCTCTTGGTATGACGATAGAGATTTCTTCCAGTACGAAAAAAAGCTATGTTGTTGGTGGCGTGTTTAATACACCTCCTGTCAATAATACAATAGGAGACTTTGATGTGCTGAAGTTTATGAATTATAATGATGATAATATTTGGACTGGCGATGATTCTTATCCTACATTTATAAAATTACATGAAGGAAGTGATATTGCAGAGGTCGAGGCATGGATGGATGATTTTGTGAAACATTATCCTTCATATAGCGATTATGTAGAAAGATGGCAAGTCGGTTTTGTTTTTCTTCCTTTGGATAAGACTACATTCTTCAAATCAAACGTAAAACAGACTTCAATTTTGATAGGAACAATAGGAGTGGTTGCAATGTTGATGGCGTGTCTCAACTTTGTGTTACTCACCTTATCATCGCTGACAGAAAGAAGCAAGACTATCGCTATGCTTAGATGTAATGGCGCAAAAAGAAGTGATGTTTTTGCTATGCTTCTTGTCGAGACTCTATGGATTTTGATTGCGGCAATAATATTGTCGGTTCTTATCATCTTAGCTCTCAATAAAGAAATATCGCAGTTGTTTTATGATGTGAAAATCTTGTTCGCCTTAGAGCGAATCTGGATTCCGGCTTTGGTTTGTGTCGTTACTTTTTTAGTGGCATCGATTATTCCTGCGACAATATTTTCGTCTGTTAAATTGCGATATGCCTTTTCAAGTTGTAAAGAAAACAAAACTTTGTGGAAAAAAGTACTTCTCTTTTTACAAATAGCTCTTACAACGGCTATTGTGATATTTCTCGGAATCACGGCTCGTCAGTCTAACTACGTCCTTACGACTGATCACGGTTATAAATATGACAAGATTATGACTGTAAATATTCCAGGAACTACATCGACACAACTGACTATACGCGATGAACTTCTGAAGTTGACTTGTGTTGAAGATGTAGGTATTTCTTTGGGTTTTCCTATCTGGGGATATTCCGGCAATCCAGTCTATGATGCTCAGTGGAATCTGCTTTTCTCATGCCGTTGGGAAATTGCTGATGAGCGTTATATCCCGACTATGCAGATGAATATAAAAGAAGGTCGTAACTATAAAGCTAATGATGCTACTAATAAAGTTGTTGTTAATGAAGCCTTTGTGGAACACTACGGATGGGAAGATAGTCCTATAGGCAAAACATTTATAAAAGGTGATGGAGGTACTTATGAAATCGTTGGTGTCGTTTCTGACTTTCAGATGGGTGACGGCTGGGTACAGCCACTTGTGATACATCCTTTTAATGAGTATTTAGATGAGAACAGAGTTAGTACGTTTTCGTTTAATATCCGAATGACTGACTTTTCGCAAGAGAATATCAAGACGATAAAAGATGTTATTGACGAATATTATACATCTGATTGGCAGTATGAATTTTATACTTTCAACGAAAGGATGAAAGACAACTATGCATATCTCCGTCATCTGCGCAACACTGTCTTGATAGCAGCTTTGGTAACTTTGATAATTTCGTTGATAGGTTTAATCGGATATTTAGGTAATGAAATGCAATCGCGACGTAAGGAAGTCGCAATTCGTAAAGTATGTGGTGCATCGGTATGGGAGCTTCTGAAGATTTTAAGTATTAAACTTTCGTATGTAGTTCTGCCAGCCGTCGCGATAGGAATAATCGCTGCATATATTGCGGGAAAGTATTATTTGGAAACAATATCGGTATATTCCGATCTGATAGCGAATCTCTCGTGTTGGATTTTTATCTTCGGTGCAGCTGTTGTCTTGCTTATAGTATATTCCATTCTTATCATCCGCACATGGAAAGTTGCAAACGCAAATCCAATAGAAATGATAAAGGTTGAATGAGTTAACAATTGACAGTTGACAGACTGTTGACTGTTGACAAAAAAAGAGAAAAATGAAGATAGCATTTAAAAATTTCTTGATGACTTTGAAGCGTTATAAGATGGCTTCGGTTCTTAACATCGTTGGTTTGACTTTGGCTTTTGCAGCTTTTTATGTAATCATGTCGCAGGTTATTTATTCCGTGACATACAACCGTTCGTTGAAAGACTCAGACCGAACTTATTACGTTGCGGCGCTGCAAAGATGGAACGACAAATGGTCGTTAAATTGTCCGAACCCATTATGTTATGAAGTGGCTGATATTATGCCTGAAGTGGAGGCGATAGCTTCGATGAGACCTTATCTGTTCCCAACAAAGGTTTATGCTAAAATAAACGACTATTACTACGAGAAATTTCCATACGGAATAACTAATTGTAATTACACAATCACGGAAGTCTTCGATTTTAATATAATATCGGGAAATATCAATGACTTCAATGTCCGAGATGCGGTTATCGTTTCTGAGTCGGCTGCAAAAGTTATGGGTGTGGAGGTCGGCTCGCAGATTTATACAGAAGGTGGAGATAGTATGGATAATGGAATACCTGAAAATCCATATACCGTAGTCGCGATATTTGAAAATTTTGATGATAACACATCTCTTTCTAATCGTCATATCTTCTTAAATGATGAACGCAAAGATGGCATGACCAACAACAGTTGGAACTATCGTGTTATTGTACGTCTTGCCGATGAATCGTGTGAAGAGAAATTTATAGAAATGTTCCAGAAGCAATATTATGAATGGTGTATAATCCAGACGAGAGAATATGTGGAGCATTATGGTACTGACGAAGAAAAGGCTTCGCTTGAAGAGGAACTTGAAAAGATGAAAGAGAATAATACAGGAAAGGTGGATGGTAATATGGCTCTTGAGATACGTCTAATTTCTTTTGACGAATTATACTACGAGACTGAAGTAAGTGGCAATAGCATATCACAGACATTGGTGATGGTGGCGATAGCGTTAGTTATTGTGATTGTCGCGTTTATCAATTTTGTCAATTTCTTTATGGCTCTCGTTCCTATCAGGATGAAGTCTGTTAATATCAGTAAGGTGTTCGGAGCAGGCCAGGGAACGCTACGTTGGAACTTCGTTTTTGAAGCAGTAGGTTTGGTGTTCATCGCATTGATGTTGGCTTTGTATCTTGTCTTCGCACTGAAAGATTCGTTCATCTCGAACTACGTCACTTGCTCGCTTGCATTGTCAGAAAACATAATAACGATAATAATTGTCTTGATTATTGCTATTCTGATTGCTGTCGTAGCAGCCGTTTATCCAGCTTTTTATATAACTAAATTCAACGCTTCAATGGCAGTTAAAGGTGGATTTGCATTTTCAAAATCAGGAAGAAATATTCGCTCCGTGTTAACCTCTATTCAGTATATAGTCTCTATGGTGCTGATTATCGTTACCGCAGTTTTCTTTTTACAATATCGTTATATGATAAAATATGATCTTGGTGTGAATAAGGAAAATGTGCTTACGTTTAAATCTGATGTGCCTGCTAACCAAGGCGAGACATTGATACAAAAATTAGAATCACATTCAAGCGTTAAAGAAGTTACGGCATCTCTAAGTTCATTCTTCGGAGACTATTCCAGCATAAACGGACGTATTATAGGCGACGAATCATATTTGATTAATGTATGGTATGTGCGCTACAATCTTCCAGAGTTTTTCAGAATGTCCATTTTGGACGGAGAGGGGTTGCGAATTGTCAATAAAGATGTGTTGATAAACTCGCATGTGAATAAAGGAGTTGGCTTGAGTATCGGTGATTTTACTGATGAGGGCTATGAGATAAAAGGTGTTGTCGATAACGTTTATAATCTCTCTTTGAAAGATGGTCATGTTAACTCAGCCTATTATTGTTCTGATAATTATAAATGCTTCTATCTTCGCACTCATAATAATGCCGACATTGAGGCGTTAAGCAGTTATATCAAGAAAGTTGTTAAGGAAGTCGCTCCTAATGCTGATGAACCGGAGGTGGAGTTTTTAGACGATAATTTGAAACGTATCTACGGCGATGTTAAGAAACAGACTATATTGATTGGGATTTTCGCCTTGATAGCTATTGTCATTGCTTTGATGGGAGTTTTTGGCATTGTTCTTTTCGAGACGCAGCATCGTCGTCGTGAGATTGCTATCCGTAAGGTTTATGGAGCCACCACAGAGAATGTTGTCGCGATGTTCGTTAAACGCTACGCCCTCATCGTCGCCTTGTGTTTTGTTGTGGCAGCGCCTTTCGCCTGGTTCATCAGCTCACGATGGTTAGAACAATTTGCCAACAGAATCTCTATGCCATTATGGGTTTACGTCTTGACATTCGCCGTAGTGATGATGGTCACAGCAGCCATAGTGACGCTGCGTTCACTGAAATCTGCAAACGAAAATCCAGTGGAGGTTATTTAAAATAAAAGAAATCCTGCTAAGCCAGAAAGCGCTATCATTATCATAGGGTTGACTTTGAAGAAGAACACCGCTATGAATGTGATGGCGCATATTATCACACTGAAGTTGTTTTCTCCCCAACCGAAATCGCTGAAGTTGGATCTGTTCATCATCATCATGGCAGCGGCAAAAATTAAGCCTGCGATAAAGAGTTTCATATTCTTCAAAGTCGTCTTTATGATGAAGTTATCCTTGTTCTTAAACAAAAATCTTAATACAAAATATAGTAAAATCAAGGATGGAAATACTATAGCGAATGATGCTAACAAGGAGCCGAAGATTCCTCCGACTTGATAGCCGACGTAAGTGGCGCAGTTGATAGAGATTGGTCCAGGTGTCATCTGCGACATGGCGACGACATCAGCAAACTCGCTCATCGTCATCCAACTGTGCTTCTCCACGACTTCAAACTGTATCATCGAAAGCATGGCATAGCCGCCTCCAAAACCCAAGATGCCGATTTTTAAATAAACCCAAAATAGTTGTAAATATATCATGATTAATTAGGAATGAGGAATTAGGAATTAGGAATTGATTGTTATGAGTTTAGATTTTCTCTTGTTGATTTTGTAATACTAGATAGAATTTTTATTATCTCGTTGCAATCATAATTGAATGAATTGAATTCTTCTTCACTAATATAATTTGCATCTTTTAGGAGTTCAAGCCAATATTGACTTTCATTGGCTTCTTTGTATGAAATATACATTTTTGATAGAAATTCTTTCTTGCTTATTGAACATATTGCCTCATTAATATTGGCACCGATACTCGTTCCTGCACGTAGAAATTGCTTTGACATTACAAATTCTTTCTTATCATTAAATAAATATTTGCATAATTTAATTACACGTAAAGCGAACAATTTACTTTTGTCTTTAATAATGTTTGGTTTCATAAAAATAAGTTTTTAAAATTAATAATTAAGTTTTTTTCTTATAATTCCTAATTCCTAATCCCTCATTCCTAATTATAATGGCGTGAGAAACGCATAATATTATTGCCAATAAGATGATGTAGGCTGGTGATATTTTGCACCACCATATTAGGAATACGGTAGCAATAGGAATGATAGCGGTCTTCCAATTGACTTTTGCCGTGATACACATTTTTATGGAAGGCGAGAGTATCAAAGCTACAACACATGGTCGTATGCCTTTGAATATCTTCTCTATTGTCGGGTTGTCTTTGTAATCGGTGAAGAACATGGCGATGAGTAACATTATCACGATGGACGGAATTATAGCTCCAAGACAGGAAGCGACAGCTCCTTTTGTGCCCTTGATTTTATATCCTACGTAAAGAGCGCAGTTGACGGCAAAAACTCCAGGAAGAGTCTGAACCACAGCGATGGAATCCCAAAACTCATCGCTGTCAATCCATTTACGTTTCTTGACGACGGCTCGTTCAATCATGTCGAGCATGGCATAACCGCCACCAAGAGTGAACGCTCCAATATTTAAAAAAGTGATAAATAGTTGCCAACAAATCTTCATGTCTTTATTTTGAAACGCAAAGATACAACATAAAACACGATAAATTAAGTATCAAAAATATTTTATTTTCTTCAAAAAAAACTTTCGTTATTAGTCGTATGTCATTAGTCATTTTACTATCTTTGCCAAAATACTTTTACGATGAATTATATCTCTATCGACAATATATCAAAGGCTTTTAGCGATAAACTGTTATTTGAAAATATCAGTTTCGGAATCGAGAAAGGGGAGAAGACGGCTTTAGTTGCAGCCAATGGAACAGGCAAATCGACGATGATGAAGATTCTTGTCGGTAAGGAAGAAAGCGACAAAGGCTCAATAGCTTATAACGAAAATATCAGAATAGGTTATCTTGAACAGCTCCCTCAGTTTGACTCGGAACTAACCATTCAAGAAGTGATTTCCACAGGTCATACCGATATTATGAATGTGATACAACGTTATGAAAACGCCTTGTTGAATCATGTCGATGACGATAATATTTCTACCAAAAAAGAATTGGAAGACGCAATCTCTCAGATGGACGCTCTCCAAGCATGGTCGTACGAACAACGTCTGAAACAGCTTCTCTATACATTTGAAATCACCGACTTAACACAAAAGATAGGGACATTGTCGGGAGGTCAAGTGAAACGCTTGGCTCTCGCTTTGGTGCTCCTCGACGATCCAGATATTTTGTTCTTGGACGAGCCTACTAACCATCTTGATATGGGAATGATTGAGTGGTTAGAGAAATATCTGACTCAATCGACAAAGACTTTGTTTATGGTGACTCACGATCGTTATTTCCTTGACAGAGTGTGTAATAAGATTTTTGAACTTTATCAAGGAACTATGTACACACATAATGGAAATTACGATTATTATGTGAGGAAGAGTCGCGAGAGGGAGGAGAACAAATGTATCGCTGCTGAGCGAGCAGGGCAGCTTTTTAAACATGAGTTAGAATGGATGCGCAGCACGCCACAGGCTCGAACAGGAAAGGCGAAGGCTCGCATCGACGCTTTCTACGACCTTCAGGAAAAAGCTAAGATGCGTCGCGACAACAGCGAACTGCAATTCGGAGCAGATATGCAGCGTCTTGGTGGTAAGATACTCGAGATGGACAGAGTGTCGAAGTCGTACGGCGAGATGACAATTCTCAAAGACTTCGACTATATCTTTAAAAAAGGTGAACGCATTGGAATTATTGGTAAAAACGGAATAGGAAAATCGACATTCCTCAATATGATTACCGGCAACGAGAATCCCGATAAAGGAACAATCGTCACGGGACAGACCGTCGTCTATGGTTATTATACTCAGAAAGGAATTAAATTCGATGAACGTAAGACAGTATTAGAAACGATAAAGGATATTGCGGAAGTGATTCATTATGGAAAGAATAAGACATATTCTGCCGATCAGCTTCTCGCTCATTTCATGTTTCCCTATTCAATGCATCGTCAGCTTGTGTCGCTGTTGAGCGGTGGAGAGAAAAGACGACTTTATCTTCTTACCGTATTGGTTTCCAATCCTAACTTCCTGATACTCGACGAGCCTACCAACGATTTAGACTTGCTGACATTACAAAAATTGGAAGATTTCCTTCAGACTTATAAAGGATGTCTTTTGGTAGTGTCGCACGACAGATTCTTCTTAGATCAGACAGTCGATCAACTTTTCGTGTTTGAAGGCGACGGCAAGGTAAAGGGATTTATGGGTAACTATTCTCAGTATCACGATTATTTAGAAGAGAAAAACAAGGAGGAGAGAAGAGAACAAGCTGCTCAGAAACAAGAGATACGTGTTGAAAAACCGGCATCGGAACGTAAAAAGAAAAGAACATATAAAGAACAAAAAGAATACGAACAACTGACTGACGAGATAGCGGCCTTGGAATCGGAGAAAGAAGAACTGACAGCTAAAATGCAGGAACAATTAGATTATCAAGAGTTGGAGAAAATGGGAAAACGAATCAGTGAGATAAATGAACTCATCGACGAGAAAGAAATCCGATGGCTTGAACTTGATGAAATTAATTAGGAATTAGGAATGAGGAATTAAGAACTTCAAAAAAAACTTTAAACTTTAAAATATGATGAATATATTAGGTGCCTTTATTAAAGAGGTAAAAGAAAATGACATGTTATGGCTTTTGGAAGCTAAGCCTGGACTTTTTGCAATGGTGGAAGATGGCAATGAGAACTCTTTCATACCGGTGTGGAGCAGCGAAAAAGAAGCTCTTGAAAATGCAAGTGAAGACTGGGAAGGATATAATGTAACGAATATGAACATAGCTGAGTTTGTTGGTTGGATGAGCGAGCTTCATTCCGACGAGATTGGAATAGCCATCTCTACAGGAGAGGAAGGTCAGATGTTTCCAATACCGGCTTTGTCGATGAAACAGGTCTTCGTCGGACCGGAGATAGATGTTGAAGAAGACAAACGTTTGGTAGGCGAGGACTACTACGACGAAGAATGGGCGGAAGGTATCCCCGACAACTGGGAAGAAGAGTTTCTGGATAATCTTACCGATGATGAAGATTAAGAATGATTTTGATATAGAACTATAATAATTAAAATATAACATTATGGCACTCATTAGTAAAGAAAAAAAATACAAGTGGAACTTCGTAAATATAGGAGGTTCAGCTCGAGTAAGAATCAAGTCGGGTGAAGATGTCGCACATCTCTCAGAGCTTGATCCAAAGATGTGGACTGTGCTTTCATGTCCAACAACAGGTCTTGAGATTGATGAAAAGAGCCTGAAATATATGGACTGTGACGGCGATGGCAAACTTCGTATCAACGATGTCATCAAAGTGTCTGAATGGATAATGTCGACATTGAAAGATAAAGACCTAATACTCAAAGGAGAAGATTTTATCGACATCAACAATATTAACACTGATGATGCCAATGGAAAGAAACTCTATTCTTCGGCAAAGCAAATACTTGAAAATCTCGGTAAAGAAGGTAATCTTATTTCTATAGCCGACACAGCAGACATCACTGCTATCTTTGCAAAGACGCGTTTCAATGGCGATGGTATTATCACAGAGGCTTCTTCCGATAATGCAGAGATAAAGTCAACAATAGCAGCGATAATCTCAAGCGTGGGCGGCCTTGCTGACAGAAGTGGCGTTTTGGGTATTGGCACAGACCAGATAGAGTCTTTCTATAAAAACATCAACGATTATTTAGCTTGGAGTGAATCGAAAGTTGAAGCAATATACGGTGATAAAACAGACGCTATCATTGAGGCTTACAATGCTTTAGATGCGAAAATAAGAGACTATTTTATGCGTTCAAAGTTGGCTGCATTCTCGCCAAATAGCACAGCTTCTTTAGATATACAGACATCTCAAATTGATGCTATAAGTGCAGAAAACCTCTCTACAAAAAGTAACGAAATTGCTGCATATCCATTGACTCATATAACAGGAAAATCGGAACTTAACCTTAATGCTGCAATCAATCCTGCTTGGGAAAAATACTTCAATATAATAAAAGACAACGCCTTAGATGCTTCAAAAGATAATATCACAGAAGAAGATTGGAATGCTATAGCAGCAAAATTCTCTGCTTATATCTCATGGAAGAACTCTAAAGCTGGCGTCGCTGTGGAAGCTCTCGGCATAGATGCGATGAGAAACTATCTCGCTCAGGATAAGAAAGCAGAACTTCTTGATTTGGTGGCACAAGATGCAGCCTTAAAAGAGGAGTCGGATAATATTGACATGGTGGATAAATTCTTACATATCTATCGCGATTTCTATAAATTGCTTAAGAACTTCGTCACTTTCAACGACTTTTATGATAAAGATAAAAAAGTGAAATCTATCTTCCAATGTGGTACTCTCATTATCGACCAAAGAGAATGTAAGTTCTGTATGAAGGTTAACGACACAGGAAAACATAGTGCAGCGGCTGGAGCAAGTGGAATGTATCTCGTCTATTGCGATTGTACTACAAAGACTAAAGCCGGTAAAATGCAAATCGCTGCAGCAGTGACAGTTGGTGATATAGGTGAATTGTCGGTAGGTAAGAATGGCGTTTTCTACGACAACAGTGGTTTGGAGTGGGATGCCGTGATAACTAAAATAGTCGATAATCCAATAAATATCTCACAGTCGTTTTGGTCACCATATCGTAGGATGGCAACGGCAATAGAGAACCTCATTAACAAGAGCGCTGCCGAGAAAGATGCCAAGATGATGGCAAACGCTACTGCCAACATCAACGCTGCCCCGACTAAAACAGCCGAAGAAGCCAAAGCAGCAGCTGCAGCACCTCCGTTCGATATCGCCAAGTTTGCAGGTATCTTCGCTGCAATAGGAATGGCTGTCGGTATGATAGGAACAGCATTGGCAAGTATCTTCAAAGGTTTGTTCGCCTTGAACTGGTGGCAACTTATTATGTTGTTTGTGGGAATCATCGTCGTCATCTCGGGACCGGCTATGGTGATGGCTTGGCTTAAGCTGCGCCGCAGAAATATTGCTCCATTACTTAACGCTAACGGCTGGGCTGTCAACGCGGTGTCGAAGATAAGCATTCCATTCGGCGAGACATTGACGGATGTCGCTAAATATCCTAAGATGAAACTCAACGACCCATTCGCTAAGAAAGGCTTAAAGACATGGCAAAAATGTCTCATCACTTTTGGCGTGATAGCATTGACAGTCGGAGCCTTATGGATTTTCAACGTTTTGTCATATATTAACCCTAAAGTGAAATCACCGCTTCCAAGATATAATAAGGTAGAAGTTGTTGAAGAAGCTGTCTCCGACAGCCTTAATATAGAGCAGATTGAGGTTGATGAAGCTGTTATAGCTGAATAAGAATTTATATTACGAATTCATAAAAAAAACTGCCAGACTTTTCAAAGTGAGGCAGTTTTTTTATTTTTTTTATGCTCCTGCAAAATCGTCGTTCATTCTTGATGGTATAACCATAGTCTGTGGCGCGTCAAAGTTTGTGTTTGGAGTGAAATTAGAATTCGGAGAGAAATCGCTATCAGGTGCAGCTCCATAACTCTCGACGATATCTTCAAAACGTGCATATTGTCCAACGAATTTTAGATTGACATCGCCTAATTTACCATTACGGTGTTTTGCGATGTTGATGATAGCTTTACCTTTTGTCGATTCTCCTTCCTCTTCGCTAAGTCCGTAATATTCCGGACGATAGATGAAAAGAACCATGTCGGCGTCTTGTTCGATGGCTCCAGATTCACGAAGGTCTGAGAGTATAGGTTTCTTGGAACCTGGACGCGATTCAACACTACGACTCAACTGTGAAAGTGCCAATACTGGAACGTCCAATTCCTTAGCGAGACTCTTCAATGAACGGCTGATGTTACTGATTTCCTGTTCACGTGTTCCTCCCTTGTCGCCTTTAGCTGTCATCAATTGGAGATAATCGATGAAAATCATCTGAATATCGTGTTGTTGTTTCAAGCGGCGACACTTGGCTCTGAGGTCGAAGATAGACAACTGGGCAGTATCGTCAATGAAAATCTTAGCGTTGACGAGAGGCGATACCATATTATTGAGTTGCTCCCATTCGTAATCAGCCAAATTACCTGTTCTTAATTTGTCGGCTGTTAAAGATGTCTCGGTAGAGATAAGACGTGTAACCAATTGAACTGACGACATTTCCAATGAGAAGAACGCGATTGGTTTGTTGAAATCGACGGCAGCATTACGAGCTAAGTTGAGAGCGAATGCTGTCTTACCCATACTTGGACGAGCTGCCAAGATGATGAGGTCTGACTTCTGCCAGCCTTGTGTGATTCTGTCTAACTCGGTATAACCAGAAGGCACGCCTCTCAACTCTGAACCGCTATTACGCGCCTTGTCGATATCGGCAATAGCCATGCTGACCAAGTCTGGCATTTGATCGTGGTTCCTTTTTAAGTTGTTCTCGCTTATCTGGAAGAGATTGTGTTCTGCCTTGTCTAATAAGTCAAAGACGTCAGTGGTGTCTTCGTATGCTTCTTTTATTATATCAGAAGAAATTACAATCAATTGACGTTGAATGTATTTCTGTAAAATAATACGAGCATGGAATTCGATATTAGCTGAACTCACAACGCGATTTGTCAGTTGTGATATATAATAAGGTCCACCAACGACTTCTAAATTTCCAGAACTCTTTAACTGATTTGTTACAGTCAGAATATCAATGGGTTCTGATTTTGCAAATAAATCTTTTATGGCAGTGAAAATCATCTGATGTGTTTCCTTGTAGAAAACCTCAGGTGTTAAAATGTCTATAACAGCATTCACTGCTCCTTTTTCAAGCATCATCGCTCCAAGAACGACTTCTTCCAAATCTATAGCTTGTGGAGGAACGCGTCCCTGACTTGCTAAAATTTCATTAGATGAAATGCTGGCTTTACTTCTGCCAAATCCTGTCTTTCTATAATTTATATTCTCGTTATTCATGCCTCAAAGTTACAACAAAATTATAATTGTTGAATAATTGTTGATAACTTTTGTCTGATTTTTAAAATGTTATAAATCAATAAATTATCCGATAAGGTGTTTGTACGTTTTTTGGAGATATTTGTTCTCCATTTCCATGTCGTCACGTACCAAACATCTCTCTAACTCATTGTCGCTTGTGGCATTAAGTATGATTCTGCTGTGTTCGAAAATCTCTTCAGATGGAAATATTCCTTCGTAGATGGTCTTCAACGAAAAATCAAATTTTGTCTTTTTGTTGTAGAAATCTGATTCTTTCAATACATCTTTAAGATTGATAATTTTAAAACTGATTTCTTTCGATTCTAAAATCTTGTATCTGTTCATTAAACTATTGATATTCTGTGCAGAAAAGTACACTACCTTTTCAAAACGCTTGAGTATTTCTGTTAAGAGATTCAAACCTTCCTCCATCTTGGAATAATCGTTAAAACAGTCCCAATAGATGGTTTCATCATCTTGATTTGACAATATTGAAAATGCCAAGATTATTTCTTGATAAGGTTTGTGTCCGTCTAAAATAGGTATAGCAGGTCTGTAAAACAATAAGTTAAGAAAAGCAATGGAATCTGTTTTCTTGCCAATGGTGTTGTAGAAAGTTTTATAATTTATGTAAAATGTGTCTTGTTCTAATGCGTCAATCTGATTCATTCCCAATGATAAAGGATTTAGTAATTTCTTGAATCTGAAATTGTCTTGTGTTCCATTGTTATAAATTGAGAACATTTCTTCATCACTCAAAGCTGTCGTTTTTAGGAAACTGTCGTTTGGAACTCTTTTCCAGCAATGACCTAGAAATTCGCATGTATAGGGTCTGAAACATTGAGTGCCTATATTGATTCTTGGAGCATTATTTAGGTTCGTTATTTCTTTAAAAAAATTAACTTTTTTGTCAATCTCTTGTAACTGTTGTATTGCATATTCTTTAACCGATTTGAATACGAATAGTTTGTTTATGTCAATGTCGTGTTCTTTTACATAATTCTCATTAACATACATAAGTTGCATATCGCTTATCGGGACTTTACATCCATCAAGTACGTAATATTGAAGTGCAGCGTCTTGATAATAAGTTTCGCTTAACGACAATGAACTTTTTACTTCTATGGCTCTCCACTTGTCGCCGTCTCTGACCAAAATGTCAAGCATGATAAGAGTATCGTTGTAGATGAAGATAGCTTCATACATCACGTTGATGTTGGGATTGTTAAGGTTCTGCATTGTTTTCTCGAACATTTTTCCAAATAGGGAAGGACTTGCTGGTGTCATATTGACACCACCTGGGAAATATGTTCTAGCTAAAACTCCAACGTCGGTTCCTCTTTTGAATTTGGCTCTTTTCTCTATGCTAAGTTTGTCGCGTAAATATGGGTGCTTCTTATACATGTATAGAGCCTTGACACATTGTTCACCTTTTATATATGTAGATTTTGAAATAATATGCATATTATTGAATTTTAACATTTTATATAATATTTTTCTTTGCCATCAAACTCATCGATAATCCTCTTGCAATCATGAAGCAAAGGAAAGAGATCCATAATCCATGGTTTCCAAAGTGGGGCGTTAGTATATACCATGCTGGAAGGAAGACAAAGATACTTGCGATAATCATGGTGTTTCTTATTGCTTTAGAGGCCGTTGCTCCTATATATATTCCGTCCCAAATGAATGCAGCGAATGTAATTATAGGGATAAGAATCATGTAGATGTAATAAGGTTTAACATCTGTGAGTATGTTCGGGTTGTCAGAGATTATTTTTACACAGGTTGAAGGGAAAATTGCGTAAAGAATTGTAAATGGGATACTTATAGAGAATCCCCATAATAATAGCAATCTAATGACTTTTGATAGATTTTTTTTGTCTTTTGAACCAACGAATTTTCCAACTAAAGCCTCACCTGCGTAAGCGAAACCATCGGTGAAATAAGAGAAAATATAAAATGATTGTAACAAAATCATGTTGATTGCCAATATATTATCTCCAAGTTTTGCTGATTGGTTTGTAAAAAAAGCGATACTTATTATTAGGAGAAAACTTCTAATCATTAAGTCACTGTTGATTTTAAAGAAGTGTTTTATCTTGCTTAAATCGAAAAGTATTTCTTTATTAATTTTAACAAAATAGGATTTGTAATTTTTTATTAACAATACGATAGCGAGAAGAAGACCGCAATATTGAGCTAATACTGTTCCGAGAGCTACACCTGTAACGTTCTGATTTAGAAGTAATACAAAAATAACGCTAAAGATAATATTCATTACATTAACTAATATAGCTATGAACATTGGAATTTTTGTATTTTGCATTCCAACGAACCACCCATTGAGACAATAGAGGAGGATGTTGGGTGGTGCAGCCCATATTCTAACGTAGAAATAATTCATTGCCAATGCTTTTACTTCGTCGCTGCCATCAAGTAAAAGGGCGCTAAGTTTTGCAATCGGCGTTTGAAGCATAAGTATTATTAATGTAATAGGTATACCGATACAGACAGCTCTGTAGAGAGAATAAATAATCTCCGTTGTGTTGTTGCTTCCAAGAGCTTGTGCGGTGAAACCTGTTGTGCCGGCTCTTAAGAAACTGAAGAAAGAATATAGAACGCTGAATATTGTTCCACCGAGTGCGATGGCTCCGATATATGTTGCCGATTCCAAATGTCCCATTAAAATCATATCAACCAATCCTAAGAGAGGGATTGTTATATTGCTGATAATGTTTGGTATAGCTAACTTTAATATTGAACGATTCACGATTTTTATCTTTTCCGCAAATTTAACAAAATTCCACGTATGTTATTGTGGAATTATGTGGAAAAATCTACATTGTATGTATTGTGTATTTGAAAAAAATTCTTAAATTTGCCGAGTCTAATTTGATTTTCAGACGATTGAAATAAATAAAGGCAGAAATCGTGTTTTGGTATAAAATTAGATTTAAAAATATTGAAAATGAAACACTAACTATTAAAAAATTATAATAATGAAAAAAACTTTAACAATTTTATCAGTAGCATTAGTAGCTTTCATGTTAAGCTCATGCGTAGAGAAATCAAAGAAGTATCAACAATTAATGGCAGAGAAAGATGCTGTAGTTCTTGAAAACCAAAACATCGAAAGAGAATACAACGCAGCTCTTGGAATTATCAGTGACGTTGAAAACAACCTCAGCGCAATCCGCGATGCAGAAGGTTTAATGTTGATGAAAAATGAAAACAACACACAAAGAGATCAACTCAACTCAGAATTAATCCAAATCAAAGAAAAAATGGCAAATGATCGCGCAAGATTAGATTCATTGTCATCAGTTTTGGAAAAATCAAACAAAGATAGATCATATCTCCGTAACACAATCAAGAAATTACAAGCTCAATTAGCTGAGAAAGAAGCTACAATCGCTCAAATGCAAGAACAAATCGCTCAAAAAGATCAAGAAATTGCAGGTTTGAATACAAAAGTTGAAAACTTAAATCAAGATCTTAACGTAGCTAATGCTAAGAACGATGAACAAAGCCGTTTGATCGCAGACCAAATTCTTGAAATGAATACTGTTTATTACATCGGTGCTTCTAAGAAACAATTGAAAGAAAGCGGTATCTTAACATCAAAATATATCCTGAGAAGCGAAGTTCCAGCGGAAGCTTTCACAAAAGTTGACAAACGCGAAGTTTCTGAAATCGCTTTCGACGCTAAGAAAGTTAAGGTCCTCTCAGCTCATCCACTTGAATCATACACAATAGTAAAGAATGATAATCAAACTGTGTTACAAATAACAAACCCAGAATTATTCTGGAGTGTAACAAAATATTTGGTCGCTATTACCAAATAATTTTCTGCTCGTTTTCAATATTATGAAAGTCCGGTGTCGCCTGATGCCGGATTTTCTTTTTTATACGTATAGAGAATCTCAAATTCATCTACACTTTGTGTATTGTTGTGTGTAATTGTGGAAAAATTCTACAATTATTTTTTTGTTCTTAAATGTATTTATTGTTGATATATCTGATAATGAATTGATAATGTGATGCTTTGTTATAATGTGAAGACATTGTTTTATTGTGGTATGTTAATTGACCTAAGTTAATTAAAAAATATTAACAAATTATTATTATACGTTATGAAAAGATCATTTAGTAAAATTTTAGTAGTTGCTTTAGCAGCAGGATTATTAACCACTTCATGCGTGGAGAAATCAAAGAAGTACCAACAATTATTAGCAGAAAAAGAAGCAGCAGTTGTTGAAAATCAGAATATTGAAAGAGAATATAATAATGCTTTGGGTGTTATTGCAGACGTCGAAAATAACTTGCAAGCACTTCGCGAAGCAGAAGGTCTTCTTCTTATGAACAACGAAAATGTAGCTCAAAGAGAGCAACTTAATTCTCAATTAATTCAAATTAAAGAAGCCATGGCACAAAACAATGCAAAATTGGATTCTTTGAACAAAGTCTTACAAAATTCAAATAGAAGTAATAAGGAATTACGCGCTACAATAAAAAAATTACAAAATCAGATTGAAGAAAAAACGAAAGTTATTGACTCATTGCAAGTTCAGTTGAATGAAAGAGATACCCAAATAGTAGGTCTCAACACAAGAGTAGAAAACCTTAACTCTGACCTTGCAAAGGTTAACGCCGATAACGATGCTAAGAATCAAATTATCTCTGAACAAGTTGCAGAAATGAATACAGTGTATTATATAGCTGCTAACAAAAAATCTCTTAAAGAAAATGGAATATTAACATCTAAATATATCTTGAGAGAAAATGTTCCAACAGAAATGTTCACTAAATCAGATAAACGTGACTTAAACGAAATTACAATCGAAGCTAAAAAAGTAGTTGTTCTTTCCAGCCATCCAATGAGTTCTTATACTATCAACAAAACAGAAACAACAAACGTACTCCAAATCACAAATCCAGAACAATTTTGGAGTGTAACAAAATATTTGGTAATCTCAACCAAATAATTATTCTGCCCGTTTCATTTTCAACGTCCGGTATCGCTCGATGCCGGATTTTTTTTATTTATTTACACATCATATTTATGAAATAATCATTAAATTTGCGATTGTATTTTGTAACAAATTAATCATGGGAAAACATATTCTAATCGTTGAAGATGACGTAACTTTTGGTACGATGCTTAAGACATGGTTCGACAAAAAATCTTGGAAAACTATTTGGATATCGAAAGTCGAATTAGCTAAGACAGAGCTTCTGAATAATTCTTTTGATTTGATTCTTAGTGATTTGCGTCTGCCTGACAGCGATGGAATTATTTTACTTACTTGGTTGAGAGAGAATAAAATAATGACACCATTCATTATTATGACAAGTTATTCCGATGTCCAGACTGCTGTTTCGGCAATGAAGCTTGGAGCTTTTGATTATCTTCAGAAACCAATAAATCCCACGATATTACAACAAAAGATAGACTTGGCGTTGACGAGTAAGCCAGCGATAAATGAAAGTAATAATGATAAACCCAAGCTGACGGATAATTCTAATCTAAAGAAGAATAAGGTGGTAAAGGGTAGAAGCTCTGTGATGCAGCGTCTTTATTCTCATATTGATTTGGTGGCTCCTACGAAAATGTCGGTTTTGATTTTGGGAGAGAGCGGCACAGGAAAAGAATATATCGCGAGAATGATTCACGAGAAAAGTAATAGAAAATCGGAGCCTTTTGTCGCCGTTGATTGTGGAAGTCTCTCCATGGAATTGGCTCCTTCGGAATTGTTCGGACATAAGAAAGGTTCTTTTACCTCGGCAGTGTCGGACAAGACAGGTGTCTTTGTCGCTGCTAATGGTGGTACAGTCTTCTTAGATGAGGTTGGGAATCTGTCGTATGAGGTTCAAAAACAATTGCTTCGCGCTCTTCAAGAACAGATGGTTAGACCTGTAGGTTCTGCTTCGGATATAAAAGTTGATGTCAGAATTATTGCAGCAACAAATGAAGATTTAGAAAAAGCTATAGAAGAGGGTAGATTCCGTCAAGATTTATATCACAGAATAAACGAGTTTTCTGTTAATGTGCCGCCGCTTCGCGAGAGAATGGAAGACATTGAAGAGTTCTGCTATCATTTTATAGCTCAGGCTAATGAGGAGTTAGATAAACATGTGGATAAAATTTCAGCAGAAGCTTTGTCTGTCTTAAAACAGCAATCATGGTTAGGCAATCTTCGTGAACTTCGTAATGTAATACGTCGATCGGTATTGTTTGCACAGGATAATATTTTAAATGTGGATAATCTTCCGGAGTTTCATAAAAATGTTAAAGTGCAGACATCTGTGGCAGAAGTGAGAAACGAAGAAGTAAAAGATTGGGCTTTAAATAGAGGAAACGAGAAAGAACAAATTATTGCGGCTTTGAATCATGCGCGTGGAAATAAAACGATTGCTGCCAAGCTGCTTCAGATTGACAGAAAGACACTATATAATAAAATGCATTTGTATGGTATTGAATTATAATCTATTCAATATCGTATTTCTCTGAAATTAGAGAGATTAAATCGTCGGCATCATTCATAAACTTGATAGATTCTTCTTTCCATTCTGGAAACGATGACGCGTCTTTACCTCTTAACGCGTCCATCTTACACAAGAAATCTGCTGCTTCCTTCTGATTTAATTGCATGAACATTGGACGCATCTTGTGACAAAGATTAACGGCTTCATCGAAATTGCCGCTATCAATTATTTCATTAAAAATAATTAAGTTATCCGAAGTATTTTCTATAAAAACTTTTAAGATGTTCTCAATAGATTCGTCGTCGTTGTCAAACATTTGGCATAATTCAGGGAAATCTTCTTGATATTTTGACATAACACTATTTTTCGAAGTGGTGATGTTGGTATTAAACATCTTAACTAAATCATTGAGAGAAAATGGTTTCCTAAGATAACCGTCAAATCCTTTTTGCAGAGCAGTCTCATTGTTATATTCAGAGCGCGCTGTCATTAAGATAACTCTCTTCTCAGGATCAATATTCTTAATTTTCTTTAAGACATCGAGACCGCTGAAAGCTCCCATCTCTCGGTCTGTTAAAATAAAGTCATATCCGATTAAATCATTGCAATATTTTTCAAAATCTATCGATGATTGACAAATGTCGCAAGAGCAACCTATTCTCTTCAACATGGATTCTATTACGGCAAGAAGCGTGTTGTCGTCATCAATAACCAAGATGTTTTGAGTTTTTGTAGTTTTTAATTCGTATATGGTCTCGTTTTCAGTAGATTGTTCCTTGCATTCTACAAATTCGACAGGAATTCTGACAGTAAAATGAGAGCCTTTGTTCAACTCAGATTCAACTTCAATATTTCCATCTAACAATTCAATCAAACCTTTAACGACGAAAAGCCCGAAGCCATTTCCTTCGATAAGACTTTCCTTATTGTCGATTCTGCTAAACGGTCTGAAAATCTCGTCCAATTTATCTTGCGGAATACCAATGCCTTCGTCTTTGATATCAAAGATAATTTCCTTTTCGTTATTGTCAATCTTAAATAAAATGCTTCCTTCCTTGGTATATTTTATTGCATTTGATAATAAGTTGCTTACGATTTGTTTTGTCTTGAGAGCATCGGATTTTATGGTAGTGTTGTCTTTTAAATTATTCTCGTAAATAAAATGTAGATGTTTGTCGTTTGCCAAAGGAGAAAACATCAAACTTATCTCGTCGCAGAGTTTTTTTATGTTAAAATCGGAAATGATTGGTGATTCTTTTCCTTGGTCTAAACGAGAGAAATTCAATAAGTTGGTGAGGAGAGAAAGAATATGTTCGGCAGAATTTTTCATTGAAGAAAGTTTCTGTTTGTCGTTGTTGTCTTTATTTTCCAACTGCATAAGTTCCAAATATCCTAATATTGAAGATAGCGGAGCCTTTACGTCGTGAGAGACAGAGAGAAGTAAATTGTGACGACTTTCCATAATTTCTTCTGTACGTTTTTGGGCTTCTTCGGTTGCTTTTCTTGCAGCGAGAACTTTCTTGACATCATAAAAAATTAAGAATATGAATGTTAAAATTATTAATAAAGCTATTGTTGCAAGTAATATGGAAAGATTTATGTTTCTGTTGATGAGATATTCGCTGTTCTCGATTTCCTTCATGACGGAGTCTAAAGTCTGTTTGTGTAATATTATCAGTAAATCTGATATTTCTTTAGATATTTGATTGTCAGAAAGAATTAGGTCGTTGTATTGTTTCTCAACGAGTTTAATCTGTTTTACATATTCTTTTCTTCCTTTCTCGGTAGAAAGTTGTAATTCGTTAATCAGTTCATAACTTTCGTCCTCGTTTGTTAAAGTGTCGATGGTGGTTTTAGAGACTAATACTAAACTGTCGAGCGATTTGTCTGGTGAGAAAACGTTGCCAAGTCTTTTGAAAAACCCTTTTTTCTCAGGAAGATAAATTATTGTGTCTTGTGTTGTTGTCTGAACAGCTGTGGTTTTTGGTTTATGTTGATAGTTTTCTAAGATGGAATAAATTTCCTTATATGGATTGAAAGAATTGAGTTGGATGTTTATCTCGTTGACAATCTGTTCTTTCTTTTTTAAAAGATTTACGATTTCGCCTAATGTGTTTTTATTAATGTTGTCGTTACACAATAAATTAATGGAATCGTTTAGATTGGAAATCTCAGATAATGTATTGTTAAAATTATGTATATGTTTCTTATTTGTAGAATGAGTGTAGAGATTTGCGTAAGTCTGAGCTTCGTTCACGTTTTCTATAAGTTCGTTGGTGAGACTCAGTATTTCTTCGTTTTTATTGATGTTGTCTTTTTGTTGGTCTATGGAGATTTTAAGGTTAATCATATAATAAATCATTCCGGTACATAGTACAGCGGCGAGCAGATAAATTATCACTGCGTTTCTTTTTACGCGACTTTCGTATTGGCGATTTTCTCTCATGGAATGAAATTTATTATCAAGTGCAAAGATACAAAAAAAGCACCTCATTTCTGAAGTGCTTTTTTGTGGGGGAGGGTGGACTCGAACCACCGAACTCATCCGAGGACAGATTTACAGTCTGTTGCAATTGCCACTATGCGACTCCCCCAAGAATTCTAAGAACTATGCCTTAAAAGACGCTGCAAAGATACAATTTATTTCCTTTCTTACAACATAAAAATTAACTTTTTTTAAAATATTTTTTATGCTATGAAAATCAATAAATAATGCTTGCCGATACTACAGACGCGGTCCCAAAAAAGCCTACAGCCTTACCAAATGGTTGTATGTTTGTACTCACATTATATGGCGTTCCCATCATAGGGTTGCTTCCAAAACTAAAAAGAACATCGCTATAATACTTCATAAATTCTGGCGTGATGCTGTAAAGAAGTACTGTGATTTTGTCACCTTTGTTAATCATAGGCCATCCATACGAATAACCTGTTTCATCATCATAGTATGATATGGTTTCTATTGTATGTATGCTTTGTTCACCAATCTTACTAACCATCTCTGGTCCGTTGAAATACATTCCCGACAAACCCTTCAAAGACAATGTCTTGAATTCGAGAAAAGAAATGCCATAATATGTAGTGTCGTTGACAACTATATTAATTAAATAGTTTGTCTCAGGGTCGTTGACGGTTTGAAAGTATGGATAAAGATTTACAGCCGTATCATTGACACCCGGAAAGAAATTATTAGATACTTTCTTAATCGCCATAGAATCAATTTGTGGAGTGTTTTCTCTTATCTTTGATTCTGAAAAGAACTTGTGTTCGCCTTCGTTATCGACAAAAGTTACATCGAGAAGATATGTCTTGCCAATTATACCAGCAACAGAGTCAATAGTTTGATAGTGTCCTTTGTTTTCTGTCTCTTCAAAATAAATTGTATCTGTGCCATCATGAATAAAGACTTCTGCTCCAGAAATCATTTCTATTTCTTCGTCTGAATAAAAGTCGGCGGTTTTGCTAATTACTATTTCGTGTTTCTTGTATTCTGTTGTAAAATAACCGTTTATTCCGACAAGACGTTCACCTTCAGGAACGTCAATTTTAAAGTCTTCATCTATACATGAAGTGAAAATTATGGAAGCGATAAATGCTGATACTAATAAGGTATAATACTTTCTCATAGTCGTTAGAATTTAAAGTTATATGTTGCTGAAGGAATGAAAGAGAAGAGCGAGACTTTCGTTGTCGAGATATGTTCGCCTTCTGGGAGGAAGAGGACCGCCCAAGTGTTTTTGCGTCCGTAGGCATTGTAGATAGAGAAGTTCCATTCGCCTTTCCAATTCTTATGTCTGTCTTTGCATTTTATTGTCGCAGACAAATCTAAACGGTGATAGTCGGGGTAGCGACTGTTGTTTCTTCCGTTATATACGGCGTATGTTATTCCATCGACGGTGTATTTGCCGCAAGGGTAGGTGACGGGTTGACCAGTGTTATATACCCAAGTTGCAGAGACATCGAAACGTTTGTTGAATGCGTAATTGAGTACAATATTCAAATTATGAGGTCTGTCGTAAGGAGAGACATATTCTCTGTCGTAATTGATTCCCGGTATCCTTCTCATTGATTTACTGTAGGTATAAGAAATCCAGCCTGAGAAATCGCCGAAGTTTTTCCTTAATAATAACTCAGCTCCGTAAGCGTATCCTTTGCCGGCTCTCACTTCGCCGTCGATATATAAGTTGCCGATCAAAGTAGCGTTGTCGGCGAAATCAATGACATTGTGTATGTTTTTGTAAAATAATTCTACCGATGTTTCAATCTCGTTGTTTAAGAAGTTTCTGAAATAACCTATTGAAAATTGGTCACATTTCTGTGGCTCGATGTTGGGACTTGTCGGAAACCACATATCGAAAGGAATACCGGCTGTAGCGTTGCTTGCGAGCTGTGCATATTGTACTGTCCTTCCGTATGACGCCTTGATGGAAGAGAACTCGTTGATTTGATACATGGCAGCAAGTCGCGGTTCTAAGTTTATTTCCGTATTGAAAATTTTTCCAGAGGCATAATCGACTTGGTCGTAACATTCATGATTGTCGTTGAAGAGGAAAAATGTTTCTTTACCTATATTTTGAAACATTGAAAGACGTAATCCGTATCGTATTGAAAATAAAGGTCCTAATTTATGGTCGTTGCTAAAATACAAAGAATATTCTAAAGCTTTACGTATCACTTCATCATCCGGATCGACACCCATGAAAGCAGCGATGGCTCCGGTTTTGTCCTCTAATCTTCCTTGTCCATATTGATGAAATGTTGCTGAGGCTCCGAAACGAGAAGATACATTCTCATTCATCAGATATGTGAAATCATATTTTGCAGCCAAGTCTTCAATTCCAGCTATGATATGAAAATCGTAAGGATCCATCTGAACGCCTATGTCATATCTGTAATTTGTATAAAACAATGATAAATTGGAAGTTAGCTTGTCGTTAAAAATATGGTTCCATCGAGTTGTGACGTTTTTGTTTCCGTATTTCATTGTCATCAAAGAATCAACGCCGAGGATGTCATCGCCGAGATAAGTCGATACGAAGATTCTGTTTTTGTCGTTGATGGTGTGCATTATCTTTGCATTGAAGTCGTAGAAATACAAAGAGTTACCTCTTAGACTTTTTATTAGATTACAAGCCAATATACCTCCGTAAGTGATTCGACCTCCAACTAACAAGGCGCTTCTACCTTTATTGAAAGGCATATTCAAAGTCAAACGACTTGTTAATAATCCAATGCCTCCTTGCATATTGAATTTATAAGGAATTTCGTCTAATGTCTTGATGTCCAATACTGAGGAAAGACGACTGTCGTATATGGCAGGAATGTCACCTTTATATAATGTAGCATCTTTTATGACGTCGTTGTTAAAGACAGAGAAAAATCCCATGAAATGAGAAGCGTTGTAGATTGGGACATCGTCTAATAAAATAAGGTTTTGGTCGGGATTGCCGCCGCGCACGCTGAAACCAGAAGAACCTTCAGAAGCAGCGTGAACTCCAGGTAAGAGCTGAATCGACTTTATCACATCGACTTCTCCCATGAGAGAAGGAATCTTCTTGATTCTCATCATGTCGATGCTTTGAACGCTCATCTTGAAGTCTCTGACGTTGGCGTCTTTACGAGTGCTTGAAATCACGACTTCGTCAAGCATCTTATTGTCGGCTTTTAGTGAAATATCTATAGTTTTGTATATGTCGTTGATGCTAACTTCTTTGGTTTCAGAAATATATCCCACGAAGGAAAATGTCAATGTGTAAGAGCCTTCTTTTAATGATAATTTGTAATGTCCGTTTCTATCGGTACTTGTTCCTGTCTTTAGAGACTCGACGAGTATAGTCACTCCACTCAGCGTTTCTTTGGTATTGGCGTCTCTCACGATTCCTTTAATGCCGCCTTTACCTTGAGCAAAGGTCAGGTTCGAGCAAAAAATAATGATAAGCAGAAGAAAAAATATTTTGTTTTTCATATATGATTAATTCCATAATTTTTTGCAAATTTAATATTAATTTTCTGTCAAAAAATGGTTTTAACTTTTTTTAAGATTTTAACGTAAATAATGAAAATAAAGTGTCATATTTGCAAATAAAAATTAAGATATGATATACGATTTTGATAAAGTTATTGATCGTAGAAATACTGAATGTGTTAAATACGATAAGAGAGAAGATGTCTTTGGAAAAGCCGATGTCATTCCTATGTGGGTCGCCGATATGGATTTTCCTACTGCCGATTTTATTCGGGAAGCTGTCATCGAGAGAGCGAAAGGCGATGTTTATGGTTACACGTTTCGCGAAGATGAGTATTACGAATCTATTGCGCAATGGATTGAACGTCACCATCAATGGAAGACGAAAAAAGAATGGATGGCTTTTACTCCAGGAGTTGTCAGTGCTTTTAACATGGCAGTGATGGGACTGACAAACGAAGGTGACGAGATAATTATTCAACCACCGGTTTATCATCCATTTTTCTATGCTGTGAATAATCATAATCGAAAGCTCGTGCAAAATACGCTTATCGACACTGAAGATGGTTTTGTGATGGATTATGATTTATTGGAGAAACAGGCGAAGACGGCTAAGATGTTGATTTTGTGTAATCCTCACAATCCAGTTGGAAGGTCATGGAAGAAAGAGGAACTCCTTAGATTAGGAGAGATTTGTATGAGAAACAATGTCTTGGTTTTTTCCGATGAGATTCATTGCGACCTTGTTATGCCTGGTTTTAAACATACGCCATTTGCTTCTCTGTCGGAAGAATTTGCCCATAACAGCATTACCGCTCATGCAGCAAGTAAGACGTTCAACCTCGCGGGAATGGCTACATCTACCGTTATCATACCGAACGAAAAATTGCGAAACAAATTTGTTGATTATGTTCATTCTACGGAATCAGATCTTGGAAATATCTTCGGTAAGATTGCTACCAAAGCTGCAATGGAGAAAGGCGACGAATGGCATTCGCAACTCATTAATTATATAAAAGGTAATATTGACTTCGCTACAGATTTTATTCGTAAGGAAATGCCTAAGGTCAGGATTCATGAGACAGAGGCTACATATATGATTTGGTTGAATTTCAAAGACTATGGTTACAGCGACGAAGAACTGAATAGGAAGATGATTCACGAGGCTGGCTTAGGACTTAATTCCGGAAATCTCTTTGGTAAAGATGGCGAATGCTGTATGAGAGTGAATCTCGCATGTCCGCGTTCTGTCGTCGAGAAAGCTTTAATGCAGATGAAAGATGTTTTTGGTTGATATTATACATGACTAAAATTAACCAAATAAAAATTTTGAGTTAAAAAAAATATCATATATTTGCAAAAATAAAAATGTAGTAATAAAATATAGAGCCTATGAAGAATTAGCGTAATTATTTTACGCACAATTAACAACATATAAAAAAGCGTTTTAGCTTTGACCTTGTCTTCGAAACTTCGACACTTTCAAGCAAAATCACCCCTCAGGAGTAAAGCGAGAACGCCTGCGCTGTTTTAGCGTGGGCTTTACTCAATTATTTGAAGGGTGGGTAGTCGAAGACCTCAAAGACAAATGATGAGTTCAAGTTCACGCTTTTTTTATGAATTGAAAATTGAAAACTGAAAGTTGAAAATGTGAAAAAATAATGCTTATGATAGATTGATGAAATATAAAACATATTGAAAAAGGAAAAAGCGTTTTGCTTAGATCTTGTCTTTGAAACTTCGACACCTTCAAACACCCACAAGAGTAAAGCGGGAACGTCTGCGTGCTTTAGCGTGGACTGAACTCATGTAGTGTTTAGGTATCGATGCCTTGACAACGAAACATTGAGTTTGGTTCACGCTTTTTTTATGAATTGAAAATTGAAAACTGAATTGAAAATAATAATAAACCTAATTAAAATTAATAATTCAAAACCGAAGGGCTCTAATGGGATATAACAAGAGCAAAGAAAAATGAAAAAAACATTATTATCATTAGCAGTTATAGCTTTAGCTGTAGCATTCACATCATGCGGTGGAACCTCTAAAGCAGTTGTTGACAATAAAAACAACAGCGGTGTCAATCCATTTGGTGAAGTGTTTGAAGTACCTTGTACAGTTTATGATACTGATACTGAATTTGCTGCAACAGGTATTTTCAGAGGTTCAATGAACCAAAAAGGCGAATTGCTTAAATGGGCTTTACAAAATGCACAAGAACAAGTTCGTATGAAAATTAAACATGCTTATAAAGGTATGGTAAGCAATTATTCACAAACCATTGGAAATAACCAAGGTAATGACATTGAAAGAAAAGTTACAATGGCTGGCGACCAAATTATAGATGTAGTTGTAAATGATACAAGAGCCGTATGTCAACGTTTTGGTGCTGTTGGTGAAGATGGTCATATTGAGTGCTATGTTGCTATTCAAATTTCAAAAGTAGATTTGTCAGAAAAAGTAAGTAGCGCCGTTAATGACGTTCTTTCTGAAGATGAAAAAATGAAAATCGGTTTTAATGAAATGAAGTATAGAGAACAAATGACCAAATCATTTGAACAATATAAATCTGAAAATAAATAATAATGAAAAGATTTATTTCTTCATTTGCATGTACTTTGCTCTTTCTATTGATTGGGCAAAGTATATTTGCTCAGCAGCAAAAACCAAAATGGACAGAAGGATATTTTGAAGAATCTTCGGTATCTTATCTCGAAGTCGTTACAGCAACCGGCTACGACCGTTCTAATGCAAGAGAAAAGGCTGTGAAACAAATATTAGAACGTAGAAATTTGGCAACAGGAGCCGAGACTAATATCAACATAGCCGGAGATAATATCTCTGTGTCCGGACAAGATAACCTTATAGTGAAAGCTCGTATTATCAGTGAATATTATGAGCAATTGCAACCTGGATTATATAAGGTTTATATCTTGGTGCAGACAGCAAAGAATCCTGCATATTCTTTTGACGATGTCACAATCACAGATAAATATCCTTTTTCTGCTAGTGCTTTCATTCCCGGCATGGCGCAGATTAAAAAAGGTCAGACAAACAAAGGTGTTTGCTTCATAGCTGGCGAGATTGTCTTTATCGGTGGCGCCGTGTTTTCCCAATGTATGGTGGCTTCTAATGTCAACAAGATTGGCTCTACACATAACTCTTCATTGAAATATCAATATACTAAAAACGCAAACACCTGGACTACAGTGCGTAACGTGTCTATAGTTGGTGCTGTGGCTGTATATCTGTGGAACGTCATTGACGGCATCGCTGCAAAAGGCGAACAGCATGTGCTCTACGGACATAATGTCTCTGTAACTCCTTATTCAGACCTTAATTCAACAGGTATAGCTTTAAACTTTAAATTCTAACACATGAAAAAATTATTGGCATTATCTGTAATCGTTTTGTCGCTTTTCTCTTGTAACCCAATAGGATACGATATGTTCGGAACCATTGAAGGAACGGTATTGGATTATAATACCAACGAACCTTTGGAACACGTCTCGGTACAATTGTCTCCCGGCGGAAAAAATGTGACGACGTCATACGACGGGAAATTCATTTTTGAAGAATTGGACGCACGACAATATTCCCTGACAGTGCAGAAAAACAGTTATGAGACAAATATGAAGACCGTTAATGTAATTGCCGCCGAAACATCACAGGTGACAATAACAATGAAAAAGAAAAATTATTAATCCCGTAGAGACGCGTCGATCACACCAATAAAAATTAACAAGGTGTGATTGGCACGTCTCATTAAAAAATGTCTCAATATGAAATACAAATTGTCATGAAAAACAAGTTGTTATTAACATTAACTTTTTGTGTAATTATTTTTTCTTCTTTTGCTCAAAATGATGAGTATAAGAGGTATATAGAAAAACAGAATCAAAACTATACGGATTTCAAAAATAAATCTAAGTCAGATTATATTAGTTTTCAAGATTCTATAAATAAGAGCTTTGCTTCTTATCTTGAAAAGTCTTGGAAAGAATATTCGGTATTTCTCGGCGAAGAACCAGAATCTGAACCTAAACCTAAGTCAGTTCCTGTGGCAAAACCAGATGATTCGCAACAAGGTGAAATGGAAGTTGTAGTGGAAAAAGTAATTGAAAGAGCGGCATCTTCTCCGCAAGATGAAACTAATGTAGTTGCTGATGGCAGTGAGGTGAATGTTGATGTTTCTTCAATCAACAATAACTCTAGTTTTTCCGTTGACTTCTTTAACTCTAAGATTACCTTGGATGTTATTGACAATTTTTCTGAAATAAGACTGTCTGGCACATCGGAAAAGGATGTCGCAGCTCTATGGAATAAATTCTCTTCTGACGCTTATTCTAATATGGCATATCAGATGAAAAAAATAGCGATTAGCCAAAATATAAATGATTACGGCTTGTATCTGTTTATTTCACAAACTGCGCAAACTATGTTTCCATATAAACCTAACGAGCAGCTGGTATATATGGTGTTCATGCTTAATCAGTTGGGTTATAAGGCTAAAATAGCGAGAAGTGATGATGATTTGATAGCTTTGATTGCTGTTAAACAGATTGTATACAAACGTTCATATTTGACTTCTGAAAATGATAGGTATTATGTCTTTACAGCAAAACCAAATGAAATAATGAGCTGTTCTTCAATATTCACTTATGATAACTTGATGCAGAATTGTATGTCAAATATTGATTTAAGTTTCAATAAACCATTGAGATTGAGAAATAATATTAAAACAATCACACTATCGACAGAAGATTTTGGTGAAATAAATGTGAAGGTTAATTTGGAGGATATAGACTTCTACGACAATTATCCTCATACAGAGATGCAAGTCTATGCTAATGCAGAAATGAGTGACGAGATTAATAACTCGTTATTAGGTCCTTTGAAATCTCAGATAAACGAGATGTCGTATGTTGACGCAACAAACTATCTTCTGGATTTCATTTACGCGACTTGCAATTATAAAACAGACGGAGAACAATTCGGTTATGAAAAGCCAATGTTTTGCGAGGAAACCTTATATTATCCGTATAGCGATTGTGAGGATAACTCTATTTTGTTTTCATATTTGGTTAGAAAACTGCTTGGTCTTGATGTGGTTTTGTTAGATTATCCAGGTCATATTGCGACAGCTGTTAAATTGCCGGAAGAAGTGAGCGGTTCTTACTTGCATCTTGAAGACGGAAAATATATGGTTTGTGACCCAACATATTACGGAGCGAGTGTCGGAATGTCAATGCCAAAATATCAAGATGTTAAATTGTCGGTTATTCAGTTGAATAAATTAAAACGTTATTAAGTATTTTTTTAAATATCATAAGTTAATGTCAAAATCTCCTGGAAAAATAATCAAAATTTCTGGGAGATTTTACTTATGTTGTTAATAATTATTAAGAAAAAAGTCCTTGCTTTATCTTTTAAAATATTGTAAGTTTGCCTACAGAATTAAATAGTATTTATTATGGAAAAAATCGACAATGAAAACATGAGTTTGCCGGAAAATGCTCAGCGCGAGTTGGCTCCGGGTGAGGTTTATAAACCTATCTTATCAGCAGATAAGAAATATAAAGAGGTGACTATTTGGTCGGTGACGATAGGTCTTCTGATGACGGTTTTATTCTCGGCAGCAGCTGCTTATCTTGGTCTTAAAGTGGGACAGGTTTTTGAAGCAGCTATTCCTATTGCTATCATCGCGATTGGATTGTCGGGCGTGGCGAAGAAAAACGACGCTCTATCTCAAAACGTTATCATCCAGTCTATCGGTGGCTGCTCTGGCGGTGTGGTCGCAGGTGCAATATTCACATTACCTGCCTTATATATATTACAAGGTAAGGGCTACGAAATAGAAATCAATTATATGCAAGTATTCCTCGCATCGCTCTTGGGCGGTATCCTCGGAATACTTTTTTTAATTCCTTTTAGAAAATATTTCGTCAAAGAACAACATGGAAAGTTCCCGTTCCCTGAAGCAACAGCTACGACACAGGTTTTAGTAAGCGGACAAAAGAAAGGAAAAGATTCTCTCTTGTTGGTCGTAAGTGGTTTGATAGGCGGACTTTACGATTTCTGTGTCTCAACATTCGGATTGTGGACCGAGACATTATCTACAAAAGTGATGATATGGGGACAAGCCGTCGCTGATAGTGCAAAACTTATGTTTAAGGTAAATGTCGGCGCTGCAGTTCTTGGTCTCGGTTATATCATCGGATTGAAATATGCATTCATAATATGCTGTGGTTCAATATTAGTTTGGTTTGTTATCATTCCTGGAATGAATCTTTTCTGGGGCAATGAAGTGATAGACCTGATGAATTCTGGTATCACGATGACTATAGGACAGATGGAACCGGAGATGATATTTAAAGAATATGCACGTCATATCGGTATCGGCGGTATTGCCATGGCTGGCGTCGTAAGTATCATCAAGTCTTGGGGTGTGATAAAATCCTCTGTTCGATTGGCAGCCAATGAGTTCAAAGGAAAGAAAAACGCTGAGAAAGAAGAACGCACACAACGCGACCTCTCGATGAAATTCGTCGTGATTGGAATCATCGTCGTTTTGATTATTACGTTCTTGTTCTTCTGGTTTGGTGTCGTTCATAATGTAAAACACGCACTCGTCGGTATCTTAGTCGTTGCCGTTATTTCGTTCTTGTTCACCACAGTTGCAGCCAATGCAATTGCTATCGTAGGTTCAAATCCTGTCAGTGGCATGACACTTATGACCTTGATATTAGCTTCTTTGGTTATGGTGGCAGCCGGATTGAGTGGAGCGATGGGAATGACAGCAGCGCTTATCATCGGTGGCGTTGTCTGTACAGCCTTAGCTGTAGCTGGTGCTTTCATCACCGACTTGAAAGTAGGTTATTGGATTGGCACGACACCGAGAAACCAAGAGATTTGGAAGTTCGTCGGCGTTGCTGTGGCAGCAGCGACAGTCGCAGGCGTCATTATGGTTTTGAATAAAGCATACGGTTTTGTTGGCGACGATGCATTGGTCGCTCCTCAGGCAAATGCGATGTCGGCGGTTATCGAGCCGATGATGTCAGGTGGTAGCGCGCCTTGGTTGTTATACGGAATCGGTGCTGTCATTGCATTGATACTCACATTTGCAAAGATACCGGCACTTCCTTTCGCACTCGGAATGTTTATCCCAATAGACCTCAATATACCTTTATTGATAGGTGGCGCGATTTCATGGTTTGTAAGTACTCGTAGCAAAGATGAAAATCTCAATAACGCACGCAACAACAGAGGTACACTCATCGCTTCTGGGTTCATCGCCGGTGGCGCCTTGATGGGTGTCGTTAGTGCAATCTTGAAGTTCGCTAACGTTGACTTAATCGTAAGAACTGCCGATGGAACAGCATTCGCACAAACACCTTGGGCTTCATTGGTAGCGTTGGTAATGTATATTGCAATCATTGCATATATGATTTGGGATTCAAAAAGAGCAAAAATTGAGAATTAACAGTTAACAATGTAGAGACGTATCAATGTATCCTGTTATATAAACACACATTGCTGCGTCTCTGAAGAATAAATATTAAAACACAATGGAAAAATTATTAGATAAATTTTTAAGATATGTCTCTGTCGATACTATGTCAGATCCGGAATCAGAGACGCAGCCAAGTTCAGAAAGGCAATTCAACTTATTGAGAATGTTACGCGATGAACTTGAAGCAATGGGAATCAAAGCTGAATTAGATGAGTTCGGTTATGTCATGGCGACAATACCTTCAAACATCGATGCTGATGTGCCAGCGATAGGATTTATAGCTCATGTCGATACATCACCAGATGCTTCTGGAGCTGACATAAAGCCTCAAATCATTGAGAATTATCAAGGTGGAGATATTATGCTTAACGCTGAAAAGGACATCGTTTTGAAAGTTTCAGACTTTCCTGAGATGCAGAATTATATCGGCAAGACGATGATTACCACAGACGGAACCACATTATTAGGAGCCGACGATAAAGGCGGTGTTGCTGCTATCATGTTTGCCGCTCAATATCTTATGGAACATCCAGAGGTTAGACATGGCGAGATTAAGATAGGTTTCACTCCTGATGAAGAGATAGGTCGTGGTGTTGCAAAATTTGATGTGAAGAAATTTGGTGCTAAATATGCGTACACCATCGACGGCGGCGAGATAGGGGAGTTGGAATACGAGAATTTCAACGCCGCCGTCGCGAAGATTCACATCCAAGGAGCTAACATACATCCTGGCTATGCAAAAGGTAAGATGGTAAATTCAATGCAGATTGCGATGGAATTTAACGCAATGCTTCCTGTTGACCAACGTCCTGAATTTACTTGTGGTTACGAAGGTTTCTATCATCTCACAGATATCAAGGGAACAGTGGAAGAGACTTCAATGCAATACATTATCCGTGACCATGACATAGCCAAGTTCGAAGAAAAGAAGTCTTTGATTGTTTCTATCGGTGAGTTCTTGAATAAAAAATATAATGGTGCTGTTACTGTTGATGTTAAGCATCAATATTACAATATGCGTCAGGAAGTTGAGCCGCATTATTTTATTGTAGAGAAAGCTATCAAAGCCATTGAGATGGCAGGTATCAAGCCAAAAGTACAACCAATACGCGGTGGTACCGACGGAGCAAATCTCAGTTTCATGGGGTTGCCATGTCCTAACATCTTTGCCGGCGGACACAACTTCCATGGAAAATATGAATATGTTCCATTGGAAAGTATGGAGAAAGCCTCAGAAGTAATCTTGAATATTGTTAAATTATTTGCAGAGTGATTTGCTTAAAGTTTAAGGATATTTTTCAGAACTTTAATCCTTAAACCTTAATCCTTAAACATAAAACATGAGTATCGATCTTTCAGAAGTATTAGTAGTTGGTGTTACGGCGCGAGCCTTGTTTGATCTCGAAGCTGAAAACGACATCTTTGAAAAAGAAGGTGTTAAGAAATATAGAGAATATCAAGACAAGAACCAAGACGTTCCATTGGAGAAAGGAACCGCTTTTTATTTAGTTAAAAGTCTTTTGGAACTTAACAAGCAGGCACATAAACCTGTCGTTGAAGTCGTTGTTATGTCGCGTAACAGTCCTGAGACAGGATTGAGAATCTTGAAATCTATTGAGAAATATGAACTCGACATAACGAGATTGGCTTTCTCTGGAGGCGAGCCTATATCACCTTATATTGATGCTTTTGGTGTTGACTTGTTTTTGTCGAAAGATGAGAACAGCGTTCAGGCTGTCGTCGATGCTCATAGCAACTGTGCAGCCGCTGTCATTTACGAGCCGCCTAAGGAATTTAATCCTGCATCTAATGTAGTAAGGATAGCCTTTGATGCTGATGCCGTTCTGTTCAATGAAGACTCAGAATTACGATATAAGAAAGAAGGAATCGACTCGTTCAGCAAATATGAGAAGGAGAATAAAGACATTCCTTTGCAGGAAGGACCTTTTGCTAAGTTATTGAAGAAGTTATCGAAGATACAAGAATGTCTTCCTGTGACGGTAGAACTCTCTCCGCTGAGATTGGCGATTGTCTCGTCACGCAGTGCGCCGGCTCACATGAGAGTCATCAACACATTGAAGAAATGGGGCGTTTATGTCAATGAGGTGTATTTCCTTGGAGGAATGCCGAAAGACAAAGTTCTCAAAGCTTTCGGCGCTCATATCTTCTTCGACGACCAAGACATACACTTGGAAAGTTCCAGCAAAGTCGTTCCATCGGGCAAGGTTCCATATAGTTCCAATTCGCCATTGAAGAAAATATAGGGATGTATCGCATACGTCCCCTTAACTTCTTCTATGTTTTTGAACTCTTTTGACTATAGTTATACTTAACTCATACAGAAACGCTATCGGCAAGGCGACTAACATTAATGTAAATATATCTGCCGTTGGGGTAATTATCGCTGCTATTATGCAGATTACAATAAATGCATGTTTCCTATATTTACGCATTATTTCAGCATTTATCAAATCCAACTTAGCAAGGAAATAAGCTAAAATAGGAATCTCAAATACAATCCCTATCATTAATGACAACATAAAAAATGTTGAAATATACGACGACAGAGCGATTTGATTCACAACCTCCGAGGACACTTGATATGTGCTTAAGAATCTGAAAGAGAACGGAAATATCACAAAATAATTTAATAATACGCCGCAAGCAAAAAGTATCACTGAACAAAATATAAGAGAATACGAATAACGTTTCTCGTTGTCGTACAAAGCCGGACTGACGAAACCATATAGTTGATATATAAGATACGGCATCGCTGCCACCACGCCCAACCACATCGAGACCGACAAATGCGTCATGAATTGAGATGCTAATTGAGTATTGATAAAGTCGATTTCAAAACTTCTTGGACATAATACTTCCACATTCGTTTTATGTGATATCAAACATAAAATATCATACAAAACAAAGTCTGATTTTGATGGGGCAAACAATATGCTAAAGATTTTATCTTTAAAAACAAAGGCGGCAATGGCACAACCCAACCATATCGCTAAACAACGAAAAATGACTTTTCTGAGAACTTCTACGTGTTCCCAGAAAGTCATTTTTTCTTCATTATTCGTCTTGTTTTTCTTTTTTGTCATTTACAACATTATTATCATCATTGCTCTGAGAACCAGACATATCATTCATTCCATCTTTAAAACTTTTGACGCCTTGTCCCAATCCACGCATCAACTCTGGAATTTTCTTGCCTCCGAAAAGTAATAAAACTAAAACGATAATAAATATTATCTCTGTTCCTCCAATCATCAAGAGTTTCATGGCATTGACTATTCGTTGGTTACCAAATATATTTCGCAAGTCTCGAAGTTGATTTCCCAATTGCCATTAGGACTGCTTTCCCATTGATATTTCTGCGACATAGTATCCCACCAGTTTTGGAATTTAGTTCCTGTTTCGCCCATATCTTTCACGAGCTTTTCGTAAAGAGCGTCGTTTTCAGCTGTTAATATCATGGCTAATTCGTTCAAGCCGTTTCTGCGTTCAAACAAAGTTTGAATCTCATTCTTTTCTTGTTCTGTAACAGAACCAATTAATCTTTTGCTCATATAATTTATATTTTTTACCATTCTTTTCGAACATCAAAAGGATCTAAATAACTGATTTCCTTTATTTCTTTTTCAGGAAGAAACATTCCGTGCTTACGGATATTCACTAACAACTCACGGCTTTCATTACGTTCCAAATGAGAAACGACACATTGTTCGTGACCTGGAGTGTTGAGTTCGTAAGTCGTTTTTCTATTTAACCAAACGCATCTCTTACATTGATAAGCATCGCAATTGCGGCAGATAGGAGCGTACGACAATTTATAAAGCTGTGAATTTTTTATATCCAATCCATTCTCCAAATCGCCAATTGAAAATTTGGATTTTCCCAAACCATAATCTTCATCGTCATCTGTAAGATAAAATGCCGGACAAACATAGAATTTTCCGTCAGGAGCAAGAGTGATGTTTTCGTCTCCAGAATTACAGTTGTTCATTTTGTCCAACATCATTCTGTCAGTCAAAAGATTCAATTGCGGAGTTTTTCCATCAACATAAAGTTCTTCTGTTTCTTTTGACAAAGATGACAAAATCTCTTTATATTTCTCGAAATCATTTTCATCAAAACTGTCAATATTAGTTATAACGACATTGATACGTTTTGCTATAGGAAGAATTTTGCTTAACAATGAGTGATTTTCAAACAATTCAGATTTGGATGTACGAATCACATAAATACCATCTTCTTTAATTTTGTATGACTCTGACTCTTTCCAATTGTTAAAAATAATTATGTCCGCATTGTTTCTTAGAACTTCGTCTTTACATTGCGAGGAGACAATATCACTATGATCTATTGTGTTTATCACTTCTTTATATTCTTGTGGCAGTTCAAAATCAGGATAAACAAATTGAATCATAAGGTTTTCCTTCATGGCGAAGAGAATACCTTTCTTTAAATCCTCAACAGAAATTAAGCGACTTTCTTTTTTATTGTTTGAATAATGACAATACGAAGTGCTTGTATCGTCCAACTGAATTATTAAATATTGTAACAAGACTTAGCAATTTATGTTGTTAGACGATTGTTTCATCTGCTTCTCTGCTTCCTCTTTTGCGATGCCTTCAAGTTCCAACTTGCGATACAATTTATTCCAATAGTAATTGTTAGCACGCACACGAGCTTTGTGCATTTTGCATATTGCTGTAGCACGTTGATAAACAGTACTTGATTCAGCTGCGTCGTAGTTCTCGCCTTGACACCAAGCACAACAGCTGCTCGCTGTCTATTATGTCTTTGAGAAAAATCTTGTTCACGGTGCGTATATTCACACAGAGCTGCTCGGCAAACCAGCGGTTGCTTTTCTTCTGACGACGCAACTCGTCTCTGATAATCAGTCCTATGTGAATGTTTGACCTCATCTCGTTTCTCTCTTCTAAATCGTAACGACATATAAAAAAAAGCATGGACGATTCAAATCCATACTCCAAGGTCCTGAGATTACCTAACATTACGAAACAAACCGCCCACGCTTAAAAAGTGCATAGGTGTTTTTTACTCATTCGTCGTAATGTTATGCTTGTAAAATTTCTCAGGTTTTAGGAGCAAATGCCGAACAAATAGTAAACACTATTTTGAAAATTATATGTCATTCAACGTTTTACATAATACAAATGTTTTAAAAATATTTGCAAAGATAATATTAAAATCTCAATCTTAAAATCGTTGTTAACACAAATTAACAAACATTTCTTAATTTCATTAACATTACGTTAAAAATAGTTAAAATAAGAATATTATATTGTAAAACACTTGACAAAAGGATGTTGATAGTTGTAATTTTGTGGTGGAGTTATGCAGTAATTGAGTTGTGCAGTAATTGAGTTGTGCAGTAGTGGAGTGACTCCAAAACTTCATAACTTCAAATCTTCAAAACTTCAAAACTCCATAACTCCAAAACTAAAAAAAACACTACATTTGCAAATCAATTAAAATTATATCGTAATGAAAAAGTTTATTATGGGCTTAAGTGTTATCGGTCTGTTATTCAGCTGTAATACATCAGACCAACAAGCAAAGAATGACGAGAAGAATTTCAAATATCTCGTCGATGAGTTCGCTGATATTAAGATCATGCGTTACCAAATCCCGGAATGGGAAAACCTTTCTCTCCAACAGAAGGAATACCTTTATTATCTTGGTGAGGCTGCTAAATGTGGTCGCGACATTCTCGCAGATCAGAATTTTAAGTATAACCTCACCGTCCGTAAGACAAACGAAGCTATCCTAAATTCTTACAAAGGAGACCGTAACTCAAGCGAGTTCAAGAATTTCCTTACCTACGCTAAACGCGTGTTCTTCAGCAACGGTATCCATCATCATTACGCGGAAGATAAATTCTTCCCGGAAATATCTCAAGAATATTTCGCTGAATTGGTTAAAAACTCAGATTCTTCACAACTGCCTCTCGCTGAGAATGAGACAGTGGAAGAGTTCTTGACATTCATCACTCCTGTGATTTTCGATGAGGAATTATATAAGACACGCCGCAATGGGGAAGACGACATCATCAAAAATTCTGCTGTCAATTTCTATAAAGGCGATATCTCAAAAGAAGAAGTGGAAAACTTCTATGATGCTCAGAGAGTTCCTAATGACGCAACTCCTATCTCTTACGGTTTAAATTCAAAACTCGTAAAAGAAAACGGAAAGATTTATGAAGACGTTTATAAATCAGGTGGACTTTATGGAGAAGCTATCGACCAGATTATCTATTGGTTGGAAAAAGCTAATGCGGTAGCTGAAAACGAGGCTCAACGTAATTATACCAATTTATTAATTAATTACTATAAAACCGGCGACCTCAACATTTGGGACGAATATAATATCGCTTGGGTACAAGATTCTGTCTCAATGATAGACTATGTCAACGGTTTCATTGAAGACTATGGCGATCCAATGGGAATGAAAGCTACTTGGGAAGCAGTGGTGAATTTCAAGGACTTAGAAGCAACAAAACGTTCTTCTATCATCAGTCAGAATGCTCAATGGTTCGAAGATAATTCTCCTGTCGATGAACGTTTCAAGAAGAAAGAATGTAAAGGCGTTACTGCTAAAGGTATCATCGTCACTACCTTAGCCGGCGATTGTTTTCCAGCACCTCCAATCGGAATCAACCTTCCTAACGCCGACTGGATTCGTAAGGACTATGGTTCTAAATCAGTTACAATCACAAACTTGATGGACGCCTACGATAAGGCTGCTCAGGAATCTCCTAAGAGCGTCTTGGCGGAGTTCGCTTATTCACAAGAAGAAATAGATCTTTGTAAGAAATATGGTTCCCATGCTGATGTAGTTCATACTGACTTACATGAATGTCTCGGTCATGGTTCAGGACAACTTTTACCAACGACACAACCTAACGCGTTGAAAGAATACAACTCAGCTCTTGAAGAATCACGCGCCGATTTGTTCGGTCTTTATTATTGCGCCGATCCTAAGATGGTTGAACTTGGCATTATGCCTGATATGGAAGCATATAAAGCAGCTTACGCAAACTTTATCCGTAACGGTTTGATGAGTCAACTCTCGCGTATTGAACTTGGAAAAAATGTGACAGAATCACACATGCAAGATCGTAAGCTTATTTCTGAATGGTGCTATGAAAAAGGTAAGGCTGAAAATGTAATTGAAAAGATTGTCAAAGACGGAAAGACATATTTCGTTATCAACGATTATGAAAAATTAAGAGGATTGTTTGGCGAACTTCTCGCAGAGATTCAACGCATTAAATCTGAAGGTGACTACGAAGCCGGTAAGAAACTTATTGAGACATACGCTGTTAAAGTAGATCCTGTCTTACATAAAGAAGTAAAAGAACGTTACGACGGTTTGAACCTCAAACCTTACGGCGGATTTATCAATCCGGAAATCGTTCCTATAGAAAAGAATGGTAAAGTCGTTGATTATGTTGTTAATTATCCAACAGATTTCGTACAACAACATTTGGATTATGGAAAGAGATATAGTTTCTTGAAAGAAAATCATGCTGCTCCAACACATCTCGTCGTTGACATGCTTTATGACTTTATCGATGGTTCTTTGGCTTGCGGCAATGCAGAAGAAGCCGTAGAAGAAGTAGTTAAATATATCAACGCACATCCAGAGCAGGAAGTAATATATATCACTGACTGCCATCCAGCAAATCACAGTTCGTTCAAAGATTTTGGTGGAATATGGCCATCACACTGCGTTGAAGGAACACGCGGCGGCGCAATTCACGAGTCGTTCTATACAAAGGTGGAAAATCCTGCAAATCGTCCAGATCCTGCACGCAATATTTTCCGTAAGGGCTGCAAACAAGATGAAGAGCAATATTCAGGTTTTGAAGCTGTAAACTCAAATGGCATTGCTTTGAAAGACTATGCAAACAAAGATGTTGTTGTCAGCGGTATCGCAACAGAATATTGTGTTTATAATACTGTGAGTGAATTCCTGAAATCGGGACGCAATGTCGAGTTGTTGCTCGAAGGTCTTGGTTATGTAGATTACGAAGGTCATAAAAAGACCATCAAGGAGCTAAAAGAGATTGTGACAGTAGTTGAATGATACAATTAAGGGACGTGATGCCACGTCCCTTTTTTATACCTTATTTATTCTTTTTTCTCTCCTCTCTTTCTTCTTGTTTTCTTAACTTCTTGAGCTTCTTATCAATGGTCTTTTGATGTATTCTTGGGTTGTCGCCATGAAACTCGTATTCGTCATAAAGATATTGGCTTCTGTCTTCGTTAATGACATATATCAGTCTGGCTGTTATGACATTGTTGTATTGGTCGCGAGGGCAGTCTGGTTGACCATTAGATAGGTAGAAAGGTCGTGTTCTGATTTTTGCCATAGAATATTGGAATCTCACTCCTAATTTTAATCTCTCATAGATCCTAAATTTTAAGTCCGCTAAAATGCAGAAATCGTTAAGACTATATTTGTCAACGCCCGTGTAACTGAGATTTACATCAGTAAGATTACCGTGTTCGTATTCTTTTAAGCCAACAAGTCTTCCGTATGAAGCACCGATACCAAATGACGTTATCTGTTTGTCAGTGAAATATATCAATACAGGTACCTCAAAATAATTCATGTATAAATCATATTCACCTGTAATACCGTCTGCGCCGTTATATATCTGTCTTTGATGCGCACCTTTTTGACTGAAGGCAACTTCTAAAGAGAAGTCGATATTGAAGTTGTTCTTCTGATAAATTGGAACCAAAGCTCCTAATCCAGCATGGAGTCCTATTTTTTTGTATCCAAAAGCTTCGTCACCATCGACTTGCGACAAATTGAATCCTAAAAACCCTTCGCCTTTAACTATCTGAGCTTTAATATCTGTAGATATAACAGCAAGAAGCAATCCTAATATTAATAATGTAAATATCTTTTTCATGATAGTATAACGTCTATTTATTTAATAAATTATTACAATCTCATAATTTTCATGCTTAAGCTTATTCTCTTTCTCTCAACATCAACTTCAGTCACTGTAACTCTTACTTTTTGATTGAGTTTTACAATTTCGTTAGGATCTTTGATAAACTGATTTGACATCTGGCTAATGTGAACAAGTCCATCTTGATGAACGCCGACATCCACGAAGCATCCGAATGCAGTGATATTTGTCACGATACCAACCAATTGCATTCCAACTTTCAAATCATTAATGCTACGAATGTCTTTATTAAATTCAAAAAGTTCAAATGTTTTTCTCGGGTCGCGACCAGGTTTTTCCAACTCATTAATAATATCGTTGATAGTCTCAATGCCGAAGTCTTTTTCGATAAATTCTTTAGGATTTATTTTGGCTATAAGCTCTTTATTTCCAATGAGGTCGTTGACTTCAACATTAAGTTTCTTAGCCATTTTCTCAACAATATGATAACTTTCTGGGTGAACGGCACTTGCGTCTAAAGGCTGTTCTGCGCCATGAATCCTCAGGAATCCTGCGCATTGCTCGAAGGCTTTTTCTCCGAGACGCGGCACTTTCAACAGTTGCTTACGGCTCTTGAATCCGCCGTTCTCGTTACGATATTTTACTATGTTGCTCGCTATCTGCGGACCGACGCCACTGACGTAGGAGAGAAGTTGCTCGCTTGCAGTATTCAATTCTACACCTACAGCATTGACGCAACTTTCAACAACATGACCGAGTTCTTCATTTAAAAGCTTCTGATTTACATCATGTTGATATTGTCCAACACCAATCGACTTTGGATCTATCTTAACTAATTCGGCGAGAGGGTCCATGAGACGACGACCGATGCTGACGGCGCCTCTCACCGTGATGTCGTATTCCGGAAACTCGTCACGCGCCACTTTAGAGGCGGAATATATTGAAGCGCCGCTTTCGTTAACCATGACGGCGATTATGTCGCGGTCGAATCTAATTCCTCTGATGAAATCTTCTGTTTCGCGGCCAGCCGTCCCGTTTCCTATTGCGATGACTTCTATCTTATATGCATTGACGAGAGAACGAATCTTATTTGTTGCTTGACGCACCTCGTTTTGTGGTGGGTGAGGGTATATAGTCTCGTTATGTAGCAAGGCTCCGTATTCATTGAGAATTACGACTTTGCATCCTGTTCTAAATCCCGGGTCTAAGGCAAGCACGCGTTTCTGTCCAAGTGGTGCCGCCAATAAAAGCTGTCTCAAATTCTCCGCAAAAACTTTTACGGCGACTTCATCAGCTTTTTCTTTATACAAAGTGCGAATCTCTGTTTCTAATGAAGGCTCTAAAAGTCGCTTCCATGCATCATCGATAGCATCTTGAACCAAATCGGTTGATGAGTTGTCTGCCTTGATAAAAATATTGTCGAGAGTCTTTAACGCCTCTTCATCATTGATTTTCAGTTCCACTTTAAGTAAACCTTCAGCCTCGGCACGAAACATCGCTAACAATCGGTGCGAAGGTGTCTCGGCAATAGATTCCTTCCAATCAAAATATTGCTGGTATGTCTTGGCTTCTTCGTCTTTGCCTTTCACTATGGTCGACGAGATAACTCCTTCTTTATGATATATCTTACGAATGAGATTACGTCCTTTGATATTTTCAGAAACCCATTCTGCCATGATGTCGCAGGCTCCTTTTAAAGCGTCCTTAGCGTTTTCAACACCTTTCTCCTTGTCGATATATTTCTCGGCAAGCGCTTCAACATCGTCGCGGTTTTGCGACATAATGATTTTCGCTAATGGCTCCAATCCTTTCTGACGCGCAATCTCGGCTCTCGTCTTACGTTTTGGCTTGTATGGAAGATATATATCTTCAACATCTTGTAAAGTCTTGGCATTCTTAATACTATTCTCCAATTCCGGAGTAAGTTTGTCTTGTTCGGCAATAGACCTCAGCACCGATTCTTTTCTCTTCTCCAATTCCTCCAACTGTTCAATCCTCTTTTGAATTGCCGCAACAACTTCTTCGTTCATTGTGTTTGTCATCTCTTTTCTATAACGCGCGATGAAAGGAACTGTACATCCTTCCTTTAAAAGATTGATTACGTTAGTCGCAATTGTTTGGGTTACAGAAAATTCTGTTGCTATCTGTTTGCTGAAATCCATTGTTAATTTTAAATTGTTAAATGTTAATTATTCCAAATATTCCAAGAGGCTTTTGCTTGTTCATGTAACATTTTCAAGCCGTTATATGTTGTTGCTCCGTGCAATTTTGCTTTCTTTAAAAATAATGTCTCTAATGGATTGTAAATTAAATCTATAAAGACGTTGTGTTTCTCTATTGTAGAGTAGGGAAGTTCTAAACATTCATTAACATTAGGAAACATTCCTACTGGTGTAGTGTTGATAATCAGTGAATATGGATAAAAACCTCTGTCGTTGATTTCTGAATATCCGATGTCATGACGCGTCTTGCAATTTCTTGTCACAACTTTAAACGGAATATTTTTCTTTCTTAAAACGTATTGAACAGCTTTTGAAGCTCCACCGCTTCCAAAAATTAAGGCTTCTTTACTCGTAGTCTCGTAGTCTCGTAGTCTTATTGTATCTTCAAGTAATTTTTCAAATCCAATAACATCAGTGTTGAATCCAGACAATGTTCCTTTTTTTTCAATTTTGACGGTATTAACAGCTCCAACATTTTTTGCTGTTTCGTCTATTCTGTCAAGAAATGGAATTATAGATTCTTTGTAAGGTATTGTTACGTTAAAACCTTTTAAGTTTTTGTTTTCTTTTATAAAGGGAATTATATCCTCAATATTCTCAATTTCAATGTTTTGGTATGAATGATTAAATTTGTTTTTACTAAAAAAATCGGTAAAAAAATCCCTTGAAAAAGAATGACCGAGTTTTTTACCGATTAAACCAAACATTTTTTATTGAAATTGAGAATTTGAGAACCTGAGAACCTGAGAATTTTTTTGAGTTTTTCAGATTCTCAGATTCTCAGATTCTCAGTTTTTTTTTATTTACCTTTAGCCATTTTTTCAGTGAGAATAATTATTGCAGCGCCAATGAGCATAATTACCAATGCGATAGCAAAATCCATATTCATTTCAGGGAAATAATATTCGTAACCTGTCACTTTAGCTTCGCTGCCAAAATAAGTTATCACGTCATTTTTCCAAGGATAGATGATTGGCATACTTCCGAGTATGAAACCTGTTAATACAGCGATAGTTAAGTCGCGATAATTTTTAATAATCCAAGAAAGAAGGTGAGAGAAGGCGAGGAGGCCGACAACGCCACCTAAAACGACTGGCAATAATATCTTAAGATTTAAGTCGTTGACAGCGTCAATCATAATGAGTTGATAGTTACCCATTAAGACTAAAACGAACGAACCCGACAATCCTGGGAGAATCATGCTGCATGTTGCAACAGCGCCACAGATAATTAAATAAACAAAGTTACTGTTTTCTTGAGCAGGCGTGCCGAATGCGACGAATAAAGCGATACCAGTTCCAATAATAAAGGCCAAAACAACATTCCAATTCCATTTTTCTATTGTGACACCGACATAATAGACTGATGCCAAAATCATTCCGAAGAAGAACGACCATAGATAGATTGGATATTCTGCGAATAAAAATTCAAATATTCTCGCAATTGTTAATATTGCTACTAATACGCCACAACCTACCGACAATAGAAACCAAAAATCGGTGTGTTTGATAAGACCTTTGATGTCGCCTTTAAAAAGCAACTTTAGTGCTGTCATGTTAAACGATTTGAACGCATCTATTAAGCGTTCAAAGATACCTGTTATTAATGCGATAGTACCACCTGATACTCCAGGGATTACGTTGGCGGAACCAACTCCGATTCCTTTTAAGAAATTTGCAATGTACTGACTCATTTTTGATTTTTAATTACTTGTTGTTTTTCGTTTTATATTCATTAATTAGATTAACTATATTTTCATCATTTAAGACAAAGTTTGGATCGAAGTCGATGAACTCTTGGACGCCTTCGTAATCAATGCTGAGAGCTTCTTCTAAATAATTGATACCTAATTCGTATTCTTCATTTACGAAGCTGATAAACGATATTCTGTAAAGCAAGGCAGGTTCTCTTCCAAGTAGTTTCAGACCTTTTTCAATAGATTTGACAGCCTTTCTTACATCGTCCAACATGATATAAACCTCCATGTAGGCAATATACAAACTGACTTCGTATGGTGCTATTTCTTCTATCTCTTTAAGATATTTAAGTGAACTCTTATATTTACCTAACTTATTATATTGTTCAACCATAACAAAAAGATAGTCAGTGTTGTATGGTGCAAGTTTTATGGCATGTTTTAAAAATTTGATTGCAGACTCGTGGTTTTCTTCTTCGCAGAAAATAAATGCTATTCCGGCGTAAGCCTCCGCTGTGTTCTCATCCATCTCAATGGCTTTCTTGAAGTTAGACACAGCATCTAATTTATTTCCTGTCTTTGCCAAAGCTTCACCGTATAAACAATATAATATTGGTTTCTCAACTTTGTTTCTAAAAGCTTCTTCTACTGTTTCGATAGTGTCTTGGTATCTATCCAGCTCGTTGAGAATCGATGCTATATGAACGTATGCTGTCTTGTGGTGTTGATCTATTGCAAGTACATATTCATATTGTTCTATCGCTTTTTCCAAGAGATGAAGCCTGAGATAACAGTTGCCGAGATTCATCCACGCATCTATATTGAAAGGTTTCTTGTCAACTTCATTTTTGAAAAATTCTATTGCATCTTCACCCTTGTCAAGAAAGAAATAACAGTTTGCAATTTCAAAGTATTGTTCTGCGATGTCGGGACAAGCTACCAATCCTTTTTTTAAATATAAAATGGCTTTTTCATACTCTTTGATAAGCATATATTCAATGCCAATAGAGCTAAATATATCTTCGAAACAATCTTTATCAAATAACTTTACAGCTTTTTTGTAAGCAATTATAGATTCTTTGTGTTTGTTTAGAAGAGAAAGACAATATCCAAGATTCACGTAGAAATCGGGATCTTGGGAGGTATACTCATTCTCTTCAAGATATTTTATTGCGTTTTCGGCATCTTGGACTGAAAGATACCTCTTTGCCATGATTGTATTGAATAAAGGACTGTCGGAATGAAATCTTTCCGCCAATTTTGAAACTACGTTGACTTTCTCTAACTCGTCATTTTGGATGTAATAATCAATGATAATATTCAATTCGTCAGCATCAAAGAACGATAATCTGTCATTTTCCAACTGATTTTCAAATCGTTCGATCAGTTCTTTGATTTCATAATCATCTAAAAAATTATCATTGTCAAATCCCATGCTTTTTTTTTGCAAATTTAAAAAAATCTGTGTTATATTTGCAAAAAAATATAGTCATTATGCCATTAATTAAATCTATTTCTGGTTTTCGCGGAACAATAGGCGGAAAGCCCGATTCGGGACTAACTCCGATTGATATTGTTAAACTTACAGCTTCATTTATCTGTTTAATTCGTCGTTCTGGCGTTTCTCGTCCTCGCATTGTTGTAGGCCGTGATGGCCGTCTTTCCGGAACTATGGTCAATCAATTGGTCTGCGGTAGTTTGCAGTCAATGGGCGCTAATGTTATCGACATTGGTCTAAGCACAACTCCTACTGTGGAAGTCGCTGTTACTGAGATGAAAGCCGATGGCGGTGTTATCATTACTGCAAGTCATAATCCAAGAGAATGGAACGCTCTTAAGTTATTGAATAACAAAGGAGAATTTATCTCAAAACAAGACGGTGAATGGCTGCTCGAAAAAGCTGCTGCCGACGACTATGAGTTCTCAAATATTGATGAGATTGGTACTTATACTTACGAAAACGATTGGATTGAACGTCACGTAGATATGGTTTGCAAACTTCCTCTTGTGAATGTTGATGTTATAAAGAAAGCGAATCTCAAAGTCGTTGTAGATGCTGTCAATTCTACAGGTGGTATCGCAATTCCAATGTTGCTCAGAAAGTTAGGTGTCAATGAAATTGTTGAACTTAATTGTGAAGTGTCCGGTGAGTTCGCTCATAATCCGGAACCTCTTGCAGCTCACTTGGTTGATACTTGCGCAAAAGTTAAAGAAGTCGGTGCTGATTTAGCTATCGTTGTTGACCCTGACGTTGATCGTCTTGCTTTCATCAATGAAAAAGGCAAGATGTTTGGTGAAGAATACACTCTCGTAGCTGTGGCTTCTTATATTTTACAACATAAAAAAGGTAACACCGTTTCAAATCTTTCTTCAACGCGTGCTCTCCGTGACGTTACTCAACAATTTGGTGCAGAATATTACGCAGCAGCTGTTGGCGAGGTTAACGTGGTAGAAAAGATGAAAGAAGTTAATGCTGTGATAGGAGGCGAAGGTAATGGTGGTATTATTTATCCAGAGTTGCATTATGGTCGCGATGCACTCGTAGGCGTAGGTCTTTTCTTAACATATCTCTGTGAATCTCAATGTACATGCTCAGACTTGAAAGATAAATTCCCAATTTATCATATGTCAAAAAATAAGATTCAATTAGATGCAACAACAAATGTTGATGAGATTTTATCTAAAATAGCCGATAAATTTAAAGACGAAAAAGTCACAACCATCGATGGAGTTAAAATCGATTTTGAAGAAGGTTGGGTACATCTTCGCAAGTCTAACACCGAGCCAATTATCAGAATTTATTCAGAAGGTAAAACAGAGACTGAAGCTGAACGCTTTGCTCAGATGATAAAAGATAGTTTATAATTCATAAAGTAGTGGCGTATCGCATACGCCACACTTTTCATAATAATAATTAAGTAAATGTCAAATCTGAGAAATAAGAAGAAAAGACGCAGAAATTATAAATATCATTCTGTGACTTTTAAATTAACTTCCGGTCAATACAAGTCTATTAAAAATTATTGTAAGGCGAGAAGAACGACGCCGATAAAATTAATTAAGAAAAGCATCGAGCGTTTTATCTCTAATTATGAATATGAAGTTCCACAAGAACTATATCTCACCGAGAATCAGTTGGAACTCTTTGATTTCGACGAAATAAATAACTCCTAATATTAATTCATAATTCATATTTATAATGCATAATTAATTGTGAATTATGAATTGTAAATTATGAATTATTTATATGGTATTCTGTTAGCTATAGATCTTCCTAAGGTCACTTCGTCGGCATATTCCAATGCATCACCGACAGAAATTCCTTTGGCAATTGTTGAAATGGTTCCGTTAAAATCTTTTAACACTCTCGAAAGATAATAGTTTGTAGTATCTCCTTCGATGGTAGCTGGTAAAGCCAAAATGATTTCTTTAATGTCTTCTTTCAAAGTCCTCTCTAACAATTCATTGATTCTTAAGTCGTTTGGTGATATTCCTTCAATGGGGTTGATAATTCCTCCTAAAACATGATAAATACCGTTGAAGGAACAGGTGCGTTCGATGGCGAGTACGTCTCTCATATCGGCGACGACGCATATAGTGCTTTCATCGCGTTTTGGGTTGGTACATATTGAGCATGTAGGTTCGTCGCTTATGTTATAGCAGCGTTTGCATAATACAATATTATTCCTCATGTCAATCAACGATTTGGACAACTGCTCGGTTTTGATTTTATCCTCACCTAAAAGATGCAATGCAAGTCGCAAGGCTGTCTTCTTTCCAATCCCCGGTAATTTAGATAATTCGTCAACTGCTTTTTCTAATAATATTGAAGAATATTCTGCCATATATGAAACAACTTTTTCTGCAAAGATACGTTAATTCTTAAAACATTTTAACTTTGCAAAAAAAATAATAAAACCATGAATAAATTATTAAGATTATTAGCACTTTCATTAACATTCTTGTTTTGTATTAATATAAATCTGAACGCTCAAAATGATTACAACAAAACTGATAAACAAGGACGTCGTCAGGGAAAATGGATTGACTTTCATCAGAATGGAAAAGTAAGATATGAAGGTGAATTTAAGAACAATGAACCAATAGGAACTTTTCTTTATTATTCTGAAGACGGTAAGCTGATAGCAAAAAATCAATATGTTAAAAATTCTAAAATCTCTGAGGCCGAGCTTTATTCTCCTAATGGAAATATTATTGCAAAAGGTAAATATTTAGATAAGAAAAAACATGAGAAATGGGAATATTTCAGTGAGGAAAGTTCTGTTCTTATTTTGGAGGAAAATTATGACAATGGTGTTGTAGTTGGAAAGACATTGGCGTATTCTCCTGTGACTCAGATTGTGATAGAAGAAATTGAATATGTTGACGGAATAAAGAATGGTGTATTTAATAAATATTACGACAACGGTCGCCCTATGGTGAAGGCATTTTATAAGAACGACGAACTTGATGGAAGTTATGTTTCTTATTATCCTAACGGTGTCGCTAAAGAATCGGGAAATTTCGTTCTCGGTAGAAAAGTAGGAGAGTGGACGACATACGATATGGAGGAAAATATTATCTCCGTAGATAACTTTATCTTAGAATGATAATAGTTCTTCAAGCCTGTCGATAGTTCTAACTCCTTTTGTTTCAAGTCTTTTCTTTGACACGTGACCTTGTGTATATAAGACGCAATTGAAGCCGCAAGCGTCGGCGACTTCAGCATCGTGCAATGTATCGCCAATCATGACACATTCTTCTGAATTTAATTCTAAGTCTTTGGTTATCTGTTTGCCGAGACTTATTTTCTCTCTTGCGAAGTCGTCTTTAATGCCGAATATACCATCGAAATAATGTGATATTCCAGCGTTTTTTATCATATTTTTTAAGTTGCTGTCCTCCATTGCAGAGAGTACGATTTGTCGATAGCCTTTCTCTTTCAATGAAGATAATGTCTTGACCACATCTGGAAACAATTTGGTTTCGTGTTCGCCAGCATGATACAAATCCATATATTGTTTCGCTGGAGTCTCAAAAGGTTCCGCGTTGAAATCGAATCCAGCTTCTGTGTAATAATCTATGACAGGAAATTTAAAGATATTCTTATATCTCTCAACGCTTAACGTCGGTAGTCCTCTGTCTCTCAACAATGAATTAGTCGCACTGAGTGATAATTCAAGGTCGTCTAACAGAGTTCCGTTCCAATCCCAAATAATGGTGTTAATCATTAACGACAGTGTTTTGTGTAATCTTCCATGTTTGGTCTTCCCTTGGCTTCAGCTATTTTGAAATAGTAACAAGCCATATCGTAGTCGTTGATGCTTCTGTAATACAAACCAATATTGAAGTAGGCTTGTAAATAATCAGGATTTAATTCTATGGTTTTTAGATAGTCTTGCAAAGCATCATCTTTCTGAAAGATATTGTATTTAGCGCAGCCGCGGTAGAAATATGCTTCAAAGTTGGCGTCGTCCAATTTAATGGCTTTGTCGAAATGTTCAATGGCTTCTTCAAATTGAGAGCAATAAAGATAGTCGAGGCCCTTGTCGAACGATAATCTTGATTTTTCACTGTTGCTACCACAGCTGATTAAGAAAAATAATACTGATACTGCAATAATTCTAACTACTTTTTTCATACTGATAAATTTGTGCAAATATAATTAAAATAATGTTAAAAATATAACCAATGCCATGTGAATGTCCCTTGACTATCCAACATTATTGCCGGCATAGGAATTTTAATAAAACTTAATACTTTCAACGTTGTTTTCAGGAATTTATTATCAACGGGGATTCTTGTCAAATCGATGTCGGGAGAGAGAATAAATTGTCTTGTTCTGTCGAAATTAGGAATATCTATTCCATTATATTGATTTGCATTATAGAACGCACCTGTCATCCCGTCGCCGCTATAACCTAAGGCGAGGTTAATCCAGGAAGGGAACTTACTTTTATTACTCAGAAACAGCGATTTTATGTTAAAAGAAAGCCAAATAGTTTGTCCGTTATAATCTTTTAACATTTTTTCAGGGAGCGTGCTTCCGAGCAAGTCGGGACGATATTGCGGAAATTGCGTGTTGTGATAAGAATATTTCATCGAGATTCTTTGTTCGTGCCAAAGCGCTTGTTGTCCCATAAATAATCCTGCTCCCAAGGCGTTTGCTGTTATGTCGCCCCACGAGAACCCCCATCCGTCAGATAATCCATCGAAAACTTCTACTGTCGTAAGGAAGACAAATCCTAAAGGTCCGCCATATAAAATGGAATGTTTTTCGTCGTAGCCTGCAAGTCGAAGTGCCTCATAACCAATTAAACCTACGTGATAAGCTGATGTTGCGTGTCCAGCTTTGTCCATCTGCAACCATTCAGCATTGTCGTTAAAAAAATGAAACGACGACTGGGGATAATCGGCATACCAAAGATAATATAATCCCGTCATCGAGCCTGCGTATAATGAGGCTTCTGTCCCTATGACGATACCTACATTTCTGTTAATCTTTTTTAAGGAATCGCTCTGAATTATACTTTCTTGAGAAAAAACATTCAAAGAAATTGAAAATAATATTATTGCTATGAGCTTTGAATTAAGATTTTTTAACTTTTCTATGTTTAAATATTTTTTCATTTTTTATCATTAGCCTATAATCGTTTGTTATTTCCAAATCTTTTTCTTATTCAATGCCTTTCTGTATTTTTCCGCGTTTATGTTATGTTGCGTCATATTTCTTGCAAACACGTGATAACCAGATAAATCGTCTTTTGCACAGAAATAAAGATATTTATGTTTCTCGGCGTTTAGAACGGCATCGATAGCAGCTATCGACGGTATGCAGATTGGTCCAGGCGGAAGTCCTATATATTTATAGGTGTTGTATGGCGATTCGATTTCCTTATGGACATCCAAAACTCTTTTTATCTCGAAGTCGCCGACTGCAAAGACCAATGTAGGATCTGCTTGAAGCAGCCAGTTTTTATTTAACCTATTAAGATATACTCCTGCAATACGAGACATCTCTGAAACCTTAACAGTCTCTTTGTCAACGATTGATGCTAAAATACTTACTTCGATAGGAGATAATCCAACATTTTCAGATTTTTTCAGCCTATCTTCTGTCCAAAATCTTTTGTATTCATTAATCATCTTATCAATTAATTCGTTGGCATCGATATTCCAATATAATTCGTATGTGTTTGGAATAAATAGAGCTGCATAACTTTCATTGTTGAATCCCATCTCTTTGAGAGTAGCATTTTCTTTGATGGCATTAATTATCGAGATTGAATCGGCGTCGATTTGTTCAGACATGCGTCCTGCCAATTGTTCTACAGTTCTTATATTGTTGAAAGTTAAATCGATGGGAGTCTGACTGCCGGAACGAAGCATGTTGAGTAATTTATTGTTGTTCATTCCGTCTGCAATGATGTAATGTCCTGATTTAACGTATCTTGGATAATCCAATTTCTTAGCAAGCCATTCAAATCTCTTTTTGTTTATTATAATGTTTTCGGAGTATAATTTTTCTTTGACGTTTTCAAAATTATCTTTGGAAGAAATATATAGTGATATGTTTTCTCCATTAGTAATCAATACATTAGGATATAATATTGCTTTATACATCTTGATGAAAAGTATCACTGACAATATTATAAGAATGCTTAAGATTCCGAAGACGATACGTCTTATTTTGACGATTTTTTTATCCTTATTATTTAAAAATGATTTTAATGTCTTCATTTATAATTTCTGTTAATATATTGAAGTTCAATTTCGTCGATAAATCCGTCTGGCGTTCTAATCCATTCTTTTCTGTATCCGCATTGAACGAAACCAATTTTCTTGAATAAATTTAGGCTGTCTTCGTTAAGAGAATCTATCAAGCAGTAAACTTGCTTAAGCATCAATATGTTGAAGCAATAATCAAGTAGGAGTGTTAATGATTCTTTTGCGAAACCACATTTTCTATATTCTTTCTGCAATAAAATTCCGATTCCAGCTCTTTGATGAATAGGATCGAAATCGTATATGTCGATGCAACCGATTTTTTCGTTTTCTTTCTTTGTTTCTATTATAAAACGAGTCTGTCTATTAGAGAATAAGTCATTGTTATTGAATAAGAACTGTTCTATTTGATACAAGGAGTAGGGCATGTAAGTCTCGCTGACTCTCCATATACTTTGGTCGTTTTCCCATTTATAAATAAGGTCGGCGTCGTTGGGTTCGGCTGCTCTTATGATTATATTTTTGCTTTGTGTAAACATTGATAAAAATTATTCTGCAAAAATAAACAATCCGTCGAAAACGTGAGTTGCCGGACCTGATAAAACTACATTTTTAAATGAATTATTCTCTATGTCGAAGCGAACGTTGAGTTTGGAAATCTGTGTGTAAATGTCGATGTCGTTACCACCGAACCAGAGAGAAGCTGCTATTGCAGAAGCCGTGACTCCTGTTCCGCAAGCCAATGTCTCATTTTCGACGCCTCTTTCGTAAGTCCTGATACGAATCAATCCGTTGTCGTTGAAAAGAAAATCTACGTTAACTCCATCTTCAGAGATATTTTTGTCAAAACGAATCTCAGCACCTTCCTTATTAATATCGAGACTCTGCCAATTGTTAATTTTTTTTACGAAATGAGGTGACCCTGTGTCAATTAGAAGGCTGTTGTCATTGAGTTTATAAGACAAAATGTCACGCATTGTCAGTTCAACATCATATTCGTTGTGCGTTTTTTGAAAAACTTTTGCTTTGTGTATTCCATCAGCGGCTTCGTAGGTCGCAACGTTTTCTATTATTCCTTGACGATGTGCGAAAGCAGTGATACATCTTCCACCATTACCACAGAAAGTACTTTCTTTGCCATCGCAATTATAATATCTCATCCTAAAATCGTGATTTTCAGACGGCATTAAAAGTATCAGCCCGTCAGCGCCAATGCCGATACGACGATCACACATTTTAAAGATTAATTCTTCCGACAATAATAATTCGTTTTTCATTGCGTTAATCATGATGAAATCATTACCTGCACCATGAAATTTGCTGAAGTTAATACGTTGATTTATAGTATTATTCATTGTGTTATCTTGTTGATGAGTTTCCTCCTTTTGGCAGGAATTTTGATTGTAAAGATAGTAATTTTTTTAAAACAAACTATATCGAAAAAAGAATCTTGACCATTAATGAAATCGGGTTATGATGTCTCCCGAAAAGATTTTAAAATGATGACAGACATCGTATTTTTTAACTAACTAATTTTAAACAATGAAGAGTAAAACAAAAGTGTTATTTCTGACTTTAAGCGTATTGGTAGTCGCTTTGAGTATTTTTACAATCAACATGTATTTTTCACAACGCGAAATGAAGAAGTCGTTGGCAGAAGCTGAGATTATATCAACGTCAAATACCGATAACTCAGTGTCGATGATTAGAGCGGCTTACATGAATGGTGATGAAGACAATAATTTCGTCGATGCTGCCGCGAACACAGTCAACGCAGTGGTTCACATCAGAACAGAGATAGTCTCGAGAGGAAATAGTTATTATGATTTCTTTGGCTCCTTACTCGAACAATTATATGGAGGACAAATGCAAGTTCCTAATAATGTGTCGGTTGGATATGGTTCTGGAGTAGTTATCTCTCCTGATGGATATATAGTGACAAACAACCACGTTGTTGAAGGAGCAAGCAAGATTGAAGTTACATTCAACGACAAACATAAGAGAACCGCGACCATAATTGGCAATGACCCAAGTACTGACTTGGCTTTGATTAAGGTAGAAGCTTCTGATTTGGATTATCTTACATTTGCCGACTCAGATGCCGTAAAAGTTGGAGAATGGGTGCTTGCTGTAGGAAATCCTTTCAATCTTACATCAACAGTCACAGCTGGTATTGTGAGTGCAAAAGCTCGTAACATTAACATATTAGGTGATGGAAGTACGATTGAGTCGTTTATTCAAACTGACGCTGCCATCAATCCTGGTAACAGTGGTGGCGCCTTGGTAAATATGGATGGTAATCTCGTTGGTATTAACGCTGCTATCGCTTCTCGGACAGGTAGTTACGAAGGTTATTCTTTTGCAATACCATCGAATATTGTGAAGAAAGTAGTAGAAGATTTCTTACAATATGGAGCTCTTCAACGCGCATATCTCGGAGTGTCAATTGCAGAAATAACTGAAGAACTTGCTGAGGCAAAAGGTATAACTGAGATGTCGGGTGTTTATATTGTTGAAGTGACAGAAAGTGGAGGTGCTAAGACTGCTGGAATTAAGAAAGACGACATCTTGTTAAGCGTCAATAACATCACGGTTAATTCAAATTCTCAGTTGATTGGTGTCATTAGTCAATATCGTCCTGGCGATAAGGTGAAGGTGAAGATTCAACGTAATGGAAATATTTTAGAGAAAGAAGTGACTCTCAAGAATTTAGAAGGTACTGAGGAAATGTACAAAGACGGCGAGAGTTTCTATAATGAGGTTCTTGGTGTGAAACTTGCACCGCTGCCGGCATCATTGAAGAGTGAACTCGGAATCAATCACGGATTGAAGATTACTGAAGTTAAAGAAGGAATATTCAAACAAAAAGGAATCACTGAAGATTTTATAATATTGACTGTCAACTATCAAAGAGTAAACTCTGAAAATGATCTCAAGAAAGCCTTGAATAATGATAGAAACGGCAAGGTTCGCATTGAGGGTATCAACTCAACAGGAACTTATACCATTACTTTTGAATTTTATCAATAATTTGATTGTCGTCTTTAAAAGATTTCGATTAATTGATAGAATATCGTAAAACAATTTTTCTTAACCATTGTTAGAACAATAGTAATAGAAATATGAGACAGTTAAAAATTTCAAAATCAATAACCAATAGAGAGCTTGCTTCTCTTGATAAGTATCTTTCCGATATTTCGAGAGAAGAGTTGGTGTCAGCTGAAGAGGAAGTCGTCTTGGCTCAAAAGATTAAAGCCGGCGATAAAAATGCTCTCGAAAGATTAGTAAGAGCGAATTTGAGATTCGTGGTTTCTGTAGCTAAGCAATATCAAAATCAAGGTATTAGTCTTCCAGATTTGATAAATGAAGGTAATGTAGGTTTGATAAAGGCTGCTCAGCGTTTTGACGAGACTAAGGGATTTAAGTTTATTTCGTATGCTGTATGGTGGATTCGCCAGTCGATTTTGCAAGCTGTAGCCGAGCAGTCGCGAATGGTACGTCTTCCTATGAATCAAGTCGGTTCTTTGTCGAAGATAAAAAAGACTTCATCACGTCTTGAGCAACTATATCACAGACAACCTACAGTTAAGGAAATCGCTGATGAGTTGGATCTTCCTGAACATAAAGTGCTCGCTGCCTTTCGCATGAATACAAAAGAAGTGTCGATGGACGCTCCTATGGGTGATGACGACGATATGTCGTTGATAGATACGATAATGCCGGAAGATAATTCATCTGCCGATGACGAAATAGTCCGTAAATTGAATAACGCGGAAATACATCGTTCAATGATGATACTCACAGATAAAGAACGCGAGATAATTAATCTCTACTTTGGTTTAGATGTAAATCATAGCCACACACTTGAAGAGATAGCTTACAGATTAGACCTTACAAGAGAACGCGTCAGGCAGATTAAAGATAAGGCTCTTAAGAAGTTAAAACAGAATCCAAACAAAAATCTTTTGAGAATGTATCTCGAACAATAAAAAATGGACAAAGGGACTTAAGCACATCTAATACCTAAGTCCCTTAACTTTTATGCTAGAAATCGAAACTTCCTTGAACTTCAGCTCTGGAATCTTGTGAATCTTTGCTTCCAATCATCTCCAAGAAATCTTCTTCGGTCTTAATATCAATTCCGAGAGACTCGGCTTTCTTTCTTTTTTCCGGTCCCATCTTGTCGCCGGCAACAATGAAACTCGTCTTCTTTGATATTGATGAAACATTATTTCCTCCAAAATCTTCAATGAGTTGTTTTATCTCGTCTCTGCTCATTGTTTTGAAGACTCCGCTCACAACGATACTCATCCCAGATAAGACCTGATTTTCGTTGCTGAGTTTCTGTTCCTGTTCAAACTGAAGTCCGGCTGATTTTAATCTGTTGATAATATTTATGTTTCTTTCGTCAGAGAAAAACTCCTTGATAGATAATGCTATCTTTTCTCCTACTTCTTCAATTTCGGTAAGTTCTTCAATAGAAGCGTTGATTATGTTATCGATAGAACCCATCGCTTTTGCAATAAGTTTAGCTGTTGTCTCTCCGACATATTTAATTCCTAATGCATAAAGAACTCTTGCAAAAGGTACCGACTTCGATTTTTCTATAGCGTCTATGATGTTGTTAGAAGTCTTTTCCTTAAAACTAACCTTACGTACAATATTTTCTTGTAATAAGTTGTATTCGTCTTTAACAACTATTACTTTTTCTAATCCAAAAAGTTTTTTGTATGTCAAATCGTACAAATCAGAATAGTCTTTGATGAGATTGTTGTCGAAGAGAAGTTCGACTTTACCTTCACCGAGACTTTCAATATTCATTGCCTTACGACTTATGAAATGTTCGATGCGACCCTTTATCTGAGGCGGGCAGCCGAGGCTGTTAGGACAGTACCAAGCTGTTTCGCCTTCAGCCTTAATAAGTTGAGTTCCACATTCTGGGCATTTATCTATGAAACAAACTTTTTTGCTGTCTTCTTTTCTTTGCTTTAAATCGACAGAAGTTATTTTGGGAATTATCTCTCCACCTTTTTCCACGCTGACGATGTCGTCGTAATGAAGGTCAAGTTGATTGATGAAATCGGCGTTATGTAGAGTTGCTCTTTTAACTATTGTTCCTGCGAGTTGAACGGGATCTAAGTTAGCGACTGGCGTTATGGTACCGTGTCGTCCTACTTGAAAATCAATGCCTATGAGTTTGGTATAAACTTCCTCTGCTTTAAATTTATAAGCTATTGCCCATCTCGGCGACTTGGCTGTGAAACCCAATCTCTCTCTCTGAGAGAAGTTGTTTACTTTTATCACGATACCGTCGATGTCGAAAGGAAGTTCTTTTCTTTTCTCGTCCCAATAATTGATAAATTCTTCAATCTCCTCGACGTTTTTGCATATCGCCATATAGTTTGAGACATGGAATCCCCATTGTTTGGCAGCGTTTAGACTTTCATAATGCGTCTTGAAAATCATCTTGTCGTCGTCCATCATCATGAAGTAGCAATAGTTATCTAACTTGCGTTTTGCCACTTCCGCAGAGTTCTGCAGTTTTATTGTTCCGGCAGCGGCGTTTCTTGGGTTAGCAAAAGCCTGTAGTCCAAGTTCTTCTCTTTCAGCATTAATACTATTGAAACTGTTGTGTGGCATAATTATTTCTCCGCGCATCTCAAAGAAGTCGGGATAGTTGCTTTTTAGTCGAAGAGGAATGGAACGTATTGTCTTTATGTTTGTTGTGACATCGTCGCCTTGAGTTCCGTCGCCGCGAGTCACAGCCTTGACAAACAATCCGTTTTCGTATGTAAGGCTGATAGACACGCCATCGAATTTTAACTCACATACGAACTCGACTTCGTCTTCAATACTTTTCTTTATCCTTGTGATGAAATCTTTTACCTCATCGATATTGTAAGAATTTGAAAGAGATAGCATCGGATAACGATGTTTTACTGTCTGAAATTCTTTTGTGATGTCGCCACCGACGCGTTGTGTTGGAGAGTCGGGGAGAATGAGGTCGGGGAATTGTTGTTCGATAGCAATCAACTCGTTCATAAGCATATCGTAATCGTAATCGCTTATGGTTGGTTTTGCCAATATATAATAGTTGTAGTTGTGAGTCTCAATAATTTTGCTTAGCTCAGCAATCTTGGTTTTTGCTTCTTCTTTATTCATGGCTGTAACTATTTTCTCCATTCCATTGAACATTCGACATTATCAGCATGATAGACTGTCTTGTAGTAATCTGTGTAAGCTTCGCAATCTTTCTGAGAATAAACACCATAAAGTTCATTAGAAGCTCCGTTGTCTAAGTTTCTACACATGCAACCTTTTTCGCATGAAGAAACCATTATACTTAAAACAAAAATACCTAATAAAAGTTTTAACGTTCTTTTCATTTTTATCGAATTTATTTTAAGAAGTAAAAGAAACTGTCCTCTTACGAGATTTGCAAAGATAATATTTTTTTAAAAATTACATTAAATCGTGACTTTAATTATTTTGATATCAAAGAAAAAATAACTATCTTCGCAATGTTTTTTTTAACGGGTAAATTATTGTAAATTAAAAATAAAGTATGAAAATCAGATCAATTATTTTGTTCGTTGTCATGGCATTAACAATGAATGTCAAGGCACAGGAAATCGCCGACTGGTGGAATGATGTATCAGTTTGCGAGGTGAATAAGGTAGCTCCGCGAACCAACGTTATTCCTTATCAAGATGAAGAAGGAATAAAGAATCTTGAATACAGACAGTCGCCTTACTATCAATGTATCAATGGAAAATGGAAATTCAACTGGGTTGAAAGACCAGCCGACAAACCAATCGGTTTTTATGAAGAAGGTTACGATGTTTCTACATGGACAGAGATTCCGGTTCCGGGTAACTGGGAACTCAATGGATTCGGTGTTCCGGTTTATATCAATCAACAAAACGAGTTTCCATCAAATCAGCCGTACGCTCCGACAGAATATAATCCTGTTGGATGTTATGTCCATAACTTTAATATTCCAAAAGACTGGGAGGGACGTAATGTTTATATAAACTTTGGTGCTGTGAAATCAGCTTTCTATCTTTGGATAAATGGTCAGTTTGTTGGATATTCGGAAGACTCTAAGACTCCGGCAGAGTTTGACATCACTCCTTATCTTAAAGAAGGTGAAAATACTTTGGCTGTCGAGGCTTACCGTTTCTCAGACGGTTCTTACCTTGAGTGTCAAGACTATTGGAGAGTCAGTGGTATCACTCGTGACGTTATTCTTTATTCAAAACCTAAAACCAATGTTTACGATTTCTTCGTGAAAGCTGGTCTCGATTCTAACTATTCTAAAGGTGTTTTTGAAATCTTAATAGATATTAATTATGGAAAGAAACTTCCTAAATATTTGACAGTTGAGGTGGAAATAGAAAGTGGCGAAAATGCTAAGTTTCCAGTAAGCAAGTTATATGTCGAAGAATTGAAGAAGAAAGATATTCTTGCGAAACAGAAATCGGAAGGTCATTCGACAATACGTTTTAAGAAAGTCATAGACCGCGTTGAGGCATGGTCGGCAGAGAAGCCAAATCTCTATGACATGACAATCAGATTGAAAGATAAGAAAGGTAATGTGATAGAGGTTGTTGGTGCTAAGATTGGTTTTAGAACTACTGAAGTTAAAGACGGACAACTCAAAGTCAACGGTAAACCTATCTTGGTTAAGGGTGTCAATCGTCACGAGTTCGATGGAAGAACAGGTCAATGCGTGACCCGCGAGATGATGGAAAAAGATATCAAATTGATGCTTGAACATAATATTAACACAGTCCGTACTTCACACTATCCTGTTGATATCTATTGGTATGAATTATGTGATAAATATGGATTGTATGTCATCGATGAGGCAAATAACGAGTCACACGCTCAAGGTTATGGTGACGCGAGTTTGGCAAAGGACGAACGATGGACAAAAGCATTCAAATACAGATGTAACAACATGGTTGGTAGAGACAAGAACCACCCTTCAATTATAATATGGTCGCTTGGTAACGAATGTGGTAACGGTGTTTGTATGTACGAGGCTTACGATATGGTTAAGAAAATCGATAACACACGTCCCGTTATCAATGAGCGTTCTATCTATGATTACAACAACGACATAATTGGCTTAATGTATTCAAGTCCAAGTTATTTGGAAAGATTTGTTGAGGAAGAATTAGATTCACTCGGACGTCCTTTCATCATGGTTGAATATCTTCACTGTATGGGTAACAGCGGTGGCGGCATGCAAGATTATTGGGAAGTCATTAACAAACATGAACAATTGCAAGGTGGTTGTATCTGGGATTGGTGCGACCAAAGTATCGTCATGACAGATGAAAAGACAGGTTCGAGATGGTATGCTCTCGGCGGTGATTTGGGAGCATTAGAAGGTATCGGTAATGATGGTAACTTCTGTGCTAACGGATTGGTAACGAGCGATAGACGTCCTCATCATCATGCAGAAGAAGTGAAGAAAATTTATCAAAATATCAGCGTGACAGCTGTCGATCTTGAAAAAGGTGTCTTTGAAATAAAGAATAATTTCTTCTTCAGAAGATTAAATGAATTTGAATGTTCATACGTAATTTATACTAACGAAAAGAATAGATTACAAAGCAAGACCTTGGATTTGGACGTAGCTCCTCAAAGCTCAAAGACGATAAACATCTCTATCCCGAAACCAAAGTTAGACAGCGAAAACAATGACAGATTTGCCAAACAAGAATATTTTATAGAATTCTCTTTCAAAGAGAAGAAAGGTAATGAGATGAGACCTGCCGGAACAGAAATAGCATACGAGGTTATAAATCTTAATGTTGAAACACCTCAAGGCGTAGCATTGAAAAATATCCCTTCTGTTAAAATAGATGAACAAAAAACTGATATCACAGTGTCGAATGAAATCTTCTCATTTGTCATAGATAAAAAACAAGGTCTTCCTGTTTCATTTATCTACAGAGGTGAACAGATGCTTGCTGGCGCAATAAAACCAAACTTCTGGCGTGCTCCAACTCTTAACGATGACGCAGATCGTAACGCAACTTCTAAATGGTTGAACGCTAATCTTAACGAATTGAATATTGTTCCTAAGTCGATAACAACAAAACGCATCGACGATTCAAGAGTATCGGTTGTCGTATTGTTGGATTTCAATAATAATGGTGGAGAAACAATCATAACAACAGAGCAAGTTTTCGAAATAAATGGTTATGGCGATGTTGTTATTTCAAGCAACATCCAACCTAATGAAAAAGTTACTACATTCCCTAAGATTGGTACTCAGTTGCTTATGCCATTACAATTTAACAAGGTGAGATTCTTCGGTAAAGAAACAGAGAACTATCCTGACAGAAATTCATCTGGTAAAACAAATGTCTATTCTATGAATGCAAGAGAATTCTTTGAATTACACCCTGAACCACAAGACAATGGTAACCACTCAGAAACACGTTGGATGTCGGTATCTAATAAAGAAGGATTTGGAATGTTCGTGACAAGCGATGAACACTTTAACTTCAGCATTTATCAATATTCTGACGACAACCTCTCTGTTGCAACAAGAATCAATCAAATGAAGATAGCTGACTTCTGGACTGTCAACATTGATTATAAACAAGCCGCTCTTGGAACTGCTACATGTGGTCCTGGTGTCCTTGATAAATACCTTATCAATAATGGCAGATATGAATATACGATAAGACTTCGTCCGTTCTGTACAAAAGATTCAAAAGAAGAGAAATTGTATAAGGAAGATGTTATGTCAACTTTTTCTAAAGTCGCAACTCCTGTCATTACAACAGACTTGGAACGTTTCGATAAGGAGATGAAAGTGACACTTAGCTGCGACGATGCCAATGCAAAGATTTATTATACATTGGATGGCAGCGAACCAACACAGAAATCTAAATTATATACAAAGCCTTTTGCAATCAACAAGAGTGTGACTATCAAAGCTAAGGCTTTTGCAAAAACTAAAATGCCATCGTTCACATTGATAGAAAATTATCAACGTCTCATCATTGCAGGAACTACATTCGTTGAGGAACCACATCGTAATTACTCGCGTAATATGGAGACTGTTTTGATGGATAACAAATACGCTATTGCAGGTAACTGGGGAGAGGGCTGGTTGGGATTCTACGGTAAAGATGCCGAGTTTGTTATCGAATTGTCGCAGGCAACCGACATCAATAAATTATATGTCGGATATGGAATCCTGCCTAACGATTGGGTTTTGATGCCTAAGAGTATAGTCGTATCAACATCAGTTGATGGAATTAACTTTACAGAAGAAGTCAGAGCAGAATCACCTGTCTATAATAATGCAGGAAATGTAAAACGTCGTGAAGAAGCACGCGCTGTCATCAATGCGAGTGGCGTTAAATTTATTAAGGTAAAGGTTGAGAGTTTCAAGACCTTACCAGAATGGCACGACTACGCAGGTGAGAACGCGTGGATTATGTTAGACGAAGTAAGAATCGAATAGATTGTTCTTAATCTAACATCAAACTCATAAACGCTGCCTGATTGTTAAACGCTCTTAACCTTTCAGGCAGCGTTTCTGTATGATAACCAAACAAAGCCTGAGTCAGTTCTTCAATGTCTATCACATCAGAACCAATTGAGTTCTTCTTTTCCAACACACCTTTATTAATATAATATGTGCCGTTGTTTTCTGTGATAATCGGGTCAACCAATGAAATTTCCATCTTCATCTTAGGATGCGACATCGCGTAGATACGAAGCATGGTCTCTGCATCAAGAAGTCGAGTCATTCCTAAACGATGCGTCTTTTGTCCTATGACTGGTGGAACGATGATGTTGACTGATACGGACTCGGACTTCGACATTTGAGTTGCTGCTGTTATCAAGTCGCTTAAAATAATAGTAGATTCTGCAAAGACATCTTTGATGAAAATCTCTCCGTTTCTCAGATAACAGAAAGCGAGTCCGCAGATGTCGTCGCCATATTTGGCAACAAGAAGATGATTGTCGAAAAGTTCTAAGTCTTTAGTGATTACACCAAAGTCATATTCGCTATGCTGAACACAACAGTTGCGACTTCTCATCTTTGTATTGAAATATTCATAAACCTGATAAAAATCAACTTCACTCTCATCTTGTTGTCTCGTTGTCTCGTTGTCTTGTAGACTTGTAATCTGACATCCAGAAACAAACGACTGTTGACCGTTGTCTGTTGTCTGTTGAATTTTATTAATACGAATCTTGGAATAATCGAAAGTTGGGACGAAGTTGGTTCCTTCGTAATAGTTGAAAAGACTTTCCGATGCAGGAATGAGTGCAGCGAAACAAGCTCCGTTACTTTTGGCTTTGTTTAAGGATTTAATTATCAAATCGTTCATCAGACCTTGCGAACGATATTCGGGATCGGTGCATGCTCCCGAGATGTACGAACATCCTATTGTCTTTCCATAATATGAGAAAGGGTAGGAGATAAGCTGCAATGCAGAAACGACTTTTCCGTCTTTTTCAATAAAAACATTATCTTCTTCGTTATATCTCTTCTCGAAATAAAAATCTACAAATCTTTTGTCTTCCTCGCTGAAACATTTGTCCCAAAGAACGCGAGTCTGATTTTTTATGTTGTTGTTCATATTACTGCTTAAGGAAGTTTAATAATTAATACCTAACTCGTTTAAAACATCTTCAACTATATAATTGTCACTCATTAGATAAAGACCATATCTTTCATCTGAAAGTTGTTTGTAAGCTTCTGAAGAATAAAATATATCGAGTGCCTTTTCTGCATCTACGTTAAGGACTCTGGCAAGAATCATAACAATATGACTCTTTTTACGCCATAAGACATTTTCTCTCATAGTTATAAATTTTCTTCTAAAGTATAACTTTCTACAAAATTCAGATGATATTCAATGATTTCCTGATTTAAAATGCAGACTTGATGATTGACGTCTTTATGTTTCAGCTGACCAAGAGCCTGCTCCGCTGTTATTATTCCTTTTTCGTAATCTTCAACGGTATCAATGACTTTGTCATTTGCGACGCCGCCAATTACTATATCATATTTAGAGAAAACATCTTTTCCTTTACGGCAATCTACAACAAAGTTCAGCCATTCAATGTCGTAGTATTCAAATTCTTTAAAACGAAATCCAATGTTTCTTGCATCTATATAAAAGAAGTCATATACATTTATTACCGGTTTGACATTCTTGCCTTTACGTGTTGCTACGATCTTGGCCCATATTTCTGCTTGTTCCTTAATATTTGTTAAGTAAAAACCCTGTCCGAAATCTAAGTTTTTTCTTCCGATATTAACCAAAGGTTCTTTAACTTCAGCGTATGAACCGTGATATAATTTAATCGTCATTATTGTTTCTCCTTATCTTCTTTTTCCCAATTTTCGAGTGTCTCTAAAGTGTCATCTACGACATAACTGATACTTTGCGTATGTAATTGTTCATAATATGCAAACAAACGTTTTGCTATTAAATCTTGGTTTTTCAAACGATGATACATTTCATCGCCTGAAATATCGATTTTCTTAGCAGATGCTTCGATTGCCATAACAGCAAAATGTATCATATTGTATGTGGCACTATAATCCTCCATTATGAATATATTTTCTTTCATGCAAAAATAACAATAATCGTATTAAAGATTTTAATTTTTTTCTTCCTTCAAAGTGACAACGCCTTTTGTAATTAAAAACTCTGGGTTGTATGAAAGTTTTGCCTTTCTCAGTCCCTCAATTCCTAAGTCTTCTTCGCGATTTACGTATTCAAATTCTTCAGGAATGTCTTTTGCAAACATCTGATTTATAACTGTAAACGCTCCTGTGAATCTAATGTCTGCTTTCTCGAAATGAACGCCGAATGTCTTGTGGTTTATCGGAAAACCAAAAGTGAAAGCTACAATCTCGCCATCGACAAACAAAACGCCACCTTTAACACCAATCTCTTCAGTGTGATTCATCGCGAATAAAAGTGCTTGACGTTCATTGTCAATCTCTTGATGTTTATAATCCTCGTTGCTTTCGTACCATTCCATCTCCTTTTCGATGCACAACTTTATCAGTTCCGGTGTCGCTGATTTATATTCCCAATTGGGATACAGCTTCATGAATTTATTGACGTGGTTACGTTTTTGCTGGTATTTGTTACCTTTAAGACTTGCCAAGTCTTCTCTACGATACACATAATCGAAACTATCTCTGTTTGGAACAAGATTGAACTTTTCCTTCATTTCGTCGCTCAATTGGTTATCAACGAAATGACAAGCTGCGTACATCCTAAAAGGTTTTCCTTGAGAATGAATCTCTTCTATGAGTTTTAAAACTACATTGTCGGCATTGCCTCTTCCGATTGGCATCATGAAAGTATCGCTTTCATTGCTGATATAACGCAACACGAGAAAGTCATCGACGATAGCATATTTTGTTTCGTATAAAAATCGCCACGAAACTAAGTTAGAGAAAGAGAACTCACAATTACAACAATCGTTGGGGAAGATGTAGGAAGTGATTATTTCTTTATCTTCTAATGATATATCTTTAAAGTTAATCATGTTTTAAACAATAGTTTTTTATTGGTAACGGTTCCTGAGCTTGCCTATGGCCTGTTATCACTTCGAAGAGCTCAGTGACCTGAAGTTTAAACGAATATTAATACAATGTTTTTTTAACACAAAGAGTTCATACTTGGCGTGAAGTCGATCTGAATCATCTGTGAGAAGATTTGTGCTGCTTCTATCGGAGAATAACCGAGTTCGGCTTGTGCAATATTAAATATCAACTCGACTTCCTTAACGCTTATATCTTTATCCACCAATGATATAGAAATAAGATAACGTAACATTCCTTCACGTGTTTCCGGACTTATCTCAAGAAGTTTCTTTATAGATTTTTTAAATATCTTAATGACATCTTCTTTCGCCATATCTTCCAAGAAACTCTTTGGGAATATTTCTAAGACAGACAACTCGCTAAGAATCAGTTCTATCTCATGTTCAGTAATTTGCTCGTCGCTGTTAGCGACAATTAAACCAGCAGTCGCAATGAAATCTGCCATGTGAGAATCTAATTCGGTGTTTCTTACTTTCAAGAGAATCTCGATAAGGTCGTCCATTCCATTCTCAAGCTCGTCTTTGCTCATTCCTTTCTCATTGAAAAACACGCTCTTAGAGAATTGATTCAAAGCCTCGACTCTGATAGGATTTATTGGATGTGTAGCGAAATTGATGCCTTTGTCGTTGCGGAAATAATCCAAACGTTTTTTGTTGTCTTCCAAGAACGCATCTACTTTCATGTCCATTTTCTTGAAGTCGAGTCCTGACGACATTTTGAAAAATGCGGAGATACAGACGTTTATATCTGGCATCGCCATATAACCGAAGCGGTCGGCGACTAATTCTGACAGTTGTTGCCAAAGTCTTATCTTATATTGAAGCGTGATTGGAATTGTAGCGCCTTGAGGAAACACGAAATTTATCAGTTTTACGAGAGAAGCGTTTTTGTTGATGAGGTGTCCCATCTCGTGACCGATAACAAAACGAAGCTCGTCGTCTGTCATCAGTTGAATAAGAGAAGAATTGACATTGATGATGTTAGGTTCACCTTCTTCTTGGGCAGCGATGGCAAAGGCGTTTACAGAAGAATCGCCGGTGATATAAAAATCGACGGGTTCAGTAAATTGCAGTGCTTCTTTTATCTCGTTGAAAATGTTATAATAACGAGATAATGTTCCTTCTTCAACTTTAAAGCTGTGACCCTCGAGCATGCTGCGATAATAGTTGTCGGAGAAAGGAATTTTTGCTAATTTGATAATCTCTTCAACAACGTTGCCTTGTAACGCATTATAAATCTGGGTGCTGAGTTCCACTTCCAATGGAAGCCCGTATTCTGCTATCATTTGTTTTGTTTCCATATCGGCAAATTAATTGGTTTTATTTACGATTGTAAAGATACAAATATTTTGTTTAAAATTTTCCTTTTTTCTTTAACAATTTATGTTATTTTTGCGCAGGGAAATAATGAATTAAACTACAAAATAAAATCGTTATGTCAAACTACAAATGTTCAAATTGTCCTTTACGTTCAAAGTATGAGAAAGCTCCAAAATCAATTGTCGGCAGAATCTGGCGCTGGCATATCAATTTCTGTCCTGGATGGAAAGCATATTTTAAAAGTCTGAGTAGGGAAGAGCAAGAAGATCTTAGACTTAAATATGATTTCCAAAAATACAAATGACATATTTATGAAACGCAAACATTTATTGATTTTAGCATCTGTCATCTGGGGAATCCCTGGATCTATTATTACCACAAAGGGAATAACAACCTATTTCGAAATGCCGCACGAGAAATTGTGGTGGTTGATACTGATAACATTATCAGTTCTTTTAGGTTTTTTCTTCATGTTTATGAAAATAGTAAACAAGTATTCCTTGCGAATTTATTCGTTAGGGGAGAAGGTTAAGATTTGGCAGGCGTTTCCGTTGCGAGGATGGATATTGTTAATCTTTATGATGGGGTTAGGTTTTATGTTAAAAATTATTCCGAGTATTCCGCTTGAATTTACGGCGGCCTTCTATTCCGGACTCGGACCGATGCTCATACTGTCGTCGCTAAGATTTCTTTTTAATATTAGAAATCTGAAATAAATATTATCTTAAAAATCCTTTTTAAAAACGTTCTTTTTTATGCTTGGAAAAATATTAGATAAAGATTTTTTGTCGTAAAAATCAATTCTATTTCCTATCCTTTTTAAAGGATAAATTATATTTTAACAATTTAGTTTCTTTTGTAAATAATTGTTTTATAATAAGATGAAATAAATTTAAAATATTTTTTTGTCTATTTGTTTTTCGGAATAAAAAAGTTGTATCTTTGCAGCGGAGAAATGGCAGAGTGGTCGATCGCGGCGGTCTTGAAAACCGTTGTACAGCAATGTACCGGGGGTTCGAATCCCTCTTTCTCCGCGGAGATTAAGCGACTAAAAGGTCGCTTTCGTTCTTTAAAATATCATCATAAACTTATAGTCTCATACCTATAGTCTCATTGACTTATAGACTTAAAAATAGGAGAGATGCCAGAGTGGTCGAATGGGGCGGTCTCGAAAACCGTTGATCGCATCCGCGGTCCGAGGGTTCGAATCCCTCTCTCTCCGCAAAAGAAAGTGTAAATCACGAGTTTAAGTGGTTTGCACTTTTTTTGTTTATTGTTAAAGAATCTTTTTTTATTCTCTTTAACTCTTTCGTCATTTTTCTTATATTTGATGAAGTTTGATGTGGAATTTGTGAATATCAAACCTTTATGAAGAACTCACGTGAGAATTGGCAATGGATAAGAAAAAATACGATTGTCTGGCTGAGCCATATTCATCACGCTTTTCAAATAACTCTTTTAGTATCTGAGTACAAAAGTACAAATTATTTTTCAAATCGAAGCATCTATAGGCAGGAATCTTACTATCCAATCAAAGAAAATGACATAACAGATTCGTAGCCGAGTTCACCAAACCACAGGCAAAGGTAACTCGTGTTCTTTTCGTCCAAGCAAGGTCAAGCCCTGCGGGTGTCGTGGAAAAATCATCCTCGCCCCGTAGGGCTTGCGGTATTTTTCCACACAACCTTGCCTGACGAGAACACGACCTTTTAGAGCCTGTAGTTTGGGAACTCCGGACCCGAATAGCCGGACTAACAAGAAAATATATAATGTT
>JAFTXI010000030.1 GCA_017461665.1 Bacteroidales bacterium | reverse complement strand
GTATGCAAAGTTGCTATTGGCTGTTGGCTCTTGGCTGTTAGCCAATTTCACGATAAATCTGTCGTGGTTTTCGCTGCCTGTTGCTGTGAATGTATAAGAATCTGTTAAGAGGTCTGTCTCAACGCCAGTGAAGCGGTCAACTAAGATAACGCTTTGGAACTTGCCTTGTGGCTGGGCTGCTATTGTGTAGTTACCCATTTGTTTAGCGTCGAAGCTGACAGCGATTTCTGTTGTTTCTCTGTCGAAGTTGGAGATAGCGTAACGTCTGCCGTTGTTAGCGACGTAAATCTCAGCTATTGCGCTGTTGAAGTTATCCAACTTAAGGAATCCTTCTTCATCTGCGTCAGCAAAGTTGATGATAGCGTTGTCATCGCCATTTGCACCTGTAGCGATAAGATTGATACTCTCAACCTTTTCACCTTTATCCCTTTGTCCCTTTGAAGCACCGTAAGAAATTGTTGGATTTTCAGCGGTTGCTCTTACGAAGAAACCATCACCGACATTGACTGTTCCAGTTGTAGAGTAATCGTATGAACCGTCAGCTGAGTTTACTGTTGCGAAGCCATTATAAACGCCTTCTACTGTAATATTGCTCCAATCCATATTGAATGAGAATGGGTTGCCGAGGAGGTGATAGTTAGCGAGTTCTTTTTCGCCGTTATGAGAGACTGTCCATTCATGTGTTTTGGCAGAATTGAGAGTACCTTCCAATGTAACGACATCCTTATGCTCTTGTGAAGCCAAATAAGCACGACCTAAGACGAATTGTATTTCGAATGAGTTTGGATTTTCCTTTATGTTATCCCATTCTTTTTCAGCCTCGCCATCATACTTGAAGAGAGCGTAGTCTGTTTCTTCATAATTTCCTATCTCTTCGTTATAATACTGAGTACTTGCAAACATATTTACATTTGCATCAGTGAAAGGTGTTGAGATAAATTGCCATCCATCGCTGCCTTCGTTCCATGTTTCTGGTTTTGTGATATTCATCTTGAATGTAGCAGGAACGCCATCATTATTTTGGAGCAACTGAGCACCGTCGTTGATAACGAGATAATATCCGTCGTATTGATCATTTTGGTTTACATTTAACTGTCCATTAACTGTGAGAGTTCCACTGTTAACAACCAATTGATTCGTACCAGTTGACAAATTATTGACTTCTACATCAGTTGTGATAACAGCCTTAGCATTGAGGACGACATTATCGCCGCTTCCTGGGAGTTCGCCAACAGCCCAGTTAGCTTCGTTATGCCAATCGTTGTCTCCAGCAGCGTTGTTAAATACAAAGTCTGCTTTCTTTTCCAAAACATTTGACCAGACCGGTTGAGTTTCTTCTACAACTAATGTTTTACCTTTAAGGAATACATTATCAAGTGCTACACCATAACCCCATCTATCAGTTACACAGAATGAAATATAAAAACTTCCTTCAATAGAACTCAAATCTATTTCTGCATGATTCCATGATGGCACATCTTCTACAGACCATTCCAAAGAAATCCAAGGACCTTCTTGATTACTTGAATATAAAACTTCCAAAGTACTCTTATCATCAACCCATGCAGGTGCTGCATAATAGAACGACAATACACAATCACTTGCATTTATTTCAGGTGTTACAAGATGATACTTGTTGCCATCACGTGCTTTACCAGCAGAATATGCAAAATAGGTACCACAATCGTCATTAACAGAAATAGAGTTCGGCAATGTAGGACCTACATTCCATTCAGCATCGGGATTAGCGGTCATTTCCTCTCTATATCTATGCCATGTATCCGGTATTTTATTATCTTCAAATCCTTCATTAATAATCTCGACAAGTTCTGAACTTTGTTGTTCCACCAATGCTTCCACGCCATATTGATATGAACCAACTTCCAATGTTGTCCAATCTGTATCTTGACATTCTTTTTCTGTAAGTCCTTCTGCAATTATTGTAAGTTCTTGTGGTTCGTCAACGTTTCTTCTATACACATTATATTTTGTATAGTCGCCTGTCCAGATGATGTTAGCATTTCCACTAACGATAGCTGCTGTTACTTCAACGTCTTCTGCTGCAGGTTTTGCTGTCAAGGCAATCTCACCACGGTCGTTTACATTATCGTATACACAAATAACATCTGTCTTAACATATTCTTCATAATCATAATGAGAAATTGTTATAGTGTAAGTACCTTCTAAGACAAGCACATTAAATGCACCATTTTCGTCTGTTTCGATAATAATAATATCTTCACCTAATACTGACTCTCCTACAATTTCAAATGTAAGACCTGCAATTGGATTTGTACCGTTTGTAATAACGCCTTTGATAGAACTATAACCTGTTACGTAAATACGATAATCTGTCAAAGTCTTATCAGACTCATAGACTTCTTCATATACAGCTGAGACTGCATAATAACTACCTTCAATATCATGTTCAGATGTTATTTCATAGCTATTATTCTCTGTAGTTCCTAATAACTCATATTCATATCCGGTTTGGTTATTATATGCGCCACGTTTGTAAACATTGTATGTTACACCTTCAATAGCATCCCATGTCAACACAATATTGCTTTCGCCTTCTACAAATATGTAATCTTCATATTCGGTAGTCAAATTAGTTGGAGCAGGTAATGCTGATACGAAAGAACGAACCGCACCGTATGTTGTTCCAACTTCATTTTTAGCATTGACTTGCCAATAATATTTTGTAGCTATTTCCAAATCTGAAGTCTGATATTCTGTAGCAAGTTGTGATGTCCAATCTACCACCACTGTTAAGTTTTCTGGATCTGTACCGAACAACACTTGATATTCTTCTGTATATTTACCGAATGTCCAAGTTAATTTAGGATCATCCATATTCATTGCATTATCTTCTGGAGCGGTGTAAATAACAGCTTCTGGAGCGACAAGCTCACTTAAAGACAATGTCATTGTAAATTCGCTTTCAGCAGCGGCAACCAAGTAATAAGTACCACGCTCATATTGAACAGCATCTATCTGAGGAGTTGCGTTTCTTGATTTGGCTACAACTTCCGGTACATATCCTTCGTAATTGTTATCAGAAGAAGGACCTTCATCTTCGCCGAACTCTTTATAAATTGCAGCCATTCCATTTGTACCTTCTACGTTTACCGTAACGAGACCTGTGTTTTCCAAGGTAAATTTATAGACAGCGTCTGGAGCGTTGCCATCAGTTGCTTCATTAGGAAGTTTATAGTCATCGTGTAAGTTTGTGAATATAGGAGTATTTGTGAAGGAATTATCTTCTTCGAAGTCAACTGTTATATAAGCCTCAATAGCATCTGGTTCTACAGCTGTATAAGCTGTTGCTGTAACAGCGACAGTAACTGGATCGCAATCAGCAGAGGTGATAGTTATTGTACCAGATTGTTCGCCTGTAACATTAGCATTTTTATTGCAGCTAACATTGATAACACTTTCGTTTGAGTTATATTCAGCAACGAATAAAGTATTATTGCAAGCAACATCTGTGATTGTAGTATGTTTAACGACGACATCAAGTTGAACTAATTTTGGATCTTTTTCTGACCAGTAGTCACCCATTCTTACATCACCGAAAGCGATTGGCTCTGTACTTACTTCAATTGTAGGAACAGGTACTTCTACTGTAAAAGTATATATATTACTGCTATTTATTGTACCTTGAGATTCAGAACACACGAAGTCATCTTCACCTTCGTAGGCAATGCAATATGAATTTTCTTCGCTCCAATAACCTGCTGTATATGTTACAGTCACAGTAGCACCTTGAGCAATCTCTAAAGTATAAGTAGCTGTTTCACCATCTTCAAGATCTAACATTTGGTTTGTTCCATCATCAGCAGCAACTATTAAATAACCTCCGTTCCATCCATCACCATGACCATCTTTCAATGTAAAAACGATATTACGAGTTTTAGGTATTTCGCTATTGATAGCGCCAGTATAGCCATCAAAATCCGACTCCAAATAAATCTGCTGTGTAACTGACTGAGCTGTTGTATTATGATACGGAAGGCTTGTTGCAACAGTTGAAGTATTCTGATCCTCACCAATTTCTACTTCTTGTGCATTAAGCACATTAAAATTCACCCCCCGACTATAGTTAGGAGCATCATTAAAAGAATAAATTTTTTCTTCATAAGCAATTTAAGTTAAATATCTAATTTTAATGTCTAATCAAACTAAATAAAAAAAATAGGTCACAAATATACGTTTTTTTTCAATCGTTTTTCAGATGATTTGAAAAAACTATAGAGTTGTGGAGTTTTGAAGTTGTGGAGTTGTGGAGTTTAAAATTCAAAATCCTTCAAGGTTCATCGTCACTGTTGGTATCAACAATATCGCTCCTATGATGATGAGTAGCAGGATAAACCTCCACACCCATTTGAACCACTTCTGGTATGGTATCCTTGCCACGCCAAGTGCCGCGATGAGAACTCCTGATGTCGGCGTTATCATATTGGTAAAACCGTCGCCAAACTGGAACGCCATCACTGTCGCCTGACGACACACTCCTATCAAATCGCTGAACGGCGCCATGATAGGCATCGTAATGGCTGCCTTCGCCGAACCTGACGGTATCACAATATTTATGACTGTCTGTATCATATACATTATCTCAACAGAAGCCACCTTACCCAAATCGGTCATCGACTTCGACAAACCGTAAAGTAAGGTGTCGATAATGCCGCCTTCTTGAAGTATTATCACGATACCTCCGGCAAGACCAACAACGACTGCAGCCGACAAGATGTCGCTCATTCCTTCAATAAAAAGTTTCGCTATGTCGTTGGCTGTCTTACCTATCGCCAAACCGCTCGCAATTCCCATCACAAGGAACAATGTCGCGATTTCCATAACGTACCAACCGTAACCCATAACACCGACAATAAGATAGAGAATGGTATAAAGAAGTATCACGAGTATGAAGTTGTGTACTGTCTTCCTTAAAGATAAAGGTCCAAGTATAGCAAATAAAACTGTAAGTATTGGTATTATCGGTGCTGTGAAAGAGGCGTTGCCGACACTCAATGTCGTTGACGGATAAGAGAACGAGAATATCATCATCGCGAGAAGCAGTGCTGCATAAACCCACCACGATTGTCTTGTCTTGAACAACTCATATTCTTGCTGTCCTTCAACATTATGCGTTCTCCAGTAAGAATCTTCTTCATACATCATAGATGACATCGGATTCTTCTTCACTTTCTTGGCATATAATAAGACGAAAGTTATCATCACAATATTGAGCACTATCCAGCAGAAAATTCTGTAGCCTATTCCTGAGAAGAGAGGAACCTCTGCTATTCCTTGAGCGATGCCTATCGTAAAAGGATTCAAGATAGCTCCAGCAAATCCAACATGCGCCGCGACATAAACCATGCAGACTCCGACAATAGAATCGTAGCCCATCGATATCGCCAAAGGAATTACAATAATAATAAATGCAATACATTCTTCGCTCATCCCGAATATCGCACCGAACAGGCTGAACAGCAGCATTATCAGGACTATGATAATATTATCAACTCCAAGTATTTTAAAAAACTTATAATTCTCTAATTTCTTTGTAAACTTCAAGAAGGAAAATATTCCCATGTCGATGGCGTGGCTTTTATTCATTATCCAGAACGCTCCGCCGATGATAAGGATGAAAACTATTATCGAACTCTGTTTCTCGAATCCTTTGAAGAGAGCTGAGAAAATCTGCCATGTCTGTGGCTCGGAATTATATTCATTTACATATTTTTGCGGAAGTTCGTCTTGATAATGGAAATTCATCACTGTTTTTTCTATTCCATTTTCGACTATGTTTTCTTTTATATAGAACCCAGGCTTAACGAACCATGTCATCACAGCTGCTACTATTATTATGAAGAAAACTATTACAAATGTGTGCGGTACTTTTCTTTGAGCCATAATTTCTTTTTTTGCAAAAATAATAGTTTTATATAAATATATGACAAAGTCGTTGAAAATATAATAAAATTAGGCATTCATAACAATATTATTGTATTTTTGCAGTTGCCAATAATAGTTAAATAAAGATTTAAAAAATGACAAAAAATACGCTCACAACATCAGACATTATGGATCTCATTTCAGACTACAAATCTGAGATCAGGAAGTTATCTGCGAAGATTTCATTTTGTGAAAACAGAATTTATGAATTGGAGGATATGTTGAACAATAACAATCCTGTTGCGAACAGTGATTTACCGAAACAACTTACTGTCACGAAGAAAATGAGAACCAACCGTAAGCCTTATCCTCTCTCCGACTGGGATCGTATCATTTTAGACATCGTCAACGAAGCCGGCAAGGCTCAGTTAAGCAAGGATATTTATGAGAAGGCTTTTGCCAAGTCGAAAGAGATGGGAATTTTCATCGATGATGAGAAGAGCAGTGCCAAGATAAATCAATGTCTTGTGAAGTTAACCAACAGACGCAACGACTTAGCAAAGGTAAGATATGGAGGTCGTGGTTTTGCTTATTGTCTTCCGGAATGGCTTGATAAAGACGGTGGATTAAAGAAAGAATATCTTATTTCAAAATAACGACTACGGGATATAAAAAAGACGTGCCAATCATTCGACTGAGCACGTCTTTTTTTTGTTTATGGATATGTTATCCTATGATTACTAAGACAGCGCCTTGGAGGACGTTATCGCCGACTTTAACTCTAATGTCTTTGATTTCGCCATCTACTTCTGCTGTGAAGTTGTTTTCCATCTTCATTGCTTCGTACATCAAAATCTTGTCGCCGCGTTTCACTTGGTCGCCGACATTGACAAAGATTTGCATGATAGTACCTGGAAGTGGAGCTACTGATTTATGTCCGTCGACGTTGCCGGATGCTGCTTGAGGAGCGTCGGCTTTAGGAGCTGCTGCAGGACGTGGAGCGATAACAGGTTTTACTACCTCTTCTTTTTCGCGTTCTACTTCAACTTCGTATTGTTCGCCATTGACAACGACTTGAGCTTTATCGCCTTCGAAGCTTTGAACTTCTACTTCATATTTCTTTTCACCAATTGTGAACTTAAATTTCTTCATATTAATATCTGTTTAAATTATTCATTCCAAAAACTTTAGAGCTCCATGGAGAATAACGGCATTGAGTTCTTTTGATAGTTAACTTGCCTGATTCTTCGTCATGGACTTCCATCGACATTGATAATGCCAAGCCTATTGCGACGATGACATCATCTTGAATAGCTTTATTTTTTTCAGATGTACTCATGTCTTATTTTTTTAGAGCGGGATATTACAATGTTTCTTAGGAGGATTTGTATCTTTCTTAGTTTCTAAAGCGTGCAAAGCTCTGATTACGCGGAAACGAGTATTGCGTGGTTCGATAACGTCGTCGATGTAACCGAATTTAGCTGCATCGTATGGGTTAGCGAATTTGTCGCGATAGTCTTGTTCTTTCTTAGCGACGAGTTCAGCGCGTTCGACAGGGTCGCTGATAGCTGCGATTTCTTTACCGTCGAGGACTTCAACAGCGCCTGAAGGACCCATAACAGCGATTTCTGCTGATGGCCATGCGTAGTTGATGTCTGCTCTGAGTTGTTTGCAACCCATAACCAAGTGTGAGCCACCGTATGATTTACGTACTGTGACAGTGATCTTTGGCACTGTTGCTTCACCGTAAGCGAACAACATCTTAGCGCCGTGAGAGATGATACCGCCGTACTCTTGGACTGTACCAGGTAAGAAGCCAGGAACGTCAACTAAAGTAACGATTGGAATATTGAAAGCGTCGCAGAAACGTACGAAACGAGCGCCTTTACGTGAAGCGTTGATGTCGAGAACGCCGGCGAAGAATGCTGGGTTATTAGCTACGATACCTACTGGCATACCATCGAAGTGAGCGAAGCCAACGATTAAGTTTCTTGCGAAGTCTTTGTGTACTTCTAAGAACTTACCATCGTCGACGATTGAATGGATGATATGTTGCATGTCATAAGGTTTGTTTGGATTATCAGGGATAATCTCGTTCAATGAATCGTCCTTACGATCAATTGGGTCATCTGTTGGTTTATATGGTGGTTCTTCCAAATTATTTTGTGGGAGGTAAGAAACGAGGTCTCTAATTAATTCCAAAGCTTCTTCTTCTGTTGGAGCCATGAATTGGCTAACGCCTGATTTTTGGTTATGAACTAAAGCACCGCCCAAGTCTTCAGTGCTGACGTCTTCGCCTGTAACAGTCTTAACAACTTTTGGTCCTGTCAAGAACATGTAGCTGTTTTGTTCTGTCATCAAGATGAAGTCGGTCAATGCAGGTGAGTAAACAGCACCACCGGCGCAAGGTCCGAAGATAGCTGAGATTTGAGGGATAACACCTGAAGCGTCGATATTACGTTGGAAGATTTCTGCATAACCTGCGAGACTTCTTGAACCTTCTTGGATACGAGCGCCACCTGAGTCGCAGATACCGATAACAGGAGCACCTACTTTCATAGCTTGGTCCATGACCTTACAAATCTTCTTCGACATTGTCTCTGACAACGAACCACCGAATACTGTGAAATCTTGTGCATAGACATAAACCACTCTACCTTCGATTGTTCCGTAACCTGTAACAACGCCGTCGCCGAGATATTGTTGTTTCTCAAGACCGAAGTCTGTTGTACGATGTGTCAAGAACATGTCAAATTCTTCGAAGCTACCTTCGTCGAGCAACATATTGATTCGTTCGCGAGCTGTGTATTTTCCTTTGGCATGTTGTGAATCGATACGCTTCTGACCGCCACCGAGACGAGCCTGAGCGCGTTTATCTAACAATTCTTGAATTTTTTGTTCAATTACCATAATATTGGAATTTAATTGTTTACTTATTTATGATTATTTATTTTTATCTTCACAAAGTTCTGTCAAAACACCACATGTTGATTTTGGGTGTAAGAAAGCAATGCTGAGACCTTCTGCTCCTCCGCGAGGTGCCTTGTCGATGAGACGGATACCTGCTGCTTCAGCTTCTGCCAATTGTCCTTCAATGTTTTCAACTGCAAAAGCGATATGGTGCATGCCGCCTTTACCACCGTTCTTTTCAATGAATGAAGCGATTGTACTTTCTGGTGAGGTTGGTTCCAACAATTCAATCTTGGTTTGACCTATCTTAAAGAATGCGGTCTTAACTTTTTGATCTACTACTTCTTCAATGTTGTAACATTTTGTTCCAAGAAGTTGTTCAAAAAATGGAATAGATTCTTCTAAACTTGTGACTGCTATTCCAATGTGTTCAATATGAGTTGGATTCATAATAACTATTTTTTTAATTTAACGTTAAAATTTGGGTACAAAAATAATCTTTTTTTTCTACAATACAAAAACTTTTTTCGGACGTATTATCATGCTTTTTGGACGTATACGATACGTCCCTACTTATGGACTCATAGACTTATTGACTCATAGACTTATAGTCTCTTCCTAAAAATCTCCAACAAAGTTCCTGTCGGGCATAAATAATTACACCAAGGTTTCTTAATGAAGACTGAAGCGACGATAATCACTCCGGCAAAGACAGCTATGCCATATCCTATCGACTGATAATTAAAAATCGGGAATGGTTCGACAAGCGACAAATCTAATCCTACACCCAATGCAACTATAATCAATAATGCCAGTAAGATAACTTTTCTTAGTATAGAGAATATTTTAAATACATTCGCTGTTATATAGTCACTGAGCCTGTCGAAGTGACCAGTCGTCTCGACAAGCTCAACGTCCAAACCATTAGATTTCATGGACGACGTCTGTTGTCTGTTGTCCGTTGTCCGTCGTCTTTTAATCGGTATCATCCCGACAAATTCCTGTGCAGCACCGAAAGGACATAAGTATTGGCAGTAGAAAGATTTCTTTGTAAATAAAGGAAGTAACATCGCCAAAGCTGCTATGATTAACATAGATATCTGCAAAGATAAAGAGATGCCGTTTGTAATCCAATTGTAAAATAGGGCTAAGGAGAGAAGGCTATTGGTCCAGAATCCGAGAACCGCGATTGAGAGTAACAATGTCGCGATGCGTAATTTCTTTGTTTTCTTGGGATTAAAGAAACATATCAAAGACATTATCGTTACTATCAGAACAGAAAGTTGTCGTGCGAGAAGTTTCCAATCCAAAGAACGGATTCCTTTTTCTTTAGCAAGGTTTTGCATCCTCAGTTGCAGCGACTGAGCGACAGCGACGGAGGTGTAGGTACAACCGCTCACAGCATCGACATTATGATTAGCAGCTTCTTTAGCGGTCAAGCCGTCCCACAAATCAAAGTAGCCACTGTTTAGAACCTTATTGAGATAACCTCTACTTTCCTTGTTTTCGCAAATCTCAACCTCAAAGATTCTATCTTCCGAATCTAAGAAAATATTTAAAGGTGTCCTTCCATTATATCCAAAAATCTCATCGCTGAATGGAGAAGTATTAACGACTCTTCCAATCTTATTTCCATTCTTAAAAACACCATACATATTCACATCTTCCAAAGCAATGCTGTCGGATTCAGGATAATAACTTCTAACATCTTCAAGCGACAATGTCAGATTGTATTTCGGTTCCAACTGTTGACTATTGTCTGTAGTCTGTTGTCCATCAGTTAATCCTCTTCCTATCATATAGAATAAAACAAGAATAATAGCGACGCTTAATATTTTATCTATAGTTTTCATAATTATTTAACATTGATTTTTACGTAACAAAGATATGTATTTTTACACAAAAAAATATTTGTTATTTATTTAAAATTTATGCTAAAATTCGTCATCAAAAGTTTCTATTTTTTTCGTACTTTTGCAGAGATTTTTCAGACAAAATGAACGCAGCGATTTGTACATACAGAGTCCATCTTTCATCTCCTAAGGCTTTCCTTTGGGGCAGCGTTCATCCATTCAATCAAATCATTTAGATTTATCACGAGTTCGTCTCGTCATCACATCTCGATAATTAATTCATTCATTTATTTCAATTTTTATTTTACTTATGAGAAAACTATGTTCTCTTGTAATGTCATTATGTTTGACATTATGTTTTAATTTCATGTATGCACAAGACGCTACTGTTCAGAGTCTCAGCATCGAAGAGATGTTCGACTTGGCTGAGCAGAACAACAGCCGCATCAAGGTCAGCATCACTGCGGTGAGGGAAGCGCAGGAAAACGTCAGAGTTGCAGAAAACGCTTATCTTCCTTCTATAGAAGCCTCGCTCTCATTATCTTACAACGGCGACGGTTTGATTTTGGACCGAAACTTCGGCAACTCTTTCAAGGCAGAGATCCCGAGTTTCGGCAACAACTTCGCCTTGGAAGTATCGCAGGTGATTTATGCTGGCGGCGCCATCAGTAACAGCGTCAAGATGTCGGAGCTTCAGGCTCAGTTAGCTTCCCTCAACGCCGACAAAAACAAACAAGAAGTGAGATTCCTAATCATCGGAAATTATTTGGAACTCTGCAAATTGAACAACCAACTTCAGGTCTTCGACATTCATATCGAGCAGACACAGAAAGTTCTCGATGATATGAAGATCAGACATCAGCAAGGGACGGCGCTTCATAACGACATCACGCGTTACGAATTAAAGATGCAGAATCTCGAATATAACAGGACTCAGATTCTCAACGCAAAACAAATCATCAACAACCAGCTCAACGTTGCGCTCGGACTTCCTCAAAACACGATAATAGTTCCTGACAGCGTCGGCATAGAACATCTGACAGAACGCGAGTTAGACAATTGGCAAGACGAGGCTCAGTCGTCGGCGCTTCCAATACAGATGGCGGCGAAGGCGATAGAGATGAGCGAACATAAGGTAAAACTTTCTAATTCCGAACGTCTGCCAAAGATTGCTTTGTTCGCCTTCGACAACCTCAACGGCCCCGTCACGATAGAGATTCCTGCTATCGACAAAAACTTCAACTATTGGGGAATCGGCGTCGGTATTTCATATAACTTCGCCCGACTTTATAAATCGAACAAAAACATACGCGCCGACCGACTCGGAGTGCAGAAAGCCAACGAAGAGATGGAAGTCATTAAAGAACAGATATTCCTTGCCATGCAAGCAGCTCATATAAAATATCAGGAGGCTTATACGCTTTTAGAGACAAAAGAAAAAAGTATGGAACTCGCAAATCAGAATTACGAGATTGTCAACTATCGTTACGACAACGACTTGGCTCTGATAACGGAACTTCTTGACGCTTCATCACAGAAGTTGGAAGCCGAGCTTCAAGCTGTCAACGCACGAATCAACATTTTATACAATTATTATAAACTACATTATATTTCAGGAACTCTTTAATTTTTAACATCATGGACAAGACAAAAAAAATAATCTTAGACATAGTAATCGTTATTTTATTATTAGGTGGCATCGCTTGGATTGCCTCATCATTTATTCACTTCGGCGGCGAGCACACCAACAACGCTCAAGTCAGACAAGACATCGTTCCTGTCGCGGCTCGCGTTCAAGGCTTTATCAAAGAAATTCGTTTCGAGGAATTTCAAGAAGTGAAGAAAGGCGACACTTTGGTTTTGATTGAAGACAGCGAATATAAGCTGCGTCTTGCACAGGCACGTGCCGACTACCAAAACGCCTTAGTCGGAAAAAGCGTGATGGGGACAAGCATCGAGACAACAGAGAACAACATTGCCGTGACAGACGCGAGCATCAAGGAAGTCGAAATTCTGTTAAAAAACGCTGAAGCCGATTATAACCGTTACAAAATCTTACTCGAAAACGAAGCCGTCACGCAACAACAGTTCGATGGCGTTGAGACTAAATACGAATCGTTGAAAGCCAAGTTGGAAACGATGAAACGCCAGAAACAAAGTACCAATTTGGTTAAAAATGAACAGACACAACGCTTAGAGCAGAACGACCTTCGTATTGAAGTCGCCAAAGCCGCTTTAGACTTAGCAGAGTTAAATCTCTCTTACACAGTCGTCTTAGCACCATGCGACGGAACGATGTCGCGCAAGACGATTCAAGAAGGCGAGCTTATGATGCCGGGCAAGCCTCTTTTCTCCGTCATCGACAACAACGACAAATGGATTATCGCCAACTACCGTGAGACACAAAGAGGCGACATCGAGCTCGACGACATCGTTGAGATAAAAGTCGATGCTTTCCCTGATGTTGTCTTGGAAGGAAAAGTCGCTGCCATTTCCAATGCCACCGGCTCACAATATTCCATCGCATCGCCCGACAACTCAACGGGCAACTTCGTGAAAGTAGAGCAGCGTATCCCTGTTAAAATCGTCTTCACCGAAAACAACGACGTGAAAATCATCGAACGACTCAGCTCTGGAATGAATGTAGAATGTAAAATATTGAACTGATATGGCTTGGCAACAAGGACCTTTTCGTTTCATGACATTCAAGGAATGGGTTCCAGACAAGATACGTTTCTGGATATACATCTTGTTTCTCATCGCGTTTCAGTTTTCCAACGGGATGTATTTCACCGCGATGAGTCAGATGCAAGGATCGTTTTCCATCACTATGAACGACGTCAAGATGATGAGTCACGCCGTCTTGATAGGGCTGACGATGTATTTCCCGGTAGCGTTCAGGATGAAGTCGCGTTTTCCCAACAGGACGAATCTCATCATAGCAGCGAGCGGGTTGGCATTATGTAACCTCGTCGTTCCTTACATCGACACGCCTTTTGTGTTGGTCATCATCGGTTTCATCGCCGGGTTCTTCCGTCTTTACGGGACATTCGAATGTTTTTCTAACATCATCCCGAAGATCACCCCGACATACAACTACGGGATTTTTCTATCGTTTGTGTTTTTCGTCGTCTTAGGCGTGATTCACGTCTTCGACGCCATCAGCATACAACTTATATATCTTTATGATTGGCAGCATCTTCATCGTCTCGCCATAGCCTTATTGTTGATGGTGATAATGTTAGCAAAAATCTTGATGAGTGACTTTAGGACCATGCCGAAGAAACCACTTTACGCCATGGACTGGTTAGGCATGATTCTATGGAGCGTCTTCATTTTATCTTTAATCTTCGTCGCGCAGTATGCCTATCAGTTGGAATGGCTTCATTCGCCATACATCAGAATCGCTCTTGGAGTAGCGAGTATCTCGTTAGCTATCAATTTTATCAGGATGAAGAGATTAAGACATCCGTTCATTGAGTTAGCAGCGTTCAAAGTCAGGAGACTCCCTGAGTTGTTATTGGCGTTTTTGTTTCTCGGGATATTATTAGCCTCGAAGAATGTCTTGCAGAACACCTTCACCAACGCAGTCCTGCACTTCGACGCACTCAACACGGGAAAGTTAAAATGGTTGGAGTTCACCGGCGCCGCCTTGGGAGCAGCCTTCTCGTTCTACGCCATAATAAAGTTGCAATGGAAGCACAGAAGAGTAGCCCTCATAGGATTTGCAGCTGTTGTGACTTACGTCGGAATGATGTATTTCCTCATCACACCCGACACTAATATCGAGAAGTTATATCTTCCATTGATGATATGTAACTTCGGGCATCTCTGTATCTTCATCTCACTGACGGCTTTCATCCAGGCGACAGCGCCATTCAGAAATTACTTCCAGATACTCTGCATCTTGGGATTCATCAGGACAGGCTTGGCATCGCCGATAGGAGACTGTATCTACCAGCATGGCATCAACGGCTTGATGGGAAAACATCTCACTGCGATAGGAAGTAACGTCAACCTCAGCCTTCTCACTTCAACGAACAGACTGAGTCAGATTGGCAGCGAGGCGATGTGCTCAACCCTGACGGAACTTTACGGCTACACCTTCATCTTCGGAATAGCAGTCTTGATAATTATGGGAGTTAGTTTTAAACTTTATCTTGATAAAAGTGTAATCTAATTACATTTTTATCGAGATAGCCACAGATTTCACAGATGGGCACAGATAATAACTCGTGAGAATCAGTGTTATTTGTGGGAGAAATATCTCAGTATTTTTTTGCTTTAAAGCAATTATTTATCTCACATTTTATTGTATTTTTGCGGAAACGAAAACGATATCAAAATGTCAGAGATAAAGAACATCACCTCGTCAACAGCTTTTGCCGACACCAAACCTCATTACGCATTATTAGACGGACTTCGTGGAGCAGCAGCTCTCATGGTACTTTGGTATCACGTCTTTGAAGGATTCGCTTTCGCCAAAGGCTCCATCATCGAGACTTTCAACCACGGACATCTCGGCGTCGATTTCTTCTTCATGCTGTCAGGTTTCGTCATCAGTTACGCTTATGACGACCGATGGAAAAACAATGTCAACAGACAACTGACAACTGACAACAGACAAGGTCAGAAATCTCTTACCATCTGGAGTTTCTTCAAGCGTCGTCTTATTCGTCTGCATCCTATGTTGATAATGGGCGCCGTCATTGGTTTTATTGCGTTTATGATTCAGGGCGGCGTGCAGTGGGACGGCACTCACACTCCTATCCACTGGAGTATCATCGCTCTTATCCTGACGATGTTTTTCATCCCTGCTTATCATGGAGCCGCATACGAGATACGCGGCAACGGCGAGATGTTCCCTCTCAATGGTCCTTCATGGTCGCTCTTCTTCGAATATATCGGCAACATACTCTACGCTCTTTTCATCCGTCGTCTCTCAAATAAGATGCTCGCTGCGCTCGCCGGACTGACCGGTATCTTATGGGTCTGGTTCATCGCTTTCGACATCTCGGGCTACGACATGATCGGTATCGGATGGACCTTAGACTACGCCAACTTCTTCGGTGGACTCCTCAGAATGTTGTTTCCTTTCACCGTCGGCATGCTGATAGCACGAAAGTTTAACAAAAGGCAGAAGACAAATAACAATAGATTTTTAACATTCCTTTATCGTAATGCATTCTGGATTTCTACTCTTGTCCTCTTCGCTCTTTTCTCCTTTCCTTACATTCCAAAAGAAGGAACTCTCAGCGTCAACGGCATTTACGAACTCGCCTGCATCATCTTCGTCTTCCCTATCTTGGTATGGCTCGGTGCTTCCGGAACCACCACAACGACATTCTCCACAAAACTCTGCAACTTTCTCGGCGACATCTCATATCCTTTATATATAGTGCATTATCCCGTAATGTATGTCTTCTACGCCTGGCTCATCAAAAACGAGCTCTACACCCTCGGCGAGACATGGCAAATGGTCGTTCTCGTCATGGCAATAAGCATCGCCTTGGCATACGCCTGCCTGAAATTATACGACGAACCCGTGAGAAAATGGCTTTCGAAGAAGAATTGAAAACTTCAGAACTTCAAAACTTTAGAACTCCAATATTTCTGAGATTTTGAAGTTTTGAAATTTTGAGATTTTTGTTACCTTTGTAGCGTCAACAAAAAATTTATATCATGGGCAAGATTCAAGAAGACAACAAATTATATTCTTTCTTAAGACCTTACGTCGATTATCATGTAAGAAAGGCTTTCCGCCGTTGTGAAGTCGTTGGTTTCGATAAGCTTCCAAAAAACGCCGCCTGCATTTTCGCAGCGAATCATACTAATACTCTGATGGACGCCTTGGTCTTACTTCGCGTCAGCAGAGAGAAGAAAGTCTTCATCGCAAGAGGCGATATGTTCAAAAAACCTACCATCGCCAAGATTATGCACTTCTTAAGAATTCTTCCTATCTATCGTATCCGCGACGGTTTCAAAAGCGTGAAAGACAATAACGCGGAAATCATCGACAAGGCTGCCGACGTCATCCACGACGAGGTAAAACTCTTCCTCTATCCGGAAGCCACTCACAGAACAAAACACTCACTACGCCAACTCAGCAAAGGTATCTTCCATATCGCCCTAAAAGCAAACGACGATTTCGGCCATGAGAAACCTGTTTATATCGTTCCTACTGGAATAGAATACGGCGACTATTTCCGCTATCGATCAACGGCGCTTGTCAACTTCGGCGAGCCAATCAACGTGACGGAATATGTTAACCAACACAAAGATGAAACGGAAGCCGTCATCATGAACGGGTTGCGCGAGATGCTGACAGAACGCATGTCAAAACAAATCTCTTTCATCCCCGACAACGAAGAAAACTACGAAGCCATTTGGGAAATGACCAAGATAAAATCTGGATTGAAAGGCAATTTGAAAGAACGCTTAGACCGTAATCAAGAAACGATAAAAGAGATTTTAGAATGGAAAGAAAGAGAACCGGAGAAAGCCAAAGATACTTTTGAGAAAGTCGATAAGTTCATCAAGAGAAGAAAGAAAAAAGGCATCTCTGTCACTTCCGTAGCAAAGGAAAATATAGCAACAACAGTCTTATGGAAAACTTTAGTCGCGATTTTAGGACTTCCTTTATATGCGGCAACAGCAATCGCGACATTGCCAATATGGTTGGTTACAATGATTTTAAAGAATAGTTTCAAAGACAAGGCTTGGGGAAACACCGTCAGCTTCGGAACAGAATTCGTTTTACACCCATTGTTGATGACATTATGCGTCGTCTTGACGTTCTGTCTCTTACCATGGGAGATAGCATTGGGTTGCAGTATCTTCTACTATTTCAGCTATCTATACCTCATCGATTTCACTGAATTTTTAAGAAGATGGAAATCCGATATAAAATGGATGTTTAATAAGAAACTCAGAACTTCAGAATCTCAAAAAATTCTGAGATTCTGAAGTTCTAAAATTCTAAAGTTCTATTTAAAACATCGGAAGTTGATAGATGAAACCTACAGAAACACGATTAGTGCTGTAATCTGGTTTGTTAGCTATTTCTTCATACATATAATGACGTCCGACGTATGTCAAGAAGAAATGCAAGTTGCTTTCCATAGGATAATATTCTATACCACCAAGATAACCTAATGATGTGCGATATTTTCCTTCTTCAAGTAACAATGATTTTTCTGTTAACGAAGCTGTCTCATACATACCTTTTACAAACACATTCCATTTGTCGGCAAAACGATAGTTCAATTTCGTGACAATTGACATATAAGCCGTGTTTTCTAAACTTGGTCCGCCACCGAACATATCTGTCAAGATACGGCCACGATCAATGTTGTCATTTGAATACATGAAATCTAAATACATATTAAATTTACCAAATGTCAACTCATTACCGAGAGCAAAGTAATATAAGTTTTTACCTTCTGCTTCGCTCATAATAGATGCAGACCAACGTGTCTTATAAACATTGCTGAAGTTACCGTTCCAGTTCAAAGTATAAACCAAAGGAAGTTTTGAAGGTGTTGCATTAGGAACAACGCCGTACATGCTATAAAAATCGCCATTCAAACTGTTCAAGATTTGGAAGTTAAGTTGTTGTCCTGGCATGAAGTCATAACCGATATTGATACCTGTCATGAAGTTGCTCATGTATTCAATCATGTCGCTGTATTCATAAATCTCGATTGGGTTTGCATCGAATTCAAAACCGCCGTAAGCTGCACATTGTTTACCAGCGAAGAGCGAGAATTTGTCGCCTAACTTAACACCGATACCAGCGATATCTATTGAAGTTGGAAGGTTGTCGATGTTATCACCACCGTTGTTAGGACGATTCAAACGCTGACGCCAACGATATGAAAGCCATTCGTTGACATTACCTTTAGCTTCGATACGAAGCTGACGCATATTGAACTTACCATAGTCGAAGCCATTGTCGTTGAACATAGCGTCGAAGCTGCCATTCATGTTCATATAAAGGTTGAACTTGTCTGTCTTTTTCTTCACGCCTGAAAGTTCTTCGTACAAAGATTTTCCTTGCGTAGTTGACAAACTTTGAGCATTTGCTCCAATCACGCAGAAAGCGATGATTAATAATGTGAGAAGTTTTTTCATAATAGTAATTTTTAATAATGTACAATTAACAATGTACAGTTAACAGTTAAAATAATTGTTAATTGTTAGTTGAATTAATATTCATTAAAATATTCTTGTATTTGTTTCCAGTCGTTGGTTTTTGTCAAGGCGAGCATCAACAAGATACGAGCTTTTTGTGGGTTAAGTTGTTGTGAAGCTATGAATTGATAGTAAGCGTCATCAACTTCGTTGTCTAATGTGCTTGGTCCTGTTGGAACGCGTGAAGAGCGAACTACTTGAATTCCTTTTTTGCGAGCTTTCTCCAAGACAGGGAACACGTCTTTGTGAATGTTGCCGTTACCTACACCAGCGTGGATGATACCTTGGTAGTCGTTTTTCAACATTGGTTCAACCATGTCGGCATTAACGCCGGCGTGGCTATAAACGATACCAACTTTTGGAAGTTCGTTCAAGTTTGTTACATCAAATACTGATTCTGTTGTATGTTTCTTGAGAGGCTCTTGATTGTAGAACACCTTGCTATTGAATACATAACCGAGAGGACCTGCATTAGGTGCCTGGAATGTCTGTACGCTTGTGGTATTCATTTTTGTAACGCTCTCAGCTCCGAGGATATTGTCGTTCATCACAACGAGAACGCCCTTGCCTTTCGACTCGGGGGCGGCGGCTGTTACGACAGCATTGTAGAGATTACGAGGACCGTCGGCGCTGATAGCTGTCGAAGGACGCATTGCACCTACCAAAACTACAGGCTTGTCGCTGTTGACAGTGAGATTCAAGAAGTAGGCTGTTTCTTCCATAGTGTCGGTACCGTGAGTAATGACGATGCCATCGACATTAGGATCTTGTAACAACTCGTTGATTCTCTTTGCCAAGATTAACCAGACTTCGTCGCTCATATCTTGTGATCCGATACGAACTACTTGTTCGCCTTCACAATTAGCGATGTTTTGTAATTCAGGTACAGCTTCTAATAAAGTAGCGATAGCCATTTGTCCAGCAGTGTAGTTTGTTGCAGTTGACGAACTACCAGAACCAGCGATTGTTCCGCCTGTTGCGAGGATGCGGATGTTAGGTTTTTGTGCGAAAGCGATGGTGGCTGTCATCAACAAAGCGACCATCATAAGGGTCAATCTTCTTAAAGTTTTCATAACAAATCTTATTTTAAATATTAATAATTTTAACGTTAATTTTGTTCAAATCTTTTTTTTAAAAAATTGCAAAATATTTAATTTTTGGTCACTGAGCTTGTCGAAGTGACATAGTGTACCTTCGACAGGCTCTGGCACCAATATTGGTGCGTCTCTACAATTTAAAACAAATAATTAAATCCGATATAAACTTTCATTTTATCGCCATCTCTTTTATCTAATGCTTTAGCTGCTTCGGCAGAGATGATGAAATTTTTATTCATAATTATCTTAAGACCGCAACCTGCTGAGGTGTGGATTCCTTCTTTACTTCCGCTGTAGATTAAGTTCTTAGCGTCTTCCGGTGCCAAATAATATTTTTCCTGAATCTTACTCCATGCAGCTTCTTGTTCTGCGAGGCGGAAACTTTGTGTCACCATGCCAGCGTCGAAGAAAGGATTAAGAGCGATGTTCCAGTTTTGATTTATGAATTGGAATCCTAATATTTTCCAACGAAGCTCTGCGTTAAGCCAGGCATAGCCTGCACCGATGACGCCGTTTCTGTTGATACCGCGAACAGAATTGCTACCTCCCACAGCATCAGTTGACATCTTTTTATAGAACAACATATTAGAGTTGAACATTGCGTAATATGGAATCTCACCTGCAACTACGTTTTGGGTCACCAAGCGATATGCGAAAGTAAGGTTTTCTTTTACTATTGGGAAATACTGTTGCCATACAGCGTTGAAAGTTAGATGACTATAACCATCGCCGTCGATGAAGTCAGGAGCGCCGGTGAGAGTAGCTTCAAAATATGTACCTTTGCTCGGGTCACTGTCGTGGTTTTTGGAGTCGTAGATGAAAGCGAGTTTAAGTTGAGTAACGTTACCGCCGTCGGCTTCGTTTTCTTTTATCAGACCGCTGGTGCGATATAATTCATACAACGTCATCTGTTGGTCGTAGGCATATTCTTCATTTTGAATTTCTATTCTTCCCATGTCATAATTGAAATAGCTGAGACCTATGCCATAGAAGAAATGTTCGCCGAAACCGAATTCGCGACGTAAGCAAGAATTAAATCTGAACTGGTTACGTTTCATTCTATAAAACACACTCTTAAAATCAGGGGCGAATTTCTCATTCAACGACTGTTGACCGTTGACCGTTGACTGCTGACTTAAAACATAAATATCATCATAATAAGGAGATGCATAACCGTTGAACCCGTAGAACTCGAAGCGTTTGTCGGTGAAGTAGGCAGCGTCTATGAAGAGTCGCGACTTTGGAATGAGATTATAATAATCGCCGTAGAAACGCAGGTTGAGAGAACCTTTGGTATAAGCCGAAACCTCGAGATTCATCTTATAGTCGAACTTCGGGTAACGAGATCCGTCGCCATAGTTGAAAATATCTACACACGCACCATATTGAAAACCAAGGTCGGAGTTATATCCCACAACGGGAAGAGGTCCGATGTTCCAGCCTTTCTTTATCAGTTCGCCATTCTCATTGTAGATTTTCTCCTTCTTTTTCTTTCCTTTATCATTATTCTGAATCGTGTCTTGAGCACTCAAGATAAAACCCATCATCAAAAATGAAATTAGAAATAACTTTTTCATAACCTTTCGTTTTAATTAATTATTGTATTTTTTCGAGAAACATACCTTCTCATTCACAAAAAATATCTATCTTTGTTCTGTTGAGCAAAAGTAAAAAATATTTGAAATGGAACAAAGAAATAATAACCAAAATAGTGTAATTTTTCAGGTCGAGGAAATTTTAAACAAGATGTCTAATCAGGTTAGTTTTTTGATTAGAAAAGATAAACTCATGAATCAGCTTGATGTCGATTTATTGATGGAAAATACTCGTAAGCTGTACAACACCCTTTGTTCCGTAAAATGTAATATGAATATCGATTCCATTCCGATGGAAATCGTTGAAGAAAACTCAGAATTTCAGAACTTCAGAACTTCAGAAAATTTTGAAGATGAAAACTCAGAGACTCAGAGACTCGGTGACTCGGTGACTTTCGAAGAAGAAAACTCAGAACTTCAGAACTTAAAAACTTCAGAGACTTTTGAGGAAGAAATTTTTGAAGAAGAGAAAAACGCAGAGACTCATAGACTCATAGACTTAGAGACTCCCAAAGAGGAAGATTCTGGTATAAGAGCATACAAAAAAGAACCTCAAACTATAGGCGACATTCTTGAACTTATTGAGGACAACAGCCTCGCAGCTCGATTACAAAGAAAACCCGTATCCGATCTAATGAGTGCGATTGGCATCAACGACAAGTTTTTACTTCTCAACGAATTGTTTGGAGGCAGTATGGATAAATACAACAGATCCATCAGAGCTTTGAACAACTTCCCGACTTTATTAGGAGCACGCACATATATGAGCGAACTACAGATTGAGTTTCAATGGGACTGCAACTCTGAAGCATATAAGAAATTAAGTGATTTAATTGAAAGAAGATTTTGTTGTTAATTAGGAATTGTAAGGACACATTGAATGTATCCTGTAGAGACACGTCTCAAATAATTATGAATTATGAAATTATATTTGGTACCGACGCCGATAGGTAATCTCGAAGACATCACGATGCGCGCATTGAGGATCTTGCGCGAGGAAGTCGATGTTATTTTAGCAGAAGACACTCGCACGAGCGGCAATCTCTTAAGACATTATAATATCAGCAAGCCTATGATGGCGTTTCATATAAACAACGAGCATAAGGTTGTCAGTTCGTATGCAGAACGTATTTTAAGTGGCGAGAAGATGGCATTAGTCACCGACGCCGGCACGCCTGCCATCTCCGACCCGGGATTCCTCTTGGTGAGAGAATGCATCAGACTCGGCATAGAAGTCGAATGTCTTCCAGGCGCTACAGCTTTCGTCCCGGCTCTCGTCAACTCCGGACTCTCAGCCGACCACTTCATCTTCGAAGGGTTCCTTCCTCACAAAAAAGGTCGTCAGACAAAATTAAACGAAATAGCCAATAACCGTTACACCACAATACTCTACGAATCTCCATTTCGCTTAGTCAAGACTTTACAACAACTTATCGAGGTATGCGGTGCGGAAAGAAAAGTCTCCGTCGCTCGCGAGCTAACAAAAATCTATGAAGAAAACGTCAGAGGCTCGCTCGCCGAAGTATCCGAATATTTCAGCAACAAAGAAGTCAAAGGCGAGATAGTGATAGTCCTTGAAGGAATTGACAGTCGACAATTATGTAGAGACGTACCAATGACACCTTTAAAAATAAACAATCTGTAATTGATGCGTCTTATAAACTAACAATGAATAATTTAAACCATATAAACTACAGAGTATGAGAATTAAAACATTACTGACAGCAATATTGCTATTATGTATCAATGCAGTCATTGCCGCTCCATTCTTTAACATCGAAAAGATATTGACACAACCCGACGGAACGAAATTGTATTGTTTCGCTTCCGGTGACGAATTTTACAACCGACTTCATGACATCGACGGATTTACCATCGTACAAGCAGAAAACGGTTACTTCGTCTATGCCACCACCGACGCTGACGGAAAGATAATGCCGACACAGCACATAGCAGGAAAATCTAATCCTAAAGCATTAGGTCTCAAACCAAACATCATGATTTCTCAAGAAGATTATCAGAAGAAAAGAGACGCCATGAAGGTACCTGAAATGAGAAACAGCAAGAACCTCAACCATGGCGTTTATAACAATTTGGTCGTCTTCATCAAGTTTAAAGGCGACAACGACCTAAGCACTACCACAACAAAACTGAATGAGATGTTTAACAACGACGGCTATTACGACATCTCTATGAACAACTATTACAAGAAAGCCACTTACAATCAACTCTCTATGGCTTCTTATTATTATCCTATTCCTGAAGGTGATAAGGTACTTGCATACGAAGACATCTATCCGAGAAACTATTATCAGCCTTATAACCCGACGACCAATCCTGAAGGCTATACCAATCAGGCTGAACGCGAGTTTCCATTATTAAAAAGAGCTATAGAACATATAGCCGATTTAGTTCCCGACACATTAAACATCGACCGCGACAACGACGGTTATATCGACAACGTTATCTTCGTCGTTAAAGGTAATGTCGGTGATTGGAGCGACTTGCTATGGCCTCACATGTGGTCGATGTATGGTGAAGATGCTTACATCAACGGCAAGAAAGTAGGAACGTTCAACTTCCAATTGGAGACATCGTCATATTTTACCGTATCGACTTTATGTCACGAGATGGGTCACTCTTTGGGTCTCCCCGACTTATACCATTATCTCCCGGGATTCGACAACCTGTCGCCTTCCGGACCATGGGACTTGATGTGCGGAAACGCCTCTCCTCCACAACATACAGCGACATACATGAAATACAAATATGGAACATGGATTGACAAGATTCCTGAGATTGGTTACGGAACCTACACCATCGAAGCCAACTCATGGGAAGGTGGAAGAAGAAACTGCTACAAAATACCCACATCACATCCCGACCAATATTATTTGGTTGAATACAGAAACCGAAGCAACTTCTTCGAAAGCGGATTACCAGGTAGCGGGCTGCTTATTTATAGAATCGACACCCGTTTCCATGGGTGCAACAACTTCGACGGAAGCAGCACCTTCGACGAAGTGTATATCTTCCGACCCGGTGGCACATATAACAGAAACGGTACCATAAACAACGCCGCCTTCTCGGCAGAGTCGGGAAGAACCGAGTTCAACATCAACACAGACCCTTATCCATTCTTGAATAAAAACCAAGAAGATTTGACTTTTAACATCTGCAATATATCAGAGACCGGCAACCAAATGACATTCACCTATTGTCCTATCGACACGGAGATGATTCCTAACAATCTCGTCTTGTCTGTCAATGGATTTGAAAATATTGTCAAGTTAAATTGGGACACAGTGGAGACAGCAGAGTCTTATAACGTATATCGTAACAACGAATTCGTCGCCAATGTAAAAGAAAATCATTTCAACGACAGTTATGATGATAGCCAAAGTAACTACTATAATTATCACGTAACATCAGTCTTTGGTAATGAAGAATCTTTTCATTCAAATATCGAAAATGTTGTCACTGGCGATTTCTGCGAATACATTATTAATATGAACTCTGTAGGCGAATACGGATGGCAAGGCGGCGAGATAAAAGTATCTTTCGATAACGAAGATATGGAAGACAGATATTTCACCATTTATTCAGGAAATGAATTAACAAACAACTTCATCGTTCCTGTCGGTACAAAGGTCAGTGTTTCTTGGTTAAAAGGCTGGGACGATAGCGAATGTTCTTTCACCATAACGAACAACGACGAGACCATCTTCACATCAGGCGATTTACAAGAAGGCTTATTATTGGAATTTACCGCCGACGGAATAAGCAGCTGCTCCGCCCCTAAGAACCTCGTTTCAAAAATAATAGGCAACAGCATCGTCTTGACATGGGAGTCAACGGTTGAAGCCGAGAGTTTCGCCGTCTTACGCAACAACGAGATAATAGCCGAAAACATCAAAGATTATACATTCACTGACAAAAACATTCCGGAAACTGCACCTTACGATTATTGCGTAAAAAGTATGACATCCGATTGTATTTCGTTACCCTCTAATATCGTTACCGAAAACTTCATTAAATATGTTCCGGGAGAGTTAACACTCGAGGGCATATACAAGGGTTGCGATGTTGAATTAAGTTGGAATTTGTCTGAACAAAGCAACAACACTTTGGGATATGACGATGGTGTTTATGTAACCAACGAAGGTTCTACCAACCACAGATGGGGAATTAAGATTGAATCAGAAAGTCTAAAGCTTTATGAAGGTTCTGATATTTATGCTTTGGAAATATTTGATGCATGTTCGGCTCGCTATCAGTTCAGCATTCATAATGGAGAATATGTCCACGACAGCACTCTTCTCTACGAAGAGACTTTCGTAACAAACAACACTAATGACTTTGTAGAACTTGCATTATCAGAAAAAGTAAGTTTCGACAACAACAAAGACCTCTGGATTGTAGTAAAGACTATTTTGGTAAACGGCAAACCTATTCCGTGTGGTAATTATATTGGTAAACCCAACAGTTGTTTGATAAAAACAGGCAATAACGTTTGGAGTCCTGCCACTACTTTTGGTTTGGATTATTCATGGCTGCTGCGAATAAAGACTGACGGAAGTTTTGACAATGATAGGACAACTTATAATTTATTCCGCGATGATGAGTTAGTAGCGTCTAATCTCAACTCAAAGACATTCATTGATCAAAATATCGACAGCAAGACTTGCTACAAAATCGAAGCTTATTACGACAGCTGTTTTGTCGTCGCTTCTGACGAGATCTGCATCGAACCTATTCCTGAAGGTGGCGAAAAAGACATGATTTTCCCTATCCCAACAAACGATTATCTTAACATCAATGTCGCCGATATCATCAACGTAAAACTATTTAGCATCACCGGTGCAAAAGTCCTCGACCAAGATGTCAGTAGCGACTCTTTCAAGATTGACATGAGAAGATTCAGAAGCGGAGTCTATGTCATTGAGATAATAACAAAAGAAGAAACCATTACCGAGAAAGTCGTTTATTGTAAATAACATATAATTATTATGCGCTTGAGTATCATTCTTCAACAACAATCCTACTTGATGAAGAATATGCCGAAAACTCAGGCGCATACATACATTGTATGAAAGAATATCCATTGCTAAAACTTCCCTCTTTCGTAACAAACATCGAATAACTCACTCGATGTTTTCCCTTCGGAAGTCTGTCGAAATAGAACCCCATAAAGGTATCGCTATTGATTTGATAATAAGACATTCCGTCAGAATAATTGTATCGCGACATCTGTTCCGTAGGTTCAAGACATGCTGCTCTCAAATCTTTTAAAAAGACAAACTCCATTTCTTGTTCACTTTCAATGGTAAGATTTACAACGACTTTGTCGCCGACATTGAGCGCTGTTTCTTTTATTGGAACGAGATATGAACCGTTTTCATTAACTCTTTCTACAAACAATTCTCTCTCAACATTCAACGGACTTTCATGTTTCCTGACTTCATCGATAGAAACAAAATACTGACGGAACAATCCGCCCCAGATTAGATTATCTGTCTTATTATTTACGCTAAATTCTTTAAAATCACCCATCTCATTGGCATTCCAATATTTTTGAATAAAGATGTCTTCTGATGAATTTTCAGAAGAATTTTGAGACGTATGTCCGTACGTCTCTACGAGAGATTCTACGGTGATAGAGTTATTCTTAATGTTGACAGACGACTGTTGACATTCACCAATCATCAATTCATAGATTGCGTTTACGGTGGTGGCAGCGTTTTCCCACATATTGCAGCGTTTGTTGCATAAGAGCCATATCGTCGCCTCTTCAAGGAGCAGAGGGTCGGGAGATATTTCTCTGAGCGCCTCCATGATAGCAGTCTGCGACTTAACATCGGAACTCCAATAAGCTCCGACGTCTTCATTTTGACGTACTCTTTCTTTCAACGACCCCATTATCAAATGTGAAGTCTCAACATCTCCGTTTCTATGTAATACAAGAGCTATCTTAGCCTGCATCTCAAGATCAAACTTCTGCCAATCTTTCTTAAGCTGATTTAAGAAAAAATCTTTAACTTGGCCGTTGAGTTTGTCGAAACGATCGCTCACTTCGACAGGCTCAGTTACCTCATTTCCTTCATAATCGAAGAAACTCAAAGCATAAAGTTCATTAATTATATAAGGTGTTGAATGAAATTTACCTTTATCCTTTACATCGCTATAAGCTTCGATGATTTCATTTGTTAGATACTTTATTGCATTATCACCGATATAATTAACAATTGATTTTTGATTATCATCTAAATCGTTGATAACATTCATCTTATAAAGTTTACCGAATCCACTTAGAATGTTTTGTGTTATAAAAGAACTTTCTGGCATATTAGGTAACCACGACCATCCTCCATTGATTGACTGTTTCTCTTTAATGATATTTAATGCTTCGGTGGTTTTATAACTCATCGCATTGATGTCGAATAGGTTTGCAATTCGCGACTTCTGCTCAGTATCGTTCTTTGCTTCCAAGACCCAAGGTGTCTCCTGCAACATTATGGCTTTAAGATTCTCATCTTTTTGAAGCTGCGACATCAAAACGTCTGGCGATTCTATCTGCCATTTCTTAATATAATTTAACAGATTAGGAATATTATGCGCTATGTGAGCAGCTAAACTATTTGCATAAAAAATGTTAAACGCTACATCAACATTATCGCCAAATTCCTGAGAAAGATACTGCAACGACTGAATCGCGTACCATTTGGGATTGGCACAGAAATTTAACGTAAGTCCTTGATTTCTCTCATTCTCATTGTTAAAACCGAAATTAAATTTCTCTTCGGAATTAGCTCTTACAGTCATAGGATACGTCTCCGTCATAAAGACTTCGTCCGATAAAATAGGAAGTAAATGTTGCTCGGAGTCGGAGAAGTTTTCTGCATTCACGCTGAAACGAAGCGCTAAAAGATTTGTCTGGACGTGACAAGTCGCGCCCTTACCAATTGCGACTTTCCATCTAACGCTTCTGCTCTGCCCTACTGAAATTTCTTCTAAATTGACATCTTGTTCCGACAAAATCAAATTTAAAGGCTCCATTGTCAAAGCATCGAAAATCTCCAATTTAGCCATTGTGACTTCGACATGCTCAGCCACCGACTTATTACCAACACTTGGCGACTTAGCGACTTGGTGACTCGGCGACTTGACAACATTCGCCACAATCCAAAGAGTATCGTTTTCGTAACAGAAGCGCGGCATGTCGCTCATTATCATAAGAGGCTTCGATGTAGTGAATGTTTTTTCTAATGTGCCGGTTTTCAAGCCTTTAGTATAAGCCAGCATCATCAGGTTCCAACGCGTAAGAGCGTCTGGCATTGTGAAAGAAAACGTCAGACTTCCATCATCGTTCGTTATCATATTAGGATAGAAAAATGCAGTCTCATCAAAATTCTCCCTCAGCACAGGAACTTGGTTTTCAATAATTTGATTAGATAATTCTTGTTCCTGAAAATCATAATTATCTTTAGCAGCAATGTTCTCTTCTGAATCCGCCAAGCGAAATATTTCTACACCTCCAACAGAAGTCGCAATTGCATCTCTTTCACGTGCCGACATCGACATCAATTGTCTCGCACTAATAACACCATAATAACGAGAACCAACAAAAGGTGTTAATGTCATATCCGACATGAGAGTATAGGCGAACAAACTATAATTTCTAAAGCTTTTATTGTTTGCAGCGCAGAAGAAATTATCGAAGCTGTTGTCGCATCTCGGCTTAGTAGAAATTGTTATATCCGGAGACGTAGGGAAATACCAGCTATTCTTAGCGAAGACATCTAACGAAGCGTCATACATCCCTGCTAAAAGATTTGCCACAATGCCTTCATTCTCAAAATTCCTAATGGTGAGACTCCACTTCTCTTTCGAACCTGGCTGCAAATCGTCTCTCTCAACATCTAATCTTATGTCTAACTTCAAATTATCGTAAGGGACCAAAACATCCTGCTGTACAATATTAATAGTATTGTTTTTCACAAAGAAAGCCTGGAACGAGATTCTTCCTCTATCTTCTTCTTTTATCTTATATGAAAACTTCAAGACTTTATCGCTTATGGTCTTACGTTTATAATAACGAATTTCGTTACCATGTTTTATCATGACATAAACATTGACATCTTTGGCAGAACTTCCTAAATAAAAATTAACATCTTCACTCGGTTGCGCTGACTCTTTGTCACAATAAGAAATACACATTGTATCGCATGGCATCTCATCGCTTTCTAAATCAATGATTGTCAATCTAACAGAAGTCTTAACATTTTCGTTGTCAACAGAAATCAATTCAACTACATGTCTGCCAATATTCACAAGATTTTTAACATTTGGGAATAAGGCATAACTGCCATTGACATTGATTGTGTCATTGTAAATTAAGTATTTTGACTTGGTCGTTGAGCTTGTCAATACGCCGGTCATTTCAACAGGCTCAGTGACCTTTGACTTGCTCGAATCAAGTCTATAAACCTTCCTTATTAACTTTGCTTCGACAGGATTTTCTTTAAGATTTTTAACATCAAATGTCAATAAATCTAAACTATCTCTGAAAACAATTTCACTCCTATTATTAACGTCGATAATCAAGTCGATGTCGGAAGCTTTTAATGTGTATGTTTTTGACTGCGTCTCGCCTTGTGCATTGGTCACATCAATAGTCACAATATATTCATAAACAGGAAGTTTATCTTTTTCTTTCTCGTCAAAAACAAGTTTAAAGTTGATATTGAAGTCTCCTTTTTTATCAGTTGTTCCATCACCAAAAACGATCTGTTTTTCATTATCATAATAATTCGCAAACCTCCAATAACGATAAGGAAAATATGTGCGACGAACCACTTTATATTTATAATTAACATTATCCAATCCAAATCCTGCGTATGCTCTCACACTTCCCGACAGTTCAACTTCATCATTGAGTTTAAACGACTTATCTGGATTTTCAAAAGTAATTTCAAAAGTCGGACGTTTATATTCCTCCACCTTAAAACCTATACTTCCACTCTCATTCTTAATCTGAAAATATCCATTAGAAACATTATTCGGAATTACGAAACTTCCATCGAAAGAACCAAACTCATTTGTCGTAAAAGTCTGCGAAGCAACATCTTGCCAATTAGAATCTTTTAAGATAACTGTCGTTTCTTTTCCTACAAACAATTCCTTCTTTTGTAAATTTTCATTAAGAATTACACCTTTGAAATGAACTGTCTGCCCCGGACGATAAATCGCTCTGTCGGTAAAGAAGAAAGTTTTTTCTTTTTTTTCATCCTTATTAGGATAATTATAAAAATACATATATCTATCAGAAAGCATATCGCCATCTTTAAAAAGATTGACATAGAACGAGTTATTCTCTACGTACGGAATCTTAGCAGTTCCATTTTTATCGGTAGTCAAATCTGCTAATGTTGTATTTACGTACTTCCTTTTATCATAATCGTAAGTTTGTTTATAAATATTAACATTTACATTTTCCAAAGGTTTACCACTGTCTCTGTCAAGGACATATATCACAAAATCTTCATCTTCCTTCGTCGTGACAAAACTTAAGTTACTTACTTGAAAAAGATGAATAGCAGGAAGTTCGTCTTCTTTCATGGAGAAATTATCATCTTTAGAAAACATAATAAAATAAGTTCCATAATCTAATTTTGGTAATTTTATATTAAGCGTATATTCTTGATAATCTTTCTTATCCAAAATCTCTATATGATTTTCAGCTATCAATTCTTTCTTAAAAAGTTCCTTTACAAGTTCGCTGTTATCATAACTTTTATTAAGTTTTTCCAAATCCTTCTGCGACACCTTATATATTCTATAATGAGGATTTGTCAGATTTCTGTAAGTCAATTCTGCGGTAATATCTTTATTCGGAATTTGCACATTCTGCATCGATAATAACAATTCTTTTTGTAAAATCTCAGAACGTATTGATTCACATTGTTTCGCACCTTTACTTTCAGGAAACAACTCAATTGCTTCATTACAAATGTCCAATACCTTTTGTTTGTTGGATATATCAGACGTACTGACGTACGTCTCTACGTGAGAAATCGCTTCAGCCTGCAAAGCCATCACCGAAGTCACAAGTGGATTATCGATGTTATCTTTCTTAATATTTTCTAAGGAATTGAAATAAGTTTCAAAGTCGTCTGAGTTATTATATTCACATTTTAATTTTTGAATCTCGTTATAAATAGCAGCATCGGTGTAATTATTTTTCTTATCGAAATCAATAAGATTCTGGTATAAATCTGGAATATTGAAGTTTGAATCGCCTTGATAAGACGTCTCTACAAAGAGAATGATTTTATGAGTAACATAATCGTAGAGTGTAGGTTCGATATTGAAATCAATATCTGCCATTTTATCGTAAATCGTTAAAATATCTTTGTATGATTCTGTTGTGTTTTTCTGTAAGGATTCTATATCGGAGAAAGCGTTTTCCCAAAGCTCTATGGACGAAGTCTGTTGTCTGTTGTCTGTTGTCTGTTGACGAATTTCATAGATAGATGCGATTGCTATGTTAAATATCGCTCTTTCAGGTTCTTGGAGGCGAGAGATATTTTCTTCGGCGAACTTTATCGAAGCTTCTACAGCCTCATCGTTTTCCAAATAAAAAATCCTGAAGCGATAGAGGAAGGTTTTCAACAATTCTTTCTGGTCGTTCTCATTTACAGCTTTAAGTTCTATTTCGTCTAAAATAGTAGCTGCTGATTTAGGAAGGTTATTTTCTAAATTTTCATTAAGATTTTTCCATAAATCGTTGTATGATTGTGCTTTGACATTTAAAAAGAGAGACAAAGCAATTATTACTAATAAAAAATTGGTCTTCATTATTGTTATATTTTGAGAACATAAAAAATAACAAAATAAAGACCAAAATTATTGTGAAAAGGTATTATTCTTCAACAAAAATCGAGTTGTGACCCCAAAAAAATATTAGCGTCAATTCGTGGACAGAATCAAAAACCACGAATCAACACCAATCAACACGAAAGAAATTATTGTTAATTAGTGCCAATTCGTGGACAGAAATATTATTCCTCTGTTGTTGTCTCAACTTCTGCTTCTTTTTTGCAGCATTCATGAGTTCCTTCTTTGCAACATTTTGGAGTCTTGACGATTGTCAATTCTTCGATGAGGTTTGTTGCACCAGCGAATTTGTCGATGACGAACAATACGTAACGTGCGTCAACATTGATTGTGCGTTGCAAGTTAGGTTCGAAATTGACGTCGCCGCTCATAGCTTCCCAGTTACCGTCAAAAGCAAGACCGATGAGTTCGCCTCTGCTGTTCATGATTGGACTACCTGAGTTACCGCCAGTGATGTCGTTTGTTGAAAGGAAGCAAACGACCAACTCGCCGTTTTCGTCAGCATATTGACCGAAGTCTCTTGCTTCGATAAGATCCAAGAGTCTTTGTGGCACATCGAATTCATAGTCGTCTGGGACATATTTTTCGAGGATACCGTTAGCTGTACAGATGTAATCGTAGTGGATAGCGTCAGCTGGTTGATAATCTTGAACAGAACCGTAGCTCATACGTAATGTTGAGTTTGCATCTGGATATAAAGATTTTTCTGGTTGTGCCTCAGCGTAAAACTCGCGTAAGCCTTTAACGAAGAGGTGATTGTTTTCGTCGATGCTTTGCATTGCCAAACGATAAGGAACGATACTGTTAACAATTTGACCTACCATTGCGTTATAAACTTGATAAGCAATGTCTTTTTCAACTTTCTTAGCATTAGGTTTTTCGATGAAAGCCTTGATAGACTCCGGAGTAGCGAAGATTGAATTTTCCAAGATGTCGTTTGCCAAAGCAACAACGTCACCTTTATATTTCTTATCGACTAACTTGTAAAATTCTGGATTTGCTTCAGCGTCGAAGGTGTTGTAATATAATTTTAACATCTCGACTAAAGTCTTGTCTTCTAATGGTTTGTATGTCTCAGCGAAGAAAGCTTCAGCGTCTATTTCTTTAAGAGCTTCTGCTGCAGCCTTAGCTACTTCTTTATCTTTACTTTGTGCGTCAGCTGCATATTGTCCGAATTCTGCAGAGATACCGATAGGGCCTGTCATTGCGACGTAGTTAGGATAATAGATAGAAGAGCTGATTTGAGAAACGAGAGCGTAGCTGTCAGCTAAAGTTTGCAACACTTCGCCGTATTCTTTAACGCGGTTTGGATTAGCATTTACCCATGCTGCGAATTGAGCTTCGAGTTCAGCCTTTGTTTCAGCGACTTTATTTTTACGGAGCATAATCATCTGACCTTCAAAGTTCTTCCATGTATTAGCGAGACCAGCTTTGTCGTCAGCGTACATGATATTTACGGAAGCGTCTTTTTGCATGAATTCGTCCATGACATCAGTTTGGAGTTTGAAGATGTCGTGAATGATTGGATAGAATATGTCAACATTATAGTTGATACCGTAAGAAGTCATGTAACGTTCTGTTGTTCCTGGGAAACCCCAAATCATTGTGAAGTCGTCTTTTTGGATGCCGTCCAATGAGACTGGGAGGTGATGTTTTGGAGTAAGAGGTTTGTTTTCAGGAGAATAAGGAGCAGGATTACCGTTGGCGTCAGCGTAAACGCGGAAGATAGAGAAGTCGCCAGTGTGACGAGGCCACATCCAGTTGTCGGTGTCGCCGCCGAATTTACCTATTGATGAAGGAGGAGTACCTACGAGGCGAACATCCGTAAACACTTGATATACGAACATATAATATTCGTTACCTTCAAAGAAACCTTTTACGACAGGGTTATATTTACCATCTTCTGAGGCAGCAGCTTCCAATTCTTTAGCAGCAGCGTCGATGGCAGCGTTGCGTTCTGTCCAGTCCATTGTGTCGTTAACAGCGCCGAGCATGCGTTCTGTAACGTCTTCCATACGAACTAAGAAAGAAGCAGAAACACCTTCAGCAGGAAGTTCTTCGCTGAAATCTTTAGCCCAGAAACCGTCTGTGAGATAGTCGTGTTCTACTGTACTGAGTTTTTGGATTGAGCTGTAACCACAGTGGTGGTTGGTAAACATAAGGCTGTTTTGAGAAACGATTTCGCCTGTACAGAAGAAGCCACGAGGTCTATCGCCGTTTGACAAACCGACGATAGCGTCTTTCAAACTGCTGTTGTTGATACTGTAGAGTTCTTCAGGAGTAAGTTGAAGACCCATTTTTTCCATGTCAACATAATTCAAACGCTCGACGAACATAGGAAGCCACATTCCTTCGTCAGCGTGTACTTTGCCCACTAATGAAAATACTGCAAGGGCAACAAATAAGAATACTTTTTTCATTTTTAATGTTAATTATTTGATTGTTAATGTAATTTCAATTCATTTAGAGACGCAGCAATTTCATATTGTTTATTTCTTTGGTGAAATTGATACGTCTCTACTATTGTTAATTGTCAATTATTTACTATTGTCTATTAAGAGGTCAGCTGACATTTCATAATAGATGTCTTTTGGAATACCCATTCCGTTTACCTTATCCAAGTCGGCTTGTAAAGTTGGCTTGATAACGCCGTCGGTAGCAATCCATTCTTTAACAAATTCGTAGTCGCCATCGCCTTGAGCTTTAAGGATTTCGCCTCCTAATTTAGCAACAGCGTCTTTCATTGCTTCAAAGTTGATTGCATATAAGCCTTCTTCATTACGAGTGAATGCGCCTTCATTTTCCAAGAAATTGAAGGTAAGCATATTAGCTTTACCGTGAGCACTTGATGCACCGAAGCGTACCGAACGGAAGATACCTGCCATGAAAGTAGTGTAGTTTTCTTCCAAAGTTGAGTTTGTATATTCGCCCATCTCTGAGAGTTTTGTCACCAAATAAAGACCGAGGATATCGGCTTTAGCTTCTTCGATAGCTGAATATTGTTCTTTAAGAGCGTGGCGAACAGTACCTTTACCATCTAAAGTGTTTTTGATACCCATGCCGTGAGCCACTTCGTGGAACATGACGTTTGCGAAGAAAGCATCGAATTTGATGTTTTGGCGTGACTCAGGTGTCATAAGAACGTCGGAGATTGGAACCAAGATATTGTCGAACTTAGCTTTCATAGCGTTTTTGAGTTGAAGCTTACGAGTTCCTTTTTGAAGTTGTACTCTTTCGTCGTTTGGCAAGTTGATAGCGATAGTCTTGCCAGCCATGTTACAGTCGCCGCCATAGAACACTGCATCATATACTGCGAGGTCGGCGTCGGCGCCTGGTTTTTCTTGTTTATATTCCGGTGCTACAGGAAGTTGCGTCTGTAACTCAGGGAGGAAGCCTGCGTAATGAGCGAGTTTCTTGCTCCAGTCTTGGTCTTTGATTAAGATAAATGCTTCATGAGCTGATTTATAACCGTAGAGAGCATCGACATAATTTTCGATTGGACCTACAACGAAGTCAACGTTGTTGTTACGGACGTCCATCCATGCCATGTCGCTTTCAAAGTAATCGTCGGTCAGCAAGGCTTTTGCTCTGAGACGCAAGTAATCTGCAAACTCTTTATCGCCTGCGAGGTCAGCAGCTTTCATTAAAAGGTCGGCAGCTTTATTGATTTGTTCTGCGTAAGCATCGTGAAACCAAACAGCTTGAAGCTGACCGTTTTCGTCGCGTGTAATCAAAGTGTATTGACTTGTTTTATCAGGATTATCCCATGCCTCAAACTCTTCTTTCGTCATGTCGGCAGGATAGAAACCTGCACCAGCTGGCATTGTGCCATATTCAGGAAGGAAAGAAGCGAGGTTGTCGAAATGATTCCAAGGACCATAGTTAATTTCTGCAAACTGACGAGCGTCGGCATCTTCGATAGAATTTAAGAATGTCTCCTTATCTCCACCGTAATTCTGAGTCCAGAAAATATCGTCCATGATATTACCGATTTCATAGAGATAGTTCAACATTTGTTTCTCATTGTCAGATAAATGAGTAATGTCGGAAGTCAATTGAACCTTAGCATATTGTTTTGTAAGGTCAGAATAGTTAGTTTTTGTTTCTTTTTTTGAATCAGCGCAACTAATGGTCACTGATGCCAATGTTAAAATCATTACTAAGTTTTTAATTTTCATATTTTTTAATTTTGTCAATTGTCAGCCGTCAGTTATTAGTCACAATAATGCCGATAACCAACAAAAAGATGGTTATAAATTTACGGAACTTACTCATAACTAATAGTTTTAATAATTTGTAGCTTTACATTTTTACGGGTGTAAAGTTAAGAAAAAATATAGTAGTAAATTCACTTTATTTCAAATTTATAAAAATAAATCTGAGGCTATTCCGTCGGCGAATAATTTGCCCTTTTCAGAGAGAAAATAGTTATTGTCATTTATTAACATCACTCCTGACTCGATATACTTTTTAACATTTTTTAAGAAAAAATCGGCATATTTTATACCGTAATGTAATTTTATCTTTTCAACATTACAACCCCAAGAAGTACGAAGTGAAGTCATCACATATTCGTTGTATTTATCGTCTAAAGTAAGTATTTCTTTTTCAAAACAATCGTCTGATTTTCCGGCGAGTTTTATGTATTGAGAGAGATTGGAGACATTCCACTGACGAGAATTTCCGTCGTATGAATGAGCCGAAGGTCCGAGGCCAAGATACTTCCCATCACTCCAATAAATGCTGTTATGAAGTGAACGACAATCGGGTTTGGCAAAGTTGGAAATCTCGTAATGTTCAAAACCTTGTTCTTTTGTACGCTCAACTAAGATATTATAATGATTTATTGTTTCTTCTTCACTAACATCTTGTAAATCACCTTTGTTTATTCTTTGTCCGAGTATAGTTTTCGGTTCAACTGTCAAGGCGTAAGCCGAGAGATGAGAAAATCCTGTCGCGAAGAAAATATCCAAGTTCTTATTCCATTTTTCTTCTGTCAGAGTCGGGATTCCATAAATCAGGTCGAGAGTTATTTTATCGAAATTAACATTTATTAAGTTTTCCAAGACTTGCAACGCGTGATTAGAATCGTGACGTCGTCCGAGATATTTTAGGTCATCGTCGAAGAAACTCTGAATTCCAACGCTCATCCTATTGACACCCATCTCTTTTAAAGATAACATTTTCTCTTTATCAATAGTATCGGGATTTATCTCAAGAGTTATCTCCGGGTTAGAATCAACATTATAGTTATGATGTAGAAGATTTATAATTTCCTCAATAGAACTTATCGGAAGAAGAGACGGCGTTCCACCTCCGAAGTAAATCGTCCTAATAGCTTCATCATCAAGATAATTTCTACGAAAGGAAATCTCATTTTTCAATGCTTTTACATAATCTTTTATCTTACTTTTCGAAGCCAAAGAAAAGAAATTGCAGTAGGCACATTTGCTCTTGCAAAAAGGCACGTGAATATATATTCCATTCATGCTGCAAAAGTATAAAAAAAGATAGTTATAAAGAGACAAAAAATAATTCAGAAGTATTCCTTATGAAATAAAAAAATCCTATATTTGTAGTTCTTTAAAAAAACAGACACATGAGTGTATATAATACATTATCAGACGCTTCAAAAAAGAAATTCGCGATTCTCATTGACCCTGACAAACCAAGCGACGAACAAATTATTGAGATTGTTGAAAAGTCAAAAGTTGTCGGAGTTGATTTCTTCTTTGTTGGAGGCAGTCTTTTGACCACAGATAGTTTGGATCATTGCATTAAATTGATAAAGAAACATTGCGACATTCCGGTTCTTATATTTCCTGGCAATTCTTTGCAAATCAGCAAATGGTGTGACGGTTTTTTGTTATTGTCGTTGATTTCCGGACGTAATTCTGAAATGTTGATTGGCAGACATGTCATTGCCGCACCATATTTAAAACTCTACGGCAATGAAATTATCCCGACAGGTTATATGCTTATCGACGGAGGATGCCCGACCTCGGTTTCGTATATGAGCAACACCACTCCTATCCCACACGACAAAGACGACATCGCGATGTGTACCGCTCTTGCCGGCGAAATGTTAGGTCTGAAGATCATCTATATGGACGCAGGTTCCGGCGCTATCAATCCTATATCTAAAGAAATGATTAGCAAGGTTAAGAAGACTGTCAGTGTTCCTCTCATAGTGGGCGGCGGCATCAGAACACCAGAAAAAGCAGCCGAATGCGCCAAAGCCGGAGCCGACATCGTGGTGATTGGAAACGCACTCGAGAAAAACACAGACAATTTAAAAGAATTTGCAGAAGCAATTCATAGCGCAATTGACAATTAACAATTTACAGTTAACAATGTAAAGACGAAGCAATTACACCATTGAAAACAAACAATTTGTAATTGCTGCGTCTTCACAAGAGAAATCAAAAAAAATTACAATTAACAAATATTAAAATCATGAGAAAGTCACTTTTATTATTAACATTATTCTGTATTTCAATCACCTCGATTTTTGCACAGGAAAAGAAGATGCTTACTCCTATGGATGCTGCCTATCAAAATCGCAGTGTATATCCAGTAGGCAAAAGTGTTAAATGGTTGCCAAACACCGACAAATTTGTCTTCGCCGACAATGAAAATCCAAACAATCTTATGGTTCAAGACGCTACTGCAAAAAGTGCAACAGTCTTGTTAACATTAGACCAAGTGAATTCTTATCTTAATCAAGCTGAAATGGACAGCGTGAAACGTATGCCAAATCTCACTTGGTTGGATGCAAACAAAGCTTATTACTACAGCTACGATAAAACCAACAACTGCATCAACCTCAACCTTCTCAATATTAAAGAAAACACCATCAGCAAAGTGACTTCACTTCCTACAAACGCTGAAAACTATACAATCACTACACCTTCATTGAAAGTCGCTTACACCATCGACAACAATCTTTACTACGCCAACGGAGATAATCACGTACAAGTAACTGACAACCCAGAAAACGTCGTTGCAGGTCAATCGGTTCACCGTAACGAGTTCGCCATCAACGGCGGGATCTTCTGGTCGCCAGACGGAAACAAACTTGCTTACTACAACATGGACGAGAACATGGTGACAGACTATCCTTTAGTTGACATCACAGAACGTGTAGCCACATCAAAACCGATAAAATATCCAATGGCAGGCATGACAAGTCACGAGGTAAAATTACATATCTATGACTTAACTTCAGAATCTGACTTAATCATTAAGACAGGCGAACCTACAGATCAATATCTTACATCAATAACATGGAATCCTGACAACGAAAAGATATATATCGGCATCTTGAATCGCGGTCAAAATCATCTTCAATTCAACGAATATAGTGCAATAGACGGTAATTATATTCAGACAATTTTTGAAGATAACGACGACCAATATGTTGAACCTGTCGGTCCAGCTCATTTCTTACCAAACAACAACAAAGAATTTGTATGGCTTGCTCAACGCGACGGTTTCTATCATATCTGGAAACACAACGTAGAGACTAAGGAAGCCAAGCAAATCACGAAAGGCGATTTCGTCGTCACAGCTTTTGAAGGCTTCGACAAAAAAGGCGACAATGTTTATTACATCTCAACTGAGGTAAGTCCGTTGGAACGTCATTTCTACAAACATAACATCAAGAACGGCAAGAAAGTCAAGATTAGCAAAGAACACGGAACACATAGCGTCAAGCCAAGCGCATCAGGAAAATATTTCATCGACACATATTCAAGCACTGACGTTGCCAACAATGTCGATTTGATGAATCTCAACGGAATGATGAAACGTTTGCACGAAGCTGCCGACCCATTGAAGGAATATAATATAGGTACAATAGAACTCGGCACTTTGGAGGCAGAAGACGGACAGACACTTTACACACGTCTTATCAAACCTTACAACTTCGACCCTAACAAAAAATATCCTGTCATCATCTACGTCTATGGCGGACCTCACGCTCAATTGATTACCGACGACTGGACAGCAGGCGCAGGTATCTATTTACATTATCTCTCACAAGAAGGATTCATCGTTTTCAGTTTAGACAACAGAGGATCTGCCGACAGAGGCGAGGCCTTCGAGCAAGTCATTCACCGTCAATGCGGACAAGCTGAGATGCGCGACCAAAAAGTCGGTATTGATTATTTGAAGTCGCTTCCTTACGTTGATGCTGACCGTATAGGAACAGACGGATGGAGCTACGGCGGATTCATGAGTACCAACATGAAGATAAATTATCCAGAAGACGTAAAAGTCTCTACAGCCGGCGGTCCTGTGATGGATTGGAAATATTACGAGATAATGTATGGTGAACGTTACATGGATACACCGGAAGAAAATCCTGAAGGCTACGAACTTACAAGCTTAGAAAATAAAACCGATAAATTAGAAGGTAAGTTAATGATTATACACTGCACCACCGACCCCGTCGTTCTTTGGCAACATTCATTGGTATTTGTTGAGAACTGCATACACAACGGTAAGCAGTTAGATTACTTCGTTTATCCAGGACACGACCACAACGTCTATGGTCCGGACAGAGCACACTTGGTCACTAAGATTACCGAATATTTCAAGACAAATCTCTAATTCTGTAAATATATAATAAGGTAATATAGAAAGGCAGGAATTCAGTTTTGAGTTCCTGTCTTTTTTTATTTAAAAATGATTAAAATATTTGTAAAAATTTTCCAAATAATTGTTTTATTTCAAAACAAATTTCATAAATTTGCGGAACATTCTGATGTGAATCATGAAACAACATGGGATCTCTCTCGAATCCCGCTATTTTATTTACTATTGAAAAAAATTATCGGTTATTATTATCCTATTTATTAACTAATTTTTATTCTATGAAACGGTTTTTATTTTCTATTGCGCTTTTAGCAATGGCTTTCGGCGCAAGCGCTCAGAGAAGCGTACAAACAGTAGTCACTCCAGAAGGAGTACAAGAAATTTCCTCAACAGATTTCACATCTGTTAAATCTAATCATCAAACAAGAAGTAATGCCGAAATTATCTGGCAGAGGATCGAAGAATACGGCATCGGCATTGATGCATTCTTAGCAGAAGAATCTAACAACGCATACGTCAGATGGGAAACCAATGACACTCGCGTTGAGACATTTGCATTTGACGGCAGCACAGCATGGCAGTTCCCAACATTATCCGACTGGCCAAGCATGAGTGCCAACAAATCAGGTTCACTCGTCGCCATTATGGAAGATAACCAAGTGATACTTCTCGATGCTCAAGGTAACGAGTTAAACACTATTAACATCAGCGGTATCACATGCCGTGTTAAAGTCAATGAGGCTGGAACAGGTGTTTATGTAATGTATGATTCAAATGGCGGCAACATAGCCTATTACGATATCAACTCATCATCACCAGAATGGGTAACATCATTACCTTCAGGCTTAACCGGTCTCAACGTATCGGACGACGAATCAAAAATCATCATCACATGTTCAGGCAACAACACTCTTTACGTTTTGGACACCGAGGTAGGTGACATCATCCAAGATGACATTTACTATTATCAAAACAGTCCAAAGCAGGCTCCTGCATTAAGCTATGACGGAACATATATGGCATGGGGCGACTTCAACGGAAGCGGTTACCTCTACAAATGGAACGGCGAGAAATACGAAGAAGTGTGGAAAGCAAATCTTTCAATGCCAGGTCAAAGTAGCTGCTGGGGTTATGGTTGCGCTGTATCAGCAGACGGTTCTACAATAGCATTGGGTACTTTAGGCTTCGTCAGCAACGGTTATGACGGTTACGTCTTCGCATTCAACAACTACTCAAGCACTCCTTTATGGTCAGCACAAACAGGCGGTCCAGTCAACTTCATCGACATCACAGCTGATGGTTCCCTCATTGCTGTAGGTAGCGATGGTCCAATGGATCACAGCACACACGATATGTTAGTCTATCGTCGTCAAAGTAGCGAAGTGTTCTTAGGTGTCAGTTCACCAGGTTCAATCAACGCTGTTGACATCAGCGACGACGGTGCTTACTGTGTCGGTACTGGTAAAGGCGTTCACTCATACGAAATGGGTTGGGGCGGTGTTGCGTACATGATTCACTCAACACCTACAACAGCAGGTATGCTCAGCGGAACAATCACTTTGGCTGAAGTAGCAGACTACAGCGACGCTGTTGTCACCATCGAAGGCCTCGATTCTTATTATGAATACACAGACGCTGAAGGTCAGTTCACAATCAAATATATACCAGAAGGAACTTACAACGTCAATATCACTAAGACAGGTTTCTCAGCACAAACAATATCTGTTGAGATTGTCGCTGGCGAAACAGCGAACATCGAAGCAACATTGGAACCTATAGGCTCACCTATCAAAAACCTCTACGCCTCAAAAGGTTCTACCAACGTTGTTGAACTCCGTTGGGACGCTTTCGAAGATTCATTTGAAGGTTACAACATATACCGCAAAGAAAACCTCAACGCAGCTTTCACAGAAGTTCTCGCTTCTGTAGGAACAGACGCAACTTCATTCGAAGACGAGACTGCAATGCCTACAAAAACATATTACTATGCAGTGACAGCCGTCATCTCTGAAGAAGCTGAGACACCATATTCAAATATCGAAGAAGGTTACGCTTCAACAGCATTCATCACAGAAGTTATCGAAGTTTATAACGGCGCTGCTCCTACCATCGACGGCACTTTGTCAGACGGCGAATGGGCAGACGCTTTCAAAGTTGACGTTTCTGACTTCTCTGGCATCTCAGAAGGTATCGACCCTGCTGGTACTGTGTATCTCTATTTCAAGACAGACGGCAACAAGATGTACATCGGTTTAGAAGACTTCGCTGACACAGAACTCTCAGAAAATGACTGCTTGGCATTATACTTCGACGACAACAACGACCACGTATATCCAGCTGACACCGACGACTCAGAAGGTAACTATTGGTTCAAATATAGCGGCGGCACAGGTATCCTCCAATATCGTCCTATCTATGTCACAGGTAGCGTTGGCGATGTCATCACTGTTGATGGCGCTGAAGTAGCTTTCTCAGACGCAGCAGGTCACGTAACAGCTGAGTTCGTTCTCGAATTCGGGGACGAAGATTATCAAATCACTCCAAGCGACAATGATGAAAGTAGCGTTTATTTGTTCTACAGATCAAGCGGTTCTGAATATCACGCCTACTGGCCATACAACAATGTCGATACTTTCAGTCCTATAGCTTACGACACATTTAAGTATTTCGTTGACGATGAAACACCGGAAGCTCCTCAGAACCTCCACGTCGATGAAGACATCTTGGGATGGCGTAACTACGTTCCTGTAAGATGGGATATGCCAGAGATGAACGACTTCAGCCATTTCAATGTCTATGTCAATTCTAATGAAGTGACACACAGCGTACTTGGCAACGAAGTAACAATCGATGTTGAAAGCAACACTGACTATTCAGTATATGTTACAACAGTAGATAACAACGGTAACGAATCGGAAAACTCAGAGACATTGACATTCCACGTTGGTAACATCAACGTTGTTGAGATAGCAGCTGTCAACTTCAGCATCTATCCTAACCCAGCTTCATCAGAAGTTCGTTTCCAAACAGAGATGAACGGCGAAGCTATGGTAAGCATCGTTGACATGACAGGACGCTTGGTAAAACGCGTCAACATCTCAGACGTTCAAAATGCAACAGTTAACGTTGAAGAATTATCACATGGCTTATACTTCTTCATGATTCAACAAAACGACCTCATCGTTGTAAGAAAAGTCAGCGTTAGATAAATAAAGACATTAAGGTAATTAAAGGGACAGAGGGACAAAGGTTTTCCTCTGTCCTTTTTGTTTTTTTATTCTTTTACTCTCCCGTAGAGGCGCACAGACGTGCGTCTTCCTTAAACACAAACATAAAAAATTAAATCTACCTATCAATCATACTAAAAAAATACGTAAATTCGCGAGGTAATATTATTATGTCTTTATTTTATACTAATTAATCTGGTACAATGAAAAAGTTATTTCTATTTTTACTAACTGTATTTTTATTTTGCAACATCAGCAATGCTCAAAATGTAAACATCATTGAACGAGAACTACAAGAAGCCTTAAATCAAGAAGGTGACACTTCTGTTAGAGTGAACATTATTTTTAAGGAAGAAATGAATGTCGACGAATTAAGAAGCAGCGTCGATAACATCAGCGACAAGAATTTAAGACGTGATGTCGTCGTGAAAGAGTTGAAGGCTTTCTCTGAAAAATCTCAAAACGACGTGATATCTATCTTAAAAAGCGCTGAATCTAAAGGCACGGCTTCAAAGATAAAGTCGCACTGGCTTTCAAACAGTATCAACTGTACTATCTCAAAAGAACTTGTTTATATCTTATCGGAACATAAAGACATTGCCATGATTGGTCTCGATGTAGATAAGAAATTGGTTTGCAGCGAGAATCCTCAGAAGGTAGAATCTATGAGAGGACTTACGGAGAACATCACCCATGTCAATGCCGACGATGTATGGGCTGAAGGATACACCGGCGAAGGCGTCGTCGTTGCTGTCTTAGATTCTGGTGTTAACTATAACCACGTCGATCTCGCCGACCATTTATGGGACGGAGGCGAAGAGTTCCCGAACCACGGTTACAACTGTCGCGACGACAACCATGAGACCATGGATTATTATATGCACGGAACGCACTGCGCCGGCACTGTCTGTGGCGATGGCACTTCAGGAACAGCGACAGGTATGGCTCCCGACGCGACTCTTATGATTGTCAAGATTCTCGACAACTACGGCAACGGAACAGCCGACAACATCGTCTCAGGCATGGAGTTCGCCACAGAACATGACGCCGATGTCATGAGTCTCTCCTTAGGCATAGCAGCCGCTCAGATCTCAGAAAAAGTCATGATGCGTCAGACATGCGTCAACGCCTTAGAAGCAGGAGTGATAGCAGCAGTAGCCGTCGGTAATGAAGGTAACGCTCTAAATTATTTCCCTTTACCAAACAACGTAAGAACTCCGGGAAGCTGTCCTCCACCATGGATTCACCCTAACCAACAATCTAACGCCGGTGCTTTATCGTGCGTCGTGGCTGTTGGCGCCGTCGATTATAATAACGCTTACGCCAACTTCTCCTCAATAGGACCTTCCACCTGGCAAGGCACTTCTTTCAACGACTATCATTATGTTGGAAATATCGGACTAATACGTCCCGACGTGGTGGCACCGGGTGTCGGCATCGTCTCCCTCGACTTCAGCACTACCGACGGACACGTCTCCTACGACGGCACATCGCAAGCAACGCCATGTGTTGCCGGCGTGATGTGTCTGCTACTTCAAAAGAACCCTTACCTCACGCCGGCTGAGATAAGCATGGCATTAGAGACAACTTGTACAAGCCTCTCTGAGACAAAGAACAACCAGTTCGGTTCGGGATGTATCGACGCACTCGCAGCAATAGAGAGTATCAACGAAGGCTCTCCATTCCCTATCATCGACTTCGTCTCTTGCTCAACAGAAAGCATGGCTGCTAACGAAGACGTTACAATAACAGTGACACTACAAAATAACGGATACGTGGCGACAACGGACAACACCAACGTCACTCTTTCAAGCAACGACCAATATATGAACATCATCGATGGCAACGCTTCTTATCCAGTGATGAATGTAGGAGCTACAGCAACAGGAACTTTCGTTATACGCGCCGAAGAAAACACTCCGCACAATAGAGAGATAAACTTCAACATCACCGCTACAAACAGCGGAAACACCTGGAACCATTCCTTCTCAATAAAAGTAATCAACAACTGTTCGAAACCTACCAACTTAAACGCTGAAGCCTTAGACGAAAACTCCATCGAACTTACATGGAACGACTCTTATACAGCAGTAAGTTACAAAGTCTTCAGAGATGAGGAATTGATAGCCAACGTCAACGAACCTTCTTACATCGACACAGGATTAAATCCTGGAACAGAATATTGTTACACAGTGAGAAGCGTGTGTGAGATAGGAACTTCATTGGCAACAGCCGAAGAATGTGCTACAACAATAGAAGCGACAATTCCTTGCGAGACACCAAATAATATCACAAGCGATGTCGAACAAGAAACAAACGACTTCGACCATTTCTTCAAAGTGACACTCTCATGGAACGAAGTGGAAGAAGCCGACTCATATAACATCTATCTTAACAACGAAAAAATCGACAACATCAACGAGACTTCTTTCGTAATAGGTTTTGATGAAGAAACGACTCACAACTTCGCAATCTCTTCTTTATGCGGAGAACAAGAATCGGGACTCTCAGATGACATCACAGTGACACTTATTGACGATGCCATAGACGAAAACAACATCGTTATGGAAATTCATCCTAATCCGGCAAACGACAAGATATTCATCGACACAGACGAAAACATAAAACAGATTAAGATTTATAATATCACCGGCGTCATGGTTTATGAAAACAACGAATACGAAAATCATGTCGATGTTTCTAAACTCAGCAACGGAATATATTTCATTAATATCAAAACAGAAAAAGGAGAAATCATTAAGAAAATTATCAAACAATAGTAGGGACGTATCGCATACGTCCTTACTCAAATAAAAAAAAGAATGAAAAAAAACTTATTACTACTTACATTATTGATTATTGCGACCTTAGGATTTGCACAAAATAGTTTCGTGATAGAGCTGGGGTTGCTTGAAGTGATGAATAAGAAAGACGATGAGAAAATTAGTGTCAATGTCATTTTCAAATCGCAGGTTGATTGTGATGTTTTGAGGAATATTGCTATCAGTGCAAAAGACAAGGACTCGAGAAGAGAAGCTGTCGTCAATGAGTTGAAGCGTTTCTCAAAGTCTAATCAAAAAGATGTGATGAATGTTCTTCAAGCAGCGACGAAGAGTGGCAGCGTTGAGAATATCAGAACACACTGGTTGGTCAACGCCATCAACTGTGAGGCAAGTCGCGATGTGATATACAAACTCTCATCGCATCCGGACGTTGCTGCTATCGCATATAACAAAGATGAGTTTCTTTTATGGGACGAGAAAATGGAGAAAGTAGAATCTTATAGAGGATTGACACAGAACATCACTCATGTCAATGCCGACGACGTCTGGGATTTAGGATTCACAGGAGAAGGCATTCTTGTCGGTCTCATCGATACAGGAGTCAACATCAATCACGTTGACCTGGTTAACAATCTTTGGGACGGTGGCGAGGAATATCCAAATCATGGTTATAACACTTACGAGAACAACCACAACGTTGAAGACGGATTCGGTCATGGCACACACTGTGCCGGCACCATCTGTGGCGACGGTTCCTCTGGAACGCAGACGGGTATAGCTCCTAATGCAAAGATAATATGCGTCAAGGTGATGGACAACGCCGGTTATGGAAGTGCGAACAGCATCAGCGCCGGTATGGAGTTCGCCATTGAACACGGAGCCGACGTACTGAGCATGTCGTTGGGAATACCTAATGCCTCGGCTTCTGTGAAAGAGATGCTTCGCTTAGCCTGCGAGAACACTTTGCAGATTGGAATAGCAGCGGCTGTGGCAGCAGGCAACGAAGGCACGCTTAACATCTCTTTCCCCGTGCCTAACAATCTCAGAGTACCAGGCGGATGTCCTCCACCATGGATTCATCCCGACCAAGAGATAAACATAGGAGGAACATCGTGCAGCATCACTGTAGGCGCAGTAGATTTTCAGAATCAAAAAGCAGCTTTCTCGTCAGTGGGACCTTATACATGGGAAAACACCACATACAACGATTATCCTTACGATCCTGAGATAGGTCTAATACGTCCTGACATAGTGGCTCCAGGTGTTGGCATCGTATCTGCCGACCCTTATAGCAATAACGGTCATACGACAATGGATGGAACATCACAGGCAGCGCCTTGTGTGGCAGGTGTGATTTGTCTTATGTTAGAAAAAAATCCAGAACTTACTCCGGAAGAGATATGTTACATCTTGGAAAACACAGCAGTGAAACTCACTGAGAACAAAGACAACTACACCGGTTCTGGTTGCGTTGACGCTATCGCAGCAATAGAAAATATTGATGGCGAAGAAGTGACACCTTGCAACCCTCCCACCTCGGTAACAGCCTCAACGATAGACGAATATTCCATCAGCATCTCTTGGAACAATGTCGATAACGCAACAAGTTTCAACATCTATAGAAACGAGACGCTGCTCAATAATACAACATCGACATCTTTCGTTGACACTGACCTAAACCCAGACACGGAATATTGTTACACAGTGACAAGCGTCTGCGAAGACGGAGAGTCGGACCATTCGGAAAAAAGTTGCGCCACAACAAACGAGTTGATAATTCCTTGCGATGCTCCTATTAATATTAATGCCGTCGTGGAAGAAGACCTCGCCGACTTCGACTTCAAGTTTAAAGTCACTTTCACATGGGACGCTGTCGATAATGCTAAGTCGTATTCTGTATTTATCAATAATGAGTTTGTCGAGGAGACAACTGCTCCTTCATTTATTTATAGAACCGACGTTGAAGAGACTGTGACATTCGCTGTCATGACAAACTGCGAGAACAACGAGTCGGAGCTTTCTGAAGAAATAAGCGTGGAGATTAAATATCAAGACATAAAAGAATACAAAGATAGATTTGAATTATATCCTAATCCTATTGACGATTATCTTTACATAACGACAGAAGAAAACATCAATAAGATTGAGATTTACAACATCATGGGAGTGATGATTCTCGAAAAAGACTCTACTTCTAACAAGATTGATTTAAGCGATCTCAACAACGGAATCTATTTCATTAAGATTAAAACGGATAAAGGAACGATTGTTAAAAGAATCGTTAAATCATAAATGGATCTCTGGACTTCTGGATCTCTGGATTTCTGGGATGTTTTGAAACCCTGAAGTCCAGAAGAAGATTTTTGAATATTCTCAAATATTGTTATTGACGTATCATAAAAACCATCTACTCCAACTTCTAGAACATTTGAAACAAAATTAAACGAATCTTCCATTACTCAATTTAAATTATATTAATTATAAATACTTATGATGTTGTATTTTTTGTTTTATCTATGTTAATTCCAAAAAATTTCGACCAGCTTAGCCAGATTTATTTTTTTCTATCCGACCGTCGGGCTCTTAAATGCCCGACGGAAATAAATCAAATAAATCGAATACGTGAGACGCAGCAAAATTCTATCGAATTTTGATACGTCTCTATTGTTATTCTGAGACCGGGCGGAGGCTATAAAACTCACATTCATTACTAATTCATAATTATCTTCTCACTATAAATCACATTCTTTTTACTCATCACATTGACGAAATAAATTCCTGATGTGAGTTCATCGATGTTTAACGTCATTCTATCATCGTTTATCTTTACTTCCTTGACGGTCTGTCCCAACTGATTAGTAATGACAATTTTTCCTTTTATCTCCTTACCTAACTCGATATTTATTATTCCTTCAGCAGGATTTGGATAAATCTTGATATTGGAATTGTTGTTAATCTCGTTGACGTCTGCGTGTTCTTCGTCCCACATTCCCAAGACATAGTCGCCGCTTTGTATGTTATCGACTGTCATTCTTCCGTAATTGCTCATACCTTGGAATACATAATCCAACGACTGCCACATTGCAGAGCCGTCGGGACGATACAACAAGACTATAGAGTCGTTTGGTGAGACGATAAGATTATCATCATAATTAGCAGCGTCTTGATATTGGAACTCGCCTTTTATTGTCGCTTCGCCTTTGTCCAAACGATGAATTGTCCAATAACGGTCGGGGGATATTGTCAAGCCCTCAGGTATCTCGCCCACCGACTTAGGTCCAACCCAACGATGTTCGATACGCAACAATGTGGAGTCGCTTATCTCTTCGACTATAGCTTTAAACTTGGCTTTTGAAAACTCTTTTGAGCCTGTGCTGTTTATGACGTATGTCTCTTCATGTGAAGCGTCAGCAAACTTATTATCGTAGTCGCAGAAAATCGCTACCGGTTCAAAGTCTAAGGTCTTTGTCACCACAGCGCTCTCTCCATCCCAACTGACTTTCTCGCTATATAGATTCCAATCTTCATCGACGAAAGAAATCTCATAAACGACGCTGTTGCCAATATGATCGGAGGCTCTATGTTTTTGATTCATATTTATCTGAACATCGAACTTATCTCCATTAGGTTCAACAGTGAAATATTGAACGTTATAAGCAGGGCTTCCCGGAGTGAACACCCATGTCTCGAAGAAATCGCTCATATCGATGCCTGTACACTCTGTTATAGCATCTCTCAAATCTTCCGACGAAGCCGACTTGGAATCAAACTTATTGAGGTAATATCTTATCGCCTCATCGAAAGTCTCTCTTCCTAAGTAATTCATCATGGTATGAACTGTGATAGCGCCCTTATCATATACCGTCGTTCCGTAAGTCAAGTCCAATGGCATGTTGTTAAGAGGTATCCAACCTTCCGATTGATGACACGACATGACGATATCGTCAATCATGGCATCCATCGCTTCCAAGTAAGTAGCCTCGTCATACATCTCTGTGAAATAGTAATAGTTACAGAAGGTAGCGAAGCCCTCGTTGAGCCACATATCGCCGGCGGTGGAGCAAGTCACTTTATTGCCGAACCAAGAATGCGACATCTCGTGCGAGATGAAGTAGTCGCTGTTGAGGTTCGTTGTTCCCGTTATCAAAGAACTCGAGAGCGCTATGTTATCGACGTGTTCCATACATCCGAGGCCTGTGCTGACGTAAGCGATTCTGTTATGAGGATAAGGTCCGAATTTCTCTTCAAAGATAGCAGCTATGGCTTTAGTGTTGGCGAAAGTAGCCTCCACCTTATCTATCTGATTTGACTTAGCATAGACGTTGATAGGAATGTCGCGTTCCATGCCATGATATACATCTTCCCACAAGATGAAGTCGCCTATGGCGAACGACATCAGATAAGTTGCAATCTCCTGACTCACGACCCAATGGTCGGTTTTTGTTCCGTCGTTGTTGTTTGTTGTGGCGTTGAGGAGACCGCCGCATGACGAGAGCATATTGTCGGGATAGGTGATAAATAAGTCGTATGAAGCCTTGTCGGTGAAGTTATCGACGCAAGGGAACCATGTCTTACCAAGGTTATGAGGCTGACTGTCGAAACCGACGCCGAGGTTATAGACGTAGTCGTTGCTCCAGTGTATGCCGCCCCAGTTTTCGTTGAAGGTGCTTCCGCCATAATTTATCGTAATAGACAATGTTGTATTTTCTTCTACAGCAGAGCTAAGGTTTATGGTGAAGATGTCGCCTTCTTGCGAGAAGTCTTCTATAGAGACATCGTCGGAAGTGACGGAGGTAACGCTTAAAGATTTGAGCTCTAATTGTAGAAATTCTATTGAGGTTAAGCTTGTCAGCGTTATTGTGGTTGAAGCATTGAGAGTTCTTTCTTCGATATTGATTTCGTTGAGATGAATCTCATAATGATTGACATCGATATTCTGACCGACTTCTTCCGATTTGGCATATAATGATACTGCCATGCAAATACTTAAAAATAAAGATAATACGTATTTCATAGTTTGAATTTTAATGATACAATATTAGCTTGTAAAAGTACGTTTTTTTTAAATACATAAATTACAGAAATAATTATTTTTTCGTAAGTTTGCAAAAAGGAAATTAAAGTTTTATGTTAGGAAATAAAATCAGCATTGACTTATATGTAAGGAAGAAGAGATGGAAAATTGCTCTTTCCATCATTGCCGTGGTGATTGTCTGTCTCTCGATGTATTATACAAATAATTTGGTGAAGCGTTTCGGGCAGCAGGAACAGCGTCAGATGACTATGTGGGCTGAAGCTGTTCAGAACCATGCCGAGCTGATGAATTATACCGAGTTGTTCTTCAACGAGGTAAGCGCCCAAGAGAACAAGAGAGTCGAGCTTCTCGCAATGGCATATCGTCGTTTCCTCGCAGCCTCGTCAAACGAGAACACCAGCGTCTATTTAGACATCATACAAAGCAACATCAGCATCCCTGTCATCATCACCGACAGCAACAACAACATCACGCTCTCCATCAACCTCCCCAAGAAACATCAAGGTAAGCGTTTCTTCGACGACGAGATGCAAGAAGATTTTAACATCTATCCTCCAATAAAGATAGACATCTACGGAAAAGAGTCATTCCTATATTATAACGAGTCGCTCATCTACACCGAACTCCGTAACGTCTTAGACGACATGTTCAACTTCTTCATCAACGACGTCGCTGACAACGCAGCAGGCGTGCCTGTCATCATCCTCGACCAGTCGCAGAAAGAGATTCTCAGCTACGGTAACCTTGACGCTGCCATGATGAACAACAGCGATTATGTAAACAGACAGTTAGAAATAATGAGTTCGGAAAACATGCCCATAGAAGTTAATTACTTAGATGGCGAGAAGGCTTACATCTATTACCGCAGCTCCGACCTCCTACGCATTGTCAGCTACTTCCCTATAGTGCAGATTTTCGTCTTCACCTTCTTCATCATCGTGGCTTATCTCTTGTTCAGCTACGCACGTCGCTCCGAACAGAACCAGGTGTGGGCAGGCATGGCGAAAGAGACAGCTCACCAGATTGGGACGCCACTCACCTCACTCATGGGATGGATAGAACTCCTTAAACTTCAAGACACACCTTTCATCGGGACGACGGAGATGGAGAAAGACATTGACAGGATGAAGACCATCACCGAGCGTTTCTCCAAGATAGGTTCCATTCCAACTTTAGAGGCTCACGACGTGGTGGCAGCCGTCAACGACACCATGTACTACCTCAAACGACGTTTCTCGAACAACAAATTCAATTTCGACATACAGATTCCTAACAGAGAGATTATCATACCTTTAGACGCCGCCTTGTTCAGCTGGGTCTTAGAGAATCTCACCAAGAACGCCTTAGACGCGATGGAAGATCACGGCGACCTCACCATAGAGATGACAGAAGACGCCGAGAACGTCTATATTGATGTCAGCGACACCGGAAAAGGTATGCAACGATCGGCTTATAAAGAAATCTTCAAGCCTGGATATACAAGCAAGAAGAGAGGCTGGGGTCTCGGTCTGTCGCTCGCCCGACGTATCATCGAAGATTATCATAAGGGAAAAATCTTCGTGAAATCATCTGTCGTTGGACAAGGAACGACGTTTAGAATAACACTTAAGAAGGCAGTTCATAATGCATAATTCATAGTGATTATTAAGACTATATTAAACCAAAATATCATGAAACCAAAAGAATTTAAAAACGAAAAACTTGAGATGGTGAGCAGGTTCGTCCAGAACACCGATGTCCACATCTTCCTCACAGGTAAGGCTGGTACGGGTAAGACCACCTTCCTCCGGAACTTGGCGCTCAACACATACAAGAGGATGGTCATCGTGGCGCCTACGGGTGTCGCTGCTATCAATGCTGGCGGCGTCACTATTCATTCATTCTTCCAGCTTCCCTTCGGACCTATAGTGCCTGGCACTGCTACTGTAGGAAGGTCGTTACCGACAACAGGTTTGAACGCTCAGAAAATCAACAAAACGAAACTAAAGATAATACGTAGCTTAGACCTCCTCGTCATCGATGAGATAAGTATGGTGCGTGCCGACCTCTTAGACGCCGTCGATAGCGTCCTCAGAAAGGTACGCCGCAGCGACAAGGTCTTCGGCGGAGTGCAACTCCTCATGATAGGCGACATACAGCAACTTGCTCCGGTGGCGCGCCCTAACGAATGGGAACTGCTGCAACCTTTCTATAAGTCGGTGTTCTTCTTCGACAGTCACGTGCTTCAGAAGAATCCCTACATCTGCGTGGAGTTAGAACACATTTATCGTCAAAATGACAACACTTTCATTGAGTTACTAAATCAGGTTAGAAACAACAGATTAGATAACAAAAACTTAGATCTGCTTAACTCAAGATATATTCCCAACTTCAATCCCGATGAGGACGAAGGTTATATCACATTGACGACACATAACAACCAGACTGATGAGATAAACGAGAAGAGACTGAATGATATAGAATCGAAGATTCTTACCTTCGAAGCTAAGATTGAAGGGACATTTCCACAGAACGCTTATCCTACGAAAGAGACTCTCGAATTAAAAGTAGGGGCGCAAGTTATGTTTGTGAAAAACGATCCTTCGTCGGCAAAAGAATATTACAACGGAAAGATAGGAAAGATTGTAGATTATGATAAAGATGGCATCAAGGTGAAATGCGACGATGGGATAATCAACGTGATACCGGTGAAATGGCAGAACTTTGAATATACACTCAACGAAAAAACTAACGAGATTGAAGAAAAAGAAATAGGTAGCTTCACACAAATTCCTCTGAAGACGGCTTGGGCTATCACTATTCATAAGAGTCAGGGACTTACGTTCAACAAAGTCATTCTTAATGCCGAGATGGCTTTCGCTCATGGTCAGGTTTATGTGGCTTTGAGTCGTTGTACTTCTTTGGAAGGTCTTGTGCTTCAGACTAAGATTTCAAGAAATGTATTATTTAATGATAACACAATAAATAATTATGTCGAGAAGATTCCTTCTTTAGAACCTAATGAAGATATGCTTATGGATGAAGAGTGGAACTTTTTCCATGAGATGATTCTCGACCTTTTCTCTTTCAAGGATTTAGAGATACAGATAAATCGTCTCGCAAAAATAACTCGAGAGAATGATAACATCTTCACAAAAGAGACTGTAGAAAATATTAGAACAAGACGACAGAAATTCAGAGAAGAGATAATAGATGTTGAGCTAAAATTCGCACGACAGATTGACTCCATCTTCGTAAATAAAACCAATGCCGACATTAACTATCTTCAAGAAAGAATTAAAAAGGCTTCAGTATATTTCTTTGATAAACTCAACGACTTGGAGACTATAAGCGAGAATATCAACGAGACTGATAACAAAGCCGTCAACACTTCTGTCAAGGCTGTTTTAGATTTGATAAAAGAAATACTTTACGTAAAGACGGCTTGTCTCAACCTGACGAAAAACGGCTTCGACACAGAGAAATATCTTGAGATGAAGAACAAGAAGACTGTTGAGTCGGAGAATCTTAAATCTGTCAAGTTGAGAACAAAGACGGTTGATAAGAAAGATAAACCTCTGTTAGACAAGTTGAAGAAGTGGCGTGAAGAAAAAGCTTTCGAGATGGAAGTGGAAGAATATCGCATCTTGCCAAACAACGTGTTGACATCTATTGCGGAGAAGAAGCCTGTCACGATAAAAGAGCTGAAAGATATTTCCAAACTCGGTGCTACTCGTATCAAGAGTTTCGGTGCCGAGATTATTAACATGGTGTTGGAGTCGCAGGGCTTCAGTCAGAAGGAGTTCGACGACGAAGAATCTTTGAAGGAGATGAATCTCTCTCGCAGCGTGTTGCATACTTTAGAACTTTTAGATGAAGACTATAGCATAGAAGAGATTGCTAAAGAACGAGGTTTAGCAAAGAGTACTATAGAGACACATGTTGGCGAGATCGTCAAGAATGGTTTTTATGATATTGAAGATTTTGTCAGCAAGGAACACATCGAAATCATAAAAGAATACTACGAAGAGACCGGCGACACTTCAACCACATCCGCTCGCGATGTCTTGGGAGAAGAGTTTTCCTATTTCGAGTTAAGATTGGTGATGGGAGCAATTCATAATGCATAATTCATAATGCATAATTTGGGGGAATATAGATTCTTAGAGATTAAATACTTTAAGAGCCTTATACACCGCACCTTCAGGACGAAGAAAACTCTCAAACAAGATTATCTCCTTGACTTCTTGTCGTATGTAGGACTTCTGTTCTATTCCTGCTACTACTTTTTGGAAATACTGTTTCTCGCACAAACCTTTGATACGTCCGAGTGTGATATGAGGGACGAAGTTTTGGCGGTCGCGGAGGAAACCGAGTTTATCGAATGTGGTGAGAGTATCTTCTTCCAAGTCGTAGAGTTCCTGAGGTGTATCTTGCATTCCGAGCCATAAGACACGAGGTGCGTAGCGACTTCCGAATATTCCCGTCCTGTTGAAATCCATGGTGAAGCTCTTATGATTCTTCAGCATCTCTCCCACTCCATCAATTATCTTAGGAATCTCATGTGAGTGGGTGCTGCCTATGAATTTCAGGGTGAGATGAATATTGTTAGGTCTCACCCAACCGATATGCTGTTCGTGAGCCAGCCGACGCTTCAATTCATCGAGCAAAGGCACGAAACCATTTTCAGTAGTCTTTATTGGTATCGCAAGAAATAATCTTTTCATTGTACGAGTCTATGAGTCTATGAGTATTTATTGACTTATAGACTCATTGTCTTATAGACTTTATTAATAATCCATTTGTTCGTATTCGCTGGCGAGTCCGCCTATTGAAGTCTCTCTGTAGAGCAGCGGCATATCGTGACCTGTTCTTTTCATCGTATCGACGACTTTATCGTACGACACTCTATGAGTTCCGTCGGTGAAGGTAGCGAAGATGTTAGCGTCCATGGCGCGTGCTGCTGCGAAGGCATTACGTTCAATGCAAGGAATCTGGACGAGTCCGCACACTGGGTCGCATGTCATTCCGAGGTGATGTTCGAGAGCCATCTCTGCTGCGTATTCAATCTGTGCGCAGCTGCCGCCGAAGAGCTGACATACTGCTGCCGCTGCCATAGCACAGGCGACGCCCACCTCACCCTGGCAGCCCACCTCAGCGCCGGAGATAGAGGCGTTAGTCTTGGCGATGTTACCCACGAGGGCTGCTGTCGCCAAGGCTTTGAGTATTCGTGCCTTCGGAAATTCGTAAGCCTTGGCTCCATGATAGAGCACCGCCGGCAACACACCGCTCGAGCCGCAGGTGGGCGCCGTCACTATCAGACCGCCGGAAGCATTCTCCTCACTGACAGCGAGAGCGTAAGAGAACACCAAGCCTCGACTCTTCAATGTATATTGAAAACCATGTGCCTTGATATGATAAGTAGCTGCTTTGCGCGGCAGATTGAGCGGCCCTGGAAGACGACCCTCTGTCTGAATGCCGCGCTCAACGGCTGCCTGCATAGTATCCCATACAGTCTCAAGATAATCCATCAGATATGGATCATTCTCCGAGTCTTGGACATATTCCCAATATGTCTTACCGGAATCCTCACACCAGTTGAGAATCTCTGTCATCTTGGTGATAGGATAAATGTCGGGCAACATAGCGGGCTTACCTTCTTCTTCAAGAGCACCACCGCCAACACTATATACCGTCCATTCTTCTGTCATATTATCATCAGAATCGAACGACTTAAATGTCATTCCATTGGGATGATATGGTAGGAAAATATCCGGTTTCCACTCTATCTTTACAGGAGCTTTCTTTTCAAGTACATCTAAAATAGCTTTGTCTGTCAAGTGACCTTTCCCTGTGGCAGCAAGGCTTCCGTACAAAACAACCTCAAAACGAGCAGCTTCGTCATGACGAGCCAAGAATTGTTCAGAAGCAAAACGCGGAGCCATGGTATGACTGCTCGAAGGACCATGACCGATGCGATATAATTCTTTAATAGTCTTCATTTTAGTAACGCTATTTCTTAATTGTTTTTATGTTACAAATTTAAGAAAATAAAATGTTATTTGACAGGAAAAATTGCAACGATTTTAAGGGAATTTCTATAAATTGCTTTGCGAGTGATTTATGAATTTATCTTTGAGAAGATTTTTGTTTTTCTTGAAAGAGCATAGCGAGCTATGTGATTGAAAGAATGGCAAAAAAATTCCAAAGAGAAACATAAAGCACGCAAAAGTTTTTATAATGATTGTCTAAATTTATTTAAACGGGGAATTTATAGAAGTCCCCTTAAATTAAAATAGGACGTAAAAATACGTCTATAAATTGTAAATCGTTAATTCATGAGACGCAGTTTATATGAGACGCAGCAACAACTTCTTGTTTATTCTTTTAGGTGCTGTTGATACGTCTCTACTGGACACATGCGATGTGTCCTTACAATTCCTAACTCCTAAATTCCTAGTTAAAATCATCTCTCTTTGGTTTCTCGTCTTCTTTCCAGAAAAATCCTTTGAGATATTCCTGATTTTCTTTCAGTTGTTTCTCCGGATATAAAGTCTCTTTGATATTCTTGTAGTATTTTATGTCGGAGATCTGCTTGTTTTTCATCTTTATATCCATCTCTGCCGACTGCGAGAAATTTACACCTATCAGGCTGCCATCGTCGTCGCGAAGCCAATAAACGGTCTCTGCGTTTCCTTCATTGAAGAGATGGTCAATCTCGTTGCCTTTGAAATATACAGTCACTTGTTTTCCCTTCACCTGGTTAAATCCTTTTATCGTATCTTGCTGAATGATAAAAGCATTAGGATACAACAACATACTATCTATGGCTTGGTCTTTGACTATTATGTTTATCGAGTCGCCGGTCATCTGAGTGTCTTCTGCCCAGATAATAGGATTAACTCTCATATATACTGCCGAATCGGCGACGGCATAATACAGAGAGTCGCATCGACCTTGAATGTCGTTTCTGAAGAATCTAACATTATGAAACGCCTTGATGCGCTGGACATCGTTGGTAACAGTATCGAAGTAAAGATAGACAGTATCGGCTTTGGCAAAGAGCGTGTCTATCTCCTCATAATAATATGCTCTCAGATTATCTGTCATCATACACATGCCGAGTTTTCTCCACATCTCTGCAAACTCGCCTCTCAGCATAGCATTGTTGGTAGTATCTTCTATAATAACGTCGCTCAAGGCTTTAGCATAACCTGTCTTCTTGTTGTAATACATAGTGTCGGCAATCATCAGCTGCTCCTTGTTACGTAGCGTCGCTCTCTTATCCAGATAAGCTAACTCACTCTCTGTGTTGTACCAACCATAATTTCCTAACAAAGTATTCTCCTTATTATATATCGTCGTCGGTCCGTAGAAATACATCATCTCGTTGTCGGTGTCATAAACCAAAGTGTCGGAGACTATCTTATAATCGGGCATAGTTCCGACGACGTCTCTTCTAAAATAAACCACCTTAATATCGTCGCGATAATAACCTTTCTTGCTGACTAACTTCTTGTCGTTGCGCGTGATGGTTCCCTTGTTAGGATAAGTGGCGAGATGTTTCACTCTGTCGTAAGTCATATATTCGGTGTTTAAGACCGTAGAGTCGTCTTTGAGTATCACATCGTGAAAAAGCTCCGCGAACTTAGTCTCTCCATTATATTTCAACAGTTTACTATAAATATCAGTACTATCATTGACTTTAATATGTACGTTACCAAAGCCATCAAAAAATTTAGTCTTTTCATTATAATACGCACTGTCGCTATAGAAATAAGTCGAATCTTGACGCATCACCACGTTACCAATCAGACGCTGCACATTTTTTCCAAGACGCTCGTCGTAGTCAGCTCTGTCGGCGTTCAAGATATGAATCGTTGTCTTTCCATTCTGAGCAGAGACATTGCCAAAAATAAATATCAATAATATTATTGAGATAAAATTTTTCATTTTTAATTGTCAATTATTGAGACGCAGCAACGATATATTGTTAATTGTCATTGGTATCGTTGATACGTCTCTACGTTTACTTCTATTATTTTTGAGACGTGTCAACATTTTCCATGGTGTTGTTGACGCGTCTCTACAATCATTCCTCATTCCTAATTCCTAATTCCTAATTAATCAAAAAACACTTAGTTTTATCTTTTTGGGATTAGCCTTTATCTCTTCCAAAAGAGACTGAAGTGTCTCAACAGTGGTATTGATGTTGTTATACAACGAGTCTTCTTTCACTAATCTGCCGACGCTGCCTTCGCCATTGTTGATACCTTCAAGCAAGATATTGAACTCGGCGATGGTGTTCTCCAAAGAGTTGACCAAATGTGTGTAATCTATTTCCTTCAAAGAATCGCTAACTGCGGAGAAGTCGTTTGTTATTGTCTCCAAGTTGTTGACAACCACAGTGAGTTTTCCGTTTTCCTTATCTGTGAGATATTGCAGGTCGTTGGAAATTGCATTTATATTTTCCATTGAGGAAGCGAAACTGCTTACGCCTTTGTTAATATCGTTTTTAAGATTCTGATTCAGCAAGTCGTTGAGGTTTGCTGTCAAGTCGTTGAGAGAGTTAAGCAGAGTCTGCAGGCTGTTTTTAAGAGGCACCAAAGTCTCTGTTATCATTCCCATTGTTCCGTTGTCGTAAGCAGAGGTAAGAGTGTCGTCGTTTTCTGCGAGTAGCGGAGAGTCGCCTAACACGAGTTCCAGACTCACCGAGCCTGTGAGACTCGATGCAAGATTGACGACGGTGTTTCTCGGGACATCCAAATCTTTGTTCATAACGAAAGCCACCACTATGGAGCCGTCCTGACTTGGATGGAATTTCAGCGAACTCACTGTTCCCACCTGCATCCCGTTGATGGTGACAAGGTCGCCGGGCAGCAGACCTTTTGTGTTTTCATAAACTGCATAAAAATTATATTGGTTACGAAGTATCGATTTACCTTTCAAGAAGTTAAATCCCCATATAAACAACAGCAAGGCAGCTATGAACGACAACGCTACCAATATAGACTTTGTTCTCTCTTTCATTTTGTTATTTTTTATTGTCTTATTCCATTTTTAAACGACACGACAAAGGCGCTGCTATAACCTTTAGCTCTCACCTTCTTACAGTATTCGTCGGCTTCTTTCTTGGTATAGAAAACTCCAGCCGTGTATTTATATTGTCCATTATGTTCATAAAAGTCAATATTTTCCAAACCTTTATATTGTTGAGAAGCATTATCCAACTTCCTACTTCTGCTCTCAATCTGTACCTTATAAACAATCTTATTGGCGTCAATGATTTGGGGCTTATCGATTTTTTCGTAGGCATCGCCTTCTATGGCATTATCTTTCTCGTATTCTTTCTTATAGTCGCGGAAGGCTCTGAACAAAGCCGAGGCTATATAAGTCTGACCATCTTTGGAGTTAAGGAAATTCTCTTCAGCCGGATTTGAGAGGAATCCTATCTCAACCAAGACTGAAGGCATAGCGGTTTTATGAAGGACTAAGAACCCTGCTTGTTGCACGCCTCTGTCTTTACGTCCTACTCTTTGTACCAACTGATTTTGAACATGTTCTGCAAATTCTAATGAAGAGTTTTTAAACTCACTTTGAAAAAAACTCAGCATGATGTAAGCCTCTGTACTATTAACATCGAATCCGTCGTAAGAGTTTGCAGCGTCGTCTTCATACAAGATAGCTGCGTTTTCCAACTTAGCGACTTCCAAGTTAGAAGCGTTTTTATGCTCACCCATCACGAAAGTCTCAACGCCTTGTACATTAGTAGATTTTGTGGCATTACAATGTATCGATATAAACAAATCCGCATTATTATCATTGGCTATCTGCGCTCTTTTTTGGAGTGTAAGAAAGACATCGCTGCTACGGGTGTAAACGACTTTCACATCAGGACAATACTGTTTTATATAATCGCCAGTCATCTTCGCCACCTTCAAAGTGACGTCTTTTTCCTTGGTCTTTCTACCTACCGCACCCGGATCTTTACCACCATGACCTGCATCAATAACGACAGTAGTGATTTTCTTTCCCGTCTGTGCTTCAATCTTGAAACAAAAAATAAAATTGATTATCAAGACAAGAAAAAATAAAATCAATCGTTTTTCAGAAATTCGTCGAAAGTTAAGCATAAGAAACGTATATTTGCATAAATTTTCTACAAAAATATAAAATAAATTGTTGAGGAGTAAGACATATAAATATTTTCTTGTTTTTTTCTTTATAACTTCCTTGATATTATCAGGTTGTAAGACTGTTAAGCATATCAATGAGGTTGAAGAAAATCAGGATAATGTCTCTACTATCGACAGTCTCGTCAACGATTCTCTCCCCGAAATAATTATCGATAGTGTAAAAACAAATCCTGATTCCTCGTCAGTTCAAATCATCGATACTTCAGCCGTTGATTCTGTCGCAAAAAACGTAACACCAAAGAAAGAACCTGCTAATGAATCTTTCATCGACGATAAGATTGAACGTTCCTGCAACGATTCTACCGTACAAGATTTTAAGAACAACAAGATTTATTATTACGGTGATGCCAAAGTCGTTTATGAAGACATCACCATTGAGGCAGCCTTTATCGAGTTCGACTTCGACAAACGCACCGTCTTCGCCAAGGGTCTCTTAGATTCTACAGGAAGACTTTATGGCACACCTATCTTTTTGGAAGGCGACCAAAAATATCATTCCGAGTCGATGACATTCAACTTCGACACCAAGAAAGGTATCATCACCAAGGTGTTTACCGAAGATGCGATGGGTTACATCCACGGCTCGAGAATCAAAAAGATGGACGACAACACCATCAATATAAAATCGGGTTCCTATACCACTTGCAGTAATCCTGAACATCCTCATTACGAGTTTCATTTTGGTAAGGCTAAAGTCATTCCTGATGATAAGATTGTTACCGGTCCGGCATATTTCAAGTTAGAAGAGACGCCTCTGCCTATTGGCGTTCCTTTCGGCATCTTCCCGAACTCTAAGGGACAACGTAACGGTATCTTGGTACCTTCGTGGGGCGAGTCAGCCAACAGAGGATTCTATCTCGAGAACGGAGGTTTCTATTGGGGCATCAACGAACACGTCGATTTACAACTCGTCGGTGACATCTACACACGCGGCAGCTGGGCTGTCAAGCCTACCTTGCGTTATAATAAGCGTTACGCCTACAACGGCTCCTTCTCAGGAAGTTACGCAGTGAATAAGATAGGCACAAAAGGCTCCGCCGACTATAACGAGAGTACCGACTTCAAGGTACGTTGGGTTCACAAGCAAGACCCAAAGGCAAGACCGAAGTCGTCATTCTCCGCCGACGTCTATATCGTAAGTTCCAACTATAACAAATACAACGCCATCTCGTCGAACGAATATCTCAGCAACACTTTCCAGTCGAGTATCGCATATCAGACGAGCTTCGGGAATCTGTTCAACTTCACCGCCAACGCGAGTCATAGTCAAAACACGCTCACTCATATCATGACGGTGACGTTACCCGAACTCACACTCAGCATGAACCGCATCTATCCTTTGAAGAATGTCGGTAATCCTGCTAAGAAAAGATGGTATAAAGACCTTTACATAAGTTATACCGCCAACGCAAAAAACTATATGAGCATGGCTGATAGTCTTTATTTCAAACCTAACTGGTTAGACAATCTCCAAAACGGAATACAACATAGAATACCTATCAGCATGCCGGTGAAACTGTTTAAACATATCACCTGGACAACATCGGCAACCATCTTAGACAGGATGTATTTCAGATACTTCGAGAAAGAATGGATCAACGACAGCACTATGCCTAATGGAGGCTATCTCAGAACCGACACCATAAACCAATTCAGGAACGTCTTCAGCTTCGACGTGTCGAGCACCTTGACAACGAAACTCTACGGACAAGTCAACTTCAAGAAAGGTCCTATCAGAGCCATACGTCACGTCTTCACTCCTTCTATCGGAATATCTTACAACCCCGACTTCTCCAAAGACTTCTGGAATTATTACGATACCTACTACGACGCCAACGGCATCGAACAGTTATATTCTATGTTCCAAGGCAACATCTATGGCACGCCGCCATCGGGTCAAGCCGGACGTATCAACTACAGCTTCGGAAATAATTTGGAGATAAAAGTGCCTTCCAAGAAAGACACCATCACGGGAATGAAGAAAATCAAACTTATTGAAGACCTCTCATTCAGCGGAAGTTACGACATCGCCAAAGACTCGCTCAACTTCTCCTATCTCTCCGTCAACGGAAGAACGACATTGTTCAAGAATCTCTCTGTCAGATATTCGAGTATCTGGGATCCTTACATCTTAGACTCCTTGGGAAGAAAACAACTCAACCAATTCGAGTGGGATGTCAACAAGCGTCTGTTTAGAAAGAACAGCGTCTCGTGGAACTTCAGCCTCAGCTATTCCTTAAACAACGACACCTTCAAGAAAAACAAGAACGGCACGAGGAACTCGGCAACACGACAGTTCAAGTCGTCGCCATTAGCTTCTGAACAAGAAATGAACGACATTCGATCCAATCCGGAAGACTATATCGACTGGACCACCAAATGGTCGCTCTCTGTGAGCTACAACCTCACCCTCACTAACAATCTCTCCTATATCAATATGATACTCAAAGACAACAGGAAAGTCATTCAGACTCTCGGTGTCAACGGTAACATCAACCTCAGTCCTAAGTGGAAAGTATCAGTACAGACAGGCTGGGACTTCGAGTTGAAGAAACTGTCATACACCTCGTTCACAGTCTATAGAGACCTGCACTGTTGGGAGATGCGATTCAACTGGATTCCTCTCGGAACATACAAAAGTTGGAACTTCACCATCAACGTCAAAGCAGCAGCACTGCAAGACTTGAAACTGTCGAAGAAGAAAGATTATAGGGATAATTAGGAATTGGGAATGATTGTAGGGACACATTGAATGTGTCCAGTAGAGACGTACCAATTACACCGAAAAAAATAAACACGATGTAATTGATGCGTCTCCGAGTTTTGAAGTTCTGAATTTCTGAAGTTTTTTTCTATAGGATATGTAAAAATTATATGTTATATTTGCAACATTAATTCAAATGCTTATGAAAAAGTTGTTGTTATTCTCATTCTTTGTGTTGTGTTTCAATATGCTTCAATCTCAGGTCGAATCTGATTTTGAGAAATTCAAGAGAGATCAAGAAGAAGCAATGAAAGCAATGCAACAAAATGACAGCACATTGATCTCATCTCTTGAGAAGGCATACCAAGATTATGTCAAGGCAGAGCAGGAAGCATACGCCAATTTCGTCAAGAAGATGAGCAATCTTTGGGGTAGCGATAATGTCATTGAGAGTACCAACAAAGAATGGGTTGAATATTCTGACAACGGCAACAGCCGTAGCAGCGTCGATTTTGAAGAAGGCAAGGCTACGATAGAAATCATCGTCACTCCTGATGAAGAGCAGTCGGAGGTGAAGTTAGAAAAGAAAGTCGAAGAGAAGATTAAAGAACTCATCGTCAGCAGAGGCAAGACCAAAGATTATGACACTGAGAAAGAAAAAGCCGTCCCATTACAATCGACAGCAGTCCTTGAGAATCAGGTTCAGACTCCATCTGGTGAAGTTGTAACTGAAGATAATGTCGATAAAAGCGTGAAAGAAATCGTCAAAGAAACGGCTATTGAGAAGAAAGAAATAACCGGCAACGATGGACAGAAGCGTCATGTGGTTACGGTGAAATTAGATTTGGTGCCCGACCATATTAGAACCAGAGCCAAGAAATACCAAAACGAAGTAGAAAAATATTGTAAGAGATACGGCGTCGATCCTGCTATGGCTTTCGCAGTGATGCAGACCGAATCGTCTTTCAATCCTAAGGCTAAGTCGCATATTCCTGCTTACGGTCTCATGCAGATAGTGCCGGCATCGGCAGGAAAAGACTGTGCTCAAAGTCTCAAGAAGCCTTTCTCCAAACCAACAGCCAACTATCTCTACAAACCGGAAAACAATATCGAGATGGGTGTACATTATTTACATCTTCTCAAGAAACGCTACTATACCAAAGTCGAAAACAAAGACAGTCAAGACTTATGTGTGATAGCATCATACAACACAGGCGCAGGTAACGTGGCAAGAGCTCTTCGCGGCGATACCAACATCTTTAAGGCGATACCTCAAATCAACGCCATGTCATACGACGAACTCTTCAAATATTTCGAGAAGAAACTCCTCCCCGAAACCCAAAACTATATCAGGAAAGTGACGGAGAGAATGAAAGTGTTTAGTAATAATTAGGAATGATGAATAATTGTAGAGACACGTCAACAACACCATAAAAAAATAAACAACAGGTCGTTGACACGTCTAATGAAAACGAAAAGATTGTAGAGACGTATCAATTACACCAATAAAAATAAACAATGTGTAATTGCTGCGTCTCAAAAAACGAAATATTGAAAATTATATTAACATTAAAATAAAAAAATATGAAAAAAGTCATTTCAACAAAGAATGCTCCAGGAGCAATCGGTCCTTACAGTCAAGCCATTGAAGCTAATGGTATGTTATTTATCTCAGGTCAACTTCCTGTAAATCCAGAAACAGGCAACATCGTAGAAGGCGGCATCTACGAACAAACAGAACAAGTCATGAAGAATTTGGAAGGTATTTTGACAGAAGCTGGCTACACCTTCGACAACGTTGTGAAATCTACATGTTTGCTCAGCGACATGGCTAACTTCGCAGCGATGAACGAGGTATATGGCAAACGTTTCGCTCAGAATCCTCCTGCAAGAGCAGCCTTCGCAGTGAAGACTCTCCCTAAAGAAGTTCTCATCGAGATAGAAATGATAGCAGCAAAATAATTTTATAACCTAAGGGATTTATGTCAAAACATTTGTTATAACATAAATCCCTAAATTTTTAACATTATGAAAAAGATAAAAAAGATAAATCTCTTAGCAGTATTGTTCTTGGCTCTCTTCGCTGTATCTTGCGGAGGCGGAACAGAAGACCCGAAAATCGACAAGACACAGATTGTTGGAAAATGGATGACTCCCGACGAGAAATATTTTGAAGTATATTACAGCGACAACACCGGAAAGGAATGGGATCTCAAAGACGACGTCACTGAAGAAGAGGCTTCGTGGTTTACATGGGAATTCGATGAAGGCGCCGACGATAAATTCTTCAAATATTACGAGATGGAGATAGGCGGAACAGTACCTCAATATTGCAACATCTTGGAACTGTCGGCAACAAATTTCAGATATAACAACGAAGGTTTCAGAGCAACTTACAATCTCATCAGAGCTGAATAACTATGAATAAGACACTGAAAATTACACTCATTAGCTTAGGTTCCTTGTTAGGACTTATCTTAATCGTTGCACTCGTAGCTTGCTGGTTGGTATTTACTCCGGCTCGCCTCACCTCAATAGTGCGAAATCAAGCACCCAACTTCATCAACTGCGAATTCGAGATAGAACAAGCCGACATCACGCTTTTTAAGTCTTTCCCAAAGTTGGGACTTAAGATAGATAATGTCGTCCTCGTCAACCCGATGAAGGACAGTCCTTCCGACACCTTAGCTTATATTCATGAATGTGTTGTTTCAGTGGACATAAAGAAATTCCTTAAAGAAGATAAAATAATTATCGACGATTGCAGGCTTAATGGCGGCTATGTCAACGTCTTCACCAACGAACAAGGACAATCCAACTTAGACATCTTCCCTCCTTCAGAACCCGACACCATAGAAGAATCGTCAGAGTTCAGCTATTCGATAGATTTGGCTTCGTTAAGATTTAACGACGTCTCTCTGAATTATACCGAACTAACACAAGGCATGATTGCCTATATTAACGGCTTCGATATGATGGCAAAAGGAAAGATGAAAGGCAACACCTTGATAGGAAACGTTGATATGTCGCTGCGCAATATCGATTACCAACAAACGACAGACACCTTGTCGATGGCTGTTAATCTCAACGATTTAAAGTTAGAAGGAGATGCCGAGATGATTGGCGACGATGTCAGTGCCGACATACTTGTATCTTCTTCATCTCTTCTCTATGAAAGCGGAAATCAGACAGCAGAATTGACCTCTCTCAGTTTTAAATATGATGGAGATATTAAGAATTACGACAATGTAAAAGGTAACGTCGAATTGGCTGTCAACGATTTGTCGTTCGTCATGGATGATGAGACATTGGTCGATAAAGCCGATATCAAGATGATAAGTCCGTTAGACGCGACATTGAGTACAATGGACGTAAAACTCGGTGCTTCACAGTTCGCGCTTAACAACATCTTCATCGACTTTATAGGAAATGTAGCGATGCCCAACGACGACATCGCTGTCAATCTCTACATAAAGACAAACACCTTGATAGTGGAAGAACTCATCGAAATAATCCCTGTTTCGATGCGTGAAAAATTGCTCAATGGCATCGACGTGAAAGGCGAGCTTCAACTTGCTGCCACAGTCGATGGTATCTACAACGAAAACTCTATGCCCGTCGTCAATGCGGACATCACATATAATAAAGGTATGATTTCCATGCCGAAGATGCTTCCTTATCCATTAACAAATTTTAACACTTCTTTCAAAGCCGACATCGACCTTAACAATAAATCCGATATTTATCTCAATCATCTTAATGCTAAAATGTCAAACTCGTCATTGTCTCTCTCGGGAACGATAAAAGACGTTATGAATAAGATGTATTGCAACATAAATCTCAAAGCCGATGCCGACTTAGATGAGTTACAATCATTTATACCGGAAGATATTAAAGCCGGAGGTAAAGTGACTCTCGCACTTAATGCCAATTTCAACAAGTATCAGATAGACAACATGGATTTCATGAAGTCAAAAATCAATGGAGAGCTTCAATGGAGTGACATGAATGTCGTCTATTCCGACACTATAAATGTTGATGCCGATAATCTTAAAATAAATTTTGTTTTACCTAATTCGGCATCTGAAGACCTTACTAATAGTCTCGCTGCCGTGGCAATAAGCGGCGCCAATTTAGACGCTAAAGTGTCCGACATGATAGTTGCAAATCTCAGAGATTACAACATCGAAGCGCAAATCTCGAATATCTTGGACGAGAATATCCCGATGTCAGTCTATGCCGATTACGCTTTCTCAAGAATCGATGCCGCCATGGACAGCATGACGTTTTTCTCCAACAATCCTAAGGGAAGTCTTGCCATGTTTATGAAAGAAAACAGTACCGATGCTTCATATATCGCGGTGTATGAGGGCGACAGCCTCTCGTTCAAGATGGGCGAAGAGATGAGCTTCGAGACAGAGAAGTTGGATTTCAACGTCTCGGCAGACTATGACGACGACCAGGAGAATATGATTCTGAAGTGGAACCCTCATGCCGGCATACAACTTAACAAAGCCATCTTCAGCATGAGCGATATCCCTGCACCTATTTATATACCTTCCATCGACTTCCGTTACGACACCACAGGTATCGACATTAATAATAGTAGCGTTGTCTTAGGCAATTCCGACTTTGAGCTTCAAGGCAAGTTTACCAATGTCGATGAGTTCTTCAGGAAGGAAGCGCTCTTGAAAGGAAACTTAGACTTCACTTCCAACTACACTGATATCAATCAGATTATGGAGCTTTTCAGTGGCATGGGAGATACCACGCAAGTAGCTGAAGAAGTCGTCGTTACCGACACCATCAAGGGAGAGAGAGAGCCTTTCATGGTGCCAATGGGAATCGACATCACGCTCAACACCAATATTTCAAGAGCTGATGCCGGAGCTATGTCGCTCACCAATATCGGTGGTGGACTGACTGTGAAGAACGGCGTCTTGGTCTTACAAGAGATGGGCTTCACCACCGACGCTGCCACCATGATGCTAACCGCGATGTATAAGTCGCCACGAAGAAATCACCTCTATTTAGGTCTCGACCTGCATCTTATGCAAATCGACATTGCTGAGATGATAGACATCATTCCAGAGCTAGACACCCTCGTCCCTATGCTCAGCTCCTTTGCAGGTAAGGCAGAGTTCCATTTCGCAGCAGAGACTTATCTAAACTCACAATATGAGATGAAAGTGTCAACACTGAGAGGTGCGACAGCAATACATGGAAAAGATTTGGTAATCCTCGACAACAAGACATATAAGAAATTAGGAAGACTTTTAGGTTTCAAAGACAAGGAACACAACAAGATAGATAATCTCTCTGTCGAGATTACAGCATTCAAGAACGAGATTGATGTCTATCCGACACTTATCACCGTAGATAAATATCAGGCAGTCGTTGGAGGTCGTCATAACTTAGACATGACATTCGACTACAAGTTAGGCATGTCGAATCCGTGGCCTTTCAGAAGATTAGGTATCATCATCAGCGGAACACCGGAAGATATGAAGTTTAAATTTAAGAACAAGAAAAACATAGGACTCGATAATCCTAAAGGAGACAAAGATGACGTTCATGTCATAGAACAGACGTTACGCTTGAAGAAGTTGATTTACGACTCATTAAATGAAAATATAAAATGAGCGACGTGGTAAAAAATATCATACGCATAGGAATTGGCAGCGTGTTTATCATTGCCTCCATTCTTAAATTAATCACCATCGACGAGTTTGAGATTTATATCTATAGCTTCAATATCTTCAGTTTCTTCATCACGACAATCTTATCGCGTCTACTCATCGTGGGAGAGATCGTCTTGGGCATCTTTCTAATCTTTAAAATATATTACAGATTTACTTGGAAGGCGACATTAACGATACAGATTCTCTTCACCATATTTTTGATTTACACTGCCCTCTTCAGAGACGATGGCAACTGTCATTGTTTCGGCGACTTGGTACAACTCAGCCCTATGCAATCGATAATAAAGAATCTTGTTATCATAGGAGCGCTATTTCTTTTGAAGCTGAGACCCTCAGAACTTCAGAACTTCAGAACCAAAAAAATTCATAGACCCATAGACTCTAAGACTCACATACTTTATATCATCCCGATAATCGTCCTCGTTGGCGTCATGATAATAAGTCCGACGGATTCTATTTATAAGATGATTTATTCCACTGAGAAAGAGATAAGCACTATCGATTTAGAAGAATCATTTGAAGATGTGAAGAAGATTGACTTCGAGGAAGATATTATTGTCTTTGATAGTATCTCGCGTTTTAATCTTAACGAAGACAACAATATGATTATCGTTGTGAGTTCGGGTTGTAAATATTGTAAGTTGGGAGTGAAGAAGTTGTCGATGATTATGGAGAGAGAAGGTAACGACATTGATGATGTAGATATTTTCATCTGGGGAAGTCCAGAAGGCATTAAAGCATTTAGAGAAGATACGATGACGGAAAATTACAGTTACTGGCATATCTTACCTAACAAAGCCATCGACATCACGCATGGAAAGTTTCCTATTTTTATATGGTTTGATAAAAAAGAAATCGTCAAGATTGGGGATTTCCGCGACCTTGACGATGATATTTTGTGGAGCATATGAGAATCGAACTCATGACCTCTTGACTGCCAGTCAAACGCTCTAGCCAACTGAGCTAATGCCCCATCATTTTGCGACTGCAAAGATATGATTTTTTTTGATAGTATTTCAGAATATTGAAAAATATTTTTGAGGGATGAAAGAAGTCACCAAGTTCAATGAGTATATAAGTTTTGAAGTTCTAAAATTTTAAAGTTCCTCAGAGTCCAGAAATCCAGAGATCCAAAAAAAAACGAGAGACGCCACAGAAGTGACGTCCCTCCAATTCCTAATTCCTAACTCCTCATTCCTAATTCTTCAACAATCGGCGCTTCGACAGGCTCAGCGACCGAGGACGAAGTCTGTTGTCCGTTGTCTGTTGACTGAGCAAAGCGAATAATATGTAAAACAGGAGCATTCTCATTGTTGCGCAAAGATAAGAAAAGTTTTGAAGTGATGTAGTGATGGATTTAAAAAGAAAAAACGCGTTAAATGTAGGTGCTTTTCTGCATTTAACGCGTCATTATTTAGTTTGAGAATTAGGACACATTCAATGTGTTCGTACAAGATTTCTCAGATTTTATTCGTAGATTTTAGCTTCCACTTCATTGTTGAGGACCATCAAGCCGTTCAAGGTGAGAGCCATCATTTCGTCTTCGCCAGGATAGACGCAGACAGGAGCTATCTTGTTGAGATGATTGTCTAACAATTTGCAGAAGTTCTTATCGTAAGCCACACCGCCTGTGACGAAGATAGCATCTACCTCCATGCTGAATGCTGATGCTGCGAGGCCGCCTACTTCTTTAGCCACTTGATAAGCCATTGCGCGATAGACGAGTTCCCATTCCTTGTCGCCGGCTTTAACTCTGTTTTCTACTTCCAAAGCATCGTTTGTTCCTAAGTAGGCAACGAAGCCACCTTGACCTTTAAGCATGAGATCGACTTCTTTCTTGGTATATTTACCGCTGAAGCAGGCGTTCATGAGAGGACCTGAAGGCAGAGTTCCTGAGCGTTCCGGTGTGAAAGGACCTTCGCCATTCAAAGCATTGTTAACATCGACGACACGACCTTTCTTGTGAGCTGCCACCGAGATACCACCACCAAGATGAATACCGATAAGGTTCAACTCTTCATATTTCTTACCTACTGTTGCTGCGTGTTGACGAGCGATAGTCTTTTGATTCAATGCGTGGAATACCGAGAGACGTGGGAATGCAGGATGTCCTGAGAGACGAGCGATGTCGTCCATTTCGTCAACGATGACAGGGTCGGCGATATAAGCCTTAACTCCTATAGACTTTGCTATATCGTCGGCTATCAAACCACCGAGATTACAAGCGTGTTCACCTACAGGGCTGTTCACCAAGTCACGAATCATAGCTTCATTGACTTCGTAGATTCCCGATGTAAGAGGTTTTAACAATCCGCCGCGTCCTACAACCATATCAACGTCGTTGATTTCCATACCGGCTTCTTTCAATTCGTTAAGGATAACGTCTTTACGGAAGTGATATTGGTCAGCGATATGTTCGAAGGGTGCTATTTCTTCAGCTGAGTGTTTAATATTTTTCTTGAAGACACATTCTTTGTCTTGGAAGATTGCAACTTTAGTTGAAGTTGAACCCGGGTTGATAATTAATAATTTGTAACTCATAATCTTAATATTTTTATTTAGCCAACAAAGCAGCCAATGCTATTGAACATAATTTAGTTTTTGAAGAGTCGCCGCGTGATGATAAGACACAAGGTACCTTAGCGCCCATAACGACAGCAGCCACTTCAGCATGGTCGAATTTGCTGTTACATTTGTAGAACACGTTGGCAGCTTCGATGCTTGGGAACAAGAGACAGTCGGCATCGCCAGCGACAGGGCTCTTGAATCCTTTGATAGCCGCAGCTTCAGCATCGATAGCGAGGTCTAAAGAGATAGGACCATCAACGATGCAACCTTTTATCTGGCCACGTTCTGCCATCTTAGCGATGAGAGCTGCATCGACGCAGGCTGGCATACCAGCGAGCATCTGTTCTGTTGCGGTTATAAGAGCCAACTTAGGATTTTTGATTTCCAAGGCGTTAGCTGTAGCAACCAAATATTTCAACAATGTTTGTTTTTGTTTGAAGTCAGGAGCAGGGATGATGGCGCAGTCGCTTGCAATCAACAACTTGTGGTAGTTAGGATTTTCTATTGCACAGACGTGAGCCAATGTTGCGTTAGGTGGACATAATCCGCGTTCTTTGTTCAAGATAGCGCGCATGTATTTGTCGGTCGAGAGAAGACCTTTCATCAAGATGTCAGCTTCACCTGCGTTGATGAGGTCGCAAGCTTTTGTAGCAGCCTTTACCTCGTCAGGTTCGTGGATAATCTTAAACTTATTGATGTCGATATTCTCTGCTTCGCAAACTTTAGCGATAACATTCTCGTCACCACATAAGATACCTTCGATTAAACCGTTGTCGATAGCTGCACTGACAGCGCAGATTGTGTGGTCATCGTTAGCATAAGCTGCTGCCAAACGTTTCTTTGGACGGCTACGCAACACTTCAAACATTTGTTCTAATTTATTCATAATGCATATTTTAATTATTTATTATACTCTTATATTTTCAACATCCTATATATCTTGAGATAACCATGCGAAGTATCTCCGATGTTCCTTCGCCTATCTGCAATATTCTTTGGTCGCGGTAGAATCGTTCCATGTTAAAATCTTTTAACAATCCATGACCGCCCATCACTTGTACAGCCTTGTCGCATACCTCGGCTGCCACCTCGGAGCAATATAGTTTTGCCATCGCTGCCTCCTTGCCGAAAGCGAGTCCGGCGTCTTTTACTCTACAAGCTTTATAAAGAAGACAACGAGCTGCTTCAATCTTCATTGCCATGTCGGCGAGTTTAAAGCTGACAGCTTGGAACTTCGATATTGGTTTTCCAAATTGTTCTCTTTTTTTTGAATAAGACAACGCCATCTCGTAGGCGCCTTGAGCGCAGCCCAATGCCATCGCTGCTATGGAGAGACGACCGCCGTCCAAAGTGGCGAGCATGATATGAGAGCCTTGTCCCGGCTTTCCGAGCATATTAGTGTCGGTGAGTTCCACGTTGTTGAAGGTAAGTTTACCCGTGTTAGAGGCGCGCCACATCATCTTGCGATTCATCGGTTCTTGGGTGAAGCCCGGAGTGTCGTTCTCCATGAGGAAGGTCGTAAATTCCGGTTTGCCGTCTTTCTCTCCCGAGACGACTTGGACAGTGCTGCCTAATGTCATCGGGGTAGCGCTGTTGGTGATGAAAATCTTGGTTCCGTCGAGAATCCATTTGTCGCCTTTGCGACGTGCCGTCGATTTGGTACCTCTCGAGTCGCATCCTGCCGTCTCTTCTGTCAAGCCGAAGCCCCATAGGTGCGACTTGCAGAGACGCGGAAGATACTTCTCCTTCTGTTCTTTGGTTCCATATTCTTTGATAGGACTGATACCTAATGAATTATCAGCTGCAATAGTAGCTGCCGTCGAACCATCAACTCTTGAGAGTTCTTCAACAGCGATGATATAAGATAAGGTATCGAGTTCTTGTCCACCATATTCCTTAGGCACACATATTCCGAAAAGACCGAAGTCTGCCATTTCCTTGGTCAACTCGATATCAAAAATTTCATGTTCATCGTTATAAGCTGCAACGGGTTTCACCTCTCTCTCAGCAAACTCGCGCACCTTCTCTCGAAATTCCACTTGTTGTTTTGTTAAGTCAAAATTCATATCGATAACTCTATCAAAATATTTTTAACATCTACTTTTTCTCCTTCAACAACAAAAACTTTCTTCACCTTGGCAGAAGTCATCGACTTGATATTATTCTCCATCTTCATGGCTTCTACCACACACAGAATGTCGCCTTCCTTAACATCGTCGCCTTCTTTCACATTAACCTTGATAACCTTACCCGGCATAGGAGAACAATATGTCAAGTCGTTGTTCTTAGATTCGTTGTTGGAATAATCTTTTGTATCGTTGAGTTCATCGTTGCGTCGACAAATAAAGTCGAGTCCTTTAAGATGAACACAATAGTTGTTGTCGGAAGTCTCTGAGACAAAAATCGTCTCTGTCATTCCATTGATGATTACTTTACTCATCTTACCACCGTTTTGTGAGAGCAGCACCTCATAATTCTGTCCGTTGATTGTGCAGTTCAGCGACCTACGTCTTATCTTTTCAATATTAACATTATAAGACACGCCATCGACATCAACGATGATATTCATGTCGTAACGCCAATAACCTATCTCATGCCAAACGTTGTCAATGTCTTGATGTTCGAGGAATAATTTATTGAAATCGTAGAAGAGGAACAATGCTGCAACGTCTTCTTTCTTAACGTCGTTACGCATTTGATGCATGGCAGCGATGAGTTCTTCTTGATGTTTCTCGCAATAGGAAGTATCAATTTTGTTTTCCAAGAAGTCTTTGTTGTCTATGATACTTTGGAGATAAGGTATATTGGTTTTACGTGTTTGTACGATATAATCTTTGAGAGCGTTTTTGGTTATCTCGATAGCAGCCTCTCTGTTTTTACCGTGGCTTATCAGTTTGCTTATCATCGGGTCGTAGCTGTCGGAGATGACGGTTGGTCTGTCGATACTGCTGTCGATTCTCACGCCTCTCATCTGAGGTTCGTGATAGAGTGTCAGCTGAGCCGGTGCCGGCATGAAGTTATTCTCCGGGTCTTCGGCATAGATACGACATTCGATAGCGTGACCGTTAGCGACTATTGAGTCTTGAGTATAACCCATCACTTTTCCGCGAGCTATGCGAATCTGTTCTTCCACAATGTCGATACCTGTCCTTTGTTCCGTGACGGGATGTTCCACCTGTATACGAGTGTTCATCTCAAGGAAGTAGAAGTTTTGATTTTCATCGACGATAAACTCTACTGTACCAGCGTTTTTATAATTCATCGACTTACATATCGCGACAGCTGTCTCGCATATAGCATTGCGTTTCTCATCTGTCAGCGTTGGAGAAGGAGATTCTTCAACGACTTTCTGATAGCGGCGTTGCACCGAACATTCTCTTTCATGGAGATGAATGACATTACCGTGATGGTCGGCGAGTACCTGAACCTCAATGTGACGAGGGTTTTTAATATATTGTTCTATGAAAATCTGACCGTTACCGAAATAACGTTCTGCTTCGCGAGAGGCTTGTTCCAAAGAGAGGAGCAGTTGATAAGGTTCTTCTACTATATGCATTCCCTTTCCGCCTCCGCCCGCAGAGGCTTTTATCAACACGGGATACGGCAGGGCTGCGGCTTGCGCTGCTATCTCTTCAACACTGCCCATCAAACCCCAAACCACGGGAATATTGTTGTCTATTGCAAACTGACGCGCTCTTATCTTGTCGCCCATCAGGCGCATCGACTCTGCATCCGGTCCGATAAATATCAGATTGTTGGCTCTACATGCTTCAGCGAAATCGGCGTTCTCCGACAAGAAACCATATCCTGGGTGGATGGCATCGGCACCTGAATCTAAAGCTAAATCGATAATCTTCTGTATGTTGAGATATGTGTCTTTAAGGCTTCCACCTCCTAAAGGACGAGCCTCATCAGCGACACGACAATGCAAAGAATCAGCATCGTTGTCGGCATAAATAGCAACCGAATTGATACTTAACTTCCGCAGTGTATCAATGATACGAACAGCTATCTCACCTCTGTTCGCCACTAATATCTTATGTATTTTCTTCGAAGGCATAATAAGGTTACAAAGGTAATAAAAAACTTTGAACCTTGAACTATTAACTATGAAAAACTTTATTTCAAAAACTCTTTCATTCTTTCTTGTGCGTCGTCCGACATTCTTTCTTGTGCTATCATCATTGATGTTGTCTGAAATATCTCGTCGTAAGGATTGTTCCTTCTACAAACTCCTCTGATGAGATGTTTGCAGTCTCTGATAGCGTTAGGCGAGGCTTTTAAGAAGTCGTCGATGAAAGAATCTAATTTCTTATTGAGTTCGTCAATGTCGCCCACATGGTTAACGAGTCTATATTCTTTAGCCTCTTGTGCTGTAAACTTTCTTCCCGAGAGCATCAGCTCGCGTGCTGGCATCTCGCCGCATCTCGCAATGACGAAAGGAGAAATCGTTGCTGGCGTGATTCCCAACTTCACCTCGTTGAAGGCAAAAACGGTGTTTTTCTCAGCCAAGACGACATCCGATGCCGCAGTGATACCGTTACCTCCGCCAATCACGGCTCCATGAACTAGTGTAATGACTGGTTTGTTACAGAAATATATCTTTTGAAAAAGTCTCGACAATCGTTTTGCATCTTCAAGATTTTGGTTATATCCGTATGTTGCGATGTCTTTCATATAGTTGAGGTCGGCTCCTGCACAGAAACACTTTCCGTTGCCACAAATCTCAATCACTCTGATGTCGTCGCGAGTATCCAACCAGTCGATGGCTTCGGTGAGTTCCTTAATCATCAGTGCATTCATAGCATTACGAACTTCCGGACGGTTCAGAGCTATGCGCGCTACGTTTTTTTCGATACCTATCTGTAATGTCGTGAAATCCATTTTATTAAATTCATACTCATAATTCACAATGCACAATTATGAATTATGCACTATGAACTATGCATTGTTGCTACATTCTAAACACTCCGAATTGCAATGGCGGGAATGGTTGATTCAGAGATGCTGCTATTCCCATTGCGAGTATCTTGCGAGTATCGACAGGGTCGATGATACCGTCGTCCCAGAGGCGTGCCGTGCTGTAAAAAGCCGAGCCTTCGTGGTCGTACTTGGCAAGTATTTCGGATTTTATCTTATTTAATTCTTCTTGAGAAATCTCTTGTCCTCTATATTTATATTGTTCTTCTTTCACTGTCGTCAAGACGCCTGCAGCTTGTTCGCCACCCATGACGGAAATCTTGGCGTTAGGCCACATAAAGAGAAGTCGCGGACTATAGGCACGTCCAGCCATGCCGTAGTTGCCCGCCCCGAATGAACCGCCGAAGATGACGGTAAACTTAGGAACATTGGCATTACTTACAGCATGAACCATCTTAGCTCCATCTTTGGCAATGCCGCCACATTCATATTGTTTTCCAACCATAAATCCGGTGACGTTCTGCAAGAAGACCAACGGAATATTACGCTGACAGCATAACTCTATAAAGTGCGTCGCCTTAAGTGCCGACTCCGAGAAAAGAACTCCATAGTTTGCGATAATTCCTACAGGGAATCCCATGATATGCGCGAAACCACATACGATTGTCGTAGCATAACGTGCCTTAAACTCTTGAAAACGACTACCATCGACGATACGAGCTATAATCTCTCTCGGATCCACCAACTGACGAAGGTCGATAGGTGCGATACCGTATAAATCTTCCGGATCATACAAAGGAGCTTCTATCGGAAGTATATCTAACTTTTGTTTCTCTTTATTTTCTAAAGTCTTGAAAATGTTACGACATATTTGCATTGCATGGCTGTCGTTTTCTGCGAGGTGGTCGGCGACACCTGAAACGGATGTATGCATCTCTGCTCCACCAAGTTCCTCTGCCGTCACAATCTCTCCGGTCGCAGCTTTCACTAAAGGAGGTCCACCGAGATATATAGTACCTTGATTTCTAACTATAATAGTCTCGTCGCTCATAGCAGGCACGTATGCTCCGCCGGCTGTACACATTCCCATCACGATAGCAATCTGGGGGATTCCCATTGCCGACATTCTAGCTTGGTTGAAGAAAAATCTTCCGAAATGATCTCTGTCGGCGAATACGGTGTCTTGTTCTGGGAGAAAAGCACCGCCGCTATCGACCATATAAACGCAAGGTAGTTTGTTTTCCATTGCAATTTCCTGTGCACGAAGATGTTTCTTGACAGTATATTGCATATAGGTGCCACCTTTCACAGTGGCGTCGTTGGCTACGATAATCGCTTCACGACCTTGTATTATTCCGATGCCTGTGACAATTCCAGCAGATGGAAAGTCATTGTTATAAGTATCGTAGGCAGCCATAGGAGAGAGTTCCAAGAATGGAGTGTTTTTGTCGATTAGTTGATCGATGCGTTCTCGAGCAAGAAGTTTATGACGCTTCTTGTGTTTCTCGATAGCAGCCGCTCCACCACCATGCATACTCAACGCCATGCCTTCACGATAGCGCGACATCAGATCCATATAGGCTTTCTTGTTTTCTTGAAACTCCCTACTATCAGGACTTATCTGAGACTTTAGTGTTTGCAAAATATTATGTTTTATTGTTTCTGCAAAGATAAAAAAATATCAATAATGCTTTTATCATGTACCATAATTAATAAAAAAATGTCCATACATTAAAATTAGTTAAAACTACTTTTTCGTATTTTTTCAGAAAAAGTATCAAAAATACCAAGTTAAAAAGCACCACTCTTAACAACTTAGTAGGTAATATTGTCAATTTAAAATGACAAAATCAAGAAATAAACACTACCATAATAAAATAATATTTTAAAAAGAATTAAGTAAAATTATCGTAATAAATAATTATCTATATAATTATAAATCAATATAATTAAATAATAAATGTCGTATAATTTTACAAAATAATAAAAAATAAAAATTGTATATAAAACTCAAAAAATCGAATTTGAGACCACAACACTATTGACAGAAATAGTTTTTTGCGTAATTTTGCTGACACAAGTACTAAACATTCTCTATAGCTTTGTAAGTAGTTTGGTTTATTAATGCAATTGGGCGCTCCCCGCGCCCTTTTTTTTTATTTTGTGACGTAAAAACTATATTTCTATTGTTTAAATTATTACCTTTGCTTGTCTTAAATAAAATAACATTATGAATAATTTTATCCGCAGAATTGCTTTTCTTTTAGCTTCTATCGCTTTATTATGTCCGGAGACAAAAGCTCAGTATGACATTCATTTCGACAATCAACAACTAAGAATCGACTATTACATATATGGTAATGCTGATACTTGTTATTATGCTTTAGACAAGTACGTCATAGAACCCGTTTGGGGTGGAACAAGAAGCAATCTCATCGACAGTTTAGGTTACGGTGACTATTATTTTGAAGTCCTACTTCACGATTCCGATGTAGTTCTTTATTCGAGAGGTTACTGTAATCTTTTTGGAGAATGGCAAACAACACCGGAGGCAGAGATGGTTAACAGAGGTTTCAATGAATCTGTAATAATGCCATATCCAAAAGAAATAGTCGATGTGGTGTTTTATATGAGAGATTATGATGGTAATTTCGTGGAGATGATGCGTCTTACTGTCGATCCTGACAACTATTTCATTCAAGACGCGCCAAGACATAGTCACTCTGTTCTTAATGTCCATGGCGATTATGCTCCAGAAAAGGCTGTAGATATTGTAATATTACCTGATGGCTACACCGCAGAAGAGATGGGTAAATTCGTTATAGACTGTAACTTCTTTAGAGAATGTCTTTTCTCTTACGAACCTTATATCTCTTATCAAGACAGATTCAATATCAGAGCCGTCATGGCTCCTTCAAAGGATTCGGGCATCACTATCCCTGCTGAGGATATATGGAAAAACACCGTTCTTAATTGTTCTTTCTACACTTTTGATTCAGAACGCTACTGTATGTCATACGACAATCAATCTATAAGAGATCTCGCAGGTACAGTTCCTTACGACCAGATATACATCTTGGCGAATACGTCAAAATATGGTGGCGGTGGAATATATAATTTCTACTGCGTAAGCTCAACTGACGACCACTTCTCTTCCGATGTCATCATACATGAATTCGGTCACGGATTTGCGGGATTGGGCGACGAATATTACGACGACTCAGGTTCTTACGAAGAATTTTATAACTTAGACATAGAACCTTGGGAACCAAATATCACAACATTAGTCGATTTCGATAGTAAATGGAAAGACATGCTGAAGAAGAAGACGCCTGTTCCAACACCCGACACAGAGAAATATGATAACGAAGTCGGAGTTTTTGAAGGTGGAGGCTATGAACCTCAAGGCGTTTATCGTCCAAAAAGAGATTGCCTCATGAAGACTTTCAACGGAGATAAATTCTGTGAAGTCTGCCACAAGGCAATCGAGAAGATGATTTTATATTATACCGAATAATTATAAGGCTTCTTTGAAAGATTCTACCATGTTATAAGCACCTGCGTAGATGTCTTTTAAAGTCGCTTCAAGCATAAAGCAAGGAGTCGTGAAGATTTTGTTTTTCAAGTCGCTCACGACTTCTCCGTTTTTGGTAGGGGCGTGAGTAGCCCCCATCTCAACGACGTCCTTTGCTGGTCCGCAGTCGTCATTACCCAAAGTAACAGTAACGTCTTTTAACACATTGGCAACCAAAACTGGAGCGATACACATAGCTGCTATAGGTTTATTCTGCTCATGAATCTTTACTATAGCATCTCTGACTTCTGGAAGCACCGTCATCTGCATACCATCGGTGAAATATGTAAATAGGTTGTTCGCAATGCCTGCCCCACCAGGGATGGCGAGTCCATCATAATTATCGGCACAAAACTCCGTCAGAGGAGTGATGGCTCCACGCACAATACGAGCTGCCTCAACCATCATATTACGTTCTTCCTCAACGACTTCACCACTAACATGATTTATAACTTGATACTGATTTCTGTCGGGAGCGAAACAGTCATACTTGATTTCATGCTGATCCAAGGCAAGCAATAACGTTACTGTTTCATTTATCTCGGAACCATCACGTGTTCCGCATCCTCCTAAAATAACGGCTATCTTTTTCATATCTATTTCTATTTAGTTAAACTTGTTTCTATCACATCTTCAATAACTTCCTTACCTTTATTGAAGCTCTTTTCCATTGAGTTCTTCACCAAATCGTGGTTCTTGTACAGATAATTTGCAATCTCTTCCGTAAAGGTATAAAGTTTTGAATCTTTTCTTACGTCTTTATTTATTGCATCTGTCACGTTAAACACATTCATCAACATAATCAAAATGCTTATCAGCAAGGCTCCTTTCACAGCACCAAAAATAAATCCGCCAATCTTATCAATAAAACCTAAATAAATGGCTTCCACCAAATTACTCATCAATCGTCCCAAATAACGAATCACCACCATAAATAATATAAAGGTAAGAATGAAGGCTATCAGACTGAGGTATTCGGGTGCGACATTTATCAAATCGGAAAGCCAATCCGCCATAGCATCGGAGAAAAACATAGCCCCATAGATTCCTATCACAAAAGAAGCCAAATAGAAAGCCTCGATGATAAGTCCTTTTCTTAATCCTGCCAATGCAAAGATTATCAAGACGATTCCAATTATAATATCCAATACGTTCATAATAAATTGTTTTTTAATTATTAATTTGTTTTAACTCTTTTGGTCAATTCCGTGGAGAACAAAAAAGTATTCAGTTCTTTATTATCAGATTCTAATACCGATCTATTGTCGCCGCTCCACCATAATTTTCCTTTATTAATGAAACTTATCGTCTGACCTATCTTCAGGACAGAGTTGATGTCGTGAGTATTTATTATGGTAGTCATGTTAAATTCGTGAGTTATCTCGCTGATAAGATCGTCGATGAGTTCAGAAGTCTGAGGATCGAGACCGGAATTTGGTTCATCGCAGAAGAGATATTTTGGACTGTTGGAGATGGCACGTGCGATGGCGACACGTTTCATCATACCGCCGCTAAGTTCTGACGTTCTTAGATTATTTATACCACTAAGATTCACTCTGTTAAGACAGAAGTTAACTCTTTCCAATTTCTCTTCGTATGTCATGTTTGTGAACATATCGAGAGGAAACATCACGTTTTGTTCCACACTCATGGAGTCGAAGAGCGCGCCTCCCTGGAAGAGAACGCCCATCTCCTTACGGATATTTATCTTATTCTTTTCCTTAGTGTTAGAGAACTGACGCTCATCAAATGTAACTATGCCTTTATCGGGTTCATACAATCCTGTGCATATCTTCATCAAGACCGTCTTTCCCGAGCCGCTCTGGCCGATAATAAGATTCGTCTTCCCTCTCTCGAAAGTAGCCGAGACATCGTCTAAAACAAGATGTTCGCCAAATTGCTTCGATATATTTTCTAACTTTATCATGTCAAGAGCATTTGTGTTAATATCAAGTCGAATACTATTATCGCGATACTGCCAACCACGACAGCCTGTGTGCTTGCCTTACCGACTTCAACAGAGCCACCTTCCACATTATATCCGATGAAACTTGATATGGAAGTTATTAAAAATGAAAACACTACTGTTTTAATCATCGCGAATGTTATGGAAAAAGGCTCGAACCAGGCTCGCAGTCCCACCACATAATTGGAAGGTGTGATGACGCCGGTGAAGACGCAGGCGAGCCATCCGCCCAAAATTCCTATCACTATACTGAAAATTATCAGCACCGGGATAAACAAGAGACACGACAATATTTTAGGGAAGATGAGATAGTTGGCAGGGTTGACGCCCATCACCTTAAGAGCGTCTATCTGTTGAGTGACGCGCATTGTTCCAAGTTCTGAAGCTATCTGCGAACCGAGTTTTCCTGCAAGGATAAGGCTTATCATAGTTGGAGAAAACTCCAAGATAATCATCTGACGAGCAGAGAAACCAATGAGTTTCTCGGGCAACAAGGGGTTGTCAGTGTTGTAGGCAACCAATATTGTGGCGACGGCACCCACGAAAACAGAGAGTATCGCTACAATTCCAATAGACGTATATCCAAGATTGTAAAACTCGTGAAGCATACGCTTTCTGAAGATGAGAGCGTTGTCGGGTTTACGAAAAACCTGAAACATCAACAATACATAATCACCTAATTTCTTCAACATAAGGAAGCTGTTTTTAGGAGTGTAAAATTACATTTTTTTTAATTATAAATATCATAACAATAAAACTTTTGCGTTTTGAATTTTTAAAAAATAATTATTTTATCTTTGCAGATAAATTTTTACGATGTATTTTGACAATAATTCAACAAAAAGAAGATTCGCAGGTTCATACCTTGTCTCGCTGATGAGCATTATGTTGGTGCTTTTCGTGTTGGGAATGTACGCACTTGTAATGGTTTATACCGATAGACTTCTCAACTATGTCAAAGAAAATATAGGCTTCGAAGTTGTGATGAAAAGCAACGCTAAAGAATCGGCGATTAAGAGTCTTACGGAAGAACTGAGTAAAAAAGAATACGTCAAATCGGCGAAATATATTAGTAAGGATGAAGCTACCAACAGAATGAAGGAAGACTTAGGCGAAGATTTCCTTCAATGGTTAGGAGACGTAGAAAATCCTCTTTTGCCCTCCATCGATGTCAGATTCGTGGCTGAATATGCAAACAGCGACAGCATGGCGATGGTCGAGAAATGGGTCGGAAAGAAAACTATAGTAAAAGAGATAATATACCAAAAATCATTAACCAATACCATCAACGATAACATCAATAAAATTAAGATAATCCTATTCGCAGTGAGCTTGGTTCTATTACTCATCGCAATAACATTGATAAGTCATACTATCAGACTTTCAGTGTATTCAAAACGTTTTACAGTTAGGACTATGCAATTAGTTGGAGCTACAGAAGGCTTTGTGATGCGACCTTTCCTAAAGACATTTATGATTCAAGGTCTGATAGCCGCAATAACAGCATTGATTTTTATTTCGGTAGTTTTATACGGAATGCAAGACTATCTGCCGGATATGAATCTTGCACAATCTAACGAATACATCATAATAATTTATATCTCGATTATAGCATTAAGTCTCTTATTGACAATGGCATCGACTGTTGTTTCTATGAAAAAATATCTTAATGCAGATATTGACAGATTCTATATGTAACAAAAATTAAGGATATGAGCAATTTAGAAAAAAAGACAGAAGTTAAGAACGAAGAGAATAAAACAACGATGCCATTTGGTCGCGACAATTATTTATGGGTCATCGTCGGTTTGGCATTTCTTCTCATAGGTTTTATCTTGATGATTGGAGGCGGTTCCGACAACCCCGACGTATTCAACGAAGCCATCTTTAGTTTCCGCCGTATCACCTTAGCTCCTATATTGGTACTGATAGGATTCGGCATCCAGATTTATGCAATCATGAAGAAAAGCAAATAATTCCATAATTAAAACGCAAAAAGATGAATTGGTTAGAAGCTTTATTATTGGGCATACTTCAAGGCTTAACAGAATTTTTACCTGTGAGTAGTAGCGGTCACTTGACTATAGGACAAGAGTTGTTAAACTTAGACACTTCAGCTGCCGACAACTTGTTGTTCACCGTGACGGTACATGCCGCCACAGTGTTAAGTACCATCGTAATACTTTGGAAAGAGATAGAAAGATTGTTCAAAGGCACATTCTTCACAACAAAATGGAACGACGAGAAGACATACGTCACCAAGATATTACTCTCGTGTATCCCTGTGGTGATTGTCGGACTTTTCTTTAAAGAATATGTAGAAGCTATCTTTGGCAGCGGCTTATTGGTTGTCGGATGCTGTCTCTTGCTCACCGCCTTGTTACTGACATTCGCCTATTATGCCAAGCCACGTAAAAAAGAAGACATATCCTACCGCGATGCTTTCATCATCGGATTAAGTCAGGCGATTGCAGTCTTGCCTGGGCTCTCACGCTCTGGAACCACCATCGCGACAGGTCTCATACTCGGAAACAAAAAAGAGAAAATGGCAAAATTTTCTTTTATCATGGTGTTGATACCAATTCTCGGAGAGACATTCTTGAATATCATCGACATGATTAAAGATCCAGCCCTCATAGGTGGAATAGGCGCTATGCCACTTCTCGTAGGTTTCTTCAGTGCATTCTTATCAGGATGCCTCGCTTGCAAGTTTATGATTAACATAGTCAACAAAGGCAAACTTATATATTTCGCAATTTATTGTGCCTTAGCAGGCATCGCAACAATAATCTTCTCGATATAACATGTTTCATTTTGAAGAAGGAGAAGTATTTCTCATAGACAAGCCTTTAGATTGGACCTCATTCGACGCGGTAAATCTGATACGCGCCGTGATAAAACGCTACCATGGAATCAGGAAGCTGAAAGTCGGTCATGCCGGAACCTTAGACCCTTTGGCAACGGGACTGCTCATCATCTGCACCGGAAGAATGACGAAACAGATTGATAACTTCCAGGCTCAGGAGAAGGTTTATACCGGAACCATGTTGTTGGGACAGACGACTCCGACCTACGATTTGGAGAGCGAGCCTGACGCCTTCTTCCCGACAGATAACATCACAGAAGAGATGATGGAGAAGGCGCGGCAGTCGTTCATAGGTGACATCATGCAGCGTCCACCTAAATATTCTGCTATCAAAATACAAGGCAAAAGAGCCTTTGAATATGCGCGTTCCGACGAAGAGGTGGCTCTCAAAGAAAGGCTCATCCATATCGACGATTTTAAGATAGACACTACAAATTTCCCCGAGATAAAATTTGAGGTAAAATGTAGCAAAGGAACTTATATCAGATCGTTGGTTCACGACTTCGGCAAGGCTCTCAACGGCGGAGCCTGCATGACATCGCTAAGAAGAACCAAGATAGGCGACTTCTCAGTCGATAAGGCCCGCGACCTCATGGAACTCAAAAAAGAGATTATTGAATTAGGAATAAAGGATTGATGCATATTTGAATGCGTTTAATAAAAAAAGAACTCATGTTTTTCACACGAGCTCTTTTTCCTTATGTCATAACCTATTAAAGTACACTAATACGTTCAGTAGCTACTCCATTTTCTGTTGAGATTCTAATCATATAAACACCTGTTTCAAATTGTGTCATATCTATGACTTCGTTGTCGCTGTCAACATTGACATCGTAAACAACTTGACCCAACGTGTTTACTATAGTGATACGTCTCATCGCTTCGACTTTAATATTTAAGACATCTTTAGCTGGATTAGGATATATCATCAATCCATTGATGCCGTTTTCATTGATTGAAGTGACATCCACGATGACATAATTTTCATCGCTATCGTAAGCATTAGCAGCTTCCGATTCACATTCTTCACCATCTTTAATATAAACAGCCTTAACTTGATAATAATATGTTCCAGCTTCATTTACTTCGTCGAAATATGACTTTTCTGATGTCTCACCTACCAATTCAAAATTGTCGCTTGAAGTTCCGCGGTAGATGTTGTAATGATCTAAGAAGTTGTTTCTGTCAGGAGCAGCAGCAACTCTTACTTCTGCATTACTTTGTTCAAACTCGATAGGTTTAAGTACCACTTGTTCTGCCTTAGCGTTTGTTGCATGAGCGCGGAGCATCCATGTGTAAGCCTCGCCGAGAGCGTAAGAGAGGTCCATCCACATCACGCCATCTACAGAGCACCAACGTCCGTTAGGGTCACCGGTGTTAGTTCCACATGCAGCAGGATATGCAGTTCCGTCGTTACAGCTCATCACGACCCATAAGTCGATGGAAGGATTGATAGGAACATTTGTTGTTAATTCAAATTCAACCCAGTCTAAAGCACCTGTTGTGGAATATGGTTGAGAATGTAACAAGTCGGTAGGACCGAAATCATTGCCGTAGAACAAATATAATGTACCGGTATGAGCTTCGGCATCGTATAAAGATACTTTGTTTATGCTCAATCCGTCGTGTTCTTCGAGTGTAGATGCTGGGAACATGATACCCCAGAAGAACTCACCCTGGCCGCCGGTACCGATAGTAGTAGCGAACTCTCCGTTGTCGTAATACATCCAGTTAGATGCAGGAGGCATGTAAGGCCATGTCAATGTTGCGCCGAATGAGTTGCTATTATTATAGGTATATTCTCCGTAGAGGTCTTTAGGAGCGTCGCAAGGCATTGAGTTCTGGTCGTATGAATTACATGACATTGCGTAGTAAGATACGTTTGGCAATCCACCGTGAACCACTCTTACATGATATTCAGCTTCTTCGGAAGTGTTGTCGGTGAAGCTACTGCCTTCTATAGGTTCTTCTGTAATGAGTTCACCATTACGATAAACCATTGTTCCTATGATTTCTTTTTCCATGCCAGGATATTCGCCTTCATATTCGGCGTAAGCTCTGATATTCCAAGTGTAATCCCATTCGATGTCGGCGTACATATCGAACCAGTTAACGCCGTCTTCAGAGATCCAGCGTCCGTTAGGATTGCCTGTGTTGGCACCTGCAGGAGCGATATAATGTCCGTTCAAGTTGTGGAATACAATCCAGATGTTTTCATTGCCAATGATTGTAGGCTCTGTCAAAGAAAATTCGACATATTGTTTTGTACCATAACATGTGTAGTTTTGAGTATGAACCAAAGCACCAGGCACGTTGCTTCCACCGACGTGAATTGAGATAGTACCATCGTGAAGTGCATAATCGTATGTTGACACTTTAGTAAGTTTCTGACCTACGTAAGGTTTCAAATCGTCTGGAGTAAACATGATGGCCCAGTAGAATGTCTCGCCGCTGAAACGACCGACACCGTCAACATTGTATCCATCATCGTAGAACATCCATGTTCCTTCTGCTTCGTTGGCATTATCGACTTCAGGCATCTCCCAAGTCAGGACGTTGTTGCCATCAACATTTTCAACAAATAAGTCAGAAGCGCCTTCAAAGTTGTCACATTCGGCAAATGTCCATGAATATTTCACAGGAGCACTTGAGCCTTCAGTATAGTTAGCAATAACAGTTGTAGTATAAACATTACCTTCCTCAAAAGCGAAAGCATCCATATCGTGTTGATAGTATGGAGTTGTTATTGTCTCTTGGAAGATACCATTCAACTTGATGTCGTATGAAATCAAGCTTTTCGTTTGAGGATTATCCCACATAACCCAACCTGTTGGTGATACGTAAAGATTTTCGATAGCGTAGTAGATTTCTGAGAGTTGGCATTCGAGCTCTTTTGGTTCCCAAACCTCAACGACGAGATTTTCTGCATCAGAGGTATAACCATCTTTAGAGATGTTTAATTCATACTTACCCTTACGGAAGTTACTCCATGTATATGTTCCGCTTTCATCTAAAGTGACTGTGAAGTCTTGTCCGATTTCAACCATATTTACAAAACTCACGACTGTACCTTCTGGACTATCGTTGCTGTTTGTTGTAGCTGTCACTGTTACGTTGGTAGTCATGTCTTTGTCAATGACGTTAGACCAGACTATATCAGATTCGTTGGAGTCGCAGGAGATTGAGATATTGTCGATAGCAACACAATAACCGTAATCGTTATCGTTAACGAATGCAATATAAGTATTTCTTGAATCATAGTCGCTTAAGTCGATGGTTAATTCTGTCCATGAAGAAACGTTGTTACCTTCTGATGACCAGAGTTGTGTCCATGGTCCTGTTGGGTTATCGGCTATTTTAACTATGAATGTGTTAACGTCTGTACCCCAGATAGGTGATAAGTAATGTAAATTTAATTTAGCATTAGGGCAGTGGCTGAGGTCGATGGCAGATGTCACCAAATACAAGTCGGAACTAACAGATGAGCCCTGGCTGTAAGCAGCGTAGTTGCCTTCGTAAGCATTGTAACCATAGACGCTGTTCTTAACGCCCCAATCGGAGATGAAATATTCCGGGTCGTCAGGATCTTCAAAGATTGTCCAACCTTCAGGCAAGCTTCCGCTTTCGAAATTCTCTTCCATGATAGTCTGTTCAACGCGATTACCGCTATAAACGACAGAAACACCCCATTGATATGCACCTGCGTTTAAGTCGCTCCATTCGCTGTCGGTGAACAATGTTGTTGTGGTGTTGTCAGCTACCGACACATAAGTATCGGTGTTGATATTGTTTCTATATACATTATATCCGCTGAATGCACGTGTACTTTCCATATTCCACTCAACATTGACGTTATCGCCGACTAATGTTGCTTCAACATGATTGACAGGATAATATGTCTCATACATTGTAAGGTCTATTGTTGTTGTCTCGCCATGAGCGACGCTGACTTGAGCTTCAGTGTTTTGATAACCTTCAGTTGTTGCTGTTGCTGTATATTCTCCGCAGAGCACACTGCCGCTGAAAGCACCGTCGGTATTTGTAGTGAAAGTATATGTTCTGTCTGTGTCGAAGTTATCTTTACCAACTAAGTTGATAGTAACTCCAGCTATACCTGTGATGCCGTCAATTTCATATACATTACCGGCTATTGTATTCTCGCCTGTTACATAAACTACGATGGTTTCGCTATGTGCCGATTCTGCATATTCATAAACAGATGTCAGGTTGATGCTGTATCCGCTCATGTTGTATGCAAGGCCTTCGATGGTATAGGTGTTGTCGGGGATAATATTGTCGTTAATCTTTGTACCATTTACGTAAATATTGTAACCTAAGACAACATCATTGTTGACATCGTTCCAATTCAACACTACATCGTCGCCTTCATAGATAGTGTAATCGACGGCTGTTAAACCTATAGGAGCGTCGAATGGAGTTGAGAACGACCATACGTCACCGTTAGTAGTACCACCTGTATTGCGTGTGTTGACTTGCCAATAATAAATAGTGTTGTTAGAGAGATTTTCTACGTTATATTCTGTTTGAAGATTATCGCTCCAATCGACGACGACATTTTGAGGAGGGTTTTGAGTGTCGAACAACACTTGATATTCTGTTGTGTTATTGTCGAATTCCCATGCTAATGTTGGTGTTGTAACGTCGCCTGCCACATCTGCTGGATTTGGATTGAAAGCTTTTGCCGGAGCTGGAGCTTCTTGTGCAGTGATGTAAGCCATCAATGATGCTGTTGCTGAAGTTACCAGATAATAAGTTCCGGCTGGCACAAACATATTGCTGATGCTTGCCGATGTTTGGAGAGGATAGTAATTATCTACATCAGGACCGCCTTTGCCGTTAAATCCTTCTTCATAGAGAACAGCCTTGCCGTTCGCTCCTGTATTAGTCACAGATATGAGTTTGTCGGTTGTGAAGTTGAATTTATAGACTGCGTCAGCGCCATCTTCACCTCCGAATGGTAATTTGTAGTTGTTATGTAAAGTAGAAAATGTCGGCATTTCTAAAGCTGGGAATGTAGTGACTTCTTTAGCGAGTTCCCATACGTCTGGGCTAACAGGAGTATAAGCTGTTGCAGTCATCTCGACAACTTTGTCTTCTTCAGCGCCTTCATAACTCACTGTAAGTTGTCCGCTGATTTCGCCGTTGCCGCTTTCGACAGAGACTCCGATAGTAGCAGGGTTGTTATATGTGACTTCCATTGGAGTTGTAGCGTCGCTTAATGAGAAAGCAGCGTTAGAAGACTCGATAGAAGTGATATTTAAAGAAGCTACGTTGGAATAGATCTGAACTTCGTAAGGACTCATCCAAGCGCCCACAGGACGTTCTCCCAAAGAGATTGGGTCTGGACTGATGGTGATAGGATTATCTTCTGCGCCTTCTATTGTTAATGTAAATTCTATCTGATTGTTGTAATAAGCATCTGTACCTTGGTAGTTACCATAGACGTCGGCGAGGTTACCAACGTTGAATGAGTTTTGAGATCTTCCTTTGTTGAGAGATCTTGGTGAAGAACCTGTTGCGTATGTATAGAATCTCGCGTCATCGGTATAATCTACAGAATAACCTGTTTGGTCGGTGAGACAGATGAGGACGTTACCGCCGGTATAATTGAAGGCTTTTGTCAACTCTATCTCGAACCAATCGTCGGTTGCTCCCGGATAACGGACATCGCCACTAAAGACAAGATCTTGAACTGTCAAGTTTACCCAATCGGAAGTGTGAGCAAACGATTCTTTCTCAGTGTTAATCAAATAAACGCTGATGTTACGATCTACATACGAAGCGTTAGCCATCTTGAAAGCAACTTTAGTGATGGAACCTGGCGTCGCTGTCATTTCTTCGGCAGTGTAAATCTGTTGAGAAATACTGAAGTTGTAATACTCTTCAACAGGCAGGGTGCTACAATGAGTAATGCCCGAACCTATCGACACAGGGACTTGTGCCTTAACGATACCACTCGATATCATAAAACACATCATCAGAAAAAAACATAGTCTTTTCATTGTAAAAAAAAATTTAGTTAATAATTATAAAAATTGTACAATTCCATTGTCAGATGTCACCTTAATATATCAGGTAAAAAAAAGAGGGTACAAAGATAGGAAAAAGTCCAATAGCAAAGATGTAAGAACAGAAGATTTTTTAACTTATTTATTATATCAATTACAATAGTTCTCGTTATACAATATTTACTTCTATTATTGAAAAAAATGTTCAAAAAAAGTATTGCAATAAGATTTTTTATTTATATATTTGCCAGACTAAAATCGTAACATGAAACAATTATAACATTGAAGTTCTTTCACATAAAGTCTATACCGGGACGAAATTGATGTAAATATCAATAAAATAAAGGAATTACCATTTTTTTACAAAACATTATTATTAACAAATTTCGTACTATTATGAAACGATTTTTCCTATTTTCGGTAATGTGCTTATTTGGACTATTCAGCCAAATTAATGCACAAACGATGGTAGAATTAGCTATTGGAGCGGAAGGAACAACCGGCAGTGCTAATGTACCAGCGTATGAGTACTACAATTACTCTATTTCACAGCAGATATACACTGCTGCCGAGATGCAAGGTATGGTAGGCTCAATCACATCTATTGCATTCAAGCAATATGATTCAGCAGTAAAAACTCGTAACCTTTCTGTCTATTTGCTTAACACAAGCAAGGATGCATTCATAGGTTACACTGATTGGGCATCGGTGCCATTGGAGAACTTAGTATTCTCAGGTACTGTTACTTACCCAGGTGTTCCAGGTGAATGGATGAAACTTGAGTTTCAAACTCCATTTGAGTACACTGGTGAAAACCTCTTGGTTTGTGTTTGCGACAACACAGGAAGTTACGTAAGCACAGCTAACTTCTACACCTACGACTCCGGTGTAGAAAAGAGAGCTCTTTACGCTTTCAGAGATTCTTACTCTTTCAATCCAACAAATCCTGGTGTTTACGGAAGTTATGAAATCAACTGGTCAACAGGTAACGGTCGTAAAAACCAAGTAATGTTTGGCATTACTATCCAAGGCGAATTTAAACCTTTGACAGTAAAACCTGAAGAACTTAATCTCGGCGCACGTCCTAACGGAGCATGGATGCGTCCTTTTGCAGTTACAGTAGGAACAAGGGGTAACAACTTAAATGTTGCTGCTGTAGAAACAACAAACTCATACTTCAAACTTCCAGAAATGGAAATGCCTACTTTGGTAACAAGACAAGAGCCCTTGTCATTCGGCATCGATCACTCAATGGGTGATGGTGAAGTCGAAGGTCAACTTGCCATCTCATACGGCGAAGAAAGATCTATTGAACTCATCGACATGACAGCTTTTGCTTATTCCCCAAGCACTAACGACGTTTGGGAAACAGCAAGCACCATAAATAACTATCCTTTCAGTACAACTCCTAACTTGGAAAATATTTATGACAACTATTTGTTGCCAGGCGACGGTGAAGACGGAAAAGACGTTGTTTACAAAATGAACTTCAACAATGACATCGTTCTTTCGGCAGATGTAACAGGCGACGACGCTAAGATTGCACTTTACAGAGAAGGTTTCGAAGGTGAAGGCGGTCCTATGGAAGCTAACAACTACAACGGTCCTGAGGTAGGTTATGCACCAATACCAGCAGCAACAAGCTTCTACTACGACTTTGAAAACGTTTCATTGAACGGTTGGAGAAGCATCGATGCTGACGGCGACGGTTATGAATGGGAAACATCATACTACCTCCTCGGTGGTTGGGGCTATGCTCACGACAGCTATTTCAGCGCTGTATCTCAATCATACGCCTACATGAACTTGAACCCAGATAACTATCTCGCAACTGTTGACAAATATGCTATCCACCCTGAATCAGAATTGACATTCTGGGCTTCAACAGCAGCATTGTTCCAAGGCGAACACTACGGAGTAGCTGTTTCAACAGACGGTGAAAACTTCACAACAATCTGGGAAGAAACATTCGGCGAAGCAGGTAGAGGCGAACGTACTCGCGATGAAGAAAACGGCTTGGCAGACTGGAAGAAGATAACAGTAGCTCTCGGAGAATATGCTGGTCAAGAAGTATATATCGCTATCCGTCACTTCAATTGTTCAGGTCAATATCTCCTTTTAGTTGACGACATCAAATTGTCGAAATATGCTTCAAAGAGATCTAACAGCATTGCAAACATGACAGTCCCAGCAGGCGTTTATTACATTGCAGCTTCTTCAACATCAGACTTCACAGTCAATGTTAACGCTCAAACAATTCCTGCTCCTGAAAAACCATCTTATCCAACACCTTACAACGGACAAAAGAACGTCACAGATCCATCATTATCATGGACATTCGGTGACTACACAATCGAATATCAACTTCTTTTTGGAACAACATATCCTCCACAAGATGTTTATGTAGATTGGACAAACAATTTGGAAATAGAACACGTCATCAGAGACTTATATCACAACAAGAACTATTTCTGGCAAGTTAACACACGTAACAGCAGTGGTACAACATACGGCGACGTATGGGTATTCACAACAACATTCAATGTTCCGACAGACTTAGCCGTAGAGAATGCTAACCTTTACGAAGGTGAATCAACAGTTCTTACATGGAAAGCTGTTCAAGACCGCGCCATGATAGGTTACAATGTCTATGTGAACGGTGAAAAACACAACGACGAACCTATTGTTGGTACATCATACACTCTTGAAAACCTTCCTTACAATATGAACAGCCACTATATCACAGTGACAGCTGTTTATGACGAAGGAGAATCTGCATATAGCAGCCCAGCTTTCGTTTATGTAACAGGTATGAGTTCTATCTCAGGTAACTTCTATGAACAAGACGGCGTTACTCCAATTGGAAACGGTACTGTCTCATTGGTCGGTACCGACGAACTTGGTAACCCAGCTTCTTATACATTCCAAGCTGATGAAAATGGCGCTTACTCAGGTGAGATACTCGCCGGTGACTATATTGCTACAGCATCGGTAGTATTCTATCAAGATACGGAAGTTTCTTTCAAATCGGCTTACGATGTTAATTCAGTAGTAAACTTCTCTATGTTCGAGGTTTATAATCCTGTTAAATATATCACAGCTAAAGTAGTTGGTACAGATCCTAATCCAGAGCAACCAGAAGATCCAGATCAACCAGACCCAGAAGATCCTGAAGATCCTGAAGATCCAGATCAACCAGAAGTTACGCAATATCGTATCAAATCTGTTGCAACAAACAAATATATCACTGTATTCGATACCCAATCTCACCCTGATGGTCCTGTTGGCGGTGTTGGTGTAGCTGACTATACAGAAGATAATTCACAACTCTTCACATTGGAAGAAAACGGTACTCAAGTTTATCTTCTTTCAGCAAATGGTAACTACATTAAATGCTGGTCATGGAACGTTGACGCTTACAGCACAAACGACAAGACAGCTTTAGAAATGGTTGATGCCGGTAATGACACATTCTACATAAAGAATACCGACAACAGCAAATATTTTAAAGTTGAATGGGTAGATGCTTTAATGTATATCTTCGGCGATTGCGATGGTAGCAATGGTACAATCGAGACATGGGCATTAGAACCTGTCGAGTCAAGAGAAGGCGAAGATCCATTTGGCGTTGAAGTAGCATGGGGTATGCAACGCTACGGCAATGCAGGCGACGATTTTGAAACCGGCGACTTCTCAGTCAACGAATGGAACAACGAAGTTAGTTCATATCCATGGGCTATCACAGAAAACGCCTACGAAGGCAGCTATGCCATGAAGTCAACATGCGAAGGTGTCAATAGCGGTGTTTCAGCAATAGAAATCACAGTTGATGCTCCTTACGACGCAATCATGAGTTTCTATCATAAAGTATCTTCAGAATATGGTTGGGACTTCGGTTACTTCTATATCGACGGTACTATCATGGCAAGCGTTTCAAGCGAGACAGATTGGAGTTATAAGAAATTCCGCGTATCAGAAGGTGTTCATACATATCGTTGGGAATATGCAAAAGACGGTTCATACGATGAAGGCTTGGACGCATATTTTGTAGATAACGTAATATTGTATCAAGAACCTGAACCTTTCACAGGCGGTTGGATCACATACGACGATGGCATGTTTGCTACATGTATTGGTACTGGTGCGCCAAGTCCTGTCTATTGGGGCGCAACATTCCCGTACGCAAGCGAATATGCTGGATACACAATCAACAAACTTTCAGTATTCGATGCACCTGACTCAGGCGTATCAGGTTCAGCTAACGCAACAGCTAATGTTTATCTCGGTGGCACAACAGCTCCTGAAACATTGGTCTCAACAACATCTTTCACCTTCACAGGTTGCAACGACTACGTTGAAATAGAACTCGAAACGCCAGTAACAGTTGACGGTACTCAACCAATTTGGGTTATCTTCTATTGCGACGAATTGAACTATCCAGCAGCAGGTTGCGCTCACACTGGTGATGTTAACAGCGACTGGTTGTCATTGGACGGCGTTGAATGGGGTCACTCACCTGAATTCGGCGTTGCATACACTTGGATGGTAGCAGCTCACTTGACAAACGCTAAAGGTCAAACAGCAGTATTCACAACATCAAGCAAGGCTCCTAAGTTTGAAGGTGGCGCATCAACAGGCGAATTTGTCGCCAACGCTAACGCAACACCAAGATACGTAGGTTCAGTAGCAGGTGAAACAGAAACTATGAACGCCGGCACACGTGCTTTCGCTTCATACAACATCTATAAGAGAAATATCCATACCAATGTTGTTGAGCAATTGTTTGAAAAGACAAACGACACAACATACTTCGATAGCGCATGGGCAACAGACGAAGCCGGTGTTTATCAATGGGGTGCTTCTGCAGTCTATGAAGGCAACCGCGGAATGGATATAATCTTCAAAGAAGACTTCGAAGGTGGTGCAATGCCAGAAGGTTGGACCAATGCTAACGGACAATGGAGAGTAGATAGCAATGTTGACTTCGGTTATGTAGGCTCTGTTGTTACAGCACCACAAGGATCATACTATGCAATCAGTAATGGTATTGCATACTATGGAGAATACTATCTCATTTCTCCTTCAATGAGCATCAAACCTAACTCAGTGTTGACAATGAGCTATTCTAACCGTACATGGGGCGCAGACCCTTGTATCTTAGACGTTAGATTCTCAGAATCAATCGATGGTCCTTGGACAACATTATGGACATCAGGTACAGCATTCAATGAATGGAACAAATGGGAAAACATCACAATTGATTTGAGTGCAGTATCAGGTAAGACAGGTTACATTGCTTTCGTTAATGTTGATAGATGGGGACACTATTTGGCTATCGACGATGTCGTTGTCTCAGCTGAAGTTCCTGAATCAGAAATCACATGGTCTAAACCTATCGACAAAAACATGACAACTACAGTTACTGTTTCTGCTGTAACAGACAACGGTGATCCTGTGAAAGGTACAAAAGTAAACTTCATAAACTTGGTTGAAGAAGGTATGGATGTAGCAGTTTCTTTAGACGACACAGGTGTTGTTACAATTGAAGACTTCCGTAAAGGTACTTACGAACTCACAATCTCTAAAGATGGATACTTCACAAGCGTTGAAGCTGAAGTAGTTGAAATCTGGGAAGCATCAGAGTTCAACGCATTCCTCACAGAGATACTCGCTTCTGTTGAAGACCTCTACGTATCACCAACAGGTTGGGCAATGTGGAAAGGCAAAGGCATCGGCTCTGGCGATGAGTTCTTCTTCGACTTTGAAGATGGCACATTGAACGGTTTCGTAACAATCGACGCTGACGGCGACGGCTTTAACTGGAACAACTCAATGAACTTCGTCACAAGCCCTGGCTACGACAACAGCTTGGCATTTGCTTACTCACAATCATACGATAATTACACAGGTCCTCTCTATCCAGACAATTACATGGTTACAGCTGATAAATATGCTATCGGTGGTTCATCACAATTAACATTCTACGTATGTGCTCAAGATGAGAACTGGGCAGCTGAACACTACGGTGTAGCCATCTCAACAACAGGCAATACTTCTGCAGCTGACTTCACAACAATCTGGGAAGAAACATTAGGAAGCAAGAGCGGAACACGCAGCGGTGAAAAACAATCGGCATGGCAACAAAAGACTATCGACCTCTCAGAATACGCAGGTGAGGAAGTCTATATCGCTATCCGTCACTTTAACTGCTCAGACATGTTCTATTTGGATATTGACAATGTAGCTTTGGTTAATGCAAGCAAAGACAACAGAGCATTGATTAAATATCAAGTATTGTTGGACGGCGTTGTCGAAGACGATTCTGTTGTAGTTCCTTACTATCAACATGAAAACTTAATGGACAGCGTTGAATACACAACAACAGTCATTGCAACATACACAATGGGCGACAGTGAAGAAATGTCATATACATGGGTTAAGGCTTCGGAAGACAACTTTGCTCCTGTAAGTGAACTCGCAGCTGAATATTTGAATGAAGAAGTCGTTGTTTCATGGACATTGCCTAAAGAAGAAATAATACCAGATGAAACATCAGTTAAATTCGACTTCGACGATGGTACTCTCAACGGCTGGGTAACAGTTGATGGCGATGGTGATGGTTACTCATGGCTTAGCTCTTCTGAAGTATTAGAACCAGGTAGCGGCCACGGTGGTAGCGATCACTTCGCATTGTCACAATCATACATCAATTATGTAGGTGCTCTCAATCCAGACAACTATCTCGCAACAGCACAGAAATATCCTATCACAGAAGGTTCTAAGATTTCATTCTTCGCTTGCGCTCAAGACGAAGGCTATCCTTACGAACACTTCGGCGTAGCTGTCTCAACAGGTGTCAATACATCAGCTGACGACTTCACAACAATAGCTGAATGGACAATCGGTGCTAAGGGTGACAGACATGGTGAAAGAGGATTACGTCAATCGACATGGACAAGATATGAAGCTGACTTAAGCGCTTACGCAGGTCAAGAAGTTTATATCGCTATCCGTCACTTCAACTGTACAGACCAATTCTATCTCGACATCGACGATGTTGAAATCGTATCAGGTGGCAGCGGTACTGAAGGCGGCGAAGGTATCACATGGAGCTTCGACAACGACATCGAAGGCTGGACAACAATCAACGCTAACGGTGACGAACACATCTGGTATCACTCAACAGAAGCAGCTAACCACTCAACAGGCGCAGCTGAACCTCACTCAGGCGCAGGCCATATGATGAGCGAGTCATATTGTAACTTGACATGGTCACCAATTCAAGTTGATGACTATCTCGTATCACCACAACAATTCAATGTAACAGATGGCTCACGCTTCACATTCTGGGCATGTTCACAAGATAGTGAATATTCGGCAGAACACTTCGGAGTAGCAGTCTCAACAGCCGGTAACACTTCTGCCGACGACTTCACAACAGTAGCTGAATGGACAATAGGTTCAAAGAACGATACAGCTTCTAAATCGGGTAAGAGAGGTGCTAAAGGCTCACAAACAGCATGGGTACAATATTCAGTTGACTTAAGCGAATACGCAGGTCAGAATGTATGGGTGGCTATCCGTCACTTCAACTGCTATGACCAATTCATCTTGTTAGTTGACGATGCTGCTTACATCGATGGCGCTACAGATAAGGCAAGAGATACTAAAGAAGGTACATGGGCATACTACGATGATGGTAACTACATTGATGGTATCGGTGGTCCACAATCATTCAGCTGGGGTATCAAACTCCGTGCTGCTGACATCGAAGACCTCGGCTCATTAACTAAGATAGCTGCTTTCGACAGAGTCGCTACAAGCGGTACTTTCGACATCTGTTTAGGCGGTGACAACGAACCAGGCGCATCTGTGCTCAACCAAGCCTATTCATTCACAGGCATTGAAGACTTCGTTGAAATAGAATTGACAGAAGCTATCGACCCAGAAGGTCAAAACGTTTGGATTATCTTCAACACCAACGATGGTACCAACTATCCAGCAGCAGAATGCGCAAACACAGGCGATGCTGACGGACGTTGGATCTACTTAGATGGTAACGGCTGGTTCGACGTATTGACAGGCGCAGGCATAGATGCAACATGGATGATCCGCGGATACTTCGAAGAAGTTGAAAATGAAAATGAAGCTGTCGAACCTATAGCTGAAATCCTCGGCGTTATGATGTACAAGAACGGTGAACTCGTAAGCAGCAAACCTATCGCTGGCGAATCATACACAGACAAAGATGGTCAAATAGGTGACGAATACTGCGTGAAAGTTGTTTATGGCGGCGAATTAGATTATACTTACTACGCTATGTCAAGAGCTAAGTGCGCTGATGCTGAATTCAACCTCGACTGCGAAGCTCCAAAAGACTTGTATGCAGAAGCTATCGACAACGACGTAACACTGAAACTCTCATACAATCCTAACCCTGTTGGTGAATGGTTGTACTACGACAACGGTGTTAATGAAGACGCTATCGGTGGTCCAGAATCATTCTACTGGGGCATCATGTTCCCTGCAGCAAGTTTGGAAGCTTACGAAGGTACAAGCATTACAAAGGTTGCATTGTTCGACTATGCAGCATCATCAGGTAACATCAACATTTACTATGGTGGTAGTTCAGCTCCACAAGACTTGATTCACACACAACCTTACTCTGTAACAGGTACAGGCGACTTCGTTGAGTTCGACTTGACAGCAGCATTGCCGATCGACCCAACAATGAACGTATGGGTAGCATTCAGCACAAGTCAAGGTGCTTCTTATCCAGCAGCAGTTTGTGCTGATATGGGCGATCCTAACTCACGCTGGATCTCAATGGACGGCGTAGTATGGGAAGACTTGGCAGGCTATGGCTTGAACAACACATGGATGATGCGTGCTTACGTAACAAATGCCAAGGGTGAAATATCATCACTTACACCAATCACAGACTACGAATACACAACAGGTGTTGGCGAGGTCAAAGCTTCAGGTGTTGCAAAAGCAACAAGCAACTTGTCACACTATAACGTATATCGCGGTACATCAGTGAACAACCTCGAAAAGATTGGCGAATCATCATCGAAGACATACGTCGATGAAGACCTCGCAGACGGCACATACTACTATCAAATGACTGCTGTCTATGCAGCTAACGGTGAAGAATGTGAATCAGACCCTGCAAATGCATACGGTAGCGATGAAAATTATGTAGTAGTTGATGTTACAGCAATCGATGAAAACGGCGTCAAGGGTATGATGGTTTATCCAAACCCAACACAAGGCGATTTGAACATCTCAGCTGAAGGTATCTCAAGAATCGTTATCACCAACGCATTGGGACAAGTCTTGTACGACCAAGTAGTCAATGCTGACAGCAAGGTTATCAACATGTCACAATATGAAGGTGGTGTTTACATGGTACGCATAGTAACTGAAAACGGCGTAGCAATCGAACGCATAACAGTTGTAAAATAAATTTTAGAATTATAGAATTTTAAAATATTAGGAGAGGCTGTCATAAATGGCAGCCTCTTTTTTTTATGCAAAAACGCCAAAAAGCAATGGCATTTCTCGTTTATTTTTGTTATCTTTGCACAAATACATATTTAATGATAAATCTACATAAACAACATTCCTATGGCAACGATTTTTACTGCTGAAAATGTCCTCTTGGTCGGAGCTATCATTTGGTTCATGAGTATCTTTTTGAGTAAGACCGGATATAAATTCGGAGTGCCTGTTTTGCTCGTTTTTCTTTTAATCGGAATGTTGCTCGGCGTTGATGGTTTGGGAATACAATTCGATAATTACAAATATGCTCAGATTATAGGTATGGTGGCTCTCGCCATTATCTTGTTTACCGGCGGTATGGATACCAAATTTGCCGATATAAAACCAATACTCGGGGCAGGCGTCGTTCTCTCAACTTTCGGCGTTCTTCTGACAACAATATTCACTGGTTTGTTTATTTATGGAATCTCTCACGCTTTTTCTCACGTCGTTCAGATACCACTTACTTTAGCACTTCTCCTCGCAGCAACAATGTCGTCAACCGACTCGGCTTCAGTATTCAATATTCTTAGATCTCAAAAGATGGGTTTAAAAAACCGACTTCAGCCACTCTTGGAGTTTGAAAGCGGCAGTAACGACCCGATGGCATATATGCTCACCATCGTCATGATTCAAGTTATCGTTGGTGGAGAAACGGCAGATATTGACGCATGGAGAATCGTTCTAAACTTCTTCATTCAGTTCGGATTCGGTCTCATATTCGGATTCTTGCTTGGAAAAGGATGCGTGTGGGTTATCAATAGAATAAATCTTCCTAACAAGTCGCTCTATCCTATCCTTATGTTGAGCTTCATATTCTTCATATTTGCGTTAACCGACAAATTCAACGGCAACGGCTATCTCGCTGTCTATGTCGCCGGCATAGTGATAGGAAACTCGAAACTCGTAGAAACAAAAAGTATCAATTCATTCTTAGATGGTGTCACCTGGATAGTTCAGATAGTGATGTTCTTGGTGTTGGGACTTCTCGTCAATCCTCATGAGATGTTCAGAATAGCTGTCCCTGCATTGATAATAGGTATATTCGTCATTCTTATCGGACGTCCACTTTCAGTATTTCTCTGCCTATTACCATTTAAGGGAATCGATAGAAAGTCGAAAGTCTTTGTCTCGTGGGTCGGTCTCAGAGGCGCGGTGCCAATTATCTTCGCGACATATCCCGTCGTTGAAAACATAGAAGGTGCTTCTCTTATCTTCAATGTTGTGTTCTTCATTACTTTGACATCTCTCGTTATCCAAGGAATGACAATTCCAAAAGTCGCTGCCTGGCTTAAACTTAGTACACCAAAAGACGATGGACCAGAAAACTTCGGCGTCGATATTCCTGAAGAACTCAATACTAAACTTCAACAAGAAGTGGTAGAAAACGAGGCTTATCTCAAAGATTATCCGCTTCCTGAAGGAACACTCGTGATGATTGTGGAACGTAAAAATAAATATATAGTTCCAAACGGAAGACTCTTCCTCAAAAAAGGCGATAAGCTTTTACTTATCTCTGCAAATGATGATACTACAGAAGAAGCACAAAAGACACATAACATATTAGAAATGATTTCCGACAAACGTAGTAGAGAGTCGGGAGGCAGAACGACACGACAATAGTTTTTTTGTATAATATTTTTTTACTGCATAAGTATTTTTTCAATATTTATTGATTAATTTTGCATACGAAAATTTAGAACTTTTTAATAACAAATAAATAACATATTATGATTAGTTACAAAACCTTAGGACTTGTGAACACCCGTGAGATGTTCAAGAAGGCAGTTAAAGGCGGTTATGCTATCCCGGCTTTTAATTTCAATAACATGGAACAACTTCAAGCTATCATCATGGCAGCTGTAGAAACAAAATCACCTGTTATATTACAAGTCTCTCGAGGAGCTCGTGACTATGCTAACCAGACTTTGCTTCGTTATATGGCAGAAGGCGCCGTCGAATACGCAAAAGAATTAGGCTGCGAGAAACCAGAAATCGTGCTTCACTTGGATCATGGCGACAGCTTCGAGACATGTAAATCATGCATCGACATGGGATTCTCATCAGTTATGATTGACGGTTCACATCTTCCATACGATGAAAACGTCGCATTGACAAAGAAAGTCGTTGAATATGCACATCAGTTTGATGTCACAGTAGAAGGCGAACTCGGTGTCTTGGCAGGCGTTGAAGACGAAGTAAGTGCTGAAGAAAGTCACTATACGAAACCTGAAGAAGTCGTTGATTTTGTCACCAAGACAGGCTGCGATTCTTTGGCAATTTCTATAGGAACATCACACGGAGCTTACAAATTCACTCCGGAACAATGTACCGTCGATCCAGAAACAGGACGTCTCCTCCCTCCACCACTCGCATTCGACGTGTTGGAAGCTATCGAGAAAGAACTCCCAGGATTCCCAATCGTACTCCACGGCTCATCATCGGTGCCACAAGAAGATGTTGACACAATCAACAAATACGGCGGTAAGATGGTTGCAGCAGTCGGTATCCCGGAAGAACAACTTCGCAAAGCAGCTAAATCTGCAGTATGCAAAATCAACATCGACTCAGATAGCCGCTTGGCAATGACAGCGGCAGTACGTAAAGCCTTAGCTGAAAAACCTGCCGAATTCGACCCACGTAAGTATTTAGGACCAGCACGCGCAAGTATGAAAGAACTCTACATGCACAAAATTGTTAACGTGCTCGGATCTAATGATAAACTTTAAATAAACCTCAAAATTTTAAAATCTCAGAACCTCAGAATTATTTTGAGATTCTGAGATTTTAAAGTTCTAAAGTTCTAAAAAAAGTGTATCTTTGCACTTTCAAAAACGGGATGTAGCGCAGTCCGGTAGCGCGCTTCGTTCGGGACGAAGAGGCCGCAAGTTCGAATCTTGTCATCCCGACAAAAGAAAGACCATCAGGTCTTTCTTTTTTGCTCTATAACAAACTTATAAACTCATTGACTTATAGACTTAAAAAATGGACATAATAACACTACTCGGTATTAGCGTCGCTCTCTCCATGGACGCATTCTCCGCCTCCATCTGCAAAGGCCTCGCAACAAAACAATTCTCTCTCAAAACAGCATTACTCTGCGGACTCTGGTTCGGCGGATTCCAAGCACTCATGCCCGTAATAGGTTATTATTTAGGCGTACAATTCGGATATTTCATTACAAACATCGACCATTGGGTTGCTTTTGGATTATTGTTAATTATAGGTGTCAATATGATTCGTGAGGCACTTTCCGAAAACGATGAAGAATGTGACGGCACATGTGATAGCACCGGATTCAAAACAATGATAGTTCTTGCTATAGCTACGAGCATCGACGCACTCGCTGTAGGAGTATCGTTCGCCTTCTTGCAAGTAAACATCTGGAAATCTGTACTCGTCATCGGAATAGTCACTTTCTTGTTCTCTTTCGTGGGAGTTAAAATAGGAAATATATTTGGTTCAAGATATAGCAAGATAGCCGAGATAACAGGTGGCACGATTCTTATCGTACTCGGCGTTAAAATACTGATAGAACATCTGATTTTATAAATCTTCATAAGTGAAAAAATATTATCTTTGCGAAAAATATTTTTTTTATGAAAGAAGTACGTGTACGTTTTGCTCCGAGTCCTACCGGACCGCTTCATATTGGAGGTGTTAGGACAGCTTTATATAATTATCTCTTCGCAAAGAAAAACGGCGGTAAGATGATCCTCCGTATAGAAGATACCGACCAGACTCGTTTCGTTTCTGGCGCAGAAGATTACATAGTCAAATCTTTGAATTGGTGCGGAATCAAATTTGATGAGAGCGACATCGTCGGCGGAGAATATGGTCCATACAAACAAAGTAACCGTAAGGATTTATACAAACAATACAGCGACGAACTTATCGAGAAAGGCTTTGCTTATTACGCCTTCGATACAGCAGAAGAATTAGACAAATATCGCGCTGAAGCCGAAAGTCAGAAGAAGACCTTTATCTACAATGCCGAAAGCCGTAAGACCTTACGAAACTCCTTGACAATAGCTGCTGAAGAAGTAGAGAAAATGATTACTGAAGGCGTACCTTATACAGTACGTTTCAAGATGCCGGAAAACTATGAAGTCAGAATGCACGACATCATCCGTGGTGACATCAGAGTAAATACCAATACCTTAGACGACAAAGTCTTGTTTAAGTCAGACGGAATGCCTACATACCACTTGGCAAACATCGTCGATGACCATCTGATGAAGATTTCTCACGTGATTCGTGGCGAGGAATGGTTGCCTTCGATGCCATTGCACGTTCTCTTATATCAAGCATTCGGTTGGGAAGCACCAGAGTTCGCTCATCTTCCATTGTTATTGAAACCCGATGGCAACGGTAAACTCAGCAAACGTGATGGCGACCGTCTTGGATTCCCCGTATTCCCACTTCGTTGGGTCGACCCTAAAAGTGGCGAAGTGTCGTCAGGTTATAAAGAATCGGGATATTATTCAGAAGCATTCATCAATATGTTAGCTCTCCTCGGTTGGAACCCAGGAACAGAACAAGAGATTTTCTCTATGGAAGAACTCATCGAGGCTTTCTCTTTTGATCACTGCAACAAGTCAGGAGCTCGCTTCAATGTAGATAAGACAAAATGGTTCAACCACGAATATCTCTTGAAGAAATCGAGTGAGGAAGTAGGCGAAGAATATCTCCAATGGTTAGAAACAGAAAAAGGCATCAAAGCCGACAGAGACTATGTGGTAAGGGTCACAGGTTTGGTGAAAGACCGCGTTAACTTCGTGAAAGAATTATGGGATCAAAGTTTCTTCTTCTTTGAAGAACCAACGACCTACGACGAAGTCACTGTCAAGAAACGCTGGAAAGAAAACTCACCAGAACTCATGAAGAAAGCCATCGAAGTCATCAATGGCATTGAAGATTTCTCAGCTGAAAATATTGAGAAGATTCTCAACGAATGGATTACATCCAATGAACTCGGCATGGGACCAGTCATGAACGGTTTACGTCTGATGCTCGTCGGTACTGGCAAAGGACCACACATCCACGAAATCTTAGAACTCTTAGGAAAAGAAGAAGCGATAAAGAGAATTGAAAAAGGAGTACTCGCTTTAGGATAAAATCTTTGTTTAAGGTTTAAGGCTTAAGGTTTAATGATGATAGAACCTTAAACTTTAAACCTTAAACTTTAAACTGGAAAATATGTCAAAGATTACGATAGAAAATATGGAGTTTTATGCCTATCATGGTCACTTCGAGGAAGAACAGAAGATAGGCACTTGGTTCAGTCTCGACCTGATGATGGAAGTAGATACTTCAAAGGCGGAAGCGTCTGACGATTTGGACGACACCGTTGATTATTCGGCGGTATATCGCGTTGTTAAAGAGCAGATGATGATTCCATCGAAACTTCTTGAACACGTGGGACGTCGTATCTTAAACGCCATCAAAGAACAATTTCCAGATGTCAAAGACGCGATATTGAAGATAAGAAAGATGAATCCTCCATTAGGTGGAAAAATGAACTTCGTTTCTTTAGAATTGACAAGTAACAATTGATAATGTAGAGACGTACCAATTACACCTTTAAAAATCAATGATTTGTAATTGATGCGTCTCTCGAATTTTTTCATTATTTTTATTTTGTTAAATTTAAAAAAATATGTTTGAAGTTTAAAAAAATATTGTATCTTTGCACTCGCAAAAGGTATCATGGCCGAGTGGCTAGGCAGAGGTCTGCAAAACCTTGTACGGCGGTTCGACTCCGTCTGGTACCTCAAAAAAATATACGTCACAATGTGGCGTCTATTTTTTTTATTTCTAAATTCTAGAATTCTAAAATTTTAGAATTCTAGAGTTTTTAAAACCTTCCTCTGTGAATCTTATCCCATTGAAGCTTGCTTTCGTCGAATGGTTTGGCTTCGCGTTCTTTGTGACCTAAAGCGACGATAGAAAGAACGTAATATTGTTCAGGGATATTAAGCAGCGCCTTGACATTGTCGTTGGCGTCTTTACCTTCTGCGTCTTTGCGAAAACGAATCTGCACCCAGCAGCTGCCAAGACCTAAGTCTTCTGCTGCAAGCTGCATATTGATACTCGCAATGGCACAGTCTTCAACCCACACATCCGACTTCGTGGTGTCGGCAATGACTACGATGGCAGCAGCGGCATTCTCAAGAAGAGCTGCACCAGCCGCCTTGCTCACCGATAATGACTTCAAAACTTCCTTGTCATCGACAACGATAAACTCCCACGGCATGAGACGATGTCCAGATGGCGACATCAAAGCGGCTTTTAAAATATATTCAATAGATTCCTTGTCAATGGTTTCGCCTGTGAAATGACGACAGCTGCGTCTATGCTTTAATAACTCTATGAAATTTTCCATGATATAATTTATTTTAGGCAAAGATACGATTTTTTAAAATCTGAGAAATTTAAAATCTGAGAAAACTCGGTAATTCGGAGACGCAGCAATTACAGATTGTTTATCTTCAAAGGTGTAATTGATACGTCTCTACCATACTTCATCACTCCATCACTTCAAAACTTCAAAACTTATAAACTTTTTTCTTATCGCTTGTTTCGTGTGGAGGTAACGATTCTGCAAAAGATGGTAAATTGGTCGAGACTATGAGAAAGACCATTGAGTCTAATGATTATACAGTCATCTATATTGGAGCGACAAAGAAGGAAACATACTTAACTATACAGATGGTTATTATAGTCAATTCGAAACTAAGTATCTTAGGAACGTGATTTTTTGAGGTGATGAAGTGAGGGAGTTTGGAAGTGATGTAACTGCTCTATATTCAGAACAAAAAGAGACGCCACATTGTGACGTCTCTACTTTTTAGAACTCTTGAACTTTGATTTCTGTTTGTGGAACGAAATCGAATGGTTCGTATTTCAAAAGTTGCAACGCTGCGAACTTCTTGTCTTTTGAATGAAGAACGTAAAGTTGAACGTTACCTTCATCGACTCTGTTAAATTTCTCGATAGATTTGAAATCGTTGTTTTCGACTACAGATTTGATGTTGTAGAAATCTGCCGTGTCGAAATAAAGCTGACGTTTCACTATAGGTGATTTTGTCTTTGTATAAACAGTGTTGTTTAATTTAGCGATAATGAAGAAAAGAGCGACGGCGACCAATATGATACCGACGAAAATCATCAATGATGAAAGCATATTGCCGTCTAAATTTCTTGAATAAACAAATGCGAAACCGCCTAAAGCGATGCAGATTAAACCTATTAATAATGAACCGATGTTAAATTTTTTTTCTATTAATTCTATTTGTGCGTTTTGAATATTGTCTGTCATGATTGTTTTAATTTAATTGTTAATAATATAAGACTTTAACTCAGAATCTGACTCTGACTTTGGACTAAATCCAAATTATGAATTATAAATTATGAATTAAATAATCAGGTGTCTTACTATCACAATTAAATCTTCCTTTGACGACAAAGGAAAAGAGAATTTAGTGTTGTAATTTTTGGTTGGTACTTCTAAAGAGAAGCGTTTTAGGAGGATGTTGTTTATGAGGTTTTGTTGTGTTTTTTTTTGAGAAGCCAACAATCTGAACGAAGGCGATGACAGAGAGTCTTGTAATTTAGGCAAGGTTGTGTTGTTGCTGTTTGCTGCGTTGAAACACGACTCTATGTCCTTCTGCATTTTGTCCATGATGTAAGAGGCTTCATCATTCTCAAAATCTGACAGGATAGAATATGAAGAGACATCCAGCTTTGCCATGAAGACAAAGCCCAACATGATTAAAGATAAGTATATCACTAAATGTCTTTTCATAATCTAAAAATGAACTTGCAAATATAAGTTATTTTCAATAATTATTGAATTATTTTTTGATGTATTTTCATAAATTTGCAATATAAAAAATTGATATGATTACACCTTCATCATTATCGTTGGGTTCAAAGATTGCTTTGATGGCTCCTGCGAGGAAAGTCACTTTAGACGACATCATTTTTGCGATTGAATTTATTAAGGACAAAGGATATGTCCCTGTTTATGACGAGCGTCTTTTCTTATCTGATAATCAGTTTGCTGGAAGCGATGAAGAGCGCGCTGCCACTATGCAATATTATTTAGATTCTCCCGACATCGAGGCTATTATGTGTGTACGCGGCGGCTACGGGACAGTGCGTATTATCGACCGATTAGACTTCATCAGGTTTATACAAAGACCCAAATGGCTCATCGGCTACAGCGATGTCACAGTTCTGCATAACAAGCTTCAAAGCATTGGTGTAGAAAGTCTTCATGCAACGATGCCAATAAATTTTCCCGACAACACTACTGAATCTTTAGACTCTCTCTTCGATATTTTAAAAGGTGAATCATTAAGTTATGAGATAGAATCATGCGAGAGGAATATCTGCGGCGAGGCTGAAGGCGAAGTCGTCGGAGGTAATATCTCGGTGCTTTACAGTCTGCTCGGCTCCGACATCTTTCCCGACACCGAGGATAAGATTCTGTTTTTGGAAGACTTGGACGAATATCTTTATCACATCGACAGAATGATGATGGCACTACAACGCGCCGGTACTCTCAACGGCATCAGAGGTCTCATTGTCGGCGGATTGACAAAAATGCACGACAACGTCATCCCTTTCGGCATGACAGCTGAAGAGATAATCTTGGAAAAAGTTCGTGATAAAAATATTCCAGTATGCTTCGGTTTCCCGGCAGGTCACATCGACGATAACAGAACGTTGATTTTTGGAAGGAAGGCTAAGCTGAGTTGTAACGCTATTTCAGCAAGTCTCTGTTTCCAGGGAGCGCAGCGATGAGTTTCTTGGTGTAGTCGTTCTGCGGATTATTAAAGAGCGCATCGGCTTCGTTTAGTTCCTGAATCTTTCCGTTATACATCACCACTACCCTATCCGACATGAATCGCACCACGCTGAGGTCGTGCGAGATAAAGATATATGTGAAATGAAACTCTTTTTTCAGTCTGTTAAGAAGGTTTAACACCTGTGCCTGCACCGACACGTCCAATGCCGACACCGACTCGTCGCATATTATCAGTTTCGGGTTTAAGGCGAGGGCGCGTGCAATACAGATACGCTGCCTCTGACCTCCAGAAAACTCGTGTGGATAACGACGATAATAGTCAGCTTCTAAACCTACCTCCTCCAACAGACGGCAGACGCTGTCTCTTCTTCTCTTCGCGTCTTTCTCTATGCCGTGAACCATCATCGGCTCGGCTATCGCCTCGCCTATCGAAACGCGTGGATTCAGTGACGAATACGGATCCTGAAATATTATCTGCGCCGACTTCCTGTATTCTCTCAACTCGGCAACGCTCATCTTAGCAACATCTCTTCCTTCAAAAAAAACGCTGCCAGAGGTAGGCTCTACCAAACGTAAGACGCTGCGTCCTAATGTCGTCTTGCCACATCCCGATTCTCCTACAAGACCAAGCGTCTCTCCAGGATATACCTCGAAACTCACATCATCGACAGACTTTACGTAGTCGCAGGTTCTTCCAAAAACGCCCTTACGAATGGGATACCAAGTCTTCAGATTTTCAACTTTTAAGATTGGTTCCTTAGAATATAATTCTTTGTGATATTTGTCTCTGACTTCATCCGTCACCAACAACTCATTCATTATCTGCTGCTCATCTCTCCACACTCCGTCTAAGAACTCTTTCACGACAGGAAGTCGTTCCAAGCGATATGACAATGGAGGACGACAGGCGATGAGACCTCTGGTATAAGGATGCTGCGGATTGTTCAAGATGTCGGCTGTCGTTCCTTTCTCCACCACGACGCCTTTGTTCATCACTATGACGTCGTCGGCAATCTCCGAGACCACGCCGAGGTCGTGAGTGATGAATATCATTCCCATGCCATTCTCGCGCTGAAGGTCTCTGAGCAGTTTGAGAATCTCTTTCTGAACCGTGACATCTAATGCCGTCGTCGGCTCATCGGCGATAAGCACCTTGGGATTCGACACCAAAGCCATCGCAATCATCACCCTTTGTTTCTGACCGCCGGAAAGCTCGTGAGGATATTTGTCGAAGATAAGCTCCGGATTAGGAAGAAGCACCTTACGAAAAAGTTCAAGGACCTTTTCTTTATGTTTTTGAGGTTCTGGAGTTTTGGAATTCTGGAGTTCTGAAATCGCTTCCATCACCTGAAAGCCGCATTTATAGACAGGATTCAGCGAGGTCATTGGTTCTTGGAAAATCATAGCTATTTTCTTGCCGCGGACGTCGGTCATCTCGTCGTCGGAATAACGCGAGATGTCGTTACCATCTAAGATTATCGCGTCTGATTCTACACGCGACTTGCGTCGGTCTAAAAGCTGCATCACAGCCAAGTTGCTCACCGACTTTCCCGAACCCGACTCTCCCACAACGCCAAGAGTCTTTCCCTCAAAAACTTCAAAGTCGATACCAAGAACAGCCTCCTGCCATTTTGACTCGCGACAGAACGAGACATGCAGATTCTTGACTTTCAGCAACGACTTCATGATTATAGAGTTGAGAGTTGTTAGTTTATTATTATCTTTTGATTTTTATTATCGATAGTGATGATATAAGTTCCATTAGGGATGTTTGAAACGTCAATAATATTATCTTCCGATGATAGTGTTTTTTTCAATATAACTGTTCCCGTAAGCTCATATATTGTCGCGTCAACTTTTTTTTCAAGACCTCTGATGTTGATAAAATCGGAAGCTGGATTAGGATATATCGTCAAGCCATTATCCGACAAAGTGACGACATATTCTTTCAAAGCGAACTCAGCCAAGAAATGTCTGTCCGATTCCACAATAAAACTATAGGTGTTTTCCTCCGACACCACTTCTCCATTTTCTTTGAGTGCCACAAAATCATAACCTTCGTTTGCAACGATTTCCAAATTACAGGTCTCACCTTCCTGATAAGCGCCAAGTCCGGAGATTGTTCCGGCAGCATCAGGGTTGATTTCTGCCGACACTTGATAATAATTTGGATTAGGAATTTCGGAGAGATGAGCTACAAGATTTCTATCAGACATCACGATAAAACTATAATTAGGTTGCGTTGTCAAGGTGTCGCCATTTTCGGTAAGAGCATCAAATTGAAAACCTTGATTTGGAGTTATCTCGACATAACAGGTATCGTATTGATTATATTCTCCGCCACCTATTATTGTGGCTGTTGCTTCCGGAGAGAGTTCTATATTGACATTATGTTTATACGACTGAAATGAAAAAACAAAAGGATCGGCTACGCCACCCATCATGGCATTAGATTGAAACATAATATGCGATTCTGGAATCATCTCCAACTCTATGTTGCGATTATGATCGTAGCAACGGAATGTGATGCTGTCGTTATATTCTCCATAAATCATGAGGAATGCATAGCTACGGTCAAACACTTCCTCATATTGTGTGATGACACTGCCACGACATTCACCTTCACAGAACGCACCTATCTCCAACATGTCGGATTGTTGTTCAACTCCATTAAAAGAAATAACACCGACAACAGTCATATTATTCTGATATTGATATGGGTTAGGTGTCCAATAATTTGCTTCTGCAATAAGGCTGACAAACATGAATAATAAAAAGATAAACTTCTTCATAAACCCATTGATTTAATAATTTAACAGACAACAAAAATACACATTTCTTGATTTATTAACAATAGTTCTCGTCATTATTTCTTATGCTGAAGTACATGCCGCAGTAGCCACGCTTATCTTGACGTCTTGAATGGGTGATAAGCTTTTTCCGGCAGCCATAATCGTCGCTCCTGTCGTCAAGACATCATCGACTATGAGAAGATGTTTCCCTTCAAGACGTTCCATCTCAACGACTTCAAAAATATCTTTGACATTCTCCATTCTCTCCTCGCGCGATTTCTTTGTCTGCGTTGAGGTGAAGACTCTTCTCCTGAGAGCGTCTTTAATGATAGGAATATTAGTTTTGTCTTCTATCCCCTGCGCTATCACAAAACTTTGGTTGTAGCCTCGAAGAAATTCTTTCTTGGGATGCAAGGGAATTGGCACGATGAAATCGATGTCCTGAAAAAGCTCGGCGTTACTTATGCTTTCGCCTATCTGTTGTCCGAGAAAAAATCCCGCGTCTTTGTTTCCCTGATATTTCAGTTGATGCAGAAGATGCTGAACCTTCCCCGTCTTACTAAAGAAAAACTCCGCCGTCACAGCATTGAAATCGACTTGTCCCCAGAAAATCTGCGACAAGGGATTGGCAGCATTTCTCTCATAATACGTCTTTGGCAAAAGATAACGACACGACAAACAGACAATATCTTCATCTTGCAACAAGAGATTCCCGCAAGCAGGACAAACCTTCGGATAGAAAAGATTGATGATGTGGTTTAAAAATCTTGGTCTCATAATTTATATCTTTGGTCAACGGTCAACAGACAACTGTCAACAATTTTTTGCAAAGATATGAATTTAAAATAAAAAAGAGACGCATCAATTACACATTGTTTGTTTTTATCGGTGTAATATAAAAAAAGAGACGCATCAATTACACATTGTTTATTTTCATCGGTGTAATATAAAAAAAGAGACGCATCAATTACACATTGTTTATTTTCATCGGTGTAATTGGTACGTCTCTACAAGGGCGTATGCAATACGCCCCTACAATTTTCAATTGTCAATTGTACATTGTCAATTGTTAATTCTTCTTACGTATTCCGTATGCCAATGCTAAGCCTCCGAGGATGAGTAAGCCGCTACCTACTGGAGCTGATTGGTTTGTATCATGTCCGTGACCAAACAATGCAGGCATATCGCCCATCTCGTCTGTCGTTGTACGGAATTCACTATAATCTGATGTGAAGAAGCCATCACCTTGTGCGCTGAGGTTCAATCCTAAACCTAATGCGAAAATTAATGTTATTATGTGTTTTTTCATTTTTTTCTATTTTTTGAAAGTGTTAGAGATGTAAAGGTGTAAAGTCTGAAAGTCTAAAAAGCGTAAAGTAACTTTAGTCCTTTCTCCCTTTATGCCTTTATGCCTTATTATAATACTATCTTTTGTGTCTTAACTCCATTTTCATTAACAACTCTTATCACGTAGGCTGCGTTTTCAAAGTCGCTTACGTTGATTCTGTTATTGTCGCTTGTTACATCGTTTGCATAAACTACTCTACCCATGACGTCGATTATCTGTACTGAACCTTCGATATTGAGGATGAGATCTTCACCCGATACGTATGCAAAGTTGCTGTTAGCTGTTGGCTCTTGGCTGTTGACTTCTAACTTAACGATGAATCTGTTGAAGTCGTCGTTGCTTGTTGCTGTGAAGTTATAGTCTTCAACTAAGAGATTTGTCTCGATGCCTGTGAAGCGGTCAACTAAGACGAGAGTCTTAAACTTGCCTTGTGGTTGAGCTGCGATAGTGTAGTTACCCATTTCTTTTGCTTCGAAAGCCACGTTAACCATTGTCACGTCTTTGTCGAAGTTAGCGATACCGTAGCGAGTGTCGTTCACAGCCACGAAGATGTTAGCGATAGCTTCGTTGAAGTTTTGGAGTTTGTTGAAGCCTTCTTTTTCAGCGCCTGCCAAGTTGATGATTACGTTATCGCTGCCTTCTGCACCTGTAGCGATGAGGTTGATACTTTGTGCCTTTTCACCTCTATCTCTTTCGCCCTTTGAAGCTCCGTAAGAAATTGTTGGATCCTCTCCTGTTGTCTTTACGAAGAATGCATCACCGACATTGATAATACCTGATGTTAAATATTCGTAGCCATTGCCAGCTGTATTTAATACTGCATAACCTTCTACCATATTTGTTTGAGCGAGCTTGCTCATATCCATATTAAATGAGAATGGGTTACCAACGAGGTGGAAGTTAGCTAAATCTCCATTGCCGGCGTTTTCTGTGTATGACACTTCCCATTCATGTTCTGATGCATTGTTGAGAGTACCGAAGAGAGCAACAGATTTTTTTGTCTCATGAGCTAACATATAACCATAACCTAAATCGAAGTTGTTTGATGCGAACTCGGCATTGTTACCATTATAGTTACGCCATTCTGCACCTTCTTCTACACCATTATATCTGTACAAGTCTAAACCCTTTCCTGAATAATCAGCTGTGAATTGTGATAAGCCAGCATTTGTAAATGGAGAAGAAACGAAGTTCCAACCGTCTTTGTTTTCACTGCTCCATTCTGATGGATTTATGATACCCATATTGAATGTAGCTTTAACATCTGCTGATGATTGGAATACTTGAGCGCCGTCTTCGATAACGAATTTAGCAGATGTAGCGTTGGTTAATTTTCCGTTCACTGTAAGTTTAGCATCTTTAGCGACTGTTAATGTACCGCCGTTTATGCTTAACTTATTAACTGTAACTTCTCCCTTGATTGTATGGTCTGCAGCGACTAATACATTCTTTTCACTCCATGTGTTATCTTCTGTGCCATTAAATGTAACCCATGCTTCTTTTGTAATTGGAGATGCCCAGTTAACGCGAGATTCTAGCTGTTGTTTTGCTGTAACGACTACATTATCGAGGAATGTTGCTTGTCCGCCATATCTTTGTACAACGAATGCTATTTGAATTTTTTGACCTGAATATTTCTGTAATGCGTCAGTTACAGTCATCTTTTCATAATTAGTAGTGGCATTAGAAATAGTTATAACATCTTCCCAACCCGAAGTTTCTGTCTTAACTTTAATATACAATCTATTAACATAACTCTGTGCAGTATAGTTGCGATAGTAAAAACTCAATGAAGGGAACACATAATTACTCAGATCTATTTCTGGAGTAATTAAATATAAATAATTTCCTGAAGTGTATTCATATCCGCCATTACCTTTCATTACCATTCCATAACTACCTTCATAAGGGTAATGGTAGCTGCCATTGATATAAATATAATTGCTTATTAATTGCCAATAGTAAGTATAATTCGGTTGTTGCGTATTCCATCCTGCTGGGAAAGTACCTTCGTGTTCAAATCCTTCATTCATCAATACAGCATCTTCTTCAACGTATGTTGAAACACCATATTCATATTCATCGCCTACTGCAAATTCATTCCAGGCTGCATCTTGATATTGTTTGTAATAAACATTTGAAGCAATCTTTTCAACTTCGTCAGTTTTAACATTTCTTCTATAGACGTTGAATGTTGTATATTCGTCTGTTGTCCAAGAAACATTGGCTGTAGTGGCATTGTCAACTGCTGTTACTGCAAATGAAGCAGCAGGATTTTGTGTCATCTCAATACTTTTCTCTATTGTTTTATTATACTCTACAACAACATTTTCCATTGTTGCATCTTTATAGTCAAACTTAGAAACTGTTACTGTATATGTACCAACAAGAACTCTTACAGTTGCCATTCCATATTCGTCTGTAGTACCTGTAATTTCTTCTACTGCATTGCCAGATTCGTCTGTTCCATTGATGGTGTAGTTAACGTTTGAGATTCCGCCATTAACATTAAGCGATATTGTGCCATAACCTGTAACCTTAACATTGACAGCTGCAGATTTCTCAGATTCGCCTAAGCCTTCATAAACAGCTGTTACTGTGATATTCAATCCTTCTTTACTATAATCTACTTTGCTTATAGTATATTCTGTAGCAGTGATTGGTGTAGCATTATCGCAATTATCGCCAACATATACATTATATTTAGCACCTTCTATTTCATTCCATGAGAGAGAAATATCACCGCCAGCGATATGGTTTTCAGATGTTACGGTTATTTGAGGAACGTCTAATGTTGTTACGAACGACCATGTTCCGCTTGTTGTTGCTGTTGTACCTTTAGCGTTAACAGCTTCTACTGTCCAGTAGTATTTTGTGTTGTTTTGTAAGCCTTCTGTTTGGTAAGAATTTGTTGTAACTTCTATAGGTTGAACATTTGTAAGATCTTCGCTTGTTCCGATATATACATTATATGATAAAGCATATTGAGCAGTTTCCCAAGTGAGTTTAGGGTTGTCTTGTCCTGTAGCGTCATTTTCTGGAGCTGTGAGAGCGAAGTCTGCCGGAGCAGGAACTGAAGCTGTAGAGAGGTTAACTGTGAAAGCCTTATCAGCTGCTGCAACTAAATAATAAGTACCTGCAGCATATTGAACGCCATCTATTGTAGAAATAGCTTGTGATTGGTTATCACCACCGGTAAGAGCGAGTTCGTCAACACCAACCATGTTATATTTCGTTGTGTATGAAATACCGATGTAATATTCATTTCCTGAATAATTTCCTAAAGGTATTGATTCATTTGTTGTAGAAGTAGTAGATCCTGTTTTTACTATAATATCATCTGCATTTCCGTAAACATCATCGGTAGATATAAAAACATTATAGTATTCTGTACCGGAAGCATACACATTCTTTGCTGCGAAAGATAAAACAGAATTGTTAGTGATTTGGAATGGGATTTTTGTTAAAATGTATGAACCAGCTGTGGATGTGTATATGTAGTCATGACCATATGCGTGATGAACCCAACCACTACTATTAAAGTTATTAGTTAAGTCTGTTCCATCTGTTGTAAATGTATAAGGACCGAATGTTGTTGGAGCAGAAGAACCACCACCTTGACCACTTTGAACACCTGGATTGTTATTATCAGAAGAAGGACCGTCTTTTTCGCCGAAATCTTCAGAATAGATAGCGAGGTAGCTATTGTTGATGCCATCACCTGTTATGCTTGCAGAAATAGTTGCGTCTTCTGTTAATTCAAATTTATAGACAGCGTCAGGAGTGTTGCCTATACTACCTTCTTCTACTTCTTCACCTGGGAGTTTATAGTCGTCGTGTAAGTTTGCGAAATCTGGAGTATTTGTATAAGCGTTGTTTTCATCAAATTCAACTGTTTCAAAAGCTTCTATAGCATCTGGTGCTGTAGCTGTGTAAGGAGTAGCTGTAACAGGAATTGTAATATTTTCGCCATCTTGCCATGCAATTGTGATATTACCGGTTTGAGGTTCTGTTACGTCAGCTTCTTTATTGTAACCTACATTGAAAGTGAAAGTTTTTCCCAAAGCATCACCTGTAGGAACATTGCTAATTGTAAAGAAGGTATTATCGCATGTTACGCTTGTAACCTTTGTAGAAGTAACTTTAACTGTAACATCTTTAGAAGCGAAAGGTTTTTCTGTAAAGAAATTGTTACCCATTCTTACATTGCCGAGATCGATAGAAGTTTCAGAGACTTCGAGGCTGGCTGCTGCTGGTTCTTTTAAGAATCTAACCTGAGGAATTAAATATGAATTACTAGAATAAAGTGCTGATGGTCCTTGTGGTAGGTTAAGATAGTCAATTTGTGATGTGTTTCCTTTATAAATTGCACGGATATCTGTTGCTTCAGTAGTTCCACATACATCACAATAGAAATAATTGCCATTACTTCCAGCACTACTATTTGTGTTGTCAATTACGCAAACCAATAAATTAGAGCCTTCGTATAGAAAATCACTCTGTAATGATATAGTAGTCCAAACATCCGCTGCGAATCGCAAGCTTCCACTAAAGACACATACTGCACCATCCAAATCTTCCCATTTTTTACTTGAAGATTCTATGTCATAGAAATGGTTTCTATTAACATTTTTCAAATATATTGAGATATTACGTGTATTATCCGCATATGACGGGCAGAATGAAATGGTTTTTATAATACCAGCATTACCAAGTTCTGCTGATGTGTAAATAGTTTGTGAAATAGAATTGCTACTATAATAATTATATATTGGTGCATACGGAGTTGTATTAGCACCTTCACCAATTGTAACAAGTGTTGAACCTTCCTTAAATGTTGTTGCGCATAATTCATTTGAATATTCTGATTCGTCAACAATATTTGTAGCTGTAACCGTAAAGCAATACTGAGTATTTGGATTTAAATTTTCTACTATATAATTTGTTGATGTTATATTATAAGCGACAATATCTTCACCATCATATATGGTATAAGTATCTGCTCCTACATCATTCCACGACAAAGCAATTGTTGATTCGCCTGTTGTTTCGCCAGTTAGCACAGGAGTTGATGGTGGTAAAGCTTCGCAATTTACATTTATTACATCAGTACGACCTGATATTGTTAAATTACTTACGTTAAGAATAACATCCCCTCCACTATACTGAACTATATACGAATTTTCACTTGGATAAGAGTAAGTACCTCCACTTATGTATTTAACAGTAACTTCAGAACCTGTTGGGATTTGCAAATTAAAAGTAGTTGTGCTTCCATTTTCTAAAGTGTAGTCATTTGAGGTCTGACCGTATCCTATAGTAAGTTTATTACCATTCCATCCGTCGCCCCAAGAATCATTCAGAATAAGATCCACAGAACAATTGTGTTGTGCGTTAAGCACGTTGAATTTTACCCCCCCCTATTATGGTTAGGAGCATCATTAAAAAGATAAATTTTCTCTTCATAAATAGTTTAATTTTTTTTAAGATTTGTTAATATTAATTTCAATAAATAATCAAAACAACGAAATAAAAATACGGGAAAATAGCTGAGAAAGTCAGTGTTTGGTAGTGGTTTATGTAGTTGTAAATCAGAAATAAAATAGTTTCTTAAAAAATCGCGGCAAAGGTACGATATTTTTTTAATAAATGTTAAAAAAAATTAAGAGAATTTTTTTAAGGTAGAGACGTATCAATTACACCTATGATAAATAAACAAGATGTAATTGCTGCGTCTCAAGATAAGGCGTTTTTTTACAATAACATAATCCCATATCGTTTGGAGACGCAGCAATGATATGGGAAAATATTTTAAGGAATTTTTATACAGTAATATAGGCCCATATCATTGATACGTCTCTGCTGGAGGGGATTTAATGTAGAGACGTATCAATTACACCAATGAAAAATAAACAAAATGTAATTGCTGCGTCTCAAGATAAGGCGTTTTTTTACAATAACATAATCCCATATCGTTTGGAGACGCAGCAATGATATGGGAAAATATTTTAAGGAATTTTTACACAGTAATATAGGCCCATATCATTGATACGTCTCTACTGGAGGATGTGTCGAAATTTTTGAATAATAATCATCATCCCTCCAATTTCGGATATTATTCTTGATGTAATTATCTACATTTTCAAGTTCCTTATAATCTTTTATGATAGTATCATAGAATCTTGACTGCCATGCAAAATATATATCATTTTTTTGAGCATATCTAGTGAGAGAGGATTTGTATTTCGATATTATGAGAGACAAACGACCTCGTTTATTCGCTATTATACTCATTTTCTCGTTAAAATAGATATTATGTTTTGCTTCTTTTCTTATTCTTTTGGAATTATCGTTTCGTACAACAATTATTAAATGAATATGATTGGCATCACAACAAATGACAATACAGACGCATCGTTATATTTTGCATTAAGTTCATTTAAAGATTTTGTCGCCTGCATCCCAAGTCTCGACAGAATCATCTTGTCGCCGCGAATTTCTCCAAAGAAATGTTCTCTCTTATCTGTGCAAATGGTGACGTGATATGTTCCTTCATTATAATCATGCCAATATGCTCTTGCAGAAGGTATCCTATATTTATTATTGTAAAGTTCATTCTCCATAAACTAAGTTTTTGATTTCTTCTGCAAAATTATATAAAATATTTTATATCAACAAGTTAATATTTATTAACATTTCCCTATAGGTAAAGACTCACCAATGACACCTATAATATTGAACAATATGTCATTGATACGTCTATAAGTCTATAAGTTTTGAAGTTCTGAAGGTTTTGAGGTTCTAAAAAAACTCTAGAATTCTAGAGTTAAAAAACATTCAATCTACGATGGTAGAAAAATGGGAACGACAGAACATTACATAATGTTGTCATACAATTTGCTGTCGTTCCTATACCATTCTGATTATCAACGATTATAACCTTATTATTTTCTTTGATTCTGTTTATTATTGCATTCATAATTTTAACAACGTGGATTGATATGATATACTTCATTTGAGACAAAAATATAATAATATGGAAATAATTGCCATATTATCTGTTGGCAGATTTACATTTTTTCTTACAAAGTCTATGTCAATCTTTATTATTTATTTATAAAACATTAAACTGTGGATGTTGAATAATTATCGTAACTATATTATTATGGTTTAACAATCTGCTTGTTTTTTCCTAAAAGATAAATCTAACTATGAGAAACTAATACGTAAGTTAAAATTTTTATGATTTTTTAAATTAATTTTTCATACTATTGACAATCTCTATTATTTGTAACAATTATTATCTCTTAAGAAGAACTCATCTCACATGCACAACGTTATCGTTATCGTCCTCGTTCCTTATTTCCATTTTCTCACCTAATAATCATTATTCTCTCCGCGTTAGTTTCAGTCATATCATTATCCTATATACGTTTTTTTCATCATACATACTACAACAATAATTTTCTCGTTAGTAGTTCTAAATCTAAATAGCAATTATTATATGAAAAAAACATTTTATTTGATAGAACTTTTATTTCTATCCATCAGCATGACACTAACGAGCTGCAATCAGAATGATTCTGCACCAGAAAACGAAGGGAACTCAATCGTACTCGGAGATGATATGTATAATATCACCTCTGCATTATGCACTGTTGAAAACCATGAAAGTGAGGTCGATATAACATTCTATTGCAACGACTTATCATTATCTATTGAACTTAAAGGCGAGAAAGAACTTGCTGTCGGTGTTTATGAACTTGCTCGTGAAGGAAGATACACTGGCGAAATCGATTTCTATAGTTCTGACAAAGATTACGATGTGACAGGAACATTGGCGATAAGCAAAGCTGAAACCGACAATGTCTATTCTATTACCATCTCAGGCGAGGCTTATAAAGACCGTGCTCCGCTTTATTTCTCAATGGTATATCAAGGAGAACTTTCTAAGTAATCAATTTTAATTTGTAAGGACACCTCGGATGTGTCCGATAAAAAGAACGCCTCAATCAATTGATCGAGGCGTTTTTATTTTTTATTTTATTCTCTTAAGAATGCTTATTTCTGATGGTGTGAGGAATCTCCAGTGACCACGTGGGAGGTTTTGTTTGGTGAGTCCTGCGAACATCACTCTGTCAAGTTTCACCACTTCGTAACCGAGGCTTTCGAAGATACGACGGACGATATGGTTACGTCCTGAATGAATCTCTACTCCTACCTCGCGTTTTGTCGGGTCATCGACAACCCAATCGATAGCATCAACTTCAATAGGACCATCTTCGAGGATGAGACCTTCTCTAATCTTAGCCAAGTCGTTTTTGGTAAGAGGCTTATCCAAGGTAGCGTGATAAAGTTTCTTAACTTCGTGACTTGGGTGAGTGAGAGTCTTAGCAAGGTCGCCGTCGTTGGTGAGGAGGAGGAGACCTATTGTGTTTCTATCCAATCTTCCCACAGGGTAGATGCGTTCGTGGCAAGCGTCTTCTACGAGCTCCATTACGGTATGACGTTCGTATGGATCGTCGGATGTTGTGATAACGCCTTTAGGTTTGTTAAGAAGCACATAGCGAAGTTTCTCGCGGTTGAGTGTTTCGCCTCCATAAACCACTTTGTCGGTGGTATTTACTTTTGTTCCGAGCTCTGTTACCACTACTCCATTCACTGACACTGCGCCAGCGAGGATGAGGTCGTCGGCTTCACGACGTGAGCAAATGCCGGAGTCGGCGAGATACTTGTTGAGACGGATTTGTCCGGTAGCTTTTGGTCTGTCGTAGAGAGGGTCTTTCTCTCTTCTTTTGAAACCACCGCCACGACGTTCATTATCTTTACGTTCTGGTCTGTCGTCACGACGACCTTTGTTGTCGAAGCTACGCTCGTTGCGAGCAGCGCCTCTTGCATTACGGCGGTTGCCGTATGGGTTGTTGTCACGATCTTCGTCGAAATTTCTCTTAGGACGACGTTCATCGGAGCCTTTGAAACTGCGATTCTCATCGCGTTCAAATCTTCTTTCTTTAACAGGTCTGTCGCCAAATTTCCTGCTTCTGTCGCCGAAGTTCGACTCTTTTCTGTCGTCGTCTCTTCCTGGTCTGAAGCTCTTTCTTGGTCTTTCATTATCGCCATCGCGGCGAGAAGCCTGTTCTCTCTCAAACTGCTCTAATCTCTCTTCACTAAATCTACGCACACCGGCAGTCTTTCTTGTGACAATACGTTGACGTTTGCCTTTGTTTCCTTCGTTATTCATGTCAATATGTAAGATTACATTTTAGGGTTGCAAAGGTACGAAATAATTTCGAACTTTTTAAGATATTTTTAAGAGGATTTATAGAATCATATTTTAACAAAAATCTTACTCCTATAAAGAATCTTTAAAATGATAAAAATAATAAAATAGTTTGAAAATGTGAGAATTACCTCATACCAGGCATCACCGACATATTGTTCTAAACCATAAAAGATGGAATTGGGGATGCTTCGAAAATTTATCTTCTCTCCTAAAATATATGCGACAATAGCATTACATCCATAAACTTGTAACCAACCCACCTTTTTATTATTACCTTTAACATCTATCCACCAGTAGAATGCTGCGAGTAAGATGAAACATAATCCTCCGCTGAAAACGGTCATACTTCCCGTCCAAAGTCGTTTGATTATCGGTTGAAATTGTCCCCATACAAGTCCAACAACGACTAAGATCATACCTAACATTAATAGTATGCAGCTTGTTTTATTACCATCTTTACTATCTTTTATCAACGAACCGGCGAGACTTCCCATCGCGACTGTACAGCAGAAGGTAAGACTACTCCATACGTATGTATAATCGAACCATGAACAAAAGATAATCTCGCCATTAGCACCGATTGTCGTCATATCACGAAACCGACCTAAAACGAGTTTGTCGAGCAAACAACCGAAGTTGCCTTGAGGCGACCAATCACCGAATAAAGTCATTGGTATTGTGTATATTATAAGTAAAGATATTATCGATACTATCTGCCAATTTCTTTTTAGATATATTGTGATAGGTACGGTAAGTAAATAACCTACGGCAATGGCTTGCAGGGTGTTAGAATATAAATAGACAGCATTAGGATCTAAAGCGAGGATATTACCTTGAACGAATATTCCTAAGACATAAAGCACGACGAATCTTTTTATGACGCGTCGCCAAAGTGCTTTATTTCCATTAAGTTCTAAATATTTGGGAAGTGAAAAAGGCATTGTCACGCCCGACATAAACAAAAACAACGGCATGACTAAATCCCACAATTGGAATCCTTCCCAAGGTGCGTGATCCAACTGATACAACAAAGTATTATTTAAAAACTCTATATCAAGAGCATAAAGAATCTTCAGAAGTACAGGTTGTAATCCAACCAATAGAAATAAGTCAGCGCCTCGAAGTACATCGAGCGATAATATTCTTTCGCGCTTCTCCAAAATAATCTTATTTCCTTCCCTTAAACTCAAATCCTAATTCTTCAACAACCTTCTTAACAGTGTCGTCATTCGGAGTACCTGTCACTACGGCTTCTTTCTTTCCTAAGATAACTTCCACTTCTTCAACGCCTTCTATTCCTCTGATGGCTTTCTCGACAGAGTTCTTACAATGATTGCACGACATTCCATCAATACGATAAATGACTTGATTCTCGTCAGCGACTTTTTCTTTCTTAAATAATTTTAACATAAATGCATTTATTAAAAGTAAAACTAAAACAATTCCCGATATTATCTCAAACCATGATGCCGACAATCCGCTACCTTCCATAGCGCAGTGACTTCCGCTCTCGCATAATGATGTTATTGTAAACCATTCCCTTGGCAATAAATAGTCTATGAATAATCCGGCTGCAATAGAGCCAATAATTATAGAACCTAAATAAAATATCAGTTGCTTTCTTCCTAAAGATTTTCCAACCACCAACAAAGACGCGACACTGACTCCAGGACCTGCTATCAATAAAACTAAAGCTGCTCCCGGCGACAAGCCTTTCATTATCAACGCTGCTGCAATAGGAATGCTGCCCGTTGAACATACATACATCGGTACCGCAATAGCCAAGACTATCAACATAGTAACTATCGACGGTAAATTTAAATCGGTGAAAAACGAATCAGGAACTAAAACGGTGATGAGACTTCCTATTATCAATCCTATTACCAACCATTTTCCTATGTTCTGTACCAAATCGACTAAGCTGTATCTTAAAAATTCTACAAACTTATTTTGTTTCTTCTCTTCCGATTCACAAGTACAATTCTGTCTTACAATAATCTCATCTTTTGAAAACCATGTTGTTACAGCACCGCCGGCTATTGAAGTAAGTAAAGCTGCCAAAGGTCGCACAATGGCAAAAGGCAGTCCCATCATGGAATATGTCGCGATGATGGAATCAACGCCAATCTGAGGTGTGGAAATCATGAAAGCTACTGTCGCGCCACGCGAGGCTCCGTCTTTCCTTAAAGAGATTGCTGTCGGGATGACGCCGCATGAACATAAGGGCAATGGAACTCCTATCAAAGCCGCCAACAATACCGACTTGAAATTTTCTTTCGACAGATGTCGTTCAAAAAAGTTTGATGGAACAAAAACGTGAAGCACGCCCGCCATTAAAAAACCTAAGATGAGGTATGGCGCCATCTGGCATAACATGTTTATGAATGTGATCATTGTTAATTCTTATTTAACTTTTAGACGCATCAATTACAGATTGTTTATTTTCATCGGTGTAATTGGTACGTCTCTACTATTATTATATTTTTTTACATTTTTTACCGCAACAATTACAATCGCTGCAATCTTCTTTGTCGCTACTTCTAAATTTCTTCACAACGGAATATATTGCATATCCTATCGCTACACCTATTAATATATATGCAATAACGTTCTGTATCATATCAGAATAATCCTCCTATTTGATAAATCAGGAACGAAACAATCCAGGCGACACTTGTGTTGTAGAACAAAGTGAAAAATACTCCTTTCCATCCCACCTCACGTCGCACTGCTGTGATAGTAGCGAAGCAAGGCGTTGATATTAAAACGAATATCATAAATCCATACGCGACTAATGGTGTGAAGAGCGGCTCGCCTTTTTTCTTGCCGGAAGTCCATTTCTGCGTCTTGACTTTCTCCTCCAATGAGGTCGTTCCTTCTCCTTCGTCGGAGGCTTGTAGCAACACTCCCAAAGTTGAGACGACAACTTCCTTAGCAGCGATTCCTGTTATCAGACTCACTCCCATTCGCCAGTCGAAGCCGCATGGAGCAACGACAGGCTCAATGAGATGTCCTAATCGTCCCATGTAGGAGTTCTCGCTCAACGTTGCATTTTGTTGTAATTCAAGAGCCTTAATGGTAGTTTCTTTTTCTTCTTGCGAGATATTGTCGTTGCTTTCAACGAGTTCTATCTCTTGAGCTATCATCTCAGCTTCCTTTGAGTTTCTTGGGAAATATTCCAAAGCCCAAATTATTATTGAAGCTGCAAGAATGACAGTAGCCATCTTCTGAAGATATTGAACGCTCTTGTCCCACATGTGTATCAAGGTGTTACGCATCGTCGGGATACGATATGGCGGCAACTCCATCACAAATTGTTCGGACAATCCTTTGAAAGCTGTTTTATTTAACAACAGTGCTGTCAATATTGCTATTATCGCACCTAAGAGATAAACACTCAACAATATAAGTCCTTGATTTTTATGAAAGAATGCTGCCACGAAAAGCAGATATACGGGAAGTCGGGCGGAACATGACATGAAGGGTAAGACTAACGCGGTCACTATTCTGTCTTTGCGATTTTCTAATGTTCGTGTCGCCATGATAGCAGGCACAGAGCATCCGAATCCGATGAGAAATGGAATGAACGACTTTCCATGAAGTCCAATCTTATGCATCAATCTATCCATGATGAAAGCAGCACGCGCCATATAACCGGTGTCTTCCAAGATAGATATAAATAGGAACAATATCAATATGTTAGGAAGAAATACGAGCACGCCGCCCACTCCAGCAATAATACCATCTACTATCAAATCGCGCAAGATGCCGTCGTTCATCATCGCTGCCACCTTATCACCAAACCATGTCACGCCGGCTTCAATCCATTCTTGAGGATAAGCTCCAATCGTGAATGTGGTTTGAAACATCACCCATAAGAAAAATATCAATATAGGAAAACCTAACCATTTGTTGGTCAAGAGGTCGTCGGCTTGATAGGCGTAATTCTTTATCTTCTTCTCGCTTTTCTTAAACGTCTCATTCAAAGCTCCTCTGATGAAAGCATAACGCGCATTCGTCAAGAGTGTATAGACATCTTCGTTATAGTCTCGTTCCAACTCCTGACGTTTTTCTTCCGCCGACATGATAATATCTTCTCCGTTAGGCAGATTCTTAATCTCTTCTATCGTTGATTGTGAATTTTCTAAGGCGTTGATTGCTATGTAACGAGCCGGATAGATATTGATAATGTCTTTGTTAAGTTCTATTTTTTTCTTTATCGGGACGATGGCTTCTTCAATGTCGCGTCCGTAGTTGATATGTATGTGTTTGTTGAGGTTTTTCTTCTCTTCGTAAACATCGATTATTGTCTCCAAAACCTCCGTAATTCCAACTCCTTTGACGGCTGTCGTCGGTACAATTGGAAATCCCATCATCTTTCCGAGCGACTTGTAATCTAATTTATCGCCTTTGGAAGTCATCTCGTCGAACATGTTAAGAGCCATCACTATACGCACGTTCATATCGACGAGTTGCGTGGTGAGGAAGAGGTTGCGTTCTAAGTTGGAAGCATCGACTACGTTAAGCACCACATCGGGATTATTCTTTGTGAGGAAGTCGCGGACGTAACGTTCTTCGGGAGTAAACTCGGTGATAGAATAAGTACCTGGGAGGTCGATGAGGTTGATTGTGTATCCATTATGATAGAAGCGCCCTTCTTTCAAATCGACGGTGACGCCGCCATAGTTTCCTACTTTCTCATGTAAGCCGGTAGCATGGTTGAAGAACGAAGTCTTTCCGGCATTGGGATTGCCCACCAAAGCCACCGTTATGTTATTGGTTTTCTCCTTGATGACATCGGAAATAATGTCGTCGCTTATGGTTCCGTTAAAATCTGATGAACTTATATTAAAATCATCTAAAGCTACGACTTCTATTTTGTCGGCTTCGCTACGACGTAGAGAGATATGAGCTTGAAGCACCTGATATTCCACCGGATCCATGAGAGGCGCGTTCTTAATGACGGTCACCGTCTCGCCTTTCACGAAACCAAGTTCCATCAGCCTATGACGAAGTCCTCCGTGTCCGTTAACCTTGACAATCACGCACTTCGTACCGGTCTCCATCTCCGCTAAACTAACTCTCTTATCATTGTTTTCTTTCATCACTTTACATTTTCCTACGTAGCAAAGTTATTTATAAAATTAAAAAGGTGATATCCCTATTTTTAGGGAATTTGTCAATCCTTAACGCAAACACTGCTCTGCCAAAGCGTATCCTTCTTCATACAAAGCAAGTAATTTTTTTGCGTCGCGTTCCATCCTTCCTACTTCAATAGGTCTCTCCGGTCTGATAACGACAATCTCACCGGCATCTTCCATCTTCTCCACCATCTCAATCTGCTCGTTGTAAATCTTGTTTCTCATCATGATAGCTCTACGTAAGGCAGGATATTTTCTATAAAAAAGATTCACAATCTTCATTTCTCTCTCCGATTTCCTATATCCTTTGTTGCGAGTTAAAACAACGACATTATTATCAAATCCCAATTCTCTCGCTCTCATTATCGGTATAGAATCGGCAATGCCACCATCCAACATTGGCTCGCCATCGACGTATGAGATGGGACATACAAAAGGTAAACTGCTCGACGCCTTAACAATATCGATGACTCTGTCAGGATTATTTTTCTCTTCAAAATAACACGCCTCGCCAGTCTTACAACTCGTCGTTACCATCTCAAAACGCTGCTCACTCTTAGACAATACTTCATAATCGTATGGAATTATCTCATTCGGGAAAGTGTCGAACAACAAATCAAAATCCATGATGTTGCCTTTTGTTATGAGATATTTTATTCCTATGTAGTTGTATTTCTCGAGCAAGTCGATGTTACTGAATTTTGCTCTGCCTCTCTGTCGCGACACGTAAGAAAGTCCATTGCACGCTCCGGCACTCACACCTATGGAATATGGAAAACGAATCTCATTATCCATGAAGCAATCCAAAACACCACATGTGAAGACGCCTCTCATGCCTCCACCCTCGAGTATCAATCCGGAGTTCGATGTTATCTTCATTTCATTTTTTTATATTGATATATATTTTTCCGGTTCCTGATTTACGATATAAATGGCATCTTCCGTCATCACCTGCTCGATGGTAACACCTTTTTCTTTAGCTTTTTTAAGAAGACTATTATACCAATTCTCATCGTTTCTCATCCTTTGTTTTATCCCGTCCAAGACCTCATCTATGACCTTATCATCATTGAGCGACAGCTGAATAAGAGCCTGCGAGATAAAATCGTGATTTATGTCGTAAAGCTGCGTCGCACTCAACGAAATCATCACCACATCAGCCTTATCCAACTCCTTGACGAGATTTATCTCCTCGACATTGTTATGTTCAGAATCAAAATAGATAGTATTGAAATAATACCAATAATAATAAGTATTGAAAATTTCATCCATGGGAAGAGAGTGCGTCATATTCCAAAAGAAAGAATCGCCCATCACAATAAGATTCGGTTTCTTTACCGAATCATCGGCGATGACACTCACATCGGCATATTTATTTTCAACGTGTCTTATTGGGAATGTAAGATTCAGCAGGTCCTCCATATCGTCGTCAGGTTTCTTGGAATCGGCTTCGTAACTTTCACTCAATCTTATATTGGGATAATTGTCACCGCTGAGATGTTCCATATAACGTATTATGGAATCGGAAATGTAGGCGCATGCTATGTTCGACCAATGCATTCCATTTTTAGGAAATAAGTCAAAATCCACAGAATCTTTTATCGACTTAAAATAATCGGAAACATTGAAAAAGTTGATTTCATGTTGAACGAAAGCCTCTGAGAAATAATCGATGGGACGTATCGTATTTTTATTGTCATAGTTGACATTCTTAGGAAGATACTCAGGATAGATCAAATCTTTCGACGGAAGCATCAGAACAAAAATGTCGGTGCCTCTTTCTTTCAAAAGAGTTTGCAGTTTCTTTAATCTTTTAACATCTTTATCGAGCTTATTTTTTAATTCTTCCTCATTGTCGGCATATTCCAAAGTCAAGCCTTCATAATGATCCTTCACCGACTTCTCGTTGTAAAGCCAATCGTCTTTTCCAATCACTACATTCTTACAATATGATTTTCTAAAAAAAGACCATAGATATTGATTATAAATCCTGATAAGAGGTTCTCTCAGCCCGAAGTTCTCCGATATAAATGTCTCTAAATGTGACTGATATTTTCCCGAAGAAAAATTCTCCATGTTCAGATTCACTTTCTCAGATTTCACATTAACACCATTCAAAGGCTTCACTTTTATCAACGCTGTCTCATCTTGAATTATAGGCAGAAAAAGAAACAACATCAATATCGCAAACAGAATCGTATATGTAAGATTTTCTTTCATAATGCTGCAAATTTACAATTATTTATATTAATAAATAGCATATATTTGCGTAAAATTGTGTTCATGAAAAAGTTATTTTTTATCGTTGTTTTTTCTGCTTTGATGTTATCTTGTAGAAACGTTAATAATATCGATATTTGTTTCAACCCAATGTCGAATTTCCCTGATACCGACACCGTCTATCTCGATATGGATTTGAAAGATGTCGTCAACAATGGCATTGTGATGCCTTCTATAAATCAATGTAATGGAGGAGAATTTATCTTTACTTTTGAAGGAAAGAAAGATTTATATTACAAGATATTTTATCAGAACGAATCATATAAATTCGAGAACGACAATCCTTTGAACAACGAGAATTTCTATGGCAGTTGGGAAGATGTTTCTCTTGGATTTAAAAAGATTGAGGAAGATGGTTTGGTAAGCGATTCGTTCAGAATTGTAGGTAATCCACGCGACGAGAAAAAATATTATGGCGGCGACCCGACAAAGAATAACTTCTCACAACGAGCTATCAACAAAATTATTGAAGCTGTTTACAACACTCCCGCCTGGTTGGAATCTATCAAGAAAAAAGCTATTGAGAACGAAAATACCTTAGATGAACAACTATTCCTTGATGCCTTATGGATGATTGACGACAAGAAAAATCACGGCGACATTAACAACAGATTCAAGAGGAATCCGAGAGTGGGCTGCTATTCTTTTATGTTAGTAATCTGCACAGAAGACGAATTGAACAACATCCCCGATTATATCAAAAACATTTCCCTAACCAACGAAGATGGAGAATTTGTCAATCCTTATTATTATTTTTCAAATATCAATAATGAGAATGTTAACGTAATTGTAAGTAATAAGATATTGAAAACACGCGCTGTTATCACTCCTGAGCAGGGAATCTTCTTAGACGAGACTATCGTTAAAACAAAAAATTATTCCATCGACAATTCCAATCCAAAATGCAGCAATTCCGACGAGATGTATTCTTCGGCTCTGTACGAACAGTTTTTAAGTTCTATCAGCAAGCAATATACTTTGAGAAATATTCCTCTTATCAAAGATGTCGTTTCCGATGAAGATCCTTACAGCATGAAGGAATATGAGGAATCGAAAACAAAATACGACAGCGCAAGTCTTCAATACAATTATCCCGTTGTAACTGATTGTCTTGGAAGTACGGTAAAACTCAACGACGACAACAGTATCTCATTGATAAATCCTGGCAACGACAATTACGATGATTTGAGAAAAGAATCGACAGGTGTTATAACAAGAGTTGGTTTTACTTACGGCAAATATCGTGGCAAGATAAAATTCCCTGTCATGCTCAACGAAGAAAATATCTGGAACGGATTGACATACGCCTTTTGGCTTATATATCAAGACGATCACTCGTGGAACTACAGAAGAAAAAGTACTGCCGGAGGCGGTTATATTCCTAAAAGCGATGACTCTCCTAATCCACAACGCACGCATGAGAATCATTATTCGGAGATTGATATTGAAATAGTTAAAACCTCACGTTATTGGCCCAAAACATATTATAAATCCGACAGTCATCTAAAGGAGGAAAATCCAAAGTATGACAACGAGATAATGTATTGTTGCACCAATTGGGATTTGGCAACACCAGAACCTAAGAATTTTGACGACGGTTTGAATCACATCAAATATCTTGAGAAGACGTATGACGCGATGCGTTGGACAAAACTATACAAGGCCTTGACAATAAAATCACCAATAAGCAACGATGTTTTTAAGGAAGATTATTATTACTACGAGATAGAGTGGCGTCCGAATGAGATTATCTGGCGTCTCGGACCTTCACCTGAGAATATGACCGTGGTTGGTTATATGAACGACGAATATACTTCTATTCCTAACAACCAGATGTTGTGTATTGTAACTCAAGAATATCACTATTCCGAATGGTGGCCTCCGATGGTCTTTGAACAAGGCTTGATTCCATACAACAAGACCGACATCGAAGGAAAAGTGTATGAGATAGTAATAGAATAGAGGTTGTTTGTTTTGATGATTTTATTTGCCAATATATCTATTTTATCGTGAAAAATAATACTTTTGCAAAAATATATTCATCAAAATTATGAGAAAATTTTTAATATCATCGCTGATAATTATCGCTTTGTTTTCATGTGATAAAAAAGAAGATAACGTTGGTTTTCAATATCCTGACTCAAAAGTCTGGAAACATCGTGTCAATAGTATTGAAGAATTGAAAGAAGCAATAGAAAACTTCGACGGAATAGAAGTTGATATTTTCTATCATCCTAAAAGAAACGATATTTATGTCGGTCATTCTTATGCTGACAGCGTCAACAATCTTAGATTCGATGATTTTCTCTCATCAATGAAACAATACAAAAAATTTAGTTTACATACCTTCTTCAAGAAAAGACATTTATGTTATTGGCTTGATTTCAAACATCTTGATGGAAAGAACGCAGAACAGGCGATTCAAGCGTTAAACATAATAGTGGAAAAACATAAAATCAAGGAAAAGTTGTTCATTGAAAGCTATAGTCAGAAGGCATTGAAGACTGCGAAAGAAAACGGATATTTCACAATGCTTTGGGTAACAAGTCTTTCTTACAAAGAATACAAAACTTTGCACGACACAATCGCTGTGATGAACAATATTCGCGAGTGCATAAATAATGTCAATCCGGATGCTATAAGCTGTATCTCGGATATGTTCCCAATTCTGTGCGACAGCTTCCCTGAACAGAAAATTCACTTTTGGGATACTCCTAAGAAATATACTCCTAAGAATATTGAGTTTACAAAAAAAATATGCTATAATGAGAACGTGAGAATTGTTCTCGTCGATTATCCAAATCCTATTGATTATTAAACACAACGACATGAACAGAATCTTATTTCTTCTTCTGATACTTATATCTTTGTCATCTTGTAACAACATTGATAATAATCCCGACTCAAAAGTCTGGAAACATGGCGTTTATTCAAAAGACGATGCCCAGAAATATGAAGACATCTTCGACGGACTTGAGGTCGATGTGATTTATTCTCAAGAAAAAAACGATATTTATGTGGGACGTGTCGTCGCCGATACTTCCAAAGACCTGACTCTAAACGAATGGTTGTCTGTTATTAAAAAGCCAAAAAAGATGAATTATTGGATTGATTTCAAAAATCTATCGGAAAAAAATGTAGAGCAGGCAATGACAATTCTGAATTGTTTGGATGCGAAATATGGAATTAAGGAAAAAGCTTTCGTCGAAAGTAAAAACCTAAAAGTTCTTAAGATTGTAAAGGAAAACGGATTCCGCACTTTGCTGTGGGTCGAGAACATAAAATATTGGAAACGAAAAGAGCATAAAGATTCCGTCTATTTGGCAAAGATGATTCGTTCTCAGATAGAAGAACTGAATCCTGACGCAATAAGCTGCGAGTATAGCATGTATCCTTTTTTGTGCGATAGTTTTCCAGAACAGAATATTCATTTCTGGGATACGCCAAAAGACTTCACTCCTGAAAACGTGGAATTTACAAAAGAATTATGTAACAATAAAAGTGTTAAAGTCGTTTTAGTTGACTATCCAACTCCAGACATTTTTTAGAAAATTGAGAAAATTTTAATTCAATAATTTTCAGATTCAATCTAACTTGCTAATATCATAATGTTAATATTCTTTAACAGGATGCTGTGTTCTGGATCCCAGAGATAATCTTTGAGTGTTGGTCTCAGATAAATCTCAAATTCATTTTTATCAGACGGTTGCAGAGAGAAAATTTTAACAAATTCCATTTTGGTCCATCTGTTCTGGTCATACCAACTATCGGTAAAACTTTTAGAGATATTATCAGAGCTGTTGATACTTCGGTCTTCGCCGTATGAATATTTAACACCGAGATTTATAAACTTATCTTGCCATACTCCGCTGGTATAAATAACATCAGCAGTCATAATGATTTTCACTTCGTTATATCCCGAATCGATTGCTGTTGAAAGTACCTCAACCTCGTCTGGTTTAACGATACTCGGCTTCTCGGGTAGCGACTTGCAATAGATAGAATCGATAGTAAATTCCTTAATCGTGTCGTATGCATTGCGCTGAAGAATAGGATGTTTCGTCACTTTGTTATTGCTATACGCATAATTATCTACAAAAGCGAAAATCCTGAATTTCTCATTAATATCATCAATTATATCTTTATCATCTATTTCTTCCACTGTGAGATTTTCCTTTATTAAAAATGCTTTCTTTTCTCCGTTAGCTACGGTATAATAGTAATTGTCGAAGATACCATCGAATATTGTCCTTGTATATAATAGGAAACAGGTCTCTAAGTCACAACGAAATACACTTGAAGTGTCGAGTCCGTTGCCCATCCAACTGATGTAAGACGGCGTTTTTAAACCAAAGTTGTCGCGAAGTAATGCATTCAAAGACGGCACTATATCATTGTGAGAAACTACAGCGTCAAAACGAGCGCTCTCTGTCAGCATCGGCGACCATATAATCAAAGGCCATGATAAGCATCCAAAGGATTTTCTGGATTTAAATTCAAACTATGGTCACCAGTGATGACAAAAATATAATTTCCGTCTTGATGTAATTCTGAATATTTCTTAACAAAATCTCTTATCGCGTCATCACCATAAAGCATGGAAGCAAGATGACCACTGATTTCTTTTTTGCTTACTCGTTCAGTCTCAGGCAAAGTGGATATAATATCCGAGACTTTCTTGTAGTAAGAATCAATTTTCTTCTTATCATTAAGTTTCAGTCTGTTATCATGTTGAGAAATAGTTATCAATAAATCGAAATATGATTTCTCTTTATCACGCCGACTTATTATTTCCGCGCTCTTATCAAACATCACCTTATCTTGGTAACCCCAATAAGTAAAATCGTATTTTTTATTTTCTTTCTTCTTTGAATCTTCATAAAATGGCGACATAAAATCTATTTTCTGTGCTATCAGATAATCATAGACTTTATCGAAAGAGAAATCGCCGGCGTAAAAGGCACTAGTCTCATAGTTGTTGTCTTTCAACACGCTATATAAAGAATTATGATCTGGCATATTTCCAAACTGAAATCCTCTAGGACCATGTGGGACGGAGCCTGTGATGGCAGGCACAACGCCAAAACTGCGCGAGGTTGTTGATATACAATTACTCCATAACAGAGAATGCTTCGACAAAGAATCTAAGAACGGAGTGAAAGTATATCCGTATTCGTTAATGCCAAAAATATCTGCACCTAAAGATTCAACAACGATAAAAACAATATTCGGTTTACTCTCAGAGTTTTTGAAATATTTGCCAAGTACATTAGCTATAGTGTCAACTCTCTCTAAAGGATATTCATTATCAACGAATCCTCTCTCGGGAAACAACTTCTTAAATTTTTCAATCTTCTTATTCGCTGCCCTAAAATCTACATCATCGTATTTTTCTAAGAAACAAGAATGGAAACAATACCATATCTTGTTAACTGCATTTTCATTCTGATTCGGTTTAATGATGATAAATAAAGGAATGGAAACCAACATTAATATAAGCATTATCATATTTAGACTTTGAGCATTTAACCTTGAACTTTGAGAGACTGCAACATTTATTAAAACAAATCCAATAACAAACAGAATCGCTGCTGCTATCATCCAGAAGTGCAGCACGCTTTTTATCGTGACAAATGTTTCCCAAAACGGTCTTTCTATCAATTCGCGACCCATCATAAGTCCCGTTGAATTATGATAGAAAATCAGCCCAATTTCTGAAATGACAATTATCGCAAAAAGAACGGAAGATGTATAAATAGCGACTTTCTTTGAGTAAATAGAAATTATGTTAAAAACTATTAAGACAAAAAAACTTAAAACCAAAGAGGCGACAAGATTGCTAAAAATCATTTCCAAAATATGACTTATTGATACAGAATCTGACGTAAAAAGTTCAAAGCATTTTACACAGAACATGACAACAATAAAACATATTGCTATTGGTAAAAATGATTTTATTGATTCTAAATATTTCTTCATATAATTTTTATTTGACTCCAAAGATTTTTATGTTAATATCTTTTAACAATACACTATGTTCTGGATTCCACATATGGTCATGCTCAGATGGTCGCAGGTATATTTTTATCTCTGAGTCTTTTTTCTTATTTTTTGTTTTAAGAATCTTCGTAGCGTTAACACTGCACCATTGTTCTGGCTTGTAATTTTTCTCATTTATATTCTTGGAAATCACTTCCGGCATCCAGATAGCATTAGACGATTTTATGGCAAGTAGTATGAATTTGTCGTATGTTATGTCGGCTGTATATTTCATGTCTGCCGTTATAACCACCTTTATTTCAGAGTATTTAGCTGCTATAGTCGTTGAATATAAATCCACTATCGGAGGTGCTACGATGCTTGGCTTCTCTTCTCCAGTTCTGCAAATCACAGAATCAATTGTAATTGACTCGAGCAACTCGTAATTCTTAGGCTGAATGATTGGAGTTTGTGTTAATTTATTATTTGTATATGTATAATTATCAATATATAACATCATACTCATTCTTTCTTTCATCAAGTTTAGAAGACTATCGTTTCTTATTTTCTCCAACTGCAATCCATCTTGAACTAAATATAAGAAGTCTTCTCCATCTTTCTCGATGTAGAAAATGCTGTCGTAAAGACAATTTGTCGTTTGGTTAGAAGGCGCAATAAAGTAGGTCTTCAGATTGCTTCTGAAACTGACTGCAGTGTCTAAACCATCTGATACCCAATGAATATTTTTAGGAGTATTGAGTTCGAAGTTCTCTTTTAACAATGTTGTCAATGAAGGCGTTATGTCGTTATGAGAGACGACGGAATAGAAATGCTGGGTTTCTTTCAATAATGGCGACCAAATTATCAGCGGCACATGATAAGCGTTGAGCGGATTGTTATACGATATATTCAGGCTGTGGTCGCCGGTAATGACAAAAATCACGTTGTCATCTTTACGTTTCGTGTTATATTCTTTAAAGAATTGTTTCAAGGCGTCATCTCCATAAAGGAATGCTGCCATGAATCCTTTTCTGCTTTGCAGACCTTTCTTTTTATCCGTCGGAATGGTCGATAATATTTCCTCTGCCTTAGAGTAATAATAATCTTGGAGTTCTTTGTTAGTATTCAATTTCAATCCATTATCATGCTGAGATATTGTAATAAAAACATCAAAATCAGGATTACTGTCTTTTCTCTTACTTATAATACTTAAGCCTCTTTCATATAATTTCATGTCGTGATAGCCCCACGATGAATAATCGAAAGTGTTACTATTCTTGTTTTGTGAACATTCGTATGCAAAGGGTGAGATGTAATCTATTTCTTGAATCGCCAAATAATCATAGACTCTGTCGAAAGCAAAATTGCCAGCATAGAAAACATTGGTATTGTATGAGTTATGTTTTAAAATAGAAAACAAGGAATTATGTTCTGGCATATCTCCAAATTGGAATCCTTTCGGTCCGTGCGGCACCGAGGCTGTCGTAGCCGGAAGCACACCCACACTGCGTGGCGTCGTTGAAAGACAATTCGTCCACAGAAGAGAATGTTTTGATAATGAATCCAAAAAAGGAGTGACAGTATAACCGAGTTTGTTCTGCCCGAAAAAATCAGAACCCAACGATTCCATAATGACAAAAACGATGTCAGGTTTCACGTTCCTACGCTCAAAATAAGGTCCCAAAACATTATTGTTTCCGTCGACTCTTTCTAAAGGATAATGATCGTCAATGACTTCCCTCTCTGGAAATGAATCCTTATATTTATTTATTATTTCGCTGTCAAATTCTATTGACAATTCGTCGCTCTCTTTCGAAAAACAAGAACCTAAGCAATACCATAATTTATTGACAGAGTTAGCATCTTGATTTGGTTTCAATATGAAAAACAAAGGAATGGAAATCAACATTAAAACTAAGAGTACCACATTTGGGCTTATAGCGAATTTTGCACGGAGTCTATTGTCCGTTATCTGTTGTCTGTTGACAATTTTTATTGAAACAAGGACAAATCCGACAATAAATAAGACTACTGCCACAACCATCCAGAAACTCAGCACGCTTTTGACAGTATGTAGGGTTTCCCATAAAGGTCTTTCCAAAAGTTCGCTTCCCATTAGCAAACCTGTTGTCTTATAATAAAATATCAAACCTAATTCGGCAATCAATATTATAGGAAACAATATCGATGTTACATAAAAAGACGTCTTTTTAGAGAGTAATGAAATTATGTTGTATATAATAAATATACAGAAACTTATAAATAATGATGCAATTAAATTACTTAGAATCAAATCTATAAAAGAATCTATTCCTGATAACCCCGAAATAAATAATTCGAATAGCTTTATAAAAAACAATAATACAATAAAGATTATTGATATTGTAAAAAATGGTCTTACTGATTCAAGATATTTCTTCATAATTTCATTATTAGCTTGCTTTGATAAGTAATTTAAAATTGTCTAACATCATTGCAATATTGCAACACCTTTTAGAGCAGAAGTATCTTGTTTAGAATAAGCATTGATTGTCATAATTTTTCTGCAAATATACGGAAAATGGAGTGACGGACCTACGCCCGACACCCCATTGTTGAATTTTTAATCACCAGCAATTATTTTGAAACAACTACTTTATTTACAATAACTTGAGCGTTGTTTGTTATAGCTTTCACGAAATATATTCCGTTGTTATAGTTTGCTGTGCTGATTTGAATGCTACCATTTTCAACATTGATAACATCAACCACTTGACCCAAAGCATTGAGAATTTCTACGTTAGCGATATTGTCACCTTCAACAACGAAATAGTTTTGAGCTGGGTTTGGCATGATGGAGATATTGTTTTCTATAGGCATTTCATTAACAACAGCTGCGCAATCTACATCATAATTTTCCAACAATGTCAATTCGAATGTTTCATTAATTGAACCCATTCCTACGTTCAATATTTCTTCGCCTTCGAGAGTTACAGTGAAACCTACTTCAGTATCCCATTCGCCTTTTACCCATGTAAATGTATATAAATCTTCACATAAAGGAAGGACTAAGATTCCTGGGTCATCAGTATAACCACCTTGTTTAAGTTCTGCTTTATAAACCATATCGCTCAAAGTACCGACTATCTCGATGTAACCATTATTCCAGCCGTCACCATATTCGTCAACCATTGTGAATACGAGTTCGCACATATCGTCTGTTGCGCAAGGATATATTGTTGGTTTCACCGAGTTAGAACCACCTGACAAGCATTCGCCGCCCCAGTTAGCTCTTACTATGAAGTTATATTCACCTACTTCTAAGTCTTCAATAACGAAAGTTGTTTCTGTGATACCTGCGAAGAGAGGCTCTGTTGCTGTGTAACCTGCGTATATTTCGTATGTTACATTGACAGGATCGGCTGGAGCTTCCCAGTTGAGGATAACATCGCGGAAGTCTGCTTCAGAGAAAGTGTAAGTCAAGTTTGTTGGAGCATCACATAATGATTCTTCGAGAGTGAGGATGAAAGAGAAGTCAACGCCGTCGGCATTAGCTGCGCCGATGAAAGTCCTTCCATCAGAAGTCACATTGTTAATACTATAGAAACTCCAGTTTTCTGTTTCAGCAACGCCATTTGCCAACAAATAATCGTTGAATGTCATAAATTCGCCGCCTACGTAAGCAAAAGCTCTTCTCATGTCGGGCATTGGTGGGAAACCGCTTGACCAATAGCCGAAAGCATCGCCATTATCAGTTACGCAAGTTGCTGATAAAGCGTTACCTGGTTCAACAGTATTTGAGATAGATGTAAATTCATCGTTTTCAATATTGTAGATGAAAGCATTGCCTTCCATACCATCTATATAACCGCAGATATATTTTCCGCTTGGAGATACGCTCATTGCTTCACCGTATGTATTTGGAATAGTATAGATCTCACCGTCTTTCCAGTAACATACTGTCCAGTATCCAATTTCGTCAGTACCGTGACCAGCAATTACGCTACCATCAGAACTGATGCCATTAGGTCTTGTTGTTTGATTTGTTCCATTAGGAAGTTGTATGTAACCATCATTAGGATTCCATAAATATGTTGATGTTTCCCAATTAGCTGAGAATTGCTGAATAGCCACATTAAAGCCGTCGTTAGACATTGCCCATGCGCCGTTGTAATCAGGACTTTCTGCGAAGAACTCTGGATAGTCAGGATTCATACCTAAGAAATTCCATTCTTGAGTATCAGGGAACCATAAACCAGCTACATAGATTCCTTGTTCATTTGGATAATAACCAGCTATGACACCATCATCTGTTATTGCGAAAGCTGTACCAACGAATTCAACGAGACCTGTAGCATCTGTGTAATAGAAACTTTGGTCCGCACCAAAACCTTGGATAACGACATGTTGCTTGTTATCGGAAATGTCGTATGGGAAATGATACTGACTATCGATGATAGTGACAGCTGCTCCCTTAACGTTCTTAACAGTTACCTTAGGTGCATTATTTTGTGCGTTCAAATTCAAACCACAAAATAGCAATGACAATACAGTCATCAATTGTAATGTTCTTTTCATATTGATAAATTTTAGATGTTATGAAATTAAATATTAAGTTTCATAAAAAACTTAAGTGATTTTAAAAATCACTTAAGCGCTCGTTTAAATCGTTGCAAATATACAACTTTTACTCAAAAATTAAAAATTAATCATAAAAAAACTATACAAAGGTAATGTTAAAAAATCGTATAGTAATATATTTTAACCTGAAGCTGCAATAATAAGATTTAAAATATCAATTAATGCATTCCGACAATCTTTTTTCAACGAAACGCCAATTGACAATTTGCCAAAATTCATTCAGATATGCCAATCTGAGATTCTGTTGGTCTAAGTAATATGCGTGTTCCCAAACGTCGCAGGTAAGAAGTGGTGTGAAATCGTTATTTCTTATCGGTGTCTCCGCATTACTTGTTTGCATAAGCGACAACTTCCCATCCTTGTCGCAGACAAGCCAAAGCCATCCCGAGCCAAACAAAGTGGCAGCCTGCTTGATAAACATTTGCTTGAAATTATCAAAACTTCCGAAGTCTCTTTCAATGTATTTTAGCAGAAGTGCTTGAGGCTTAACATTTTCCTCCGGACTCAAACAATGCCAATAAAAAGTATGATTCCAAACTTGTGCGGCATTATTAAAAATTGAGCCTTCGCTGTTTTTAACTATTTCTTCAAGACTCATGGTCTCAAAAGAAGTGTTTTCAATCAAATTATTGAGATTTTTTACGTATGTAGCGTGATGCTGTCCGTAATGAAAATCAATAGTTTTCTGAGAGATATGTGGTTCCAAGGCGTCTCTCTTGTAAGGTAATTTAGGTAATTCTATCATAATTGTTGTTTTTTTATTTTTAACAACACCAGCAAAATAATGTTCATTTTTAGTATTATTAAAAATTATATCTTTGCGATATGAAAATATTTTTCGTTACCGACATAGACGCGTTTGATGAAGCATTTGTTGAAAAGTGCACTTCTTTTTTCCCTGAGTGGAGAAAGAAGAAAATGCTTCTGCATAAACATCTTAAAGGTAAGATTCAGAATGGATTGGCTTATCTTTTACTGATTAAAGCCTTGAAGGAAGAAGGAATATTTTATGAGATGCCTGAGTTTGAATATAACGAACATGGCAAGCCTTACTTAAAAAATTATCCTGATTGGTATTTTAATTTAAGTCATTGTAAGAGTGCCGTTTGCTGTGTATTATCGAAAGAATATGTTGGCATCGATATTGAAGAAATCGCGTTGTATAAAGAAAGCCTTGCCAATTATGTATGTAATGATGAGGAAATTACGATGATAAAAAATAGCGAGAATAAGTCGGTGGAATTTTACAGGTTGTGGACAAGGAAAGAAGCAGCGTTTAAGATGATTGGTAGCGGAATAACAAAAGATATAAAAAATATCCTAAACACACCTTACATTAATGTAGAATCGTATAGGATTGATAATCTCTGGATTTCTATCTCATATAAAATAGATAAATGTTAATAATTAATAATAATTCATTTTTATCATCTTATAAATAATTGATAGAAATTACAATTGACAATCAACAACATATCATTTATTAAAAATATTATTCGTTTTTCATACGACTAATATTTGCATACCATAATATCTTTGCATCGTGAAATCAAAATATAAGAATTATGGGAACCTTAGAAAATTCAGTCCAGTTGATAGGACGTGTCGGTCTTGATCCGGAGATCAAAACATTAAACGGACGTAAGTTGGCAAGATTTAGTATAGCCACCAACGATTATTCATATAACGAGAATCACGAATGGGAAAGAAATAGTTCTTGGCATAATATCGTTGCTTGGGGAAAGACTGCCGAACAAGCAGAGAAACTAATAAAAAAAGGTAAGCGTATCGCATTGGAAGGACGACTGCGTACGAGGACATTTGAGAAAGATGGTAAGAAAAACTATTTCACAGAAATCACCATGAATGAATTTATGATGATTGATCATACAAGTAATGACGAACAGTCAGTATCTGATGCATAAATTTGGTTTTTAGTTCTCGAATCCTGAACCGATGTCTAAGTTTTCTTTGATAGGGTATTTTGGTTTTTGATAAGACACCGGTTTCAGGGTTTCTTGAGACGAGACCTTATCTTTTGTAAGAAAAAATACTATTTTTGTATAATCAATTTGAGAGAAGCTCAGAATCTGAAGATCTGATTATAAAGTTTTGAAGTTCTGGAGTTTTGAAGTTCTGAAGTTCTAAAATTTTAAAGTTCTAAAGTTTTAATAAAAAGTGTATGAAGATAGTATTTTTAGAGCCATTAGGATTATCTGTTGAAAGAATAGATAATGACTGTAAATCATTGAGATTGGCAGGGCATGAGGTTATAATATATCCTAACAGATGCCCAGAGAAGAATATTGAAAGAGCATCAGATGCAGATATTGTTGTCGAGAGCAATATGCCATTAAACAAAGAGTTCATTGATGCTTGTCCTAAACTAAAGATGTTGTCTATTGCATTCACGGGATTAGACCACATCGACATGAAGGAATGCGAGAAGAGAGGAATCATTGTTAAGAATGCGGCAGGATATTCTACCGAAGCTGTGGCAGAAGAAGCGATATGCATGATGATAGGATTATATCGTCACATTATTGAAAACGATAAGATAACAAGACAATGTTCAGGTAGCCCAATTGCTCCTGGAAGAGAGATAGCAAATAAGACAGTAGGCGTTGTCGGTCTTGGAGCCATCGGTTGCAGAACAGCAAGACTCGCACAGTCTTTCGGTTGCAAAGTCATTGCCTGGAATAGAACACCAAAAGATATTGAAGGTGTAACTCTCGTTGATAAAGAAACATTATTTAAGGAGTCGGACATTGTGACTATACATATCGCTTTGAATGAAGAAACTCGCGACTTTATCACAGTAAAGGAATTAGAAACTATGAAACCATCGGCTATCATTGTCAATGCAGCAAGAGGTCCAATAATTAACAGCAGCGACTTGGCAGAGGCCCTTAATAACGGAAAGATTGCAGGTGCTGCTCTCGACGTTTATGATAACGAACCTCCTTTGAAAAAGGATAATCCGTTACTCTCAGCACCTAACACAATGTTACTGCCTCATATAGGTTTTGCAACCAAAGAAGCCTTTGAGTCACGATTGAAAATAGTTGTAAGCAATATAGAGAACTTTCTAAAGTAAGTTCTAAAACAACTAAATATTGACATCATATTTAACGATTGTTTAAAAAGGAGCAATTGAAAAAATTAACTATCTTTGCAACTCGACTTTATTCTCTGAAAAAGAATATTTTATTTAATCGTATTTACCTTAACCATTAGATATATGAGAAGAACGATAATATTGTTAACGACTATCTTTCTATTGTTTGGCAATAATGTTTTTGCCGGTAATAATGAATCACCTTTTCAAGAAAAAGATTATCGTAATTCTCTCAAAATAACATTCCTCTCATGGATTAGTGGCAGCACAAAAATTTCGTATGAAAGAGCTTTCAGCAACATACGACAGAGTGGAGAATTTTGCACAAGTCTCATTGGTGCAGGTCACGACAAATACGATAATGACCCAAGAGGATTTACCATGCGATATGGTCATAAGTTCTTTCTCAACGAGAATACCAACAAGTCACTGATGGGATTTTATCTTCGTCCTGAAGTCGTTTATTCAAACTACCACTACAATCGTCAATCGGATGGACTTCGCACTTTATCGAATGAGACTGCCTTACTTGGAACCATAGGTTACCAATATGTTCACAAGCGGCTGCTTGCTGATTTCTGGGTTGGAGGAGGATTTGCTTTCGGCACTCCAGCGGAGACTTTCTATCATCACGGTTTTGAGTTGTGGCATTTCTTCAACACTGTCAATACCAATATAGCACTGAGTTTCAGTATCAGAGTAGGAATATGTTTCTAACAACTAAATGAAAGAATAATTCAGATGATACCGCAGAGTACAATAATGAGCATTCTCGACACCGTTCGTATAGAAGAAGTGGTGAGCGATTTTGTGAGTCTGAAAAAAAGAGGCGCCAATCTCATAGGAGTGTGTCCTTTTCATAAAGAGAAGACACCTTCATTTATTGTGTCGCCGGCGAAAGGTATCTTCAAATGTTTCGGTTGCGGTAAAGCCGGCGACTCAGTACGCTTCATCATGGAGCATGAACACTATTCCTATCCAGAAGCCTTGCGATTCCTTGCTCATAAATATGGCATCATTATAGAAGAAAAAGAACAGACTCCTGAAGAGTTGATGGCTCAGAACGAACGCGAAAAAATGTTTAACATCAACACCTTCGCCCAACAGTATTTTTCTGAGACAATGAAAAACAGTGAGGAAGGTCTCTCCATAGGAATGTCTTACTTCAAAGAAAGAGGTTTCCGCGATGCCATCATCAATAAATTTCAGCTCGGCTACTGCCTAAACCAAAGAGACGCTTTCATTCAACATGCCTTAAAAAACGGTTATTCAAAAGACTTACTGCTAAAAATAGGTCTCGCTTCAGGCAACGAGGAAAGGATGTACGATAAATATCAAGGTCGCGTCATCTTCCCAATTCACAATCTCACTGGTAAGGTAATCGGATTCGGAGCTCGTATCTTGAGTAGCGACAAAACAAAGGCAAAATATCTGAACTCTCCAGAATCGGAGATATATAATAAGAGTCAGACTCTATATGGAATCTACTTCGCCAAGAATGAGATAAGTCGCTTAGATAATTGTATCCTCGTAGAAGGTTATGCCGATGTCTTGAGTATGCATCAAGCCGGAATAGAAAATACCGTCGCAAGTTCAGGGACGTCACTGACATCGGAGCAGATTCGCCTCATACGACGCTACACTAAGAATATCACGATTTTATACGATGGTGACAGCGCCGGCATCCATGCTGCGCTACGTGGAACCGACATGATTCTCGAAGAAGGAATGAATGTGCGCATTGTCGTCCTTCCTCCCGACGAAGACCCCGACTCTTTCGTTCAACATAACCCTATCGAAGTAGTAAGGGCTTATATCGATGATAATGCAAAAGACTTTATCAGTTTTAAAACACAACTGCTTCTAAAAGACACTGCTAACAATCCTATAAAAAAAGCAGAAGTGGTGAAAGACATAGTGAACACCATCTCGCTTATCCCCGATGCCATCTTCCGCGCAACATATATAAAAGAATGTAGCCGTCTGATGGAGATGCCAGAGCAGTCGTTGATGAACGAACTAAACAAATTGCTTCGTGCCAAGATAAATAAAAACAATAAAGGAGAACAATATCAACAGGTTGAGATTACGGAGGAGTTTAAATCGGGACCTCAACAGATTACAACTGACACACTTCCTCCAGGATTTTATCAGGAAAGAGAACTTGTGAAATTGATGTTGATGTATGGCGACAGAGAAATTGATGTTGAAGGATTAGATGAAAACAATAATCCTATCGTATATAAAATTAGTGTAGCCTCGCTTATCGTTGACGACCTAAAAAGTGACGATATATCTTTCAAAGACGAGACTCATCGAATAATATTTGATATTTATGATAAAGCTCTTGATGGTGAAACGCTTCCAAAAGAACAATTCTTCACCTCACATGAAAATGCCGACATTGCAGAACTCGCTGCTAATCTTTTAACGACTCCATATAAACTCGACAATTGGGATAATAACAACAGAGTCAATATTAGGGTTAAAACAGAAGAAGATGTTTTAACAGCAGTAGTTTCTACTTCCATATTAAGATATAAAGACTTAATCATCGATGAAAGAAGAAACGAAATAATGAAAGAGTTAATGTCAACACAAGATATCGACAATCAGATGATACTTCTCGCCAAGAAAAAAAGATTAGACGATCTACGAATTAAGATTAACAAAAAGTTGGAGATAGTCGTAGCCAAGTAAGTATCTCTTTCTTAATCACTCCATAATAATTTGTTATACATTTTAATTAAGACTTAACCCATAAAGTTAGGCTTGTATATCATCATATATACAAGGTAAGGAACTTTATAAAGCAAAGAGACCGCCCTGAGCAGGACGGTCTCGAGAACCAAAAACCAAAATTTATGAAACCTTACAAACAACATCAAAGCTGATGTCGTTTGCGCTGCAAAGATAATCATTTTTTTTAAATCTTAATAAAATTTAACTCAAAACTTAAATTTTTTATGTAACTGAGTTAAAAAAAGTTAAAACAGAGGAAATACCCCATCATAAATATAGACAAAAAATAAGTCCAATAGTAAATTTGCATAGTAAATTGAATTAGAAAGGAGGTGTAATAGCTATAGATAACAATGATTTAACAATTTAACCATGTTGATGATTAAAATCATTTAGAGAAAGTTTAGGAAATGTTGTATTGAAAAACAATCAAATGAAGAAAACAATAAAAATATTATTGGCTGATGGGGACAGGAATCTTGGATTTATATTGAAATCATTTTTAACATTAAAAGGATTCCCAACGGTATTGTGTCTTGACGGCACAGAAGCATTGGAACGCTATGAAAATGATGCTTTCGATTTTATAATCACGGAAGTACTTCTGCGAAATATTGACGGATATACTTTAGCCGAAACTATAAGGAAATACGACAAGGAGATACCTATAATATTCTTGACATCTAAGTCGTCGAGGTTAGATGTGTCGAAAGGATTTGAGATAGGTGCCGATGATTATATTACAAAACCCTTTAGTATGGATGAGTTATTAGATCGTGTAAAAGCAATATGCAGGAGAACTGTATTAAAGACGCGGAATGAGCACATCTTTCAATTATCATCGTACACCTTCGACAGTGTACGTCATGTATTGATTCGCAATGGTATAGAGAAGAAACTCACGGGGAGAGAGTTAGACTTATTATTTCTCTTCTGTGAATATAAGAACCGCGTCGTTGAACGTTCTTTTGCATTGATGAGAGTCTGGCACAAAGAGAATTATTTTAATGCAAGAAACATGGACGTCTATATAAATAAGATTAGGAAACTTTTTAAAGACGACCCTAATGTTGAATTAAGGAATGTTCATGGAATAGGTTATAAATTGGTTGTAAAAGAATAATGCTCACATTTAGATTTCAGGAACTCTGAAAAATATTTCTCAAGTTCCTGAAATCTTGAACCAAAATATAAACGGTTTAAAGTTTCATCATTGCGTAGGCGTATGCACCGATGCATACTGCTGAAGAAGTACCGAGTTTTGTTGTAGCGATTCCAATTTTTTTCGATGAGTCGTACCATACTTCTTTATCGGAAAATGGCACTTTAATCATCTTGCCTGTTGTGTTAGAGAACGCTGTTCTTCCTTCTTCATCGTCTAAGTTGTAGGCTGCGATTTCCATTCTTGGGATTTTATTACCATCTAATCCAGGATACTCCTTGTTGAGATGTTCAACGACCTTTGGCATGAAAATCTTTGACGCGCCTGATAATCCGCCGCCGAGAACAACGATGCCGTCAACCACTGTAGCAATATTAGCGATGATGTCGGCGAGCACTGTAGCAAATTCATCCCAAGCTTTAAGAGCTGCGTCTTTATTGCCCTCTTTCTTTCCTAAAGCAATCTCGTAGATGTCGAAAGGCTGAGGTGCTTCATTAAATTCTATTCCTGACTCACGAGCATAAACACGACGTACACCTCTGATACTTATTGAGTCTTCGGCACTTGTCTGAGGATATAATATATTTCTCATGCACCATACTTCTGCACCAGCTGAATTATCGCCTTCCAAGAGTCTGCCATTCAAGACAACGCCTCCACCGAAGCCTGTACCAAGTGTCAAACCAACAAGATTTTTGTATCTCTTTGGATTACCTTCTTTTTCCAAAAGAGCGTTCACTTCAGGAAGAACGCCGCCCAAGGCTTCTCCGTATGCAAATAAATCACCATCGTTGTTGATATAGACAGGAACTTTAAACTCGTTTTCTAACATATCTTTCAAAGCAACGCCACCTCTGAACAAAGGAAGGTTGGCAAGATCGCAGATAATTCCGTTGGGATAATCGGCAGGACCAGGGAAACAGAAACTGATAGCAGCTGGTTTACTACCACATAATTCTTCTGTACGACGGAATCCATCGATAATCTTTTGGAGCTGCTCCTCCAAAGTCTCTGATGCCGTTTTGATTGTGAATGCTTCTATGATTTCCTTATAGTTCTGTACTGCCGAGAACTTAAATCCCGTGCCACCAGCATCGAGGACAAAAATAATGTTGTTTGAATCCATATTTTTTATTTTTTAATTTTTTCTTTATTATGCAAAAAAACTTCCACCCATATCAACCACATTATAAATATAAAAAGGTAGAATAAAGTTTTAAAGAAATAATCGTGGAAGAAATCAAAATGTGCTGGAAAAGGTATCATGCATAGGGTAATACCCACAACTCTCACCACATTAATCCATTCGATGACGACTAATCCCAGAGGAATATACCAAAGTTTATGTTTCCACGGACCAGGAAAAAGCAACATGAGAAATAGCCAATGAAGCCATTGTTTAAGACTCGTACACTCAGGAGCTACATTAACAAAAGAATAAGTATCGTTGGTATTTATCACCCCGATAGCATGTTGATGAGTGACGAAATCCACATTAAAAATATGTTCCAAGACCCAGCAACTCTGATTAAACAACATTTCTGAAGCCGAGATAAATAGTTTGTCTATAAGTCCGGATATTGGGGAAAAATCCAGTGACTGCCAAGCTAAATATAAGAAGTGAAAACTGAATATCAACAAGATAAAAAGCCCGACATCAATAGTTGCCGTATATTTTTTATCTTGATAGAGTTCTTTTATCTTTTTTATATTTAAGTCTTTCAATTTAATATCCATATCAATTACTATTAAAATTCAATTTCTTAACATCTTGGTAACTTAGCAACTCAAGATCATCAATCGTCGGAAATTTCTTTAAGTGTAGCTTGATAGGTGGTGAACATCAAAGCCCTTGAGATGTATCCGAGATATTTTTTCCCATCGACGATGGCTATGTTATAATTACCTGAGCGTTCAAATTTTCTGACAATCTCCTCTACGCTATCTTCTGTAGTAACAAGATAATCAGGTAGGAACATTATATCTTCTATAAGAGTATCATATTGTTCAGGATCGAAGATAATTTTTCTTATTGAATCGAAGAGGACATGACCTTTGAAGTTTCCTTCTCCATCGACCACAGGATATATATTTCGTGTTGATACCGATATTATTGGAAGCAGGTCACGTAATGTCTGTTCTGGTCTTACCGTTAAGAAGTTATTTTCAATGAGTTTGTCTAAGTTTATCATATTAAGGATACTGACATCTTTATTATGAGTGACGCGTACACCTTTATCGCTCACTGCCTTAGTATATATCGAATCTTTAAAGAAGGCTCTATTGATAGCGTACGACATTGCCGACACTATCATCAGCGGTACCATGAGCGAGTAGCCGTTAGTAATTTCTGCGATAAGGAATATTCCGGTGAGAGGAGCGTGCAACATTCCAGCAATAACGCCACCCATACCAACAAGAGCAAAGTTGGTTATGTTAAGGCTACCGAGGCCTAAAGTATTGACAAGCAATGCAAAGAACATTCCAGAGAAAGCTCCGATGAACAGAGCCGGAGCGAAGGTACCTCCTACTCCACCAGCGGCGAAGGTAAAAGATGTGGCAAACGCCTTAAGCAGAATAATCACCAAAATCAGAATCAATATTATCCATATATTGTTTTGGAAACTCGAAAACATACTATTTTCAAATAATATGGAACAGTCGCCATTGAGAGCAGCGTTGATAGCTTCGTAACCTTCGCCATACAAGGCTGGGAAAATAAAAATCAAAATACCCAACCCACTGACACCTAAGGCAAATCTCATCCAAGGTGACTTTATCTTCTTAAATCTTTTATCGACTTTAAAATAAACATACATGAAATATGCCGACGTCAATCCGACGAACAAACCTAAGCCTACATAAAACAATGAGTTTGAAGGCATAAAAGCTGTTGTCGTAGTTATTGTATATTCAAAAGCTTTTCCAAGGAAGAAATAAGAGGTGAGGATTGCCACAAAAGAAGATGTTATAATAGGAATCAACGATGCCATTGAAATGTCAATCATGAAGACTTCTATTGCGAAAATGATACCCGTTATCGGAGCTTGGAAGATTGAAGCCAAAGCCGCAGCACAACCCATGCCTATAAGAACCACGATATTTTTCTGATTGAGACGCAACAGTTGTCCTATACTTGAGCCAATAGCAGCACCCGTAGAAACCGAGGGTCCTTCCAATCCGACAGAACCACCGAAACCCACAGTAAGAGAGCTTGTGATAATAGATGCGAAAGTATTATACGGTTTTACCGCACCTTTATTTTTTTGTATGGCATATAAAATTCCTGGTATTCCATGACCGACGTCTCTCCTTAAAACATAACGACAAAACAAAATTGTCAGTAAAATTCCTATAGCAGGAAGAACAAAAAACAAAAGTCCATAATGATTATCATGCGTCGCTATATTATAGAAGTAATCTCTAATAAAATGGGCCAACTTTTTGATTACTATAGCAGACAGACCAGCGAGGAAACCTGTAGGAATGCTTAAAATAAACATAAACTGTTTCTCAGAAATATGAGTATGGCGCCATCTGTTTATCTTCTTCACCAATAAAGAAATATATGCTTTCGTTCTTGTCTTCACATCAATTAAATTTCAGTCCCCAAATATAAAAAATGAATTTGTTCTATTGATGTTTTTTGTCAAATATTTTATTATTTTTGCATATAGTAATTTTAAGTGTAAAGATGCGTATTTTTAGTTACAACGTTAATGGTATAAGAGCAGCCATCTCAAAAGGTTTTCTGCAGTGGTTGGAGACGACCTCCCCTGATGTTATCTGCCTTCAAGAGATAAAAGCCACTCAAGATCAGATTCCTTTGATGGAGATTGAGATGCTTGGTTATCATCATTATTGGTTTCCTGCCAAAAAGAAAGGATATAGCGGCGTAGCTATTTTATCCAAACAAGTCCCTGACAATGTAGTATATGGAATGAACCATTCGGAATATGACGACGAAGGTCGTTTTCTTAGAGCCGATTTCGGAGAGCTTTCAATCGTCAGCGTCTATCATCCATCGGGAACAAGTGGCGAAGAACGTCAAGATTTTAAAATGGAATGGTTAGACTTCTTCCGATGTTATGTCAACGAATTAAGAAAAACGCGTCCTAACTTGGTCATCTCAGGTGATTATAATATCTGTCATGAGGCTATTGATATTCACGACCCGATAAGAAACGCTAAATCATCAGGATTCCTACCAGAAGAAAGACAATGGTTTACAGATTTCTTAAACGATGGATTCACTGATAGTTTTAGAGAATTGGTAAAAGAACCGAATCATTATAGTTGGTGGAGCTATCGTGCCAATGCAAAACAAAACAATAAAGGTTGGCGCATCGATTATCACATCTTGACAGACAATCTTAACGAAAGATTACAAAATGTAGGCATCCTTCCTGAAGTAAACTTCTCTGATCACTGCCCTATTATTGTCGAACTTAACTATTAACAAAATGGACTTCATAAAATACAACATACAAGAAATAATTCTCGTTATCGTAATTTTATCTATAATTTTCATAGCGTTTTACATACTAAAATCGAAAAAACGCCGCCGCAAGGTGGGTTTCTATATCAATTTCTTTTTACACAAACTCGGCATAAAAAAACGTATGTCGACTACATACGTTGGAATGGTTCACGTAAGAGAATGTTATGAACCATTGGTAGAAATATCTCATCCAAAGATTATTTTCAACAAAGAAACTATCGAACATCCTGTTATGTTGAGAAAAGAAGTAGCATCGCGACTCTACAAAGTAGCAAATAAACTTCCAGACAATCTTTACGTCAAGGTTTACAGCGCATATCGTTCTCGTATCGCCTTATACGACGCATGGAAAGAAGAAGTGGAACGTGCAGAGAAAGAAAATCCTAACATGCAACGCGGAGAGTTGTTGTCATTGGTTAAGTTTAAGGTATCCTCTCCTAATATCAATATGGGAGGCCACGACACTGGCGCTGCTATCGACATGGCAATCTGCGATAAAAACGGAAAAGACTTAGACTTTGGAACGAAGTATCATGAAAGCACTCAAGGTTCGTTAGTCTCATTAAATACCGAACAAAAGAATAATCTAAGATTTCTCTTGAAATTGATGAAGTCGCAGAACTTCGTTCAACAACCAGGTCAATGGTGGCATTATTCGTATGGCGATCGCTATTGGGCTGTATATAAGGGAAAACGTTCAGGTGCTATCTATGGCTCTGCCGAGAAAGAGTTTGAAAACTCAGGATACGTAAGAATTATCAAGACTATTGTTTCTTCAAATGTTTAATTCTGTTTCATGGAGATAGCTGCATTAGTGTCGGGTGGCGTCGATAGTTCCGTTATGGTTCCTATCTTGAAAGAACAAGGTTTCAAGCCACATATCTTTTATATCAGGATTGGTCTCGAAGGTAAGGACGACATCATGGATTGTCCTTCGGAAGAAGATATTGAGATAACGACATTCATCGCGAAAAAATACGGATGTTCTTTCGATATTATCGACTTACAAAAAGAATATTACGATCGCGTTGCGAGTTATACTATGGATTCTGTTCGTAAAGGACTGACACCAAATCCAGATGTAATGTGTAACAGAATGATTAAGTTCGGCGCCTTCGAGGAGAAGATGGGTTATCAATTCGACAGAATCGCGACTGGGCATTACGCGCGTCAATGGTACGACGAGAACGGTATCTCATGGCTCGGCACAGCAGTAGATACTTTTAAAGATCAAACCGACTTCCTCGCCAGAATAACGTACCATCAACTCTCAAAAGCGATGTTCCCTATCGGCGACCTCCCCAAAGCAGAAGTGCGTCGCCTCGCCGAATTTCATAAACTTCCAAGCGCTCAACGCCACGACTCTCAAGGAATATGCTTCCTCGGAAAAATTAATTACAACGACTACATAAGAGAATATGTCGGCGAGAAAGAAGGCGATATTATTGAACTCGAGACAGGGAAAAAATTAGGTAAACACAAAGGCTTCTGGTTCCATACCATAGGGCAAAGAAAAGGTCTTGGCTTGGGCGGCGGTCCTTGGTTCGTGGTGAAAAAAGACACAGAAAAAAATCTTATCTTCGTTTCTAAAGGCTACGACCCTATCGCACAATATGTCAACACAATCGACTTGGTTGATGTCATGACGATGAACCCTGCAATTACATTCACTGACGGTCAGAGAGTTAGATATAAGATAAGACATCAACCTGGATTTAACAACGGGACTTTAAGACTTAATGCGAATAAAGACAGACTGACTATAATCTCCGACGAGTCAATCTCAGGTGTCGCTGCCGGACAATTTGGCGTTGTTTATCACGAAACAGAACCCGTCGTTCTCGGAAGTGGCGTGATTGAATAATCACAACTTCCAAACTTCCTCTAAATCAATATCCCAATTGGCTTTGACATCAAAGACATCTTTGTGATATATCACAGATTCAGGAAGAATCTTCCTAACAAAAACACCCGGCGACCAACGTCCGTTGCCGTCTTTGTCCAAAGTGGCTCTGAGTTTGTATTTCTTTGGTGAAAGATATCGAAACGCTACTTTTGAAGTAGAGTCAACGATTTGCTTCTCTATAAGTTTATCTTTCTCATCTAACAATTCGACAATAATCTGAGGAATATCGTTAGGTACTTCTATCGTCACAAAAAGATTTCCGTACTGAGAAAGTTCAGGAACCTTAAACGAAATCTCTGTCGTGTCATTTGTCAAACCCTTAAAACTATAGAAAACAGAATCTGGGACGATTAATTTATAAGATTGCTCCGGAACAAAAGTCTCACTCAGTTTATACTTCAAACCAAAAGAATCAACTTTCTCAAATTGTAACTTATTGATAATAGTGTCCTTGCCAACAATAAACCAATTCGTATCTCGCATAATCACATCGGTGACAGGTTCCTTAAATGAGAGATACAGATTCTCTTCTGGTTTAAGTTTTCCTCCAACAACATTAGTTGTTATATCCAAATACTTCGGACTTTCATCTTGTTTCTTTCTTCTGTCTTGAGTCTTACGAGGTTTAAGACTTATCGTTGATGTATCATTAACTAATGTATCATAATTAATTGTTAAAAAGAGACTGTCTTTATTTGGAGTAAAGTACCAAAGAATAGAATCGTAATTTATTGAATGAGTTTGAAATATTGCGAAAGAATCGGGCAAGGACTCAAGGACTTCTATTTTAACATCTCGAGCCGGATAACGAAATGTAAAACGCAGCAAACCATCTTCAGAGACTTCCTTCTTCAACAATTTCTGGATGGAATCCTCTTCCAAGAAAGAATACAAAGTATATGATATTTTCTTCTTATCTTCTTGTTTTACTGTATCATTCAAAATAGAATCATTGTTAATTGTCAATTGTAAATTGTCAATTGGCTTAACGAGGCTATCCAAAAAAGCGATGTCCTCGTTAGGAAGATCGAACTTTAGATTGGAGTTCCCGTCTTTCAAAGCGAAGATAAGATAATCGTTTTCTTTCAAGCCTGAAAACTTGAATTTTCCCTCTTTATTACTTTTTGTGACGTAATCAGGTTTGACTAAATAAGGGAGCGAATCAATCTTTATAGTATCGTTCTTATCAGAATAAAGCATCACGAAAAAATCAGCTGAAGGCTTGTGATTATCAGCTTGTAACAATTTTCCTTCCAACATTAAGGTATCGATATTTTCACCTGTCGAGAAGATGAAAGAATAATCTTTGAAAAGATTTCCCTCATGAAGGTCTTTTATTGCTTCACCAAAATTAATTGAGTAAGTAGTCTCAGGTTTTAATGATTCTTTAAATTTAATTATCAACGACTTACCATTCAATTTATATTCCGGATTTTTATCAAGAGGAGGAGAGATAAGAATATGATTGTTCGGGTTATTTAGAGTGACATATTCATCGAAAGTGATATGTATTTCTTTTTCTGAGAAATTAGTTGATTGATTATCAGGCATCGATTGTAGAACCACCGGAGGGATTGTATCTTTTGGACCTCCCGTTGGCGAGACTACATTGGCGCAACGCGTAAGACTCAGCATCAAAAGAAACGCAAGAGCTTGAAATATATAACGTGATAAATTCTTCATAATGCAAAGGTAATGAAAAGTCGACAGACAACGGACAACAGACAACGGATTTTTTTTGTAGGAACGTACCGCATACGTTATGTAGAGTCTATAAGTCAATGTGTCTATAAGGCAGAGACGTTCCAATTACACCTTTAGTATAAACACGATGTAATTGAAGCGTCTCCCTTTTAAAGTCAATATATCTCTCAGATTCTGAAGTTATGAGATTTCGATATCTGAGATTTTATTAAATATTATTCAATAACAATCTTCTTTGTCTGCATTGTCTTTCCTAAGATTTTTACGAAGTAGATTCCGCTTGGGAGGTCAGAGACGTTGATGCTTCTGCTGCCACTGAAAGCGAATTTTCTAACTTCTTGTCCATGTACATTCAGAATCAAGACGCTCAACTTACCATTTTCATAATCTGAAGAGAAGTTAAGTGTTGAAGATGCTGGATTAGGGAAGATATTGACATTGTAGTCATAGAGATTTTCTTGTAAATCAACATGACCGCCATCGAGGATATCGACGTTGTTACTGTAAGATATAACTTTACCTGAGACGCGGAGGACAGGGTTGTCTGGAGAATCGCATCTTGGGCAGGAGTTTTGTCCGTCGGCGCAGTCAGGGAAGTTAGGGTGACATTCGTCGATGTAAGTTGGGTCTAACTCGTAGAAGATGTTAGCGCTGCCGCTACTTAAATAGTTTGTGAGGTCGTAGTCCCAAACCATTGCGATGCTACCTGGACACCATCCTGAGCGATTGTATGTCCATGTACCGTTTTGAGGTTGGCAGCCTGATGGGTTAGGGTTACAAGTTCTCCACAAATGTTGGTCGCCTATCATGTTGTTATTGACTTTAACGCCGTGTGTAGCTTCGTAGAACTCGGCTGCGTTACCTGTGTTGTAAGTACCGTTTGAACCACTGCTCCAGTTGTGACCTGTTGTTGTGAGTTGCAACTTAGCAGAAGCAGCATTGTCGTCGAATTCATAATCTACTTCAGGAATTGGTTGTTGGTTAGCATAGTCGCCGAATGGGAAGATGTCGAACCAGATTTCATCGACGTTGACGTAATCATATTCAGGAGCGCCTTTTGTCATGTCGAAAGTGAGAGTTGGCATATAACCTGAGCCATCCCACGATTCGAAATAAAGTTGTATTTCTATCAAACCTTGCAATACTGAAGAGAAGTCAGTCACGTTGATATTGTCGTCGCATTCAACGCCAAAAGGAGTGATATAACGGAAGAGTTCCATCCATTCGCCACGATAGTTTCTTACTTTCACTCCACCGAAACGGTCGTATGGGTCGCAGTCGCCATTGATACAATTATGTTCGTAGTGAGCTGAGATGTCGCTGAAAGCACCTACGTGTGTTGGCATTGCGTAGTTTCCGGTAGCTTCAAAAATGGTAGGTGTACAGTGAAGGTCGCCATCCATTGTTGTGACGCTGATACTTTCATATTCGCTGACGACATTGAAAGTAGAAGATTTCTCTGTCACGTTGCCGCCTGTTGTAGTGACGCTTACTGTCATATTATGTTCGCCATATTGAGATGGAGTCCAATAATTATAGAAGTAACCGTTTTCAGCATCGTTAGGATAGTCGGTGTGTAACAACACTTCTTCGCCGTTGATTGTACATTTTACTTCTTCGAAATGAAGAGCATCGGCGTGTTCAACTTGAAGACTTACATTCAAGATGATAGGTTTCAATTCTGGGAGATAAACCATCGACTCATTGTAAGGACGACGAATTGTGATGTCGGTAGCGTAAGCTGTATGGTCGATTACTTCGAAAGTCTTCACTACGTCAGGAGCTGCGAGCCATTCGTCATTACCAGCTTGAGTAGCTTTCAAAGACACTGTGCCAGTCTCGCCCGTGAGAGTCATGATGTTGCCTTCTATTGTAGCAGGACCGCTAATCATCTCGAATGAGACAGGAAGGCCTGAAGTTGAAGTAGCCTCTAAAGTATAAGGAGGATTTATTGTCAATTGTTTTGGAATATCAGGGAAGTTGATGTATTGTACGTTACCTTCTGGCATTTGACGGACGAGGAAGTTATCGAAGCCGCCTGTACCACCTTGGCAGTGGAAGAAGATACCGTCCCAAACTTTATAGTCTCTCATGTCGCCTGAGCCTGGAGTCATACCCATGTTGAGTTCTGTAGCTTCTGAAAGTTGCATCCAATCGCCCCAGTTTGTTCCATCAAAGTTTTTAACGAACACTGTCAAAGAACCAGCTCCGTCGTAAGCAGAGAAGTCGAACGACATTTTATAACGAGCCCAGCCATCTTGTTGATAGTTGGAAATGAGTAGGTCTGTTCCGTCAGGAAGAACGATATTAGGATGATTTTCGTTGCCGCTTCCTGCTATGCGGAGATAGACACCGCCGTCGCCGTCTGTCATACCTTGGAGGATATTGCCATCACCGTCAGCGTCGAAACCGACACCAGCAAATACACCCCACCATGCAGGATGAATGTCAAATTCATAGTCGATGATACCACCGTCCTTGAAGTTGAAGTTGAAGTTGTCTGTAGCTTTACGCGTTGCTGTTCTACCAACACCAGGACCGCCGTAAGGATAATAGATGGCTACGCTTTCGTTAGGAGATAATAAACCGTCGCAAGCGTAATCGACGTCGAAGTCTTGTGATGTTGATGCTGTCTGATAATGTGTTGACCAGCTGTCTTGTCCGTTGAGACATTGAGTACCTGTAGTATAATTGTCGAAATTTATTACGTACTCAACCTGTGCATTGACAGCAAACATGCACAGAACTAATGATAATGTTAGAAATAATTTTTTCATTGTTAATAATAATTAAGTTGTTATTCATTAATTTTCCATCCACCAGACCTTAGTTTCCTTAGTATCACCATAACTCATCTTTCTGACTTGTTCGTTATAGTTGTCATAGTTATAAGTCACCTCTGATTGTGGATAAGGCAATCTGTATGTTACGAGTTTTTGATGGTCTATAGTAGTAGGTGTCGATGCCTCTGAGTATTTGGTACTACGTGCCAAGCTCCATGCTTCATTAGGCTGACGGAATAAATCCAACCAACGTTGTTGATAGATAAATTCTAAGTAAGATTTTTCGTCGTACATGAAGTCATAGTTAAGATAAACCATCTCGTTCATGATTTGTGAAGCATAAGAATCGGCGATTGACCATAGGTCGCCATTGTCTAAAATTGCTTGAAGTTCTGGATAGATATATTTATATGTAGCGTCTGTTCCGTAGATTGGGAGTTGTAACCACATATAGTATGAATGTTTGATACCATTTCTGATAGCTTCTTCAACAGCCATTCCAAGACCTCCTGGAACGATACCTTTAGCAATCATCTCAGCTTTGATAAAATACACCTCAGCAGGGCTCATCATGATTTGAGGTACGAAGACGTGATCGCGGATGAGATAGAAGTTGAAAGGAGAATATAAGCAAGCAGGACCTTTAAAGCCGTAGTTCTTATCTCTTGCTGAGGAGTAAGGAGTACCACCTTCTGTTGGAGTATCTTCATCTCTTATCTGTGGGAATGCTCTCCATGCACCTTCTGGATAATCAGCTGTTTTGTTGTTTGTATCGAAGAAGATATAAACTCTTGGGTCGAAGATACGGTTGTCGATAGAGTCTGTAGGTCTAGACATTTGAGCGAAGACCGTCTCACCCATTCTCAAGTTCTTATGTTCGCGGAACGACCATCCTTGATCGCCGAATTGGCTTCCAAGAGCTTGTGGCCACAATGCGAAAGCACCGTTGGTGTAATAATAATCATCGATGACAGGTTTGTTGTAGGCTGTTTGTAACAAAGTATCAGCGAAAGAAGGGTCTTTGTGATACATTCTCATACCATGACGTAAAATCAAAGAGTTTGCAATCTTAGCCCATTTGTTGTAATTGTTTTGATACAATACATCGTAAGCACCGAGTGAATAATATTGGTTACCGAGAGATGTTGTAGGATTGCTTTGAAGGAGTATCTCTCTTGCCCAAACCAATTCTGCCAACAAGGTCTTATAAATTGATTCTTGGCTGTCATATTTTGGTTTCCTATTTCCTTCTGTGTCGTACCAGATATAACCGGCTTCTGAGTAAGGTATGTCGCCGAACATATCAGTAACTTTGAAAGTCTTATAAGCTTCGATGACTGTAAGTTGAGCTCTTACCTTGTCATCTATCTCATTATCGCCCGATGTCGTACACATTTCATCCAAGCGTCTGTCGATATCGTGGATGTTGGCGAGTGCTAAATAATAGTTGTTCCACACTGCATCGACGCCGATACTTGTGTTACCCCAACCTTCTGTTGTCAAGGCGCCGAGTTCTGATTCTGGGTAGAAAATCTCGTTGTTGAGATAGAACTGTTCGTCCCATGTCCAGCAGAGGCTGCTTACCACGCCATTGAAAAGAGGACCGATGTCGGTACCGGTAGGACTCATTGGGTTCTTATTCATTTCCTCAAATCCTTTGGTACATGAACCGAAGAATACAGAGCATGCTATTGCTGCTGTCAAGAAAATATTTCTAATATTTAAGATGTTCTTTTTCATAATTTATTTCCTTCCATTAAATTAAAGACCGAATCTGAGTGAAAATATAAATGAACGTGTCATTGGGAATGAGCCGTATTCGAGACCCTGAGCGTTACCTGTTCCGAGAGTTCCTTCTGGGTTGATGTTATCTGGCAATGACTTGTAGAAGTAGAACAAGTCGCGACCTGTGACAGAGATGGAAGCGTTTTGGAACACTTTAAGTTTTTCTATTATTCTGCTTGGGAAGTTATAGCTGAGAGTTATTTCGCGCATCTTAATCCAGGTGTTGTTTACTATACCGGGAGTTGTGAGGTAGTTACCCCAGCCGCCGAAGTTAGGCATGTAGTTATAATAATAATGTACCACTTCTTCGTTTTGTGTTGCTTCGCCTGTCTCAGGATTTACATAGACACCTGGGAGCACCACACCATAGTTACCCATGAAGTTACCTTCAGCGTCGTAGAGAGGCAATCCGTTACCTTCGCGTTCGTAGAGAGTCTCGTTGCTTTGACCTGTCTGCATTGCGATGACATAAGAACCGCAGTAGATTTCACCGCCTAATTTAGCGTCTATCAAAGCATAGATAGAGAGGTTCTTGTAGTTATATTTAAGGTTGATACCACCTGTTACTAAAGGAGCGCAATTACCTACAGGAACGCGTTGATTTGTCTTGAGATACTCTGTACCAGCAGCGTTGATGAGTGGAAGTGGGTTACCGTTGTCGTCATAGAAAGGACCTACGACTTCACCATTGACCTCTGTTGTATATACATAATCCCAACCATAGATTGTTCCGTACTCCTCGCCTTCTTGAACAGCGATAGCAGGACCATTAGAACCCCATACTTCCGACAAGATATACATATCGGCACCGCCTAAGTCAACGATGCGGTTAGTGTTTCTTGCTAAGTTAAGACCTACTTGGAGGTAGCTGTTAGGTTTTTGGAATACGTTATAATTGATGATAGCTTCTATACCTTTGTTAGTAACAACACCAGTATTGATACGAGCGCTGCTTGAACCTGACGACACTGCCATTGGAGAAGCAAGAATCTGATCCCATGAGTAGATGTCGTAGTATGTTAAGTCCATATTGATTTTGTCATAGAAACCGATGTCGAGACCTACTTCAAATGAGCGTTGACGTTGTGGTTTCAATTGGATTGGAGGAACTTGTGATGGGAGTGTTGAGATAAGTTGACCACCGAAAGTACCAGTGTTATAAGTGAAGTCCAACTGATACGGGTTATCGTCGCTTGCTGTCATAGCAGCAGAACCTCTTACTTTCAAGAAGCTGATTGCGCCCCAGTTGATTTTGAAAGCCTCTGTTGCGATGAAGCTCAATGTTGCTGATGGATAGAAGTAGCTGTTGTTACTCATTGGCAATGTCGATGACCAGTCATTTCTTCCTGTCAAGTCTAAGAAGAGGTAGTTTTTATATGACAAGTTCAAGAAACCGTATAACGAGTTGACTTGTTTTTCATAACGTGACTCTCCTGGGAGCATATCTGTAGTGATAGGATTTGCACCGCCACTGAGGAAGTTATAGAATGTATATAGGTCGGCGAAAGCCCATTGACCTGTGCCAGCCCACATACCGTAAGTATTTCTATAGTAGCGTTCACCACCGAAAGAAAGTCTTGCGTTAAACATGGAACCGAAGATATAATCTTTATGAGCTGTAAAGAGGAAGTCGGCATCGAGAGTATAGTCTCTTGTCATGTTTTGTTTATAATAACCGCCTGTCATTCCATCGACTGCGGTAGCTTTGTTTTTTGTTTCATATTGGTCTAAGCTGAAGTCTAAAGCTGCTTTACCTGCGAAAGTCAACCAGTCGGTGATGTCGTAGGTGAGACGGAGAGAACCGTACGCCTTGTCACGGTCGAGAGTTGTGTTGTTGTTATAGAAACTCCAGAATGTGTTAGAATTGATATACATGAAAGGATAGTTACCCCATTCTGTCATAGAACCGTCGGCTTGTTCATACTCACTTGCCTCGATACCTTGCCAGCTTCTTGGCCAGCTGTAGAGAAGACCTTTGTTGAAGTTGCTATATGACTCACCGAGTATAGGAGAGTTGAGACGATGATAATCGAAGTAGGTGAATGAGATGTCGGCTTTGATCTTTTCAGAGATGTTAAGCAAAGAACCTACATTGAATGTTGTCTGACTGAGGTTACAGTTGTCGATGATAGCATCGGAGCGGTCGTCGGTGACGGAGACTCTTATAGAACCGAAGTCGCCAGCATTTTGAAAAGAGATGTTGTTGGTGAATGAGTGAGCATTCTTATACAACATGCTGAGGTTGTCTGGTTGAGGAGAATAAGCTCTATAAGAACTATCCCACCATGTCATCATGGTTCCGTCCATGACAGGGCCCCATGAGACAGCACCGCCGTAGTAACCGAATGTAGTGTTTGTATTTACACCTTCAGGACCATTTTCTGAGTTATAGTTACCGTTATAGACGTAGTTACCATCGGCGTCTTGAGTCAAGGTTGGAGTCATGAGAGAGACAGGACCGCCAGCGCCATATTTGTTTTGTACGTCACGATAGCCGTAAGGAGATGTGATTTTATAAGTTGATGAGAAGTTGATACCGAGACCTTGTTGTTTCTTACCTTTCTTTGTTGTGATGAGCACCACACCGTTACCACCGCGGGATCCGTAGAGAGCTGCTGCAGTAGGTCCTTTCAGAATGTTAAGGTCTTCGATGTCTTCTTGGTTGATGTTGTTAAGAGCAGTACCCCAATCTTGACCGCCGCCCCAGCCAGTGACACCGCCTTCGTTAGTCATAGGGACACCATCGACCACGATGAGAGGCTGGTTGTCGCCGAAGATACTGTTGTTACCACGGATAACTATACGAGAAGAACCTCCTGCCACACCGTCGCTCGTGATGATCTGCACACCGGCAGCACGACCGCTCAAAGAGTTGATGACGTTGTCACTACCCGAACGCGTCAAATCTTCACCGCTGATGTCTTCTGTTGCATAACCTAATTCTCTCTTCTGACGTTTGATACCGAGAGCCGTAATAACGACGTTATCCAACATCATGGCGTCGGTACTCATAACGACATCGATTTTGTTTCTTCCTTGAACAGCGATATTCTGTGTCTGATAACCGACATACGAGAATATCAATGTGTCGTTGGATTTGGCATTGATAGAGTAATCACCATCAATATCGGTGACTGTACCCTGTGTTGTACCTTTAACTTGAATTGTAACACCCGGCAAACCATAACCATCTTCTTTCGATGTAACAAAGCCGGAAACTTGAATTTCCTGTGCTTTAAGGGAGACTCCCATAGCAAGGAAAAGGATTAAGAAAAAGTAAACCTTCCTCATATTAAATACATTTTAATTTTCGAAAATAAAACTTTACAAAAATATAATAATTTATAATATAAGTCAACCAAAGTTTTTAATTTTGTAAAAATTTAAATGTTAAAAAAATGGCTAAGACAAAGACAGTTTTTTTCTGTAAAGAATGTGGTAATGAATCGGCGAAATGGATAGGACACTGTCCTGGTTGTGGTGCGTGGAACAGCTATGTGGAAGAGTGTGTTGTGGTAGGTAAAGACAGTAAATCTGTGAAGAAAAATGTCATGACAGAGATGAAGTCGAAGCCTATTTTGGTTCAAGAGATAAGCAGTGCGTCAACGCCTCGCATCGACACGCTCTGTGAAGAGTTAAACCGCGTGCTCGGCGGCGGATTGGTACCTGGCTCTCTCATCTTACTCGGCGGCGAACCAGGAATAGGAAAATCGACATTATTATTGCAAGTCGCTCTTAACCTCAAAGATAAAAAGATACTCTACGTCTCGGGCGAAGAAAGCGCTCAGCAGATTAAGATGCGCGCCGAGAGGATAGGAATAAAAAACGAGAACTGTCTCATTCTCACCGAGACTAACACCTCAGAAATTTTAAGACATTTTGAAGACTCCAGAACCGACATTGTCATCATCGACTCTATCCAGACTTTAGAATCGACGGCTGTAGAGGCAACGGCAGGCAGCATAAGTCAGATACGTGAGACCGCAGCCGAGATGAATAAGATGGCGAAGTCGTATCACGTCCCGACCTTCCTCATCGGTCATATCACCAAAGACGGAAGCATAGCAGGACCTAAGATCCTAGAGCATATCGTCGATACCGTCATTCAGTTTGAGGGCGACCGTCATTACGGATTTCGCATCTTGAGAACGGTGAAGAATCGTTTTGGTTCTTCTTCGGAGCTTGGCATCTTCGAGATGAATGCCAACGGCTTGAGGGAGGTCAGCAACCCGAGTGAGATTCTGTTGTCGCAGAGAGAAGAGAACGTGAGCGGCATAGCGGTGGCTGCGACTTTGGAGGGGCTGCGACCTATGATGATAGAGACGCAGGCTCTTGTCAGCACGGCGGCTTACGGCACGCCACAACGCAGCTGCACCGGATTCGACACGCGACGTCTCAACATGTTGCTCGCCGTGTTGGAGAAGAGAGCCGGCTTCCGCCTCGCCACCAAAGATGTCTTCCTTAACATAGCCGGCGGAATACGCGTCGATGATCCAGCGATAGACCTCGCCGTCATGGCAGCAGTACTCTCATCAAACGAGGATATCGAGATTAACAATAGATACGCCTTCGCAGCCGAGGTGGGACTCTCAGGTGAGATACGATCCGTCAACAGAGTGGAAGCTCGAATAGCCGAAGCCGATAAGTTAGGAATGGAAAAGATATTCATCTCCAAATACAACTGCCGCGGCTTAGATACTTCAAAATACAATGTAGAAGTGGTGCCGCTTGCAACGATAGGAGACCTTATAAAGAGTCTATGAGACAATGAGTCACCGAGTCACCGAGTCAATGAGTCAATGAGTCAATGAGAGGAATCGAGAATAATTATTAATATTTAATTAAACCTAAATTATATGAAACGAAATATTGAAAACATGTACATCTGGAAAGAATCCAGGGTTTTAGTCAATGATGTTTATAGCATGATGAAAAAATGTCATGACTATAGTTTTAAGGATCAAATCCAAAGAGCTTCTATCAGTGTAATGAACAACATTGCTGAAGGAGCAGAGTCTGGAACTGATGCCAAATTTATAAACTTCTTGAATATCTCCAGAGGAAGTTGTTCTGAAATTCACTCAATGCTATACCTGTGTGAAGATTTCAGTTATTGTTCAACCGAGGAAAGATTGAAAATACAAAAGCAAATCAAGCTAATATCAGTTGGTATCGTAAAGCTAATAGATTATATTTCCAATAACAAAAGACTCGATGACTTGATAACCTACTTGGTGACTCGGTGACTTGATGACTTAGTGACTTTTAAAAACTTCTCAATCTTTCGTTCCCACACAAGAACCAACGACATACCCCATCGCGATAACAGCATCCATAAATAAGATCCTCCTACTGCCGCGAAAAGAAGCAGGTCTTCCAAGTTGCTGTGTGATATTCCGATGTGATGATTCAAGAGGTCATTTTCTTCTTTCGTTGTGATACCTTTCTCTGCTTCCTCAATCATGATACCTGCTCCGTAGGCAAGTCCTAAGGTGTTGGATATTAACCATAAGAAAGCTGTCTTGGGCGACAATCCGAAAAATATCATAACAGGTTTTAAGAATCTTGAGATATATTCTATGATACCAAACTCTGTCAATATTTTTTGTAATACCGATAAGAGATAAATCAACACTGTCATGATGATGATATTTTTCAATGTCCTGAAGAACCAGTCTTCAAGCATCATGACGAATGTCAATTCTTCAGCTACGCTGCTCGTCGTGGTCGCTGCTTCATAACTACCAGGCATAATCTTATTTAAGACCCAAGCCAAGATGAAAGCCGACAAGGTCCTGACAACTACCATCCTCACCACAGAAGAACCCGTCTTATGTTGAACCGTCGTCTCCACAATCATGTTATGCGAACAAAGCACCATCACCGACAAAATCGTCGCGGCTCTTGTACTTAAATCTAAGGTTGTCATCACTGCGATGGCAGAATAACAGTTGACGAAATAACCCGAGACGTAGGCGAGAGCAGCCTCTCCGGGAAGTCCGAAATGTGAGAAGATAGGATTAAGAAATTGTGAGAGCCATTCGATGACTCCAAAAAATTGAAGCAACATTATGGCGAAAGAAATCGAGACCATAATCCTGCTCAACCATTTGATAGTCTTGAACGCCGGCGCCCAAGCTATCTTCACACATTTTATAAAACGCTGCATTTTACCTCGACAAGCAATACAAATAGTTAAATACTAAAATCCTATAGTGAATTTTAAACTTATGACGTATGACTTCCCATTAATTGTTGAAGTAGAATCAGTAAACACCGCGCCTGAAACATGTAACTCCTCTTTGGTATCAATACAATTTTCTGGACCGTACATAAACTCAACACCAAAAGACATATCGTTTAATACAATACCTAACTCTGGAGCAACGAAAAAACCTTTATCATATTCGTTCTCTCGGGTGAAGAAATAAATAGTAGGGTCATTTATCATTTCGTCTCTGTATGAGTACTCATATTTAGCTTTCTTTATTGGATTTAGAAGACCTGCACTTACGCTATAATAAGGAGTTACACCACCATTATTTTTCAAGATATTACCTCTTACGTTTACAAAGACTGGCAGTTCTAATGAAAAATCAGAATATCCTTGATATTGAGTACTCTCTCTGTAATTGTACCATATACCTGTACCAGCACCTAAAGCCACATGTTCGTTAATAGAGTAACTAAACATACCTCTCAACGACATTGATGTTTTATGTGACTGGTTCATACCTGCCGACATATCAATCAAGAAAGAAGTCTTTTGTGCATGAGAAAGGCTGCATAAAACAAATAAGCAAAATAACAATGACAATAGTTTTGTTTTCATAAGCATTTATTTTAAATGTTAATACTTCTGCAAATATAATATTTTTTAAATCTTAACATTTTATTTTCCATAAAAATAATTCTTATCTTTGCCCCACTATGGAACTAAATGAGCATTTTGAAAATCAGAAGCATGAGTGGGAGTCGGCTTTGCAGGTAAACGCTCCTACCGAACAGCCTATACAGGTTAATCCGAAGGCTTTGGAAAGAATCATGGCTAAACGTCAGAAGATGTTACCATTGGAAGAATATGTCGATGGTATTCTCAGAGGCGATATTGTCATTTTGAGTAAGGCTATCACCTTAGTTGAGAGTTCTTTGTTAGAACATCAGAAGATGGCACAGGACATCATCTCGGCATGTCTCCCCCATTCTGGCAACGCCATTCGTCTCGGTATCACCGGCGTTCCGGGAGCTGGCAAGAGTACCTTCATCGAGGCGCTCGGCATGGAGTTGAGTCGCAGCGGACACAAGCTCGCCGTCCTCGCCATCGACCCGAGCAGCCAGCGTTCCAAGGGCAGCATCCTCGGCGACAAGACGCGTATGGAAGAACTGTCGCAACAACGTAATGTATATATACGCCCTTCCGCATCAGCAGGCACCCTCGGCGGCGTGGCACGTAAGACACGCGAAGCCATAATATTATGCGAGGCAGCTGGCTTCGACACCATCTTCGTCGAGACAGTAGGCGTAGGTCAGTCGGAGATAGCCGTCTATTCCATGGTCGATTTCTTCCTCTTAATATTAATAGGTGGAGCCGGCGATGAGCTGCAAGGAATAAAACGCGGAATTATGGAAATGGCTGACGGAATAGTCGTTAATAAAGCCGACGGCGACAACGTACAAAGAGCCAACCGTGCCATGGCTGAAGTGAAAAATGCAGTACATCTCTTCCCTCTCGCCGAATCGCAACAGCCTGTCAACGTGATGACTTGCTCGGCACTCACACATCATAACGTGCCAGAAGTGTGGAAGATGGTGACAGAACACGTCGAGAACATCCGCAAGTCGGGTTATCTCGCAAAGAAAAGAGCAAGACAAGACGTGCAGACAATGTACGACAGCATAGAACAAGAACTGCGTAACGACTTCTTCGAAAACAAACTGATAAAAGACATGCTTACTCTGACAGAGAACGATGTCAAGGAAAAAAGAACAAGCGCTTACGTAGCAGCACAGAATCTCTTGGAAGCTTATTTTAATATGTTGAAAAAATAAAAATACAAATATTGTTTTCATACAACTTTTTTGCCTAAGTTTGTACGCATAAAATTGATTTAAAATTTCATAAAAAAAAGATATGAACACAAACATTCAAATGAACCCTAACTCGCTGGTTCAATATTTACAAAAACCAGCTCGCGAATTTACAAAGCAAGACATCATTCGCTACTGTGAAGACAACGGCGTCGAATTTATTAACTTCCACTATTGCGGTTGGGACGGCAAACTCAAGACTTTGAACTTCGTCATTCAAAGTGTTGACCATCTCGAAAACATCCTCTCAGCAGGTGAACGCGTCGATGGTTCAAGTTTATTCCCATTCATCGAAGCCGGAAAGAGCGACCTCTATGTCGTTCCTAAATTCAGAACAGCATTCCGTAACCCATTCTCAGAAATACCAACAGTTGACATCCTCTGTTCATTCTACGACCGCGAAGGTAACCCATTCGAAAGCTCACCAGAGTATATCCTCCGCAAAGCTCATAAAGCATTCCAAGAATCAACAGGCTTGCAAATGGAAACAATGGGCGAATTAGAATATTATATCATCGCTGATGACGAAGAAATTTATCCTGTTCCAGATCAAAAAGGTTATCACGAAAGCCGTCCATTCAACAAGTTCACCGACTACCGCGTCGAAGCTATGCGTCTCATCGCTCAAGCCGGCGGCATGATTAAATACGGTCACTCAGAAGTTGGCAACTTCACTTTAGACGGAAAAATATACGAACAAAACGAGATAGAATTCTTACCAACAAATATCGAAGACGCTGCTGACCAATTAGTCATCGCTAAATGGATCATGCGTCAACTCGCTTACGAATACGGAGTCACTTTGACATTCGCTCCTAAAATCACCGTCGGTAAAGCTGGTTCAGGTATGCACGTACACTGCAAGTTCACTAAAGACGGTAAGTCAGTTATGATTGAAAACGGCGAATTGACCGACATATGCAAGAAAGCTATCGCAGGTTATATGATGGCAGGTACTTCACTTCCGGCATTCGGCAATCCTAACCCATTGGCATTCTTACGTCTCGTTCCTCACCAAGAAGCTCCTACTTCATTGTGCTGGTCATTCTCAAACAGAAGCGCATTGGTAAGAGTTCCTCTCGGCTGGATCAACAACGGCAAAGACATGCTCGCCAACTGCAACCCATTAGAAACACCTTCAACAAAAGACTTCAGCGACAAGCAAACATTTGAATGGCGCGCATCAGACGCAAGTGCCGACATCTATCTCTTGATGGCAGCATTATGCGCAGCAGCACGCTACGGCTTAGAATCACCTGAAGCTCTGGAAGTAGCTGAAAGAACATACGTTGGTCTCGGCGTCAACATCCACGACGACAAGAACAAGTCAGTTCAAGACGCTTTAGAACAACTTCCTGACTCATGCTACAGAGCAGCTGAAGAACTCGAAAAAGACCGCGAAATTTACACATCTAAAGGCGTGTTCTCAGATAATATCGTTGACTATATGATTAAATATCTCAAGAACTTCAACGACGCTAACCTCCGCGCTGAACTCGGCAACGACACAGAAAAAATCATGAAAGTCGTTAACGACAACATGCACGTTGGTTGATACAATTGACAATTATAGGGACGTCACTTCAAAACGAGGTGACGTCTTTTTTTTATTTCGAATCCAAATTATTCCATTTCAGATAAATATTTTATCTTTGTTCACCTTAATGAAATTACTTTGTAGAAAATTTATCGTAATGAAGAAACTGCTATTTTCATTGTTGTTCGTATCTGCAATATGCGGTCTTAAAGCCCAGTCATACGAACTCGTCATCAAGATGAATGACGAAACAGAAACTATCTGGAATTCCGAGTCTCTAAGCAACATTTACTTCGATGACGAGACGACTCTTATCTTAGTTGAAAAAGAAAATTATTACACTCATTCCTACAATATCTCGGAAATAAAAAAGATGTATTTCAATTCATCAGAAAATGTCGAAGAATTAAGCCAAGACAATGTTTCTTTTGTATTTCCTAATCCGGCAAAAGATAAGATACAAATAATCGGCGTTGAAAATCAAGAGATAGAAATTATTTCCATCGATGGAAAATCTATGTTTAGAGTAAAATACGATGGAACATCAATAGATGTCTCTTCATTACCACAAGGACTTTATCTTATAAAAACCAATAACAAAACCTTAAAATTTGAAAAGATATGAAAAAGCTATTTTTAATTGTATTTTTCGGATTGATGACAAATCTCGTCAATGCTCAAAACGCTATCTGGATTTACAACTCCGATGGAACAATAACAACACGTAATATCTCTGAAATCGATTCTTTGAACTTCACACCTAATATGATAAACATGCTCATCTATCACGATGGCATAAACGATAATCTGAGCGTCGCCGGTATCGACAGCATCGTTTTCCGTCAGGCTGACGACATCGAACCTAATGTCATTCTTGTTGAATATAATAATGAAGTCGCTACTGTAAGACATAACATTACCTCCGAAAACTTCACGGTTAATGTCGATGGCGCCGACGTAGAAATCATCTCCGAAGCCGCATTGGAAAACCTTCAATATTATCTTAGCGGAACGACATCAAATGGTTCTTTCTCTTTGGAAAGCGATATGCCATACGAAGTGATTCTGAATAATGTGGAGATAAATTCCACAAACAAAGTCCCTTTGAATCTTACTAAAAATGTTGAGAGAGAAATCATCATGGCGAACGGCTCGACCAATATTTTAAGCGATACAGACGACAGCGATGGCAAAGCCGTCATCAACACAAAAGGCACGACTAACATCAGCGGTCTCGGTTCGTTGACCGTCAATGCCAATAAAAAACACGGTATCTCTTCCGACAACGATATTAATATTAATAGTGCGACGATAAACATCAACCATATCGCAGAAGCCTCTAAAGGTATTAAGTCGGATTCTAATATCATTTTAACAGATGGCAATGTGACGATAGTTTCCTCAGGCACCTTGACTTTGGAAGAATTAGACTTAGGCTACGACGCGACATATTGCACTGCCATAGGTGCCGACGGTAACTTCGAGATGAGCGGTGGCAGTCTCGACATCACGCTGCCTGTCAGCAATGTAGCAGGACGCGGCGTTAAAGTCGATGGCAACATCTCTATTTTGGGAGGCGACATTAACATCATCACGCATTCTGGCGGCGACACCTACACCAACTCCGACGGCGAGCCGGATTCATATAAATCATCTTGTATCAAAGCCGACGGCGATATTTATCTTACACATGGTAATATCATCTTGGAAGCTACAGGCGATGGAGGCAAGTGCGTCAATGCCGATGGATCTATCAACATAGGTGTTGAAAATGGCGACAACGATTTGGTGTTAGAAATGAAGACTTCAGGCAAAAAATTTTATGAGTCGGGCTATGGCGAAGACGCCGACTATGCCAATCCTAAGGCTCTTAAAGCGGAAGGCAAGCTCTACGTCTATGGCGGCACCATCACCGTTTATACAGAGAATGATGGCGGCGAAGGACTTGAGAGCAAAGACAGTATTTATATCAAGGGCGGCGACATCAGCATCGACACCTACGACGACGCCATCAACGGCAAGTATCACGTTCAGTTTGATGGAGGAACTATGTATATCAACGCGCGAGGTAACGACGCCATCGACTCGAACGGAACCATCACCATCAACGGCGGTTTTATCATAGCAGCAGGAACCACAGCACCCGAAGGCAGCTTCGACTGCGACCAAAATACATTCAGTATCAATGGAGGCATTGTCGTCGGCATTGGCGGACACATCTCCAATCCGACAGCGTCGGCATGTACACAAAGAGTGCTTGTATATAACGGCATCGAGAATGGCACAGCCCTACAGATAGTTGATGAAGCAGGTAATGATTTATTAACATTCCAAGTCCCGACTTATTCCGGCGGAGGAGGCGGTCCTGGTGGCGGAGGTCCCGGTGGTGGAGGTTTAGCATTGCTATTCACCTCGCCCGACATACAACAAGGAACGATAACAGTGAAACAAGGAGGCAGCATCTCTGGAGGCGAAGAGTTTCATGGATATTATGAGGACGCTACATATTCAGGAGGAACGACATCACAAAACGTCACCATAAGTGGAATGGTAACAACCTACGGCAACGGCGGTGGACCGTTCTAAAGAGAGGGAAGATTTTTTTCGTCCACACTCGAAAATTATTAAATAATTCAAAATATTCGAGTATGGACGAAAATTTTGTTCATAGAATTATAATCATGATAATAGTTTTAGTTTCTCCTCAATGATAGTTTTATAATCCTTCTTCATTGCGTCAGGTATAAACGAAATATCTATAAATTCAAACCATTTATCTCTCACTTTATGAAACTTGTTGAAAATATTTTCAATAACTTTATTTTCCAATCCCGACATTTGCATAGAATTTACAAAGTCTGTTTTTTTAATTCTACGTTTCTTGCCATTCAGCGTTAATGCCATCTCTTCAGTATCTTCCGGCATGACTAAAGCTGTAGAAAGCAAGTCGTAAGCCGGAGTCAATACATACTTGTTTGCTATTTCACTATATAAGGAGAAATTTTTTAGATGCATGTCGCTATTACCTGTGATCCACGAGAAAACTACTTGTTCCCAATAATTTACCAAATCCAACTTAGGCACAGACGAGAAACGTTGTATCGCTTTAGAAATCTGTTCATACGAACTTTTATATTTATGTTCTGTCAAACGTTCTGTCAGTTGGCACATATCTTCCATTGGTAGTTTATCGCCCTTGTCAGTTCGATCTATCCTACGAGTGATATAACACAGTTCGCCATCAGCAAATCTTATAAGACTATGAGGAACAACTTTAATTTTAGCTATCTCAGCAAGATGCATTGTCAAATCTTCTACTTCGGGAAGATGCTCAAATAAATCGGTCTGTGGTTTCAAAATGTATCGCCCCCACAAACCAACGATAGTAAAACGCGCACGCTTTTCTTCATTATCTTTATTAATATCCAACGAAAGCTTTGCTTGAACTCCGGTAAGCGTTGTCTGACTACGTATCACTTGCTTGGCAAGATCAGTTAAGTTCTCACGAGTATAGGTCAATTCAGGAACAGTCTGCGTGCCAAACATTTTCTTTGAACAAGATCTGTGGAAATCTATCTCACCTTCTTTCAGTTCTTTGTAACAATATAAACATTTTGTCATTGTTATTCCTCCTCTTCAGTAATAGGTTCAACACCAACAGCTCCGATACAATCTTTACAACACGCCATAAGTAATGACATACGATCATGAGCATTTATTTTCCAATTCTTCTCTGCAATATCCAGCAACCAACCTTCTGGAATCAAACCATCAAAAAATGGAAACAATACTTTATCATGATACGGTTTATCACCCAGTGGCAAAGTTAAACTAACAGATTCCGCTTTATCCGAAGCAATATAATCAGTATCATAGGTAAAGGTATAACCATTTTCATCTTCGGTTAATAATCCCGCTCTTACACCTCGTAAATATACAATAGCCCGTTTCATTCTCTATCTTTATTTTTCATTGGCACTACTCCTACTTCACTGCCAAAGAGATTAAGTATTTGGTTTACCTTGTCAAGACGCAGCGTATGTTTACCCTGTTCCAATTCGCGAACAAATCGCAATCCCACTCCCGACTTCTCTGACAAATCAATTTGAGTAAGATTATATTGCTTACGCATTTGTTTTACATATTTGGATAATGTTGTTTGTTCCATAATTTATACCCTTTAGGGTGCAAATATAACAATAATAATTTACTTTACACCTTTTCGGGTATAATTTTTAACACTTATATACATTTTACTCCCTTTCGGGTATATCACTTTCTAACTTTCTTAGGAAACATCTTTCTTAATCTGAGAAGTATCTTTCCGACATTACCGCCAGCGACGACAAATGTCACGGAGATGATGATGAGCAGAAGTCCTATCACGATACGAGGCGTCATGACTTCTCCGAAGACGACGATACCAAAGAACACAGCCGTGACGGGTTCGAGAACTCCGAGAATTGCGGTGGGCGTGGAACCTATACATTGAATGGCTTCTGTAGTGCAAATCAAGGAGATGATGGTAGGAAATATCGACAACGCCAAGACGCAGCCCCAAAGCCACCATTTATCCGATGGCGGAATGCTGATTTCTCCCGTAAATAAAATCCTTGCAACAAAAACCATGATACCCGCCGTCAAGACGTATAATGTAAGTTTGATGGTAGCCATCTTGCTTATCCGCGATTTGTTGACATAAACAATATAAATAGAATATGATAGCGACGACGCCAAGACAAAAAGAACACCTTTCATGCTCACAACGGCGCCGCTTCCGCTCTTACATAACAGCACGATTCCTATCAAGGCGACGGCAATACAGATTATGGTCTTAAGCGAAATTCTCTCCTTAAAAAATATAAACATAATCAAAGCGACCATGATAGGATAGACGAACAATATCGTCGAGGCGATTCCCACATCCATGAAATTGTAACTCGAGAACAAGGTTATCGACGACATCGCAAAAAGTACACCTAATATAATTAATGGAAAGATGTCGGCTTTGTTGATAGAGAAGTCGCGACGACGAAGTTTCAGCATCACTGCCAAGATAGGAATGGCGAATAAGTAACGGAAAAACAAGACGGAGTAAAGGTCCATACCTGCCTCATAAAGAGGAAGCGCGAACAGCGGATTCATTCCGTAGGTCGCTGCCGAGATAGCCGCTAAAACAAAACCCTTAACTTTTTTGTTCATACAGTGAAATTTGACGGCAAAGATAGATTTTTATATCGAAAAAACTGATAAGTTTATCGTTTTTTTTCATAGGTAATCTGTTGTTTGCTCTTGAAAAAAATTATATCTTTGTGAAGTAAAAAAATTATGCAAATGAAACTTAGAACAACATATCTCGGATTAGAATTAAAGTCGCCTATAGTGGTCAGCAGCTCCACTTTGACAGGCAGCGTTGAAAGTATCAAACAATGTGCAGAAGCCGGTGCTGGTGCTGTAGTCCTTAAATCTATCTTCGAAGAACAGATTTTGTCGGACATCAGAAGAGAAGAAGGCTATACCGACATTTATAATTCCTATTTGGAAGCACAAGAATATCTCAACACTTTCATGCGTGGCAATGAGATAGACATCTACGTCAAACTCATCCGCGAGGCAAAGGAAGTTGTTGACATTCCAATCATCGCAAGTGTCAACTGCACATCTAAAGGAGAATGGACAAGCATCGCTAAAGAACTCCAAGACGCCGGTGCCGATGCCATAGAACTCAACATCGCGATAGCTACCTTCGACAGAGACTTAGACGCAAGAGAAATCGAAAACGAATATGTCTCAATTCTTGAAGAAGTAAAGAAAAATATTAACATCCCTGTCTCAGTAAAAATCGGCGACCATTTCACCAACATCAGCCGCATGGCATTTAGCCTCTCTAAAGCCGGATCCAAGGGATTGGTGCTCTTCAACCGTTTCTACAATCCCGACATCAACATCGAGAAGATAAAGGTAGTTCCTGGCAACTCAATCTCGTCTCGAGAAGAAAACAACAACACCTTACGCTGGATCTCGTTGTTGTCGTCGCAAGGTATCCCATGTGAACTTTCTGCCACGAGAGGTGTTCATACAGGTGAAGATGCAGTGAAACAGATTCTCGCCGGAGCTAAGACTGTCCAGGTATGCAGCACCTTGTATCGATACGGAATAGATTACATCAGACAAATCAATGCCGACATCGAAGCTTGGATGAAAAGACATAACTTCAAGGATGTAGAAAGTTTCAGAGGCATAGTGAATAAAAAAGAGAATATAAAAGTTGTGGAACGTCTCCAATATTTAAGAAGAAATTACGACTCAAATAAATAAAATTGTTTAATTTAAAATATTAAAAATATGAAAAAATATGTATGTGATGTTTGTGGTTACGAATATGACCCAACAGTAGGTGACCCAGATAACGGAATTGAACCAGGTACTCCATTCGACAAACTCCCAGCAGACTGGTCATGTCCTCTTTGTGGAGTTGGAACAGACCAATTCTCTCCTGAAGATTGATCTTTTATGAAGAATCAATAAACATAATACGCACGAGCAGAATCATATCTCGTGCGTATTTATTGAAGACATACCTGAGATAATTGAAGAATAAAATAAATACATATGTTAAAGATAAACTTGACAGACGACATTTTCTACATCGGCGTAAATGATAGAAAGACCGAATTATTTGAAAATCACATGGAACTTCCTAACGGAGTTTCCTACAACTCATATCTCATCGTTGATGAAAAAATAGCTCTCATCGATCCTGTAGAGGTTAGCTTTATGGCAGAATATCTCTTCAAGATAAAGAGCGTTATTGGCGATAGAAAGATTGATTATCTCATTATCAATCACGACGAACCTGATCATAGTGGTGCAGTACGCGCTGTCGTACAGGAATATCCAGAGGTGGAAGTCATTGGTAACGCCAAGACTTTCGCTCCATTAGAAGCATTCTACGGACCTCTGAACAAAAAGAAAGTCGTTACTGAAGGTGAGACTTTATGTATTGGAAAACATACACTTCAGTTCTTCATGGTTCCGATGTGCCACTGGCCTGAATCGATGGTGACCTACGAACAAAACAGCAAGATTTTATTCTCCAACGACGCTTTCGGTGGATTCGGCGCTCTCAACGGCTGCATCTTCGATGACGAAGCAAACTTAGATTTCTACGAAGACGATATGCGTCGCTACTATGCCAACATCGTCGGTAAGGTAGCCAACCAAGCTGTTAAGGCAGTTCAAAAATTAGGACCATTGGACATCAAGATGATTGCTCCTTCACACGGATTGGTATGGCGCAGCAACTTGCAATGGGTTCTTGAGAGATACGTCAAATGGAGCACCGGCGAGAATGAGGAAGGCGTTGTGATAGTCTACGGCTCGATGTATGGCAACACTGCACTCATGGCAGACATCATCGCGAGAGGCGTTGCTGAAGCAGGCGTGAAAGACATCAAGATTTACGACGTTGCCAAGACAGAAGTGTCGCATATCATCGGCGACATCTGGAAATACAAAGGCGCCATCATCGGAGCATGCGCTCATTATGGAAGCGTGTTCCCTAACATGACATTATTGTTACACGAGCTCACAGAGTTCAAGCCAAAGAACAAGATATTCGGAGTGTTTGGCGGCATGAGCTGGGGCGGTGGCGGCGTCAGATATATCAACAACGTCATGGAAAAGAACAACTGGGAATGCCCAACAGAATCTGTCGAGGTAAAAGGCGCTCCTTACCGCCAAGAAGATGTTGAGAGACTTTATAATTTGGGAAAAACTATTGGAGAGGCTGTTTTAAGCAATTGACAATTTTAAACTTCAAAACCTCAGAACTTCAGAACATTTTGAATTTCTGGGGTTTTGATTTTTTGAGATTTTAACAATTATATTTCAGGCATATTTCTAAAATTATAAATATCATGTACGTCAGAATCAGATTCTATATTTCCATCATAAACGACAAATGACTTCTTAATTTTATCACCAAACAGTTCTTCCAAATGCTTTAATCCTTTATTAAAAGTATTGTTGAAAGTTTAAACCTCGATGTCTTGCTCTATCACATTTCTTTGAGCTGCTCGCTCAAGATTGATATAGTCATATTCGGGGAATAAATTCTTACATAGTGTCGTCTTCCCAACCTGTCGGGGACCTGTAATTGTTATCACCGAATAATATTTGCCAGCCTCAAGAATCGCATCTGATATTTGTCGTTTTATGTATTCCATTTTTGCGCTAATTTAAAGTACAACTTTTAATTAGCGCTGATTTAATATTATTTTCAATACCAAAGTTTATTTAAAAAAAGTTTTATCCGTAAATTTTTGAAGAGACACTTTGCCGCGAGAAAAAACTTGACGCTGTCTGGAATAGGGACGGCAAACAACTCCAATCCATCGATTATTATTGGAACGATGAAATTGATTATACAGAACATTATACTTACAACAAAGACGGAAGAATAGAATCTGTCATTGATAATGACTATGGTGAGACAATCAAATACGAATATAACGGTAAGAAATTATCAAAAGCTCAATATTATGAAGATGGCGCTGTGCAATACGAATACGACTTTGTTTATGATGGAAAGAAAATATCTGAGATTGGCTTAAATATGAGTTCTGATTATTTAGACAAGAAAGATTCCAAGATGATGCGTTTCGATCTTCTCGCACTCATATTGCCACAATTTGATATGGCTAAGGTTAAGAAAATCGCAAAGAAAACCAACCTCAGTAAAGATGTCACTGTACGTATTCCTATTAAATTGGAATGGGACGGCGACAATGTATCAAAAATGTCGATGGTTGTGACAATCGAAGGTTTTACTGTTGGAGTGGAAATGGAATATAAATATGATGACAAGATCAATCCTTTCAAGAATATATTGTTAATATATCCTGAAGAAGCAATTAACTTCGAATGCAGCAAGAACAATGCTACAGAAATTACAGTCAGAGAAATCTATGGACCAGAGACCGATACCTATACGGTATTTATAGTATATACCTACGATGGTAAATATCCGGTATCAATGGCTTCAGACGGTGAGATTTTATATTACGAATACCAATAATTTTCAAACTGTAGAATCTCAGACCCTCAGAACTTCAGAATTATTTTGAAGTTCTGAGGTTTTTTATAATCAGGGTAAGGCACATTTTCCTTACCTTTGCAAGTTGACATACGCAATGGAGCGTACGAAATAGGATGTATGCGATACTCCGCACAATTGTTAATTGTAAATTGTCAACTGTAATTTAAATGTATGGGTAGAAATAAATTTTCACAACACGAGATAGATATTATTCGCAAATTATTGAACCGTAAAGTCGCTGGTAATCGCGGCGGTCAGAAGATGGTGCGTCATACATTGCGTACTGTTTTTAATTTTAACATCTCGGATTTTAATGTTCAAGGAAAACCTTTCGGTCCTTTAGATTTAGACGAGTGCGTGCGCCGTGGCAGGATTCATATTCTCGACGAGGCGACGATAGAAGCCATGAAACTGCGTTATGCAGAGAAGAAACAGCACGAAGAATCGCTGAAACAAGCGGAGGCTATCGCCAACGGCGAGATCGAAGACTGGCAAGAGGTTCTTAAACAATGGAACGAATATTACGAAAAGAATCCTGAATAATGTAGCATTTATAAACTCTTATTATGAACAAACTATTAATTACTTTTATTACCACTTTTTTGATGTGTAGTGTAGCATTTGCACAGACAAATGTCATTGAACCGGAACTACAGGAGGTGTTGAACGAAAAAGGAGACGAGATGATACGTGTCAATATCATCTTAAAATCGCAGATGGAGACTGCCAAGTTGAATGCATCTGCGTCAAGACATAGCAATAAAGCTGATAGAAAACAATTTGTTATTAACGAGTTGAAAAACTTTTCTTCCAATAGTCAGAAGGAAATTTTATCTTTACTTCAGGCTGAAAAGGATGCCAGACGTGTTACTGACATCACTGCTCATTGGTTGGTAAATTCGATACATTGTACGGTATCGGCTGATGTCATCTATCATCTTGCTGAGCATCCCGATGTGCTTATGATTGGATATGATAAAAAAGAGTATATGCTTTGGGATGAACAAGCCGAGAAGACTTCTCCCCAAAGAGGATTGACAGAAAATATTACACATATCAATGTTGATGATGTTTGGAATAAAGGTTATACGGGAAAAGGCGTTGTCGTCGCTTTGATTGACTCTGGTGTCAACTACAATCATATCGACCTTGCCGATCATTTGTGGGACGGAGGCGATCAATATCCAAATCATGGTTATGACTTTATCAATGATGATAATGACCCCATCGACGATAATGGTCATGGAACGCATTGTGCCGGAACAATATGCGGTGATGGCACATCAGGAACACAAACGGGTATGGCACCTGATGTCACATTGATGTGTTTGAAAGTCTTGGATTCAGAGGGTAGTGGATACAGCAGCATAACACAATCAGCAGCAGAGTTTGCCGTAGAAAATGGTGCTGATATTATTAGTCTTTCTTTAGGATCGAGATATCCAGGAGCTTCAGTCAGCTATTCTAATCGTGTTATTTATACCAACGTTCTTCAAGCCGGCGTGGTGGCTTCTGTCGCAGCAGGCAATGATAGAAATAAGATTAATGAATATGCCATTCCAAGAAATATCAACTCTCCAGGAAATTGTCCTCCTCCATGGTTACACCCCGATCAGCAGACAAATGCTTGAGGTTTGTCGGCTGTAGTGTGTGTCGGAGCAGTCGATTATAATGACACTCCAGCTAATTTCTCTTCAGAAGGTCCAGTGACATGGCAAGAGTCGTCATACAAAGATTATCCTTATTCAGTGGAAATAAACCTTGAAGAAGGTTGGTTGTATTATGACAATAATCTTATAGTGGAAGCAATAGGAGGACCTGAGACTTTCTATTGGGGAGTGAGATTTCCTGCAAGCATAATGTCGCAATATAAAGGACAATATCTGACAAAGGTGTCTATGTTTGATGATGTTGAAAATAGTGGTAACATTATGATTTACATAGGTGGAGAATCGTCACCTGGGACATTGGTACATACTCAAGCATACTCGGGAACCGGCTCAAGGAAGTTTGTTGAATATACTTTGACAGAGTCTATAGCTGTTGATGCTTCGCAGCCGATATGGATAGTGATGAGCACTGAAAAAGGTAATACCTATCCTGCACCGGTGTGTAAGAATTCTGGAGATAAAGACAGTCGCTGGATTTCAATGGATGGCACTATGTGGAATGACATGGTAGATTATGAATTGAATTATTCTTGGATGATTCGTGCTTTCGTCTCTAATTCGACTGATAAAAATATCTCCGAATTAAAACCTCTCGTGATGGAGTATAAAGTAGGTGAGGGAATGTTATCGTCGAGAATTAGTAACACTGTCGATAATTCTTTTGGTCTTATTCGTCCCGATGTGAGTGCTCCAGGTGTTAATATTGTTTCGTTGGCATATAATGACAATGAAGGTTTCTCGACTATGAGCGGCACTTCTATGGCAACACCTTGTGCAGCAGGCGTGATGGCTCTCCTACTCGATAAAAACCCCGACATCACTCCATCTGATATATGCAGATTATTGGAAACGACTTCAATAGCATTGTCGTCGTCAAAGAGTAATAGAACAGGCTCAGGTCGTATCGACGCCTTGGAAGCAATAAACGCGACACCTTATTTCTTTATAGGTACTGCCGGGACCGACTGGAACGCTGCTGAAAACTGGAACGCTGCAGGAATACCTTCCGATGAAAATGCTAATATCTCAATAAAAGCTCCCGCTGCCATAAACGAAACCCTGGAATATAACAGCATAACTATCGAGAATGAAGGCTCGCTGACACTCAATACCAATGCAGTACTCAGCCTGACAGAAAGCCTCTGCAACTCCAATGCAGCATCTCTTATCATCAACGATGGCGCACAACTATTACAAAACTCGGAGAATGTCAAAGCTACATTCAACATGAATATCGTCAATCCAACAACATGGTCAAATCATAAAGATGGCTGGCAATTCGTCTCCTCTCCATTTAACGATGCTGAGCTATCTCAGTTTACAACAGGTAATTATGATTTGTATAAATATGATGGAACTGCTGAATTAGAATGGCTTAACTATAAACAGACAGATAACGTCGTATTCAATACGGGAATATTCGATTTAGGAGTAGGTTATCTGTTGGCACACCAAGATATACAAATTCTTAGCCTTAATGGTACTCTTAACAACAATAACACAGAGACGTGGAATTTAACATACAACACTGATAAAGAACTCGCAAACTTCCACCTCATAGGAAATCCTTTTACGTTCGATATGGATTGGAGTAAGATGAATAAAAATAATGTCGTTGATGGTTTTGCAGTGTTAAATACTGACGATGACGAAAATAGTGGTGGTGCTTACGTCTATAAAACATCAGGCGTTATCAAAGTCGGCGACAGTTTCTTTGTAAAAACAAAAGGCAATAATCCTTTTATCTCATACGGCACCTCAAAGGAACATGGTGATAATGATGAAAAGGTGAAGAGCGTCAGTCTTATAGCGACAGGTAAAAGTGGTAGTGACAACCTTATCATTAAACTTAGTAGCGCAGAAAACGAAGGATTTAATAAGCTGGAAAACTTCAATGATGAGATAGCAACCGTCTTTATAATACAAAATGACAAACGTTATGGTATAGCTAACTATGATAAAGATGTAGAAAGTGTTGATGTGTCTTTCGTAGCTAAAGAAATGGGTAGTTACTCTATTGCTGCTCAGACCGATGGCGATTTCAAAGTACTAAACTTACTCGACCGTTTCACAGGTATAGAGACAAATTTGTTACTTGAAGATTATCATTTCACGGCTACAAGTAATGACGAGCATAACAGATTTATTCTGAAGTTCGCTCACGACACACAGCACGAGACTCAAAACAACTTCGTTTATCAAAACGGTGACGAACTTATTCTTCAGATCGAAGGTTCGGTACAAATCATCGATATGATAGGCAGGGTCGTTTATTCGTGCGATATTACTAACGGTAACAATAGAATCAATATAAGCGCTTTAAACAACGCAGCATATCTTGTGAAGATAGTTACTGATGAAGACATTAAAATACAGAAATTTACCAAAAGATGATAGTAATAAAACAGGCGACAGATCTTAGTTTGTCGCCTACTTTTTTATGTTAAGATACTTTTTTATTCTTCAAACAAACTCGTCAACTCGAATTTCTCGCAGTCGAAGAGTCCTTTGTCGCTGAGCTTGAGTTTTGGAATAACCAACAAAGCCATGAACTCCATCGTCATAAAAGGATCGCGTAAATTGCTACCCAACGACTTGGCTAAATCTTTGATTTTCATATAATCGTCGGCGACCTTGAAAGCATCGTCGTTTGTCATGATGCCGGCAACAGGAAGTGGAAGCAGCATCTTCTTCTCGGAAGAATAAACCGAGAAACCTCCTTTCGTCTCTATAATCATATTGGCAGCCTCAGCCATCTCCTCGTCGCTGCAACCGATAACAACGATGTTATGGCTGTCGTGAGCGACACTCGAAGCAAGAGCACCTTTCTTCAAACCAAAATTCTTGATGAAACCGACAGCAGGCTTTTTCTTCTCGTAACGATTGATGACAGCAATCTTCAAAATATCGTTGTCAACATCGCTAACGAGATTATCTTCAACGACTTTAGTCTTTCCAATAAGCTTTTCTGTGAGAAGCTCGCCTTCAATAATTCCAATAATCTTGATTTCTTTTCTCTCATCTCTGACTCTGAAATCGACGGCAGCGACTTTCTCAGCAACGAAATTGTTTATTGTCTCGACCTTAGTTTTTGGCAGTAGCGACTGTCCATTCTCTGCAACCAATTCTCCATCGATATAAGTCTTTAAAATATTGAAATCGTTGAAGTTGTCAATGATAATAAAATCTGCCGGATCGTTTTTCTGTAACAATCCAACTTCGAGATTATAATGTTTGATTGGAGTTATAGTAGCTGCTTTGATTACATCTAAAATATTGTAACCTAAACCGATAGCTTTCTTAACCAATCCATTTATGTGAGAATGCAGCAGTTCGTGAGGATGAGCGTCGTCGGAGCAGAGCATCACTCTGTCGGGAAATTCTTTTATTATGGGTATCAGCGCATAGAAGTTGTTGGCTGCGCTACCTTCACGAATCTGAATCTTCATTCCGAGTTGAGCCTTCTCACGCGCCTCTTCCATATTTGAACATTCGTGATCGGTGCTTATTCCTGCGTTACAGTATTTTATTAAATCATCGCCCTTGAGCATAGGAGCATGACCATCGACAACTTTGTTATGACGTTTGGCAGATTCTATCTTCTTAAGAACTTCATTATCATCAAATAATACTCCAGGATAATTCATCATCTCTCCAAGATATTTTATCTCGTCGTCCGACAGCAATTCTTCAATATCATCAGAATCTATGACAGCTCCCGAACTCTCAAATGTCGTCGCAGGAACGCAGCTCGGCGCGCCGAAGTAAAATTTGAAAGGCGACTTCTTTCCCACTTCTATCATATATCTAACGCCTTCAACACCAAGTACGTTGGCAATCTCGTGAGGATCGCTGACAGTCGCCACAGTTCCTTGAGTGACAGCAAGTCGAGCGAACTCGGTAGGTACAAGCAATGAACTTTCAATATGAACGTGGGAATCTACAAATCCTGGCATAATGATTTTATCCTCATCATTGTCTTCCTCTATTATATTGATAATCTTATCATTGTCTATCTCTATCTTACCTCTGAAAATACGTGAGCCGACTACATCGACAATCTGTCCGCTTACTTGAAATCTTGTGTCATTCATTTTTTTAAATTTTATATGCAAATTTAATATTTCCGATTGAACATTTCAACGATTTATTTATTTAATTTTGTGAAGAATTAAAAAATAAACGATATGACTACTATTTATGATTTTAAAGCCACGATGTCTAATGGTGAAGTGTTAGATTTCAAACAGTTTAAGGGGAAAGTCTTGTTGATAGTTAACACCGCGAGCAAGTGCGGTTTCACTCCACAGTTTGCCGGTCTCGAGGAACTAAACCAAAAATACAAAGACAAGGGGCTTGTAGTGATTGGATTTCCATGCAATCAGTTTGGACATCAAGATCCGGGCAGCGATGAAGAGATTGTGAGTTTCTGTCAAATTAATTACGGAGTGACGTTTCAGATAATGAAAAAGATTGATGTTAACGGAGATAATGCAGAGCCAATCTTTAAATATCTGAAAGAGAAGACGAAAAACATCTTGGGTGAGGATATTAAATGGAACTTTACCAAATTTCTAATCTCGTCAGATGGAAAAAAGATAAAACGTTATGCACCAACAACAAAGCCGAGTAGGATGGAAAAAGACATTGAGGAAATGCTGATGGTCGAGGCTGTCTAAGATTTATATTTTTCCTGCAGAGAATTTTTTTTAAATTTCTGATGTTTTCATTACTTAATTATTGAGAATATTATTATTTTTGTCAGAAAGTAGTAATATATGAAAACAATCAGAAATTTATCTATTGCAGTTTTTATGATGACAATGTTAGTTAATTGTTCCAATTCACAAAATGAGAAACCTGTCGTTTATATGACAACCGATATTTCTCCGGAAGGTTTAGTAAAAATTTATGAAACTCTTGGCGTTAAAGCTGAAGGAAAAGTGGCTGTTAAGATTTCCACGGGTGAACCTGGCGGAAAGAATTATCTTAAACCAGAACTTATAAAAGACCTTGTTCAGAAAGTTGACGGAACGATTGTGGAATGTAACACTGCTTACGCAGGACGTCGCAACACTAACGAAGCACATTGGCAAACATTTAAAGATCACGGCTTTATGGCAATCGCTCCATGTGACTTGATGGACGAATTTGGCGAAAAGAAAATTCCTGTAAAAGATACGACACATATTAAATATAATCTCGTCGGTGATCATATCGACAATTACGACTTCATGATTAACCTCGCTCACTTTAAAGGTCACGCTATGGGAGGTTTCGGTGGAGTGCTTAAAAATCAATCTATTGGAGTCGCTTCGGCTAACGGTAAAGCTTATATACACACGGCAGGAAAGACTGAAGATAAAGACCTTATCTGGAAGATGAACAAAGACGTGACACAAGAACAATTCATCGAGTCGATGGCTGCCGCCGCTCAGTCAGTACATGATTACTTTGATGGAAAGATTGTGTATATCAACGTGATGAACAACCTCTCTGTGGATTGTGACTGCGATAATCATCCGGCAGCTCCTGAGATGGACGACATCGGAATCTTAGCTTCAACAGACCCTGTCGCTCTTGACCAAGCTTGCGTCGATTTGATTTTCAATTATCCTTCTCAAGAAGGCGACGATGCTAAAGCATTGATAGAGAGAATCAACTCGCGTCATGGAGTACATATCATAGAACATTCCGCATCAATAGGTCTCGGTTCAAGAGAATATGAACTTGTGAGAATTGATGATTAAATTAATGTAGAGACGCGTCAATGTTTCCTGTAAAAATAAACACACATTGACACGTCTCAATAAATTGAAAATTGTAAGGACACATCGAATGTGTCCTGGAATTTTAAAAAACATAATTTTGAAAATTTTGTTAAAACATCTTACAATTATAGTCTTACTTCTCCTTTGCACGAAGTCTGTTGTCTGTTGTCCGTCGTCAGTTGAACTTATAAAAGAGTCTGTTGAGCGTCAGTTGCGTGACTATCCCAAATCGACTTTACAGGATTTATACAAGAGTTTCTTTCAAGACAGATTTGGTCCGGGACATATAGTGAGCGACACTTCTGCAGCAGGAAATTATCTTCGTCACGAACTTAACAATACAGAAATATTTCACGAGAAATATTATGAACCAACAGGTTGCGATTCCAATTATTACAGAGTAAATCTTTCTGTGTTAAAAGAAAATAAGATTTCCTATCAAGACTTCTTTAATGCTTTTTTAAGAAGCGTGGAAGAAGTAAAACCTTGTGACATAGAAGAATGGAAAGAAGAATGGACTTTTATAGAATCGGTGATAATCTCGATGAATCTGAATCTTGATAATTTTGAAGAAGACAGCAAAAATATTCATTCTATTTTAGAACAAGGGAAATACGCCATTCATCACAGCAAAATATACAACTCTGAATATCATCCACATTACAGAATCATCGAGAGGAAGATTTTTGAGGAAGAGATTTTACCGTTAGTTGATTAGAATTTTTATTAAAAATCCTTAGACTTTAGACTTTCGTCTTTTCCCTTTTTCCTATCTTTGTACAAAATTATGATTATGAATAATTATCCTATCATCAAACTTCGCAGAGGCAAGGACGAAGCTGTGAAACGTCGTCATCCTTGGATTTTCTCTGGTGCAATTGAAACAGCAGCTCCGGGTTTGCAAGCAGGCGACATCGTGACTGTCGTCGATTATAAAAATGAAATCTTAGGAACGGGATTCTGCGAGGCTGGCAACATCGCTGTTAAGTTGTTGTCTTTCGATAATATAAAAATTGACGCGTCATTTTGGGAGACGCGTCTTTCTCATGCCTTCACGCTTCGTAAGATGATGGGGCTGACAGATAACGCACATACTAACTGCTATCGTCTCGTTCATTCTGAAGGCGATAATCTCCCAGGATTGATAATCGACATTTATGCTAAGACTGCTGTCGTTCAGGTACAAACAGAAGGTATGGCTCTCAATGTGAAAGCTATTGCCGACGCTCTCATGAATATTGACGGCTTAAAGATAAACTCGGTTTATAACAAGAGTTCTGAAGCGATGCAACGTATGGGTAAAGATGCTGTTGAAGACGGCTATGTTATTAAAAGTGAACAAGATGAGCTATACGTCCTTGAAAACGATTCCAAATTTATCGTCGATTGGGAAGAAGGTCAGAAGACGGGTTTCTTTTTAGACCAGCGTTTCAACCGCGACTTGGTTCGTCAGTTAGCAAAAGATAAAACAGTTCTCAATACTTTCTGTTATACCGGCGGTTTCTCCGTCACTGCTCTTAAAGGCGGTGCGAAAAAAGTCGTCTCTGTCGATTGTTCCAAGAAAGCTATAATAGCCAGCGAACAGAATCTGATTCTCAATGGTTTCAGTGCAGAAGAAAATCCTTGTGTGGCAGAGGACGCAAAACTTTATCTGCAAAATATGCCTAAAGATGAGTTCGACCTGATAATCCTCGACCCTCCTGCTTTCGCCAAGAATCACAAGTCGTTGCATAAAGGTCTGCAAGGTTATAAGTTTATAAATCGTGAAGCGATGATGAAGATTAAAGAAGGCGGACTTTTATTTACTTTCAGTTGTTCGCAGGCTGTCGATAAGGCGCAGTTCCAAAGCATCGTGATGGCTGCTGCCATAGAAACAGGTCGTAAGGCTCAGATAATATATCAGTTAGATCAACCAGAAGATCATCCTATTAACATCTATCATCCTGAAGGAGCATATCTTAAAGGATTGGTATTGAGGATTTATTGATAATTTACAATTGGCAGTTAACAATTGTGTATTATATTTTCTCAATTATCTTTGTTGTTGAAAAACCATCGACCAACTCTATTGTCTCCACTTTTCCACCTCTATTAGTAACGATGTCATAACCGACGATGTCTTCTGCTTTGTAATCTTTTCCTTTTACAAGGACGTCTGGCTGAACGCGTTTTATCAAATTATAAGGAGTGTCTTCTTCAAAGAAAATCACAGCATCGACAAACTCTAAAGCAGCCAACAACATTGCGCGCGCTTTCTCATCATTGACAGGTCGTAATGGACCTTTTAACCTTTTTACAGAATCATCTGTGTTTAAACCTATTATAAGTTTATCTCCATAATCGGCAGCTTTAGAAAGATATTCGACATGACCTCGATGCAGGATGTCGAAACAACCATTGGAAAAAACAATAGTCATACCTTCTCTTCTCCAAAGATTTAATCTGCCATCAAGGGATTTATCATCTAAAATTTTATCGTAAATTTTTTCTAAATGTTTCATATTATTATTCATAATCAAACCGTTTCAACAATTCCTAATCCCTAATTCCTCATTAACCGGCGGACGTCTGTCTAAGAAGAACATAATGATGTACGAGATGCAGCCCGTCACCAAATAGAAAATCATCTGTGTAGTGTGGTTTATCGTCACAAACGACACAGCAGCCGACTCTGATATTCCATAAAAACCGTTGAGGAGCAGTATTCCTATGAAGTGATAGACGCCCATTCCGCCTGGAACCGGAGCTACGAAACCTAAGGTCGCCAATCCTAATAATGTGATGGCTTCTGTCAATCCGAGATGACTCGTCTCAGGAAGCATATAGAATGGTAACCAAGTCATTATGACATAAAACCCCCAGATTAAGATTGTATAAATGATAAACAGACCTTTTCTCTTCATGGTGAAAATGGATTTTATTCCATCTAAGAATCCGCTCCAAAGTGAAGCAATTTTCTTATACCATTTATTTTGTGAGATGAGATGCTTTTGCTTTCTGAAGATGAAAACAATGGCTATTATAAAGAGTACTACTGCCACAATTATTGTCGTTCCTAAGATAGCATTACTACTTATCTTTTCCAACAAAGGATTGACCCACGAAGTGACGAGACTTCCAAGCAGATTCCATTGAAACACAACGACTAAAATTGCCATTGCGAATAGAACTACCAAATCGACGACGCGTTCCGACACAACTGTACCGAAAGATTTGTCGAATGGGATGTTTTCTTTTTTTGCGAGAGTTCCACAGCGTGTCACCTCGCCGAGACGAGGGAAGACGGCATTGGCGAGATAAGCTATCAAGACAGACTCGTATGTCGTTGAGACTCTCGTCTTATAACTCATAGACTCAATCAAGATATTCCAACGTAAGGCTCTAAAAAACAATGAAATTCCCAAGCAGGCGAGACTCAGCAGCATCCAAGAATATTTCGCTGTCTTGATATAATCGACTACTTGCGAGAAGTCGATTTTTCTGAAGCAAAGCCAAAGAAGAAGAATCCCCAATAAGAGGAAAACGATGTAAGTTATTGTGTTGGAGACCTTCTTATTCAATGCTTTATATTTTATTGTTTTTATCAGGGAAAACAATCCAAGGTTTATGTTTCTTAGCTTCTTCAAAGTCCATTGAGCAGTATGAAACGATGATGACCAAGTCGCCAACGTTCACTTTATGAGCTGCTGCTCCATTGATTCCGATGACGCCAGAACCGCGTTCGCCTTTGATAGCGTAAGTGCATAGACGTTCGCCATTGGTGATGTTGTAGATGTCAACGCGTTCGTTCTCAATGATGTTGGCTGCGTCTAACAAATCCTCATCGATAGTTATGCTACCTATATAATTAAGGTCGGCTTGAGTTACTGTAGCGCGATGGATTTTAGATTTAAGAACTTCAATATTCATATTAATAAATTCTAACGTTATCGATTAAACGAACCGGACCGAGTTGAAGAGCTACGAAGATACGAGCGTGTTCACATTCGTTCCAACTTTCAATAGATTTAAGATTTATCTCATCTGTAATCTCAACATATTCAACGTCAAACTCTTTTATTGCAGCGAATTTATCGAGAGCATATTGACGCATTTCTGCCGGCGACATTGAATCTTTTTTTGTTGTCGCGTCGTTTAAAGTCGCGAAGATTTGAGGAGCGATGGCGCGTTCGGTTTCATTGAGACGGACGTTACGGGAACTCATGGCGAGACCGTCGTTCTCTCTTATTATCGGACAAGGCACTATTTCTAAATTCATGTTAAGATTTTGCACCATCTTCTTGATGATTGCAAGTTGTTGAAAGTCTTTCTCTCCGAAATAAGCTCTGTCGGGATTTGTGATTTCGAACAACTTACGGACTACGACAGCCACGCCGTTGAAGTGACCAGGACGGCAGGCACCTTCCATAACGCGTTCTAAATCACCGAAGTCGTAATGTTCTTCAACTTTTTCAGGATACATTTCCTCTACTGAAGGCATGAATACGGCGTCGCATCCAGCTTGTTCCAATTTCTCGATGTCGCGTTCCGGAGTGCGAGGATATTTCTCGAGGTCGGTAGGATTATTAAATTGAATTGGGTTAACGAAAACGCTGCTAACCACAATATCGTTCTCTTTTTTAGCACGATTTATCAACGAAAGATGACCATCGTGAAGTGCTCCCATTGTCGGAACAAAACCGACTTTAAGACCCAAATTATGTTTTTCTTCTACAAAACGTTGAATATCAACGATAAAATTATAAACTTTCATTTTTAGAAAATGTTAATGTCCTTTTGCAAAAAACCGCACAAAGGTAATTATTTTAACAAAATAATAAATCTAAAATGAAAAATAAATTATTGATAAAAAAATATTATTTTTGCAAGCGAAAAGAAGACGCTGCAATGACTCTTATTAATTATTTATTGTCTCATTAAAACGTCTCTGCCGATCACAATTAAGAATTCTGAATTGGGAATTATGGATTGAAACAAGCCCCTATAGTTCAACGGATAGAACGGAAGTTTCCTAAACTTTAAATCTGGGTTCGATTCCCGGTGGGGGTACAATGCGCTTCATCACAACTCCGTACATATTAAGAATGTTCTATCCTTCGCTGCTTTGGGAAATGCCAAAGGGCGAAAAGAAAATTTATATTACCTTCGACGATGGCCCTCATCCGACGATAACACCGCAGGTCCTTGATATCTTAAAGAAATTTAACGCTAAGGCAACTTTCTTCTGTGTGGGAAATAATGCTAAAAGATATAAGGCTACTTTCGATATGATTGTAAACGAAGGACATTCTGTCGGAGGACATACTTATAACCACGAGAAAGGGTGGATAACAAATACTAATAAATATGTAGATTCTGTTAATAAATCTCAGGAATTGATAAAATCGTCGTTGTTCCGCCCACCTCACGGAAGAATAAAATCATCGCAGATTAGAAAGTTAAAAAATAATTACAAATTGGTGGCATGGACTGTCATCTCCTACGACTGGGATAAATCATTGTGCGCAGAAGATTGCTTTAACAATGTAATAAAAAACGCCGACGACGGTAGTATCGTCGTTTTCCACGATAGCGAAAAAGCAGAAAAAAACATGATTCCTGCCCTGACAAAAGTCCTTGAATATTATTCTGAAAAAGGTTTTACTTTTGAAAAATTATAAACCTCGTCACTAAAAAATTCATAAACTCGATGATTGAGACGCAGCAATTACTCTTATTTATTATCATTGGTGTAATTGATACGTCTCTACCACACTTTAACTTAATTATTTTATAAATAATATGGTTTGAATATTAACAAACAATTACAATATTTGCACAACATAAATAAATATACTATATGAGAAGATTATTACTTATTATGCTGGCAGTGATGTTGTCGTTTCCATCATTTGCCAGGGAGAGAAAACCCTAAAGAGAAAAGTTGCCATAGGCAGATTCACCAATGAAACGCAATACGGACAAGGTCTTTTTTATGACAGAGGCAGCGACCCTATGGGTAAGCAGGCTCTCGACATCCTTTCGGCTAAACTCGCAGCAAGCGAAAAATTTATCTTACTCGAGAGAGACGGTTTAGAAGAATTGGTCGCAGAAGCTGGCGGCAATATGCAGAAAATCGGTGCAGACTACATCATCTTAGGTTCAATCACTAAGTTTGGTAGAAAAACAGAAGGTGACAAAGGTGTATTTACAGAATCAAAAACACAAACTGTTGAAGCCGGCGTCAGTATCAGACTCGTTGATGTCTATACAGGTATGATTATCTACTCTGATGAGGCTAACGGTTATGCTGAAACAACTTCAAAACAATCATTTGGTTATGGCGGCTCTGCCAACTACGACGCAACCTTGAGCGACGAGGCAATATCTGCAGCTTTGACACAACTCGTAGAAAACATCATCAACAAATGTATGGATAAACCATGGAGAGGTTATGTACTCGCTATCGAAGACGGAACATACGTCATCTCAGGCGGTAAGTCACAAGGCATCGAAGAAGGATCGACATTCGTTCTCTACAAAAAAGGTAGGAAGGTGAATAATCCACAGACAGGAATGCAAGTCGAATTGCCAGGAACAAAACTTGGAACACTCACAGTTTTGTCGAGTGTAGGCGACACTCCTGAAACTGAAATATCCTTTTTATCCTTTTGCAGCTACGAAGGCGAAGCCATACAAGAAAATGAATTGTTAAACTATTACCTCCTTGAACAATGAAAAAGATATTTTTAATGATATTATTTGCAGCTGTCGCATTGTCGTTTAGCAGTTGTGGCTCTTACACTATCGTCAGTGGTACAGCAGACGAAGCAGCAGTTTGTTTTACAGCAAATAAAAAGTTTGACATAACCGTCACTATAGACGGTGCTGTTTATGATGTTAAAACAATTAAAGACAAACAACCGCAACATCAAGCAAGTTGTTAAACAACAGATAACGCTTACGCCTGGACGTCATAACGTTATTGTAACAAAGGACGGCGTTGAGATATATAATCACGAGATTTTTATTTCAGCAAGCGATGTTAAAGTCATAGAATTATGAAAAGGCTGCTGATTATATTTGCTTCTGCATTTCTCCTTTCCTCATGTGCTACTACCTCTGAGTTGTACTATTGGGGTAATAAGGTTGATGGCGTATCTAAATATGAGAAACTGACATACAAGAACTATGACAGACAGACACCGGAGAGTATCTGTGACCTCGTGGAATTGTACGAAGATATGGTTAGCAATCCTGGAGGAACTCGTAACACAATACCTCCTGGAATATGCGCCGAATATGGATTCCTACTACTTCAAGAACGTACGTTAGATTCCTTTGAAAAATATGCCAAACCAAGACAAAAGAGAATCTTCAATACAGACGACTACGCCACCTTATTTGAAGAAAAAGGTATCGAGATGCTGAGAAAAGAGGTCGAGTTGTATCCAGAATCGGAGACATTCATCGGACCGATTATTAAGCAATTAACAAGTGACAATTAACAATGAATTTATTATGAGAAAAATATACCTATATATAATTGTCGTGTTCGCTTGTGCTGTCATGTCATCGTGTGCGATTAGCAGTAACAACACTCGTTTCTCGTTGTATCCAAAAATGTATGAGGAAAATCCTGTCTCCATACTTGTAATGCCTCCTGTCAACAACACTACCAATGTAGAGGCGAAGGATTTGTTATACACATCTATAAGTCATCCTTTGGTAGAAGCTGGTTATTATGTCGTATCTCCGCATATAGCCTTAGAATTTTTGAAAGCAGAAAGTGCATACGACGCCGAGTTATTCATAAACGGTGACATTTCCATTTTTAACAAGGTGTTTGGTGTTGACGCTGTGGTGTTCTCAGTTGTCGACAAATGGGTGAAGTTAGGTTTGGGTATAGAGACCAAGATAACATATATCATTAAGTCAGCAAAGACCAATGAGATATTGTTCGAAAGGACTTGTGATCTATTCCTTGATTTACAAGTGAATAGTGGTTCTGGTGGAGCCTTGGGTGCTTTGGTAGATCTGGCAGCTTCGGCGATAATGACTGCATCTACCGACCATATTGTTGCTGCAAGAAAATGTAACAAATATATCTTCACCGACATACCAAGAGGCAAATACAACCCACAACACGGTCTCGATAACGAACTCAAAGCTGCTGAAAGAAACAGCAAGATAACCGTAAAATAAAGGTGAGGTTAACTAATTTAGCCCCGAATTAACAAACTATTTTATTTCAAATTATAAAAATTAACAAAGATTTTTTACACCAAAGTTATATAACAAAGAAATATTAAAAAAACTTTAGTTATGAAAACTGTAAACTTTGGTGAATTTAAATCTTTAAAGCAAGTCTTCAATACGTTTAAAACAGAAACTGATTGCGTCTGTTTCTTAGAATGTAAACTTTGGGGAGGAAAAACGCCAATTTCTCCGTACGATCCAACATCAAAAGTATATAGACGTAAAGATGGTTATTATCGTTGTAAGAATACTGGAAAGAATTTTAGTATTAAGAAAGATACTTTTATGGAGAATTCTAATATCCATTTAAGAGATTGGTTTGTTGCCGTTTATTTGATAACATCTAACAAACAAGGAGTAAATACTTCTCAACTTCGTATGTCTATAGATGTATCTAAAAAGACCGCTTGGTTTATGCTTCAACGTATTAGACAAGTGTATATACAAAAACCAAATGAAAAGTTTGATGGAGAAATAGAAGTCGATGAATCGTATATAGGAGGAAAGAATAAAAATCGTCATAGAGACAAAAAGTTAAGCAAAGTCAGGGTCGTAGTACAATCGATAAAGCTCCTGTATTCGGTATTTTACAAAGAGGAGGTAAGGTATATACAAAGGTGGTTAACAATGTTCAGTGGAAGACTTTAACATCTACTATTCTAAGAAAGGTAAAGGCAGGAAGCACTATATATTCAGATGAATACTCTGCATATCAAAAAGTTATCGGCAAGGCTAAGACTTTTACTCACGAAATAGTAATACACAGCAAAGGTAATTACGCAAACGGAAATGCGCATACAAATAATATTGAGGGATTTTAGAATATAACAAAAGATACTATCTGCGGCACCTATAATCATGTAAGTAGAAAGTATTTGCAAAGATATTGCGATGAGGTTTCATTTCGTTTTAATAACCGCAAAGTTACTAGAGGTGAAGCCTTTTGTGAATTGTTCGCAAATTGCAAAGGAACAAGAATAACTTATAAACAATTAGTTGCATAATGGAAAAGAAAACAAGAAAAACAGGAAGTAGAATTAGAACGGATATTCCAAAAGATATATTAGAAGCAGAACATAATCCTGAAGATTTTATATATTTACCCGTTTTCTGCGATATTAAAAAAGCTCGCAAAAGTTTTTTAAAGAAGAATTAGAGAAAAAGAGAAAGGATAAGAATTACATCCCCGAATGGGATAGACCATTAAATGTATAATCTTTAACAAAGTTATAGTAAATATAAAGATTAAGCGTGATGTATAAGTTCCTCATCTTCGGAATAAACCGAACCTAAAACTTTAACATCGTAAACTTTTTCAATAGCTTGATTTAAATGCTTCATATATAAATCAACTATAATACTTAATGAGTCGTTCATAATTTTCTTTGTATTATGTTTATATGCTGAACAGTCGTCAAACGGCAATTTGACGGTGCAAGGATACAAAGAATTTATGAAAATGGGAGCCATCTGTGAAGACTGCTCCCATTACTTTTTAAACTTAATCTTTAGTTATCCTTTTTATTTTTGTTTTTACGTTCTATTTCTTTAGAACGAAGAAATGCTATAAAAGGCGTAAAAACTATTGCAAAACCAACGTAATACAATATAGGTAATTTTATTCCTTGCAAGTCTGTAACGGCATATACACCTAATATGCTTATTATTGCCCAAATAAATCCGTATAATAGATGTTTACTCATAACTATTTTTATAAACTAAAGTGAAAATCCCAAAACATTTGATTGTAACGAGCGTTAGCCATTTCATAGCCATACCATATCTGAAGTGCAAAAACAATTAAACCTATTACCAGGATGACCCAACCTAATACATCATTCTCTACAACTTCTTCATCAGGACGATTTGTGATAGGATGTGTAATAATCTCTTTCTTAAGATGACCAGAAACGGCTAATATCAGAATACCAAACAAGCCGATAAACCAACAATTTATAAACCATAACCAACCCTTTCGGTTTCGCTTCTTTGCCATACTACAACCTGCTATGGCAAATAGAATCGGAAATATAATTCCAATCAAAAACGTAATTAAACTTGTATTCATAATGGCGAATTTTACAGGTTTCTCCGTAGGCAGACAATGGGAGAAGTTTAACAATGTTTATTAAAAAGAAAGTGGACTGCCACCCATGCTTCCTGTAGGTATCGCCAAACACCTGAATACACGCACGGATAGGCAACCCACGTATATGAGAGTTGCTCCGTGCCTCGTGTATTCTTTGTTTAATTTGGCGATTTTACAAGAATGAGGCACTTTCTTTATTTTTCAAACTTTGTCCCGAAAGACAACGCAAATATAAAAAGAAAAATGTACAACTCCACCTTATATCGGTAAAATTATACATTTTAAAGTAACAATATTATTAGTAATTATATGTGAAATTGTTAGTTTATATAGTATAAAACAAATAAATATACATGTTTGTTAAGTGTATTATTACTGCAAAATATAAAAGTATATTTAAGTCCAAAGTTAAACAATAAACAAACAAATTATTATGGTAATATCTTTTTAGGTATTGTCGTATAAAGTCACCAAAATAAATACAATAAACGCGTCACTTCAATCGGTACAAACAATTTTGAAGTGACGCGTATTCTTTCAGACACATTCACTGTATCCCCACAATTCCTAATTCCTCATTCCTAATTCCTCATTCCTAATTCCTCATTCCTAATTCCTAATTAAAAAATCCGTTGTCTGTTGTCCGTTGTCTGTTGACTTTTCACTACCTTTGCATTAACGTAATTAAAGAATCATCGCTATGAAAAAGACTATCGCTCTCGTCGCGCATGACGCTAAAAAAGACGACCTCTTGAGATGGGTTACCGAACATGCCGACAAACTTATAGGAAATGAATTTTATGCCACTGGAACGACAGGAAAAATATTGTCGGCTGTATTACCTAATATTAATAGATTGAAGTCGGGTCCTTTGGGCGGCGACCAGCAATTAGGCGCTCTCATCTCAGAAGGCAAAATAGACTATCTCATCTTCTTCTGGGATCCAATGACAAGCCAGCCTCACGACGTCGATGTCAAAGCTTTGTTGAGACTGAGCGTACTCTACGACGTGCCGACAGCATGCAACCACGCTTCCGCCGACTTCCTCATCAACTCGACACTCTTCGGAACGGAATATAAAGCAAGTCCGGAAGATTATTCGGGATACCTTAATAGAAGTTTATGAGGACGTCAGCACTAATTTAAATTTACTCACAATTCAACCAAAATAATATGATAGAGAAGAAGAAAAACAGCATTTGGCTTGATGCTATACTATTACTTGTATTAATGTTAGCTGCATTTATTGTTAGGTTTGCTTATATCGGCAAGACAGACATTGGTAATGACGAATGCTTCTCACTATATTATTCTCAATCCTCTGCATGGGAAATAATGAAAGCATTGACTACAGGTGCAGGTTTCGCAGCAGATAATCCTCCTCTGTGGGAACTCATCTTGAGTGTATGGATAAAAATATTTGGAATTGGTCTATTAGCACTAAGATCTTTATCTTTGTTATTTAATATTTTAACCATCATTCCACTTTATAAATTAGCAAATGAATTCTTCTCTAAAAAAATTGCCATCAGCGCATCATTACTTTATGTGTTATCTTCATTCTCTCTTTTCCTTTCACACGAAGGACGCGTTTATAGTCTTGTAGGTTTCTTAGCAGTGTGCTCTGTATATTTTTTTATGAAGCAATGTAAAAATCCTACCAAATTCAATTGGTTACTTCCTCTTATCTTCAATATTCTTCTTGTTTATTCTCACTACATGGCAGCGTTTTGGATTATCGCAATGGAGATTCTTATTGTGCTTATATTTAAAGATTTAAGAAAATCTATGTGGAATGTATTATTATTTCATATCATAGGATTATTGATATTCTGTTTTCCGCTAATTCCTGTAGTTTTTGAAAGATTTATGGATTCTGGCATAAATGGCACTTGGGTAGATAAATGTAGTGGTATTGAGGATTTTTACAATATGTTGTGTACTTTTACCAATGCTCCTGTACCAACTGCTTTCGCAATAGTTATTATTATATCTTCATTGATAAAGGTTATTTCGTCTATAAAGACAGATAAACTAAAATTATCACCATCATTAATGATAATTCTTTTTTGGACTATCCCTTTAGTTATATCATTTCTATTGTCTTTCATTGTTGGTTTTTTCTTAAACAGATATTTTTATTTTACATTACCATTTTATCTTCTGACAGTGACAATTTGTATCAATTATTTATTTCCAGAGAGGAAATTATATAGAATTATTACAGAGTGTATATTTCTCTTAGCAATAATTTTTTCTTTTAAAATGGATAGCGGAGTCATGCGTTATGGTGGATGGAAAGGGGATGTGTGTAAAGTTTCAAAACGTCTTGTTGAACTTAAGACAGAAAAAGATGCTTATGTAATCATATCACCAAATTGGATTGACAAACAATTGGTTTATTATTTTGATGAAGAACATAAGATTTTTGCAGATAAAGGAGATCAGACAGAGCCTGTTTTCTCCGATTATCTTAACCCACAAGGTTATTATTACGAAAGTGATTATTCTGCAAAAACTTATATAACATTTGCAAATATTATCGTTGTACATGAAAATTATAAGGATGTATCATCAATTTTAAGAGAACTTGAGATGAATGGATATGAGCAAGAGAATTGTGAAACATTCCAACAGATGAGTATTCATACACTACGCCGGAAGTGATATTTTCATGTGATACCTGAGAAATAAAAAATCGCGGAACCTATTTAGATTCCGCGATTTTGATATCTATATCCTAATCAGAAGCTCATACTCGGAATCTCCTCCAATTCTTCTATATGGATTAATCTTTGCGGAGTCACATATCCTTTTTTGTAATATTCCGCAGGGTTCAATAATTTACCGAAGGCAAAGTCTTGAATCATCACGAGTTCATTGGTGTTTTCGAGATAGGCATATTTATGGTCAGGGTCGTCGTCCCAATCTTCCTCAACAAACCCAAAAGCGTCGGCATTGATTTTCATGGTGTAAGTTCTTATCACGCTTTCCTCGCCATCTTTGGTCTTAAGTGTAAGTCTTTCTTGGAAAGGCGAGTCGATGATTGAATCGCGACGCGACTCTGCAATATCGGTGAGGAAAGCCTCAAAACGCACATCTTTAAAAGAATTGAAAAGACTGATGACTTTGATAGTGTCGAAGTCGATATGCGAGCCGTCTAAATGTTTCATCTCGTATGTGAAATCTCCCTTAGTGTTTATCTCGAAACTTTTTCCGGGTTGATTGTTGAACTCCAACTTCATCGATTCGATATCTTTGATGTTATATGAGAAGATGAGATGGTCGCGCCAATCTTCAGGGTTGGCAGAGAAACGCGAACTGATGAAACCTCTGAAACCGTGGAGATGAACGATATAAGCCTTGTCGGCTCCTTCTTTCAAAACGTAGGTTCCGTTGTTGTCCTGAGTGACATCGCCAATATAAAACACTTTCGTTAGTTTCTCGTGTGGGAAAAGCTTCACCTTGTTAAATAAGTTGATTCTTGGAACGATCTGATAAATCTCTACCTTAGTATTGGTTCCTGCCATACTTGTGATGACATTGTCGTGTGCAGCCAACGACACCGGACGTTTGATTCTTAGTCTGTCCAAGGTGTAAAGGATATTGTCAATCATGACAGGCTGGGCGTTATAAGTGTTGTTGACTTTCCATCCGCTTTCTGTTCTCGAGAGAAGCACCTGGTTGCCTCTCTTGTCGGCGAAGAACATTCGCGTTACTGAAGCGGTATCGCGCACCGTGAAGTCGTAAGCCTCGTCACGCAGACTCGATAAATATCTGTTGTTGAAAAGTAATGTCGCTGCTACGACGATAAGAACTATTGTTATGATTATTGCAAAACGATTTCTTTTCATATCATAAACTTATTTAGTGAATTTTCTTTTTCTTATTATTGCCAAAACAAATCCAAAGATGATGATAATAGCGCTCGGAAGTACCACATTGACGATTTGCCAAAGCATGGCGTTCTCGTTTATCTTATTCGTATCTAAGAGACGTATCTTCAGTTCACGCGATCTTATTCCTATCAGACCTTCGCCATCGACCAAATAGCTGATGGCATTCTCGATGAATTCTTTATTTCCGTATGTTATCTGTGTATATTGATCGAAGCCAAGTGGGAGCGGATAACCTTTAGGGATATGAAATTGATTTCTTATGATGTCGCCGTCGGCAACTACAATCATCGATGTTGGCTCGCTGATTTCCTTGAAACCAATCTCTTTCGACTCGGTGATGCCCGATGTCATTCTGTTGGCATACAACGACTCGAAAGTTCCTTTAAGTAGATAAGCCACGTTCTGACCTTTTTGAGAAAACATGCGTTGGTCGGGCGCCTGACGTAACATACTGAGTGAGATGAATACCGGAGCAGGCGATACCTTGGTATAGTCGGAGGTTTTCAACAAAGGAATCTTTTGTACGTCAGAGTCGGAGACGACAGGCTCTATGGAGCTGACGAAATCGGCTTTGATAGGGTTTATGTTCTTGACGATGTTACTATTTGAAGCAGCGTTGAGCAATGGGAAATAATACCATCTGTAATATTCTATCTGAGCCTGACCTCCCATCTGACCTGTGCGAAGTGCTATAGCAGCGCTGTTATAGTCCAAGAGAAGATTTTTGTTAAGACGTAATCCATATTTGAAGAACATATCGTCTAACTTTATGTCTAAGGTGTTACCCATCGTAGATTCTGAACTTTGGAGACTGTCCATCGTAGCGAAGACCGGGTCGATGAGCCACAGCACTTTACCACCTCTCATGATATATTGGTCGATGATGAACTTGTCTTTTTCTGAGAAAGGCTTCGTTGGTTTTGCTATGATGATAGCTTCATAATTGGAGCTAATCGAGATACTGCTGTCTTGTTTCTCGGTTCTTTTGTTTAAGGCTGTGATTTGTTCATCGATGGAGATTCTCTTAACACTATATTTCTTAGAAAGACTTTGTGTTATGTCATAAACTTCATCTTCACTGAGTTCGCCATGACCCTCGATAAAAGCGATTCTTGGTTTTGTTAATTGAGAGAGATCTTTTATTGCGCTGATGAATTTATATTCTAAGTTTTGAGCCGAGTTGTTCAACGCTGTCTCTGATGACTTTCCGACTTGGGTGTCTAACAAATCCAAAGCTATTTCCTTATCTTTATATGATACAATTGCACCAGGCCATATTACTATTTGTTGAGCACCATCTTTAGTCTGTATTGAAAGTTCCGTTGGATTGAGACCGCTTTCGTAAAGAAGTTTGTAGGTCTCGTTACGTTCAGCAGCATCGTTGCTTTCAGAAGGGTTGATGAAGTCGTAATCGACGAACTTGCTATAAGCGCGGAACTCGTCGAGCATCTCTTTAGTTTCTTTTCTCAACTTCTTGAAGCCTGCCGGAAATTCACCTTCCAAATAAATCTTGAAATAGACGTAGTCGTCGAGGTTCTTTAATATTTCTTTGGAAGTGTCTGAGAGGGTGTAGCGTTTCTCACTTGTGAGGTCGAAACGTGTGTAGATAAAATCACCTATGATGTTCACAAGAACGATAATGGCTATCGTGATTATAAATGCTATTATCTGACTTTTTTTAAGATTCTTACGTTCGTTTTTCATCATCACCTCCTTTTACCATTTACGACTTGACAAAACTAATTTGGTCATCGATAAGAACAACACAATCACGCTCAGGAAATATAACACGTCGCGTGTATCAACAACGCCGCGACTTAAAGAACTATAATGCGATGATATTCCGAGATGCTGTATGAATAAATCCACTTTTCCGAACAACGCCATAGAATAAATCATGTCGAAGCCGATATATAGAAATCCGCATAAGAAGACTGACAATAGGAAGGCGAGTATTTGGTTGTTGGTTACTGAACTACAGAAAAGACCTATCGAGACGAACGATGCGCTGAGGAAGAAAAGTCCGATGTAGGAACCCCAGATTCCGCCGCTATCGACATTGCCGACAGGCATACTGAGACGATAGACCGAGAAGAAATAAATCAATGTTGGTAAGAGTGCCAAGAGGACGAGCGTCACTCCAGCAAAATATTTTCCTAGTACAATCTGCCAATCCGACAGTGGTTTGGTGAAGAGCATCTCTATCGTTCCGGTACGTTTCTCCTCAGCAAAACTTCTCATCGTGACAGCAGGCACTAAAAATAAAAACACCCACGGAGCCAAGATGAAGAGACTATCTAAGTTGGCATAACCGAAACTCATGATGTTAAAATCGTTTTGAAAAACCCAGAGGAACAGTCCGGTGATGAGTAAGAAAACCACTATCACCATGATTCCTATAAGAGAGTTTAAAAAGTTACTTATCTCTTTCTTAAATAACGCGTACATATATGCTTTTAAATTTGCTTACAAAAATACGATTTTTTCTCTAATTTATTGTGGTGTTTTTAACTTATGGTAGAGACCTACCAATTACTCTTTCAAAAATAAATAATCTGTAATTGATGCGTCTCATTTTTACATTGTCAATTGTTAACTGTCAGCTGTCAATTCCAAAAGCGTCCCACGGCATTCCTTGAGGCACTGGAGCTTTCACCGTGATAGGCTTTTTCAGTGTAGGATGTTCGAAACTAATCCTATAAGCGTGGAGACAGATTGATGCGTCTGGATTAGAACGAGGATAACCATATTTCAAATCGCCTTTGATTGGGCATCCCATATTTGCCAACTGCGCTCTTATCTGATGATGACGTCCGGTGAGCAGTTCTATCTCAAGAAGATAATATGAATCGGAATGAGCGACGACGCGGTATCTCAACTGCGCCAACTTAGCTCCCTTGGTGTTGGAATTGACGATATACGACTTGTTCTGTTTCTCGTTTTTTATCATGAAGTCGGAAAGTTCATCGGCATCTTTAGGAGGTCGGTTCTTGACGATAGCGAGATATGTCTTGCTAAATTCGCGGTCTTTCACTTTCTGCGACATCCTGCTCAGTGCCTTGCTTGTCTTGGCGTAGATGACAGCACCGCCAACAGGACGATCAATACGATGAACTAAACCTGCGAATACATTACCGGGTTTGTTGTATGTCTCCTTGATATATGTCTTTACATCTTCCAAAAGACAAACATCGCCGGTTTTGTCGCCCTGCACTATCTCACCAGACAGTTTATTGACAATCAGCAGATGGTTGTCTTCAAACAATATTCTTTCGTCAACAGGTTTTCTCATCAATTAATATTGTTCGTTTTCGTTAGGGAAGTTGAAGTCTTTGACATCGTTGATGTAAGCCTGTACGGAGTTTTTAATTCCATCGTAAAGGTTGTTGTATCTTCTCAAGAAACGAGGAGAGAAGTCGTTGCTGATACCGAGCATATCGTGAAGCACGAGAACTTGTCCGTCGGTTCCAGAACCTGCACCTATTCCTATCGTAGGTATGCGTAACGACTGAGTGACTTCTGTTGCAAGGACTGCCGGAATTTTTTCTAATACGATGCTGAAACATCCTTTTTCCTGAAGGAGAAGAGCGTCTTCACGAAGACGTTGTGCCTCTTCATCTTCTTTAGCACGTACTACGTAAGTTCCAAATTTATTTATACTTTGAGGAGTGAGACCGAGATGACCCATGACAGGAATTCCTGCGCTGATGATACGTTCGACAGATTCTAAAATCTCGCGTCCACCTTCCATCTTGACAGCGTTGGCTCCCGATTCTTTCATGATACGAATTGCCGAGTTGAGAGCTTCTTTGGAGTTGCCTTGATATGTTCCAAAAGGTAAATCAACAACGACGCAAGCACGTTTCACGGCGCGACATACAGAAGAAGCGTGATAAATCATCTCGTTCAGAGTGATAGGCAGAGTGGTCTTATAACCTGCCATCACGTTGGAAGCACTGTCGCCAACTAAAATAATATCAATGTTAGATTCGTCTAAAATCTTTGCCATCGAGTAATCGTATGCGGTTAACATGGCAATCTTTTCACCTCTGTTCTTCATGTTTTGAAGCACATGAGTAGTCACTAAAGATACGTTATGCGATAAATACATTTCTTTTATTTTAAAAAAGCAAAAGTATATAAAAAAATAGGTAATTATATACTTTTTTACACAAAATTTCTTGACTTAATGTAAAATTCTTCGTATTTGCACCGTAAATATAATTTAATGTTATGATACTAACAGAATTTAAGTCAATTTTAGAACTTTTTGAAGTGTTTGCCACAGAGC
>JAFTXI010000029.1 GCA_017461665.1 Bacteroidales bacterium | reverse complement strand
TTTCAATGGAAAAGCCTTATTTTTTTTTATAAATAAACATTGAACATAACCAGTCTTAATCTGTGATGTGTCAACTATAATAAACGGTGATTTGGAAACCCAATAGCAAAAGAGGCCATCTAAACTTGTTAGACAGCCTCATTTTATATCTAATTGTCAACTGTACATTGTTCATTGAACTACTTCCACCATTTTCTATGATTGAAGAAGTTAATAAGAGCTACACTTACTAAAAGCATTACTCCTATTATTATCCAAAATGCAACCTTTGTCGTTGTGATAAAAGGGAACACTACGTTCATTCCGAAGAGTCCTGTGATAAAGGTAAGAGGAAGTATTATCGACGAAAGTAGTGTGAGCAACTTCATGATTTCGTTCGTCTTGTTGGTCTGCATAGAGTCGAAAGTTTTGGAGAGACCTTCAATCAAATCTTCGTGGTCTTCCGTCATGTCCCATACTTTTTGGTAGTAGTCGAGGATGTTACCCCAGTAGTCTTCCATAAATTCTACGTCGCCGAAGCCTCTGATTTGGCCTGTCTCAAAGCTATGGAACATTCTGAGTTGAGGCTTGAAGATTGTGTTGATTGTGATGATGTTTTTTCTTGTTACAGAAATCCTCTCGATGATTCTTACCTGTTTTGTTCCGAAGAGTTCTTTGTTGAGCATCTCGAGTTCGAAGCCAATTTTCTTCAAGAGATAGAGTGACTCTTTCATGAGCTTCTCGATGATGCGATAGAGGAGGAGGTCGGTGGTGACAAGTTCTTTTGTCAGCGACTCATCGTCGCGTTCGCTATATTCGTTGAAGAGTTGGCTTACATGCCAGCGTTTTCTTTCCAAGGTGATGATATAATCTTTGCCCCAGAAGAGCTTCACTTCCTTTGGAAAAATAAACTTGTCTTGTCTGTCAAAATCAGGATATTGTAGGATAAGGAAATAATAATCGTCGTAGATGTCTATCTTAGGACGTTGGTTCACCGACTTACAGTCTTCAATATCTAAGGGGTGAAAATGAAATTTCTCTCTTAATTCAACGAAATCTTCTTCCGTCGGGTCTGTAATATGATGCCATTTTAGCTTGCCTACTGCTAATGTTTCAATCATGGTCTTGCCCCCTTTCTTTGATAATGAATACTATAATATAAATCCTACATAAGATGTATTTGTAAAAAATTTCGGCAAAGATAATAAAATTAAGAATTAGGAATTAGGAATTAGGAATTATTTTTTTGATTTTTTCATCCATTGTCTCATGACTCACAGATTTCAATATTGAGACGCAGCAACAACCTTATTGTTTATTCTTTAGGTGTTGTTGATACGTGTCTCTACTTAAGACTTGTTATTTCCACTCTAAAGTTTCGATAAGATGGCGGATGTCGTCGGTGATGAAATTGATGACGGGAGCGAGGGAGTCGTTGTTGGTTCTTACGTTAAAATAGAGCGAGCCGCGCATAAAATGTTCGACACTGTCGGTGAGATAGAACTGTAATGGCGAGGCTACGCCTTCTCCCTCAAGGAAATAAATAAGTCCGTAAACATCTCTTTCCTTATCATTAATGACGCTGTCGCGGATTCCAATGGCGCGTGATAAATGTTTTGTCATCATGTAATATGAGTCTTCGAGGTACTCTTTAAGGTTGTTGTTGACGGTTTTATAACTGAGGTGAATGGTGGCTCTGTGAGAAGGAAACTCAATGTTAACCCATTCTTTCTCTTGAGGTGAGAAATAATCCGGAGTTATCTTTGAATAGACAGGATATTCAAAAGAATAATAATTCATGCTGTCTAATCTGACATATTCTTTTTGGGGAAAATCGATTCTGAAATATGACTTTGGCTTAGGCTGATATTGTTTGTTGTCGCAGGAAGAGAATACCGCGATAAAACAAAAAAGACCTATTGTTATTTTCAGAAGTTTATTCATTTTCAGAACTGTTTTTGTTGTATGTCACTTTTATCTTTATTATACGTTTGTTGTCGGATTCCACTATTTCGAAGGTGAAGTTGTTATAACTGCATTTGAATCCCACTTCCGGGATTCGTCCTTCTATCTCCAATATCATTCCAGCCAAAGTATCCGATTCGCCTTCTATCTCTTCGAAATAATCGTCATCGATACCGAACACTTTGCAGAAGTCTATTATACTTATCTGAGCCTTGAAGATGTAAGTGTCGTTATCTACTTTTTTATAATATTCGTTTTCAGGTTCTTTGTCAAACTCGTCGCTGATGTCGCCCACTATCTCTTCCACAATATCTTCCAAAGTTACCAAGCCTGACGTTCCTCCATATTCGTCAACGACGATGGCGATATGAATCTTCTTGGCTCTAAAATCTTGGAACAAATCGTTTATCTTTTTGTTTTCCGGAACGAAGAAAACCGGACGTATGAGATTTTGCCAGACGAAGTTGTTTTCATTTAGATGAGGGAGTAAGTCTTTGACATAAAGCATTCCTCTTACGTCGTCCAAGTCTTTGTCGTAAACCGGGATTCTAGAGAAACCTTTGTCGATGATTTGTGGCATGAGATCTTCGAATGTCGTTTCCATCGAGACGGAGAACATGTTGACGCGTGCTCTCATAATCTCGCTGACTTCTTTTTCTCCGAATGTTGCGATCCCTTTGAGCATGTTTTTCTCTTCTGGAGAAGAGCCGTCTTCTGTAGTAATATCGACGGCAGTAGAGAGGTCGCTGAGCGAGATGGTGCCTGTTTTCTTGACTAATTTCTTATCTATAAAAGAAGTCGAGGAGACGAAAATCTTACTTAAAGGCTTGAACACGACGATGAGTATTTTTAATATTGGAGCCATCATCATGGCAATCGACTTCGCTTTTTTTGAGGCGTAAACCTTAGGAATCATCTCTCCGACGAGTAATATCAAAGAAGTGACTACAACCACGTTAAGTATGAAGGCGGCGATAGGATTTACATCCAAATTAAACATCATACTCATGATATATGTGGAGAGTATGGTTATGGAGATATTAACTAAGTTGTTGGTGATTAGTACTGTTGCTAATAGGGTTTTAGGTTTTTGCCGTATTTTGAGAACCAATTGCTCGTTGCGGTTTGAGGAAGATTCGAGTTCGTTGATGTCGTTAGGTTGTAGTGAGAAATAGGCTGTCTCGCTTGAAGAAGCCATTGCTGAGCACAGCAAGAGTATGCACATTATTATCAAACAAACCACGACTTTAGTTGATATGCCGATGAAGAAAGGTTCTGAGGTTGCTAACGAGAGCAGGCATATAAGAGGGTCTATAGAAGCTATTTCCAAAATATATCAATTTAAAATTCGAGTGCAAAGATAATAAAAGTCAATGGATGACGGACAACGGAAAACAGATTTTTTTAATTAGGAATGAGGAGTTAGGAATTAGGAATTGTGAGGACACATCGAATGTGCCCTATAGAGGATTGACTCGTCTCTCATAATTTAAAAACATGAAATGAATTGTTGATGTGGATAAGAAAGGAGGTTCCTGATTGGAATCTCCTTCTGTACATTTAAAAAGGTAGGTCTTCACCGTCATATCCTGGGTCTGGCATCTCTGGGAGTGGTTGATAACTCTGAACCGGCTGCTGATAAGTCTGAACCGGCTGCTGATAACCCTGAGCTGGTTGCTGATAGCTTGTATAAGCCGGATTGCTTTGTACTCTATTGTTTCCGATACTCATCATTTTATCGACTACGATTTCGGTGATGTAGCGAGTTATGTTTTGAGCATCTACATATTGCCGCGCTTTGAGGCGTCCTTCCACATACATCATATCACCTTTTATATAATTGCGTCTTTTTTCTGCGATGTCGAGCGCGATGTTGCCCCAAGCGACGAGGTTGTGCCAATCGGTTTGTTCAACCCATTCGCCGTTGCGGTCACGGTAGCGTTCTGATGTTGCCAAAGAAACCGACATTTTCTTATTTCCATTCTCAAATGAAACTACTTCTGGATCTTTACCAAGACGACCGATAAGCATAACTTTATTTAGACTTGCCATAAATTGAAATGTTAAAATTTATTTACCAAAGGTACATTTTTTTTCAAAACACAGATAAGAAATAAGTAAAAAATAAGTATGTAATATAGATAAAAATGCTATTTCTCACATTTTTAATGCTTTTAGCAAAAAAAAGAAATTTTTTTAGAGTAATTATCAAAAAAAGTTTTTACCTTTGCAACCTAAAATTAATTATTAACATTTTAAATAAAATAGACATGACAAAAGCAGAAATCGTAGCTCAAATCGCAGAAAAGACAGGTCTCGAAAAAGCAAGTACTCAAGTAGTTGTTGAAGCATTCATGGATATCGTAAAGAAATCAGTTGCTGCAGGTGAACCAGTATATTTAAGAGGTTTTGGTAGCTTCATCAGAAAGACTAGAGCTGAAAAAGTTGGAAGAAATATTAAAGTTAATCAATCAATCATTATCCCAGCTCACAATATCCCAGCTTTCAAGCCTTCAAAAACTTTTGCAAACGAAGTAAAATAATATAAATCAATAAATTTTATAGTTATGCCAAACGGTAAAAAACATAAAAGACACAAAATGTCAACCCACAAACGTAAAAAACGTTTGAGAAAGGATAGACATAAGAAGAAATAATCTAAGATTATTCTGAGCATACATAACACAGCATTAGCGATTTTAATGTTGTGTTATGTTTTTTTTAATTTTTGTAAAACCTTTGTAAATATTAACTGAATGGACACTACACAAATCAACAGAGAGCTCATCATCAGTTCTGATGTTTCGGAGGTTAATATTGTTTTGTTGGAAGACAAACAGCTTGTAGAATTTCATAAAGAACAGAAAAACAACAGTATCTCGGTAGGCGACGTCTATCTTGGACGCGTGAAGAAAATCCTCCCAGGATTGAACTCTGCCTTCATCGACATAGGAAGCAGAAAAGACGCGTTTTTGCATTATCTCGACCTTGGTCCTCAGGTTCGTTCCCTCAAGAAATATTCAAAATTTGCTGAAGAAGGCAGTAGCGCCCAGCTGAAGATGGATTCCTTCGAGTTGGAAAAAGACATCGAGAAATCAGGTAAAATATCCGACTTCCTTTCTGTCGGCGATAAAATACCTGTGCAGATAGTCAAAGAACCTATCAATACCAAAGGTCCTCGTCTCTCGTCCGACATCTCGTTCGCAGGACGTTATATTGTCTTAGTACCTTTCTCAAACCGCGTATCTGTATCACAGAAAATCAGAAGCAACGAAGAACGCAAACGACTTAAAGTTCTCATACAAAGCATTAAACCAAACAACTTCGGTGTTATTATTCGTACTGTGGCAGAGGGAAAGAAAGTAGCAGAATTAGATGCCGATCTCAAAACTCTTCTTAAAAAATGGGAGGCAATGACGCATGCCATCGGTACCTCCAAATCACCAACCAAATTGATAAGCGAGTTGGATCGCACCTCGGTCGTATTGAGAGATATGTTGAACGAATCGTTCAACGGAATCTACATCGACGACAAAAATCTTTATGAAGATATACGAAGCTTTATTTCTACCATAGCACCGCAAAAAATAGATATCGTACAATTATACAAGGGTAAAGAAAATATCTTTGAAGAATTCGGCGTCAAGAAACAAATAGCAGGTCTGTTCGGTAGAATAGTCACAATCAGAAATGGTGTTTACCTCATTGTTGAGCACACAGAAGCAATGCACGTCATAGATGTCAATAGCGGACATCGTGTCAACAAAGAGAACTCTCAAGAAGAAAATGCCTTGACTGTCAACTTAGAAGCAGCAACAGAAATAGCACGTCAACTACGCCTCCGTGATATGGGCGGAATAATAATAGTTGATTTTATCGATATGCACGAATCGGCTCACAGAAAAGAATTATATAACAAACTTAAAGAAGAAATGTCGAAAGACCGTGCTCGACATACAATATTGCCTGCTTCAAAATTTGGTCTCATACAAATCACACGTCAAAGAGTAAGACCGGAAACAGAAGTAACTGTACAAGAGAAATGCCCCACATGCGGAGGCTCCGGCAAAATAAGATCTTCATATCTCTTCGTCGATGAGATAGAAAACAATCTGAAATACTTGCTGTTGGATCAGAACGAAGATAATGTCACATTGCAAGTTCATCCCTTTATATATGCCTATCTCACAAAAGGATTCATCTCGATAAGAAGAAAATGGAAATGGAGATATAAGAGAAATATTGATATTAAGGAAGTTAGGTCATTTCAAATCATGCAATATAACTTCCTCAATAAAAATGGTGACGAGATACTTTTATAAGTCGAAGTCAATTATTGAAAGTTTTCTAAGAAATAACAGCGTGCCATAATAGGGCTCGCTGTTTTTTATTAATATCCAATTTCTCAAAACATTATCATAAATCATTTGTTCTATCTAAAAATCAATTTTATGAAACACATACTTTTTATTGTAGGATCCTTCAGGAATAATTCTTTCAATCGTCAATTGGCTAATGTAGCTGAAGAAATATTGAAAAATCGCTTTCATATCTCATACCTTGATTTTAAGGATATTCCATATATGAATCAGGATATTGAGATAAATGGTCAACAGGCTACGGACAGCGAAGAACGGATAAGTTCGGTTGTGAGGGTTCGAGAAGAGGTGATTAAGGCTAACGGCATTTGGGTCTTCACTCCTGAATATAATCGCAGTTATCCGGGTCTGCTCAAGAATCTCTTCGATTGGCTTTCTCGTCCAATGGATGTATCGAACTTTACCAATCCGACGGCAGCGCAGGGTAAGAAGATTACACTCAGTGGTGCCGGCGGTAAAAACAGGACTATCTCATGCCGAGATAAACTCGTTGATCTTTTGGAGTATATGAAGATGAATGTGATGAAAGAACCGCAGACGGGCATCGAGCTCGGTATGGAAGCGTGGGTGAAAGGTGAGTTTCATCTGAACGAACAGCAGCTTTCAGAACTTAAGGAACAAGCAGAAAAATTTGCATCTTTTGTTGGGGAATGAATCCCCAACTTTCTAACCTAAGCTTTTCCCTTCGTTAGGGAGGTGTTTTTTATATGTTTGTTCAAAGACATCTTTCACATTATTGATTTCCAGGAATGTGGTTCCGCCTCCTTTGCCGAAGCTTCCGCTGAGGTATGCTATCTTATCGTCCATTGTAATGAAACCTTTTTGACGCAGCATTCTTAAAGCTGTAACATATAACTCATGAGGCTCCATTCTATCGTGTTGATAGATAGGTATTACGCCATAACTGAGGGCGAGTCGTCTTTGTAGTTTTTCTTTATAACATATTGCAAGGACGGGATTTGGTCCGCGAAATGCAGAGAGGTTACGAGCCGTTCTGCCAGTGCTGCTGTCAGTTATGATACCTTTTATATTCATCAGTTCGGTAGCTTGTATCGCGTTTCTTGCTAAGAACTCGCTTACACTGCAACTGTCTTTTATAGGTATGTCGATGTCGTTTTCGCGAAGTTTGTCTTTCTCTGCTTGTTCTGCTATAGAAGCCATAATCTTAACTGCTTCTATAGGATATTTTCCTGAAGCAGTCTCGCCGCTGAGCATGAGAGCGTCGGTACGATAATAAATAGCGTTGGCGATATCGGTGACTTCAGCGCGCGTCGGACGTGGATTTTTTATCATGGTGTGAAGCATCTGCGTTGCGACGATGACGGGTTTTCTTGCAATGACACATTTGCGGATTATCTTGCGTTGAATGCCGGGAATGTGTTCTATCGGGACTTCTATACCGAGGTCGCCACGAGCTATCATGATTCCGTATGACGCTTCAATTATCTCATCGATGTTGTCAACACCTTCTTGATTTTCAATCTTAGAGATAATCTGGATATCGCTGTTATATTCATCAAGAATGTCTTGAACGGCTTTGACATCGGCTTTGTTTCTTACAAAAGAATGAGCAATGAAATCGATGTCTTCTTCTATAGCTAACTTGATGTTAGCGATGTCTTTTTCTGTGAGCGCTGGCAAATCGACGTGTACGCCAGGAACATTGACGCTCTTTCTTGAACCGAGACGTCCGTCGTTTTGAACTATAGCAGAAAGAAATTCATCGTTTTTATCGACGACCTTCAGGGCAAGTTCGCCGTCATCGAAAAGAACGTCATTACCGATGTTCAAGTCATTGACGAAGTTTTTATATGAAACGTTGACACATTCTTTTGTTGTCAGAGCGGAAGGATTACCGTAAATCTTGACTTTGTCGCCAGTGTTGAAAAATATAGGTTCTTCTACTGCGGTTGTGCGAATCTCCGGACCTTTGGTGTCGATGAGTATCGCGAGATATTGCGATACCTTCCTTACATTGTTGATTACTTTTCTTATGCCTTCTGGAGTGGCATGGGCTGTGTTGATTCTCACTACGTTAATGCCAGCTTGGAATAACTCTCTGATAAAATCGACCTCACAACGAAGGTCACTTATGGAAGCAACAATCTTAGTCTGTTTCATAATAAAATAATTACGTATATTTTAACGCACAAATATAGAAAATGTTTATGGAAAAGGATATTGCGATGTATGAAATTTTTCGTACCTGTACGGACACATTGAATGTGTCCTAAACTAACATCCTTTTTAAAATTATCCTTGTGTGATATCGATATTATCGATAAATATTATATCTTTGCACCAACTAAATTTATGAAATATAAAAATCGCAAATCACCACGTGCACAGTGGCATAACTATATTGGAGCCAGTTATTTTGTGACAATTAATACAAAAGATAGAAGACATTATTTCTGAGAAATAAAGGATGAGGTTATCTATTTAAGTAAGATAGGTATTTATCTGAAAGAACAGATAGATGATTACTTGATTAATTGATTATATTAACTACATTTGCAAATGACATTTATAGGATATATTGATACTTTTTAGACGCATGGACACATTCAATGTGTCCGTACAAGTGAAATGATAAAAGTAATAGTTATGGATAAAAAAGAATTAAGATCTTATATCAAGACTTTAAAGAAACAGCATTCTAAAGAAAGTCTTTTAGAACAATCTCGCCTGATTCTAAATAAATTAGAGAATCATAATTCATTTGTGGAAGCAAAGACCGTGATGCTTTACAGTTCGCTTCCCGATGAAGTCGATACTCACGATTTCTTGGAGAGATGGCGTAACGAGAAGAAAATCATACTTCCTACAGTCGTTGGTGATGAAATTGTGCCAGTGGAGCTTTCAAAAGAGACGGGTTTCGCTGTCGGTGATTTCAACATCTTGGAACCGCAGAACGAACCTTATCAAGGCGATTATGATTTAATCGTCGTTCCTGGAGTCGCTTTCGATAGAAAAGGAAATCGTATTGGCAGAGGCAAAGGCTATTACGACAGATTTCTCAGCAAGCATTTGGAAGTAGAGAGAATTGGAATCTGTTTCGATTTCCAGCTTGTCGATGAAGTCCCTATAGAACCTCACGACTTCACAATGAACGAAGTGATTTCGTTGTGATAAGGTTTACGAATTACGTAATCTTACACGAGTTACATAAAACATTATTGACAAATTATGTCTAAGATGATGACTCTTAAAATCTTAGGTTTTTTTGTCTGAATTTTTACGATTTGATGGTATTTCTATTTATCCTATTTTTGTGCTATAAGCTCTTTTGTCTTTAGACAAATTTCGTATATTTGTAAAACCATGAAAGCTAAGGTGTTTATAATATTATTCCTTATCTGTTGGCATAGCTGAGTTGCTGAAACAAGTTGAACTCATAAAGAAACAGAACGAGTAAATTCTGTCGATGAAAGAGAAATTAGATAAGTGACAAACTGCTGTCAATATGAATACTTTTTTAGGTTCAGATATATGCAATAAGATTCTGAATGATGAAGTTGTTCCAATGGAACAGTGTGATTTTGATTTGTTGCTACAATCGGCAAACCTTAACCTTGAAGGTTTTGTAAATAAAATATCTAAAGAGTATCCGAGATTGAATAAAGAAGACTTATATTACCCTTGCTTAATGCTGATGAACCTTAACGACAAACGAACTTCACTATTATTCGGCGTTACGTAAGCACCATAAGAACCATAAGAAGCAAGATTTGCAGTATCTTGGGAGTAAAAAACGAATTATTGTATAAATATCTTGTCGATAATTATACTTAAGAAGTTGATTTTTTTAAATCTTAGTAACTTAGAGTCTCACCATTCCAAAACTCCATCTTTGTCCTTTGAAATTTTTTGGTATATAAAGTTTTATTTCGTTGTTACCTTTTTTGAGTTTGACCGTCACCGGCTCTCTCATCCAGTAGAATTGCTCGTCAGTATATGGAAGTTCTTCTTCTGGTCGCGACCAAGTGTTGTAATAGAAAGCATATTCGTCTGGTTCGTCCCAAGGTTTGGCTGGGAATATTTCTTCTCCGTTGACGAACATCCTTCCGTTGTTTTCCCATCTGCATTGAGGTCCGATGCCTCCTGAAATTCTGTTGGAACGCGCTGCTGCCTCAAAGCCTACCCACATCTTTACTTCTGTATCTTTCTCTGAATAAATATTTGTGAACGCCCATGCCGAGATGGTGTCGTTTATCTTGATAGAATTTTCATAACATAAGTCAACGACATCGACAGCGCCGCCATGAGCAAAGAGTGTGTCGTTGTTGCCAATCTTTATCTTCCATGAAGTCTGTGCGTTAGGAGCCCAGCGTATGTCATGTTCTGTCAAGAGGTTGTTTTTGTGATATAACATCTTATCTTCGAAAGCATAAAGCTCTTCCAAAGAGCCCTCGCCTCCGTTCCAGAAGCGTTCGGCATATACCATCATTCCGTTAATCATTCCGTTGTGAAGAGCGATGCGAGTCTTGTCGGCGACGTGTACGTCGTTCCAGAGACATAATGTTCCACCGAGAGCGTTGGTGGTGTCTGGAACATCTTGAGCGCAGGCTTTATGAAGAAATACTTTGTTTGTGAAGTAGATAGGGTCGTAATAGTTTAGATATCCCATGAAAGAGTCCACATATTTGCCGCCTTTTTTGGTGCTTGCAGCGTTAGATCCTGCGGCGGTGTTCCATATCTGACGAACCGTTGTAGAGTCTGAGGGAAGTCCTGGGTCCCAAGCCATAGCGATGCGATTGTGTTTCTTGCAGAGTCCTTCAGCAAATTGCATGAAGCCTTTGGGGTCTGCTACATGAACCTCATCGGAGCCGATGTGAAGATAAGGACATTTCGAAGCAGGTATCTCCTTGCAAAATTCATCGATACATTTTTCGAGCACTTTCATTCCTTCTTCAGAATCCATGCTGAAGCCAAAGGCATTCTTGAAATACGTAGAATGTCCTGGCATGTCAATCTCAGGCATTATCATAATTCCGTGTTCTTCGGCGTATGCAATCAACTCGCGAATTTCGTCGTAGGTATAAAACATTCCACAGTCGCGACCCGGACGCTGATATTGAGGATCGTTGAGTTGTGGATAAACCTTACACTCTATTCGCCATGCTGGATAGTCGGTGAGATGCCAATGGAAAACGTTTATCTTGTATAGCGACATCAAGTCGATGGTTTCCTTCAACATGTCTAAAGTCTGGAAGTTACGTCCCGTGTCGTGCATGAAGGCTCTGAAAGGATAAGCCGACCAGTCGTGAATCTCGACATTAGGAACGCGATTTTTCCTGTCGGTGAGTTGAGCGAGAGTCTGACGCGCCCACACTTCATTACCCTCTATAATGACATTGCCGTCTTCAGTCTTAAGATAATATTCGTCTTTGTTCTGAGGATATTTGAGATTCTCGGAAGATTCAAGAACGACTATGTCTTTGATAGGATGTAATACATTGTCGTTGATAATTATCTCTTTCGGTGTAGGGATGATGTTCTCTGTGTTGAAAATATTTCTCTCGCAAGAGAAAAGCAATAATGATGCGAAAAGCAGCAAGGATATTTTCTTCATAAAGTTTATTTTTGCAAATCTAATAAAAATTATCTTCGAGTTAAAATCCAATCATAAAATATTGTACTTTTGCACAACAAAAAAATAAACAATGAAATTAAAATTCGATTTAAGAGAAGCTATCAGTTACGTAGGAACAAAGAAGTTCTGGGTAGAATTGATTATCATGACATTAGGAATGATTGTGACAGCTTGCGCTGTTTACTATTTCCTTGTACCAAGTAAACTTATCATCGGTACAATTTCGGGGCTTTCAATCGTAATCAGTGGAATCTGTGAGAAGTTCTTCGGATTCCCGCTCAACGTCTCAACAGTCATTTTTGTAATCAACGCTGTTTTGTTGGTCTTGGCTTACATCTTAATTGACAAAGAGTTCGGTATCAAGACTGTCTATACCGCTCTTATCTTGGGACCATTGATTGGCGTTTTGGAGAAATGGTTACCATACCAAAATTTCGTCGACCCAGCATCAGAGATTCCATCAATCATGGGCGACTTGTGGTTAGACTTATGTTGCTTCGTGCTCTTGTTGAGCCTCGCTCAAGCAGTTCTTTTCAAGATAAACGCTTCTACAGGAGGTCTCGATATCTTGGCAAAAATCGTTAACAAATATTTACATTTCGATATAGGTACTTCGGTATCAGTCGCTGGCTGGTGTATCTGTGCTACAGCTTTCTTAATCAACGACGCACGTTTGGTTATCATCGGCTTGATAGGAACATGGATCAACGGTTTGGTTGTCGATTATTTCACTGCAAGTTTGAACAAGAGAAAACGCGTTTGCATCATCTCTCCTGAATATGAAAGAATCAGACAATTCATTATCAACGATATATCGCGCGGCTTAACAATGTACAACGTGAAAGGTGGTTACAGCGGTGAGGAAAAAGTCGAATTAGAAGTGCTTCTTACATCAAACGAGTTCTCAGACCTGATGAAATATATCAACGATAATGAAATCAATGCTTTCATCACAGCTGGTAACGTAAGCGAAGTCTATGGACTTTGGGGTGATAAGAACAGAAGAAAACAAATCAATAAAATTTGAAACAATTCTTAATAGGTATTAAGCGCATCATTCTGAATGGTGCGCTTTTTTATTGTAAGAAACTCTTTCGCATCACCTTGAGGCTCGTCAGAATATCTCAGACCTGAATCTAACGCCCATTGTCTCTCCATCTTAAACCAGCCTCCTTCAGGTTCTTGCAGGTCGTGTTCAAAGAAATATTTCCATCGCGGGTAGTAAAAGGCTCTTAACATTCCGCTCCATGCTCTGTATGAATAATCGCGTAAGCCGCCTTGATTGGCATTGACTTCTTCACCCCACGTCGTAATCAAAGTACGAGCGTTGTTGAACTCTAACCATTTCATGTCTATTTCGGACGTATGCGATACGTCCCTACAATCGTTGACTATTGATCGCGCCATCCCGGTCCAGGTTCCTAACATGAAATTCTTGTCGGTGCCGAGCAAAGTATCTAAATCTAAAATCAATGAGAGGAACTCGTTATATAGTTTCTCATAATTTTCTTTATCATTATTGTCGTTTTTATCATGACAATCCTTAATATCTTTTAACAAATAATAAGCATAATCTGTCATAGCCTGACGAGAAATATCGACTAAGTCGTGATGATAATTGTTGCCGTTGAGGTCGGATTCCAACAAAAGACGCGCAGCTTCTCTGACGTCTCTATAGTCATAGAAAATATCCGTTCCACCCCAGGAAGAGACCTTGTCAACCGTCAACGAAGGACGAGCGCAAATCACAGCTTCGTGCGGACCTTGTAGTTGCGTCGTGCAGTTGAGTGCAGACTTTCTCAACAACTCCCATGCTTGCTGAGCTAATTCGTTTTCCTCTCCATAACGACTTATGGTATAATTTCTCATCCATTCTTTTGCGTCAGGGTTCTTCTCATACCAAGGCAACTCAAATAAAACGTCGTATAAGACAGGAACATAGCCGATAGCTTCCGGCGTCGCGCCTATGCCTTTAATATTGGAATGTAAATCTTTATTGGCGAAATATCCATCTATAACACCATTGAAACGTCCCATGAAACCAGAACGACCTCCGAAGTTTGGTAACATACAATACACAGCTTCATGACCTTTATATTCCTCAAAATGAGTATGTGCCGTTGAGAATAAATCCAAGATTATCAAGTCGCCTTTCTCAACTTGGTCGAGGACTTTATATTGGTCGGCGTTCCATTGCCAATATTGAATCACCCATTTTTCCTCAATGTCGTCGTTTGCAGAAAACATCGCTTCGGCGATTGCCTTATAAGCATTAGCAACGTCGATACCGTGGGTGTTAGCACCTTCGTGAAAAGGATCCATGCTGTAGTAAGTTGAGCTTCCCATGACTTCTTCGAGTATCTTGTAATAATTTGCAGCCATTGTTTTGAAAGCGTCGGTGTTGGGATTCAAGATGTTAGGACGTTTAAATCCACACCAGAGTCCTTGGCTGTTGGAAGCGTTTCCTGTTTTTTCTGTGAAGTTGCTCGGTACCATTCCGCTGAAACCTGGCAAGACGGGCTGCATACCTAACTCGCGCATCCTGTCGCATATCTTTTTCGAGAGGACGGCTTGACGCTCATACCACCAGTCGGGATTTGGACCGCCCCAACCTTCCAAGTTATTCATTCCCCACCAAGCCTGAAAACACGGTCCCGCGATGAACGCGTTAGCTTCGTCGGAGGCGTAATCGTAAAATTCTGTTAACAATCGTTTCCAAACCACGTCGAGTCCGACAATCTGCAGAGGCATGTTGATTCCGTGAAGCGCCATCCAGTCTATCTCTTTCTCCCAACGTTCCCAAGTCCAGACCGACATCGAATAAGAAAAAGTACAGTAATTAAGATAATAGCGATAATCGGCGGAGCAGACGCGGCGTTCTTCATGAGAAGGAAGCGGTAAGTCACGTTTCGCTAAATCGTTGATAGTAAGTTGACTCCAAGATAGATTGATATGAGCGTAATGATTAAGATACCAATTTATTCCTGTCGTCATTGCCAAAGTAGAACTTCCCTTTATACAAGGTTTGTTGTCTTTTGAAGTAATCACAAAGACGTCTTTTTCATCTTCAGAGATACTTTCATCCAATATCGTGACAAATCTTTCTGACGCCTTTTCTCCACCGATACGATTCAGGAAATCAGACACAACTTGAACTTGATAATTTTCATTAACATTATTTACACTGGCACAAGATGTTAATAAAACTATGAAAAATATAATCCAAATGTTTTTCATTTTTAATTCAAATTTATAAGACACACGTCCGTGTGTCTCTACATGAGATTCACTCCTAATTCTCAAAGCTGTCTGTCAATCGAGTCTTTATGAATTATCTCGAAAATATCTTTGATAAGTTCCTCTTTCAAACCTAATATCTTTCCTTTCTCTATATGGCTCGACAAGATGGAATTCCATCTATCTAATTGAAGTACTGTGAGATTATGTTCTTTTTTTATGATACCAATTTTAGAAGATATTTCGCTTCTTCTTGCAAGAAGTCTAATCAGTTCATCGTCGATGTTGTCGATTTGATTTCTTAATTCCTGCAAGAGAAAATCAGTGTTTGTTGATCTGGTCTTATGAATTACGAGATTATCTAACAACGACTTAAGCTCGTATGGAGTTATCTGCTGTTCGGCGTCGGTGAGTGCTGTTTGCGGATTACAATGTGTTTCTATCATGAGACCGTTTGTCGCTAAGTCTAAAGCTTTCTGCGCCGTTTGTTGCAAGATGTCGCGGCAACCGCAAATATGACTTATGTCTGTTATGATAGGAATGTTTTTGTTTTGGCGATGCAGTTCGATAGGTATCTCCCAACGCGGTTTGTTGCGATAAGGAGCAGCGTTGACATCTTGGAAACCACGATGTATCGCAACGAGATGATTTAATCCTGAAGAAGAGAGACGCTCGAAAGCACCGAGCCAGAGCTTGACGTCGGGCGCGATGGGATTCTTTACGAAGACCGGAATGTCGATGCCTGAGAGAGCGTCGGCGAGCTGTTGCACGGAGAATGGATTTGCTACCGTACGCGCTCCAATCCACAGAGCGTCAATATTGTATCTGAGCGCAAGTTCCACATGCTCCGGAGTCGCTACTTCTGTCATAAAAGGCAGCCCTGTTTCTTTAGAAATCTCTCTCATCCAAGGCAGACCTTCCTCTCCGATTCCTTCAAAGCCGTTAGGACGCGTGCGAGGTTTCCAGATGCCACCGCGTAAGATTTTAACCTGATGTGAATCTGAAAGTTTTCTTGCGGTCACGAAAAATTGATCCCTACTCTCGACGCTACAAGGACCCGCGATGACCAACAACTCATCGGGATTCTCAATCCATTTTTTTATATCGAAATTTTCCTTCTTCATAGTACTGCAAAAATATGAAACATTTATTTAAGAAACGATTATGATAAATGTTTTTTTTAATCTCAAAACTTCGGAACTCCATAACTTCAAAACTTTTTCTTATCTTTGCGCAACCATGAGAATGCTCCTGTTTTACATATTATTCGCTTTGCTCAGTCAACAGATAACAGACAACGGACAACAGACATCGTCCACGGTCGCTGAGCCTGTCGAAGCGCCGATTGTTGAAGAATTAGGAATT
>JAFTXI010000028.1 GCA_017461665.1 Bacteroidales bacterium | reverse complement strand
CCAACAGATATGGGAACTTGTTTTTCTCAACATTAAGTATAATCAAACAAATGGTATATAAGTCGTTTGTGTTTAAAGTTGGAAATTGCTCGCATAATCGTGTCGAGATATTGTTGAGATGCATATCTGCCGACTTCATCAACAAAGCTAATTCGTCTTCTTTCAAACATGAGAAGTCGGAATCTTTTCTTGCCATAATCTTTTTGCATATCTCAGAATCATAATAGGCTTCAAGATTGACACGGTTTTTCTTGTCGAGTTGAATCTTTATCTCTTCTATTTCTTTTTTCTGCTGTCTGATAATCTTGTCTTTCTTGCTACTGACTTTTTGAAAATCCTCAACAAGCTGCCTGTTCTCATTGGCATAATCGTCTATATCTTCCGTTAACTTATTGATATGTCTTTGATGCCTGTATTTAAAAAATATTGATAAGGACGCAAGAATAACAAATACACACAGAACTATTGCAATTATTTGTTTCCTTGTTTTGGCTTTGGCTATGCTCCTTTCTCTTTCGTTTTTCCTTTCCTTATAATTGTCGTAAATGACTTGAAGCTGTTTGTTATCAACCTCTTTATTAGCATGATTCAATAGCATTTTGGCTGAGAAATTATCGTAATAGTCTCTTTTATCATAATCACCTAAGATATCATAAATAGCTGACAATTTTGTTGTGAATGCAACCTTCTTTGTAACAATATCGTTATCCAAACTTGTTTCTAAATAATAAAGTGCTGAGTCATATTTTTTATCATTGAAATACATATCACCTAATGTATAGTAATATGAGTATTTTAAGTTTCCATTATCAATTTCTCTAAGATTATTTTTTAAAAGAACATACGCACTATCTTTTTCGTCTTTGTAAAACAAAATCTTAGCAATACTCTTCTCAACATCCAATCTATTCGGTAAACTCGGATTGTATCTTAGTGATTCATTGTAATAATATAAGGCACTATCAGGTTTATTGGCAAGCTGATATGAGTTACCTAACTCTTTAAGTATGTTAGCTTTAGAGTCGTTGTTCCCCAGAATCTCAGCATATTTCAATGCATTCTTGTATTTTGTAATTGCATGATCACAATAGTTCTCATTTAGGAATAATCTTCCGAGACGGGTGTAGGTTAGGGCGATGAAACGGAGTTTTTCGTAATTTGAGTCACCAAGTCGCTGAGTCACCGAGTCACCGAGATTTTGAGGTTCTGAAGTTTTGAAGTTTTGAAGTTTTAGAGCTTTCAAATTTTCAGTTTCTAATTCAAGTTCCATAATTTCAAGCGCTCTTAAGTAATGTTCGCAGGCGCCAACGACATCATCGCGTTCAGTGAGACCTACGGCGTGGTAGTAGTGCGCGCGAGCGGAGAGGAAGTTCAAGTCACCGAGTCGCCGAGTCACCGAGTCACCAAGAGAATGGGTCAACGAGTCAACGAGTCGCCAAGTCAACGAGTTGTTTTGATTATCTCTACTTGGTGACTTAGAGACTTGGTGACTTGATGACTTCTCAAAAAACACTACGGCAGCTTTAACCTCGTTGAAATTATATTGAGGGAGATAGTTTTTATATAAGGAGTCGGCAATGAGGAGCTGGGATTTGTAGTAAGTCACCGAGTCACTACGTAGGGACGTATCGCATACGTCCTTATTGCATATTATATACGTGGACACATTCAATGTGTCCGTACAGGTGCCTGAGCTTGTCGAAGGCACGACAACATCGCCCGGCGCTTCGACAGGCTCAGCGACCGAAGTCAGAGTCGAAGTCAGAGTCGAAGTTATTGTCCGTTGTCTGTTGTCTGTTGTCTGTTGACAGCCGAAGGCTAAGAATAATATGTAAAGGATGAGCATTCTCATAGTTGCGCAAAGATAAGAAAAGATTTGGAATTTTGAAGTAATGGAGTTTGGTAGAGACGTACTAATTACACCTATAGAAATTAAACAACATGTAAATAATGCGTCTCCGCATCTATGAGTTTCCTAATTATTGAGACGTATCAACAACACCTGTTTTAAATTTATAGGTGTTGTTGGTGCGTCTCTACAATAATTCCTAATCAAAACAAATCATAGAACTTATTGAACTCTTGTTCGAGCATGTTATCTAATCTGAGGTTGAGTTCGTTGCGTTTGTTTCTCTTAGCGACATTGCTCATCTCGTTTATCATGGCAAGATTTTCTCTGATAGTCTCAGCATAATAAGGGATGAATCTGCTGTCTAAACTCTCGAAATAGCGTAAGTTATCCATACAGTTGTCTATTATTGTATTGATAAGCTCATCGCCTTTTTCCATAGCACCTGCCTGATAGTAAATCTCAGGATATGCCATCATGTACAAGTCGTATGGTATCTTTTCATCTGGGAAGAACTCCTGACATCTGTCTAAAACAGCTATAGCCGAGTCGTTCTGATTACGGTTGACGAGTGCCTGTGCAAGACGCATATATGCTTGTTTAACAAACAATAAATTACGACGGCTTTCAGGATCAACGGCAACATCAGGCTGATTTAAGTTACCCCAACGGATGTCGTCTGCCATCAACAATTCGTATGAACCTTCAACATAAACACCGCCGGCATCTTTATGATAATCAGAAGCAACAACAGGCATGAATCTGTGCGACAATCCTTCTTGATGTAAGTATTTATCGATTCCCAAGATATTCTTGATATCGCTCAAACTTGTGAAATAGACAGCGCGTGTCCAGTCGTTGCTTGCCATGAAGTCTAAGAGCATCAAATCGTTCTTGTAAAGATAACTGACATTGTCAGGTATTCTCCAAACTATCTCGTCAACAATCTGATCTTTCATGCTTTCCGGAACGATGCCGTTACGAACTACAGCTTCTTTATCGACGGTAAGTTTGAGATTTCTTGCTGGCAAATAATTGACTTTGTCGCCCGACATCAAAGAAACTTTAGTTCTTACGTTGTCACTCTTTACAAATTCTATGGCGTCTTTAAGTTCCACCGGACCTTCAAAAACTTCTTGGATGAAGACAGGCTCATTAACGCCATTATCATATTGTTCTGGTGTCAACGAAAGTGGAAGTCGCTCCGACTCATATTGTTTACGTCCCATCTGATGTACGTACCAATAACCTGAAGAAAGCATATAGTTACAAACGCGGACATCGGTGCGATAACCTTCAACTTCTTGTACATACCATAATGGGAAAGTATCGTTGTCGCCGCGAGTGAATATCACAGCGTTTTCAGGGAGATTCTTCAAGTAGTTTTTACCCCAGTCTAAGGCTGAAGTCTTGTCGGAACGGTTGTGGCCTTCCCAACCCGAAGCTGCCATAACTGTTGGAACAGAGAGACATAAGACGAAAGCCACCGCAGCAGCAGCCATCTTATTTTTAACGACTTTTTGAAGCATTTCAACTATTGCGAGCACACCCATTCCAATCCATATACAGAAGGCATAGAAGGAACCGGCGTATGCATAGTCGCGTTCACGAGGTTGATAAGGCGTTTGGTTCAAGTATATCACGATGGCGAGACCTGTCATAAAGAACAGCAGGAACACTACCCACGAGTTGTTGATGTCGCGTTTCAGATGATAGAACAGACCGACGAGACCTAATATAAGAGGCAAGAAATAGAACTCGGTTCGTCCGGAGTTAGCCATCGACTTTGGCAAATCGTCTTGATTTCCAAGACGCGCGTTGTCGATGAAGTCGATACCGCTAATCCAGTTACCGTTTTCCAACTCGCCGTGACCTTGAATATCGTTCTGACGTCCCACGAAGTTCCACATAAAGTAACGCCAATACATGTGATTACATTGATAACCAATAAAGAATTTCAGGTTCTGCATAAATGTCGGTTTCATCACCATTTCAGAAGTTCCGTCAGATTTCTTCATCGTGACAGGAATCATCTTCGACTTATCTATATATTGATTGTAAGTACTTATGTAAGAAGGTTTTGTTCCGTTCCACATACGAGGGAAGATTGTCTGTACATTATTGTCGTAAATTGGGTCGGTTCCTTCTCTCTTATCGGTGATGACATATTTTCCCTTTGCTTCGTCTCTGACGTAAATAGGGCTGCTGTTACCTGCGTCGTAAGGTTTTGCCATATAATAAGGACCGTAAAGAAGAGGCCAGCTGCCGTATTGTTCGCGTTTGAGATAAGAAAGCATAGAGACGGCTTCGCTCGGTTCGTTTTCATTGATAGGTGTATTTGCATTAGCACGAATGACGAGCATGAAGAATGAAGAATAACCTATCAAGATGAACATCAAGGAAAGAACTGCTGTGTTGAGTAACACTTTCTTATATTTATTTGTGAAATAAATTCCCAAGACAAGTAATGCGATGAGGAGAACGAAATAAACTACAGTTCCCAAGTTGAAAGGAGCGCCGAGGGAGTTGACGAAGAAGAGCTCGAACTTACCGCATATCGACACCACTGCAGGAACGAGGATAACCTGGATGAAACCCACCAACACTACAGAAATAACACCTGTGAGGAAGAATCCTTTGAATGTTATCTTCTTGTATTTCTTGAAATAAACCACATACACGACGGCAGGGATACACAAGAGGTTCAGGAGGTGAACACCGATTGACAAGCCAATGAGATAAGCTATGAGAATAATCCAACGATAGTTATAAGGTTCATCGGCTACTTCTTCCCATTTTAATATTGCCCAGAAAGTTATCGCAGTGAAGAGCGACGACATGGCATAGACCTCACCTTCGACGGCTGAGAACCAGAACGAATCGGAGAATGTGTAAGCCAAAGCGCCGACAACGCCAGTAGCAATAACAGCGATTTGATTTGACATAGGAGCGTTATCGCCTTCTTTCATCCAAATCTTCTTCGAGAGAAGCGTGATTGTCCAATAGAGGAATAAGATAGTAAAACTACTACAAAGAGCCGACATCGCGTTTATCATCAGGGCTACTTTTGTCACGTCGCCGAAGGCAAAGAGTGAGAAAAATCTGCCTATCATCTGGAAGAGAGGTGCTCCTGGCGGGTGACCCACTTGTAATTTATAAGCTGTTGAGATATACTCGCCGCAGTCCCACCAACTGACGGTCGATTCCAAAGTAAAGAAGTAAACTATGGTTGCGACAAGAAAGACGAACCAAGCTACAATGTTGTTTAATTTTTTGAAACTCATTAGTATTCTTGTTTAATTATTTATTATCAAGACGTAATATATATAATTTGCAAAGATAAAATTTAATTCATAATTCATAGTGCATAATTCATAATTTTTTTGCTGATTCTTTAATAAATTTGCCGATAGATTTTGGTCTTTTTGTCCATATAAATAAGGTATAAAAAAAATTAAAAAAAAATTATTTTTTTTGTTGCAGATATTGAAAAAAGATGTATTTTTGCACTCACATTCAAGATACGAAATAATGATTGTCGAATGGTGTAATGGTAGCACTGCAGATTTTGGTTCTGCCTGTCAAGGTTCGAATCCTTGTTCGACAACAAAGTTTATAAATTGAAGACCTGCTACGGAATGTAACAGGTTTTTTTATTGTCAAAAAGTTATGATAACAAAGGAACAGATAATAGAATTAGCATCAGAGGCTTTAGAGAATACCGACCGTTTCGTCGTCGATCTCAGCGTTTCAAAAAGCAACGTTATTTCCGTTTATATTGATGCCGACAGCTCGGTGACAATAGATCACTGCGTCGAGTTGAGCCGTTTCATCGAAGGTAGTTTAGACAGAGAAGTAGAAGACTACGAGTTAAGCGTGTCGTCGGCAGGCATCGACTATCCTTTGTTAAAACATCGTCAGTTGAACAAATATGTCGAGAAAGAACTCGAGATGACCAACAACGAAGGCATCAAGAAAGTGTTCAAACTTTTATCTTTCAACGAAGAGAAGATGGACGTTCAAGAAGCCATCATCAAAAAGTTGGGCAAGTTGAAAAAGACAACATATTCCGACACAACTGAATTATTTTTCAAAGATATTAAAGAAATAAAACCATACATTAATTTTTAAGTTTTCAAACTATGATGGAAATATCAAACTTAATCGACACCTTTTCTGAATTTAAAGAATTCAAGAATATCGATCGTGAAGCAATGATGCACATTATCGAAGATGTGTTCAAAGCTATGCTCGCAAAGAAATATGGCAGCGACGAATATTTTGAAATCGTTGTCAACACTGACAAGGGTGTTCTTGAAATATATCATAACCGTACTGTCGTGGAAGACGGCGAGGTTGAAGATCCACTCAGCGAGATTTCATATTCCGACGCTATAAAGATCGAACCTGACTTTGAAGTCGGTGAAGAAGTCTCTGAAGTCGTCGACATTAAAGACTTCGGCAGAAGAGAAATTTTGGCAATCCGTCAAAACCTTCAGACAAAAGTCATGGAGTTTGAAAAAGAAAATATATTCCTTAAATATAAGGACAAGGTCGGTGAAATCATCACAGCAGAGGTTTATCAGGTATGGCGTAAGGAAATGCTTATCGTTGATGAAGACGGAATAGAATTGGTACTTCCTAAGGCCGAACAAATTCCATCAGACAATTATAAAAAAGGCGACAACATCAGAGCTATCGTTAAGAGCGTTGAAAACAAGAACGGTTCTCCAGTCATCATCTTGTCGAGAACATCGGAAATATTCTTGCAACGTTTGTTCGAGATGGAAGTCCCAGAAGTTTATGACGGCTTGATTACAATCCGTAAGATAGTTAGAGAACCAGGACAAAGAGCTAAGATTGCTGTAGAGTCGTATGACGAACGCATCGACCCTGTTGGAGCCTGCGTCGGTATGAAAGGTTCACGTATCCACGGTATCGTGAGAGAACTTCGCAACGAGAACATCGACGTTATCAACTTCACTACAAAAGCCGACTTATTCATTACAAGAGCATTAAGCCCTGCCAAGATTTCTTCTATCGTCGTCGACGAAGCCAAGAAAGTGGCAGAAGTATATATGGAAAACGACCAAGTAAGTTTAGCTATCGGTAAAGGCGGTTACAACATCAAGTTGGCAGGTAAACTCACCGGCTACGAAATCGATGTTTATCGTAATGCAGAAGAAGCAGAGATGGAAGACGACGTCGATCTTAAAGAATTTATCGACGAAATCGACGAGTGGGTCATCGACAGTCTTAAGAATATGGGCTGCGACACAGCAAAAGCAGTATTGGCTTACACTCCAGAAGAAATCGCAACACGCGCCGACTTAGAGATAGAAACAGTTTACGATGTCATCGAAATTCTCAAAGCAGAGTTCGAAGACGACGACCAATAATTTATTGCGCAAGGTAGAGTTATTATAAAAGATTATTAACAAGAAAAAAAATTATATGTCCGAAGATTCAAAGAAAACCATCAGATTATCGAAGGCCGCTATCGAGTTCAATATTGGAATGTCCACCATTATTGAATTTCTCGGAAAGAAAGGCTACAAATTAGACTCATCGCCGAACACAAAACTTAACGGAGAGATGTATGCCCTATTGGTTAAGGAATATCACAGCGAGAAAGAAGTAAAGAAAAACGCCGATCAACTCGGCAACTTCAGTTATAAAGGAAAAAGTATCACCGTAGAATCTACAATCAAAAACGAAGAATACGACTACGAAGAAGAAATTTCCATAAAGAATACCAAGCCTGCAGAGAAGAAAAAACAAACTGCTGAGCCAAAAGAGGAAAAAACTCAACAAGAGCCAAGCAAACCTCAAACAGAAGTTAAGGTAGAAGAAAAAGCAGCTACCCCTAAGACTGTAGTTACAGAAACTCCAAAAGCGGAAATAGCCAAGGTAAAAAGAGAGGCAACTGAAGTTAAACAAGAAAATGATAATACTGAAGTTAAACCTGAAGTAAAAACTGAGGTTAAATCAGAAGATAATAAGGCAGTTAAAGAAGAGATAAAGGAAGTTGTAAAAGAAGATGTTAAGACTTCAAATCAAGAAGCTGCAAATATTAAACATGAATCGAACAAGGACATAACAACACATTCGGACAATAAAAACAATAGTGGCATACAAATAACCGTTGTAGGGAAAATCCCTTTGGAGGATAAAAAATCTAAGGACAAGAAAGACAAGAACAAAAACAATAATAATTCGCAGAAACCTGCCAATAACAATAACGCCAATAACAACAATAAGCGTCAGGATAAGAACAACAATCCTAAGTCACAAGTTCAGCAACAACTCAACAAGCCTGAAGTAAAGAACGCTACTGTTGAAAACAAAAATGCTGAAACACAAAAACCTAAAGAAGAAAAACCTGTCAACTTCATCCCTACTCAGGTCAAGAAGTTGGAAGGTCCGAAAATTTTGGATAAGATTGAACTTCCTGTTGAACGCAAGCCTAAGGCAAAACAACCTGTTGCATCATCGGGCGACGACAACAAGAACTTCAACAAAGACAAGAAGAAAAAACGTAAACGCATCGGTTCGGAAAACGCTGCTGCTAACTCTAACAGCGACAATTCCAACAATGCTAACAACAAGAATAATAACAAGAACAACAGCACTAACAACAAACAAGGTGGTGGAAAACCTGGCGACGACAAACGTAACGAAAAACGTAAGAACGATAAGTTCAAGAAGCCAGCCAAACCTGTTGTTGAAGAGAAGGTAGAACTCACAGAAGAGGAAATCCAAAAACAAATCAAGGAGACTTTGGCTCGTTTGTCGCCACTCGGCAAATCGAAGACTTCAAAGCACCGTCGCGAGAAACGTCACAACATAGCAAACGAGATGGAGGAAGAAAGACTCCACGAAATGGAAGAAAAGAAAATCCTTAAAGTCACCGAGTTTGTTACAGCAAACGAGTTGGCTACCATGATGAACATACCTGTCACAAAGGTTATCTCTACATGCATGAGTTTAGGCGTTTTCGTCTCCATCAACCAGCGTTTGGATGCAGAAATCCTTACTTTAGTCGCAGAAGAATTTGGATTTAAGGTGGAGTTTATCAGCATCGACGTTCAAGAAGCTTTGGCAAGCAACGACGAAGAAGACAATCCAGAAGACTTGATTCCAAGAGCTCCAATCGTCACTGTCATGGGTCACGTCGACCACGGTAAGACGAAGCTTTTGGATAGTATACGTAACGCCAACGTAGCAGCAGGCGAAGCCGGAGGTATCACTCAGCATATCGGTGCTTACGAGGTGACGACATTATCAGGCAAGAAGATTTCATTCTTGGATACTCCAGGTCACGAAGCGTTTACAGCTATGCGTGCCCGCGGTGCAAGTCTCACCGACGTTGCCATCATCGTTATCGCTGCCGACGACAGCGTCATGCCTCAGACTATTGAAGCTATCAACCATGCCCAAGCAGCTAACGTACCTATCGTATTCGCAATAAATAAGATTGACAAACCTACAGCTAACGTACAAAAGATTTATCAAGAGTTGGCCCAGATGAATATTCTCGTTGAAGAATGGGGCGGTAAATATCAGTCACAAGAGATTTCTGCAAAACAAGGTCTCAACGTTGATAAATTGTTAGACAAAGTTTTGTTAGAAGCTGAGTTCTTGGATCTTAAGGCAAATCCTAAGAAAGCTGCTAAGGGAACTATCATCGAATCGGCATTGGACAAAGGTCGTGGTTATGTTGCCAAAATCATGGTTCAAGACGGAACACTTAAAGTCGGCGACATGGTTCTCGCAGGAACGACATACGGTAAGGTAAAAGCTATGTTCAACGAACAAAATAAGGCCGTCAAGTCGGCAGGTCCATCAACACCTGTATTGATGTTAGGTCTCAACGGCGCGCCTCAAGCCGGCGACAACTTCAGCGTATTTGATGATGAAAAAGAAGTAAAGGCAATCGTAACACGCCGTCAACAATTACAGAGAGAACAAGGCTTACGTACACAAAAACACATCACTTTGGACGAAATCGGAAGACGTATAGCAATCGGCGACTTCAAAGAATTGAACATCATCGTCAAAGCCGACGTCGACGGTTCATCAGAAGCTTTGGCTGACTCATTGTTGAAACTCTCTAACCCAGAAGTACAAGTCAACGTCATTCACAAGTCAGTCGGTGCTATCAGCGAGTCAGATATTTTGTTGGCTTCGGCATCAAACGCTATCATCGTTGGTTTCAACGTACGACCTACACTTCAAGCAAGACGTCTTGCCGAAAAGGAAGAAATCGATATCCGCCTCTACTCTATCATCTACACAGCCATCGAAGAAATCAAATCAGCTATCGAAGGTATGTTGGCTCCTGAAATTGAAGAAGTCGTTACATGTAATATCGAAATTAGAGAAGTATTCAATATCAGCAAGGTCGGTCGTATCGCAGGATGTATGGTTCTCGACGGTAAAGTCAACAGACAGACTAAGATTCGTATCATCAGAGACGGTATCGTGGTTCACACAGGTTCATTAGGCTCATTGAAGCGTTACAAAGACGACGTCAAGGAAGTCAGCGCTGGTTTCGAATGCGGTCTGAACATCGAAGGATATAACGACATTAAAGTCGGCGATATCATCGAAGGATACACTATTAAAGAAATAAGCAGAAAATTGTAAGACTATTAGGACGTATTCGATACGTCCTAATTTTTTTTAAGACATACGTCCGTATGTCTCTAGTGAGATTAGGTAGAGTCACACGGACGTGTGACTTTTCTTAAAATTTTCTTTCTGAAATTTAGTAATATATAAGAATATATTTTTAAATTTGCGAGTTGGAATTTCTCATAAAAAATCAATAATTATAAGACGACGAATTCGTTTGACTCGTTACTTGATTTCAGCATAAGAAATTCATTTTTAGTTGATTATTATAAAATTAAAAGGAATAAACGGGGAAAAATAAATTTATTATTAACAATCTATAGAGAAAAAAAATATAGAGAATTTAGTATAGTACTATGACACAAATCATTTTATCGGGAAAGACATTAATAAGTAATGAATATAACGTTTGTGGGAAATAATCACAATTCAATTTATTTATAAATCAATTCATTTACATTATGAGAAAATTTTTAGCAATTTTGATGCTTTTGGTGTTATTTGCACCATTCGCATTGAGGGCTGACGAAATCATCGTCGGCAACGGAACGGATAGTGGTAACATGGCTCCGTTCGGAAATGCTTACGGACATCAATGGGTGGAAATGGTTTACCCGAGCAGTATGATTGGACAAGCATGTACAATCACATCCTTGTCTTACAACTGTACAACCGTAGGTCAAACTTTTACATCAAACGAGATTAAGGTTTATCTCGCAGAGTCAACAAAAACAACAATGACAGCAGGTAGCTTCACTCCAGAAGCAGAGCTCACATTGGTTTACACGGGAACTAATGTAACTCTCGGTGACACCGAATGGGAAACATTAGTTTTGGACACACCATTCGAGTACAGTGGCAACAACAGTCTCGTTGTCGTATTCTCAAACAACAATGGTGGACAAACAAATCTTTTCTTGAAATGGGCTTGTTCTACTATATCTAACAGCATCATGTTTGATTGGAAAGACAGCGATCCTATTGGAGCTCAATTCCCAAGCAGCGGTTGTCATATGGGTGGCAATGGTTATCCATACAGCAAACTTCCTAACATGAGGATAAATGCAAGCGAAGGTGGTGAAGAACCAGAACCGGAACCAGAACCAGAACCAGAAGTTGCTCAATATCGTTTCAAAGCTAACACAACAGGCAAATACCTCAACGTCTTCAATACTGAGAAACACGAAACAGGTGCATTCGGTGGCGTTGGTGTTGCCCTTTTAAACGAAGAAAGCAATGCTCAAATCTTCACGATGGAAGATGCAGGCAATGGTCAATTCTATCTCCGTTCAGCAGACGGCAACTACATTAAATGCTGGGATTGGAACGTTGACGCCTACAGCACAACAGACAAAACAGCTTTAAGTTTGGTCGATGCAGGCGATGGTACATACTACTTCAAAAATAATAACAACAACAAATATTTCAAAGTTGAATATGTCTATTCTTCTACTGATGGTTATCAACACTATATCTTCTGTGACTGCGAAGGCTCATGTCAAGAAACATGGACTCTCGAAGCTATAGAAACAGAAGAACCAGATCCAACACCGGATCCAGATCCAACACCAGACCCAGAACCTGAAACAACAGTATTGTTCTCAGACAACTTCGACGATAATGAGTTAACAGGTTGGAGAACATTCCAAGGTGACAATGACAGTCATTACTGGAGAATAAGCAATTCTGGTATGGATAACAGCAGTTGTATTATGTCTGAATCTTACTCAGGTGGTTATCTTGACCCGGACAACTATATCGTAACGACTTCACAATACGCTATTTCAGAAAATTCAGAATTTACATTCTACACACGTCCTAAAGATTCAAACTATGTATATGATAAAATCGGCGTTGTGGTTTCTGAAGACGACCAAAACTGGACAGTAGTTTGGAGTGAAATGTTCGACGAGTATTCACCTACATCATTTACACAAAAGACTATCGACCTTAGTGCATACGCAGGTAAAAACCTTTACATCGGCTTACGTCACTACGAAAATGACCCAGACTTTAGCGATGGCGTTCTCGTTGACAATGTCGTATTAACAGGCGATGGATCAACAGAACCAATTGAACCTATAGTTCCAGCCAATGAATTAGTTATAGGTAATGGTACAGAAGCAACAAACGTTGTTCCTTTCAGAGCTTCTAACAAACATTCATTCACAGAATCAATCTATGCAAGCAGTGAATTTAATGGTGCAATAACTATCAACTCAATATCGTACAATCATAATCAATATGTAAAGAATTATGTTCTTACAGATGTTAGAATCTATATGGGTGAAACTTCAATGGATGCCCACACAACAGGTTGGGTTCCTGAAGAAGACTTAACACTCGTATATACAGGTGCTAACGTCACTATTGGTGAAGAAGATTGGGAAACATTCGTCTTAGATACACCTTTTGCTTATAGTGGCAATGAAAACTTGGTTATAGCTGTAGCTAAGAGCGCAACTACAACAGATTACGTTGAGTATTACTACACAGAGTTTACATCAAATGTAAGCATGTACGTTGGTGGTGATGATGTATCATACGCTCAATATCCTACTACAAGCGGTTATACAAACAAATACAGACCAAACATTAAGATTACTTATACAGAAGGTGGTGAAATTGATCCAGAACCGGAAGTTGCAGAAGGCGACACTTGGCAAGATGCTATCGAAGTTACTGAATATCCATTCTCACATACACCAGACTTCGCTAACTTAAACAATAACTACACATTACCAGGTGAAGAACAAGATGGTAAAGACGTTGTCTATAAACTCACTTTAGCAGAAGAAACAACAATAGCTGCAACAGTAAACGGTGCTAACGGCAAAGTAGCTTTGTATGCTGAAGACTTCAACGGAGAAGATAATCCAGGCACTGACAACTATTATGGTGCAAATGAAACTCCAGATAACCCAGACACAACTACATCATTCTTCTTCGACTTCAATGATGGTTCATTAGAAGGTTGGGAATCATTAGATGCTGACGCTGACACATACGAATGGGAAGTATCAGACGGTGTCAACTACACAGGTTCTGACGGAACAAAATGTCTCTACTCAAAGTCAACATCATTAACACCTAACAACTACGTTTATACAACCGAGGTTTACGCTATCTCAGAAAATTCAACACTCACATTCGAGGCTAAAGCTAATAGTATGTACTATGATGACTACTATAGCGTAGTTATCTCGGAAGACGGTGAATTCTTCTTGACAATCTGGGAAGAAACAGCACCTAAGAGCTACACAAACAATACTGTTGACCTCAGCTATTATGCAGGTAAGAATCTCCACATCGGATTCCGCCACTACAACAGCAACCAATGCTCAGGTATTTTAATTGACAATGTTAAATTAGAAGATGGTACAACAGACCCAGAAATTCCAGAAGATGGCGAGTATGCAACAACATTCTCATACGACTTCAATAATCAATCACTTGAAGACTTCACATTAATCGATGCTGATGGTGACAATTACGACTGGATCATGTATGTTTCAGCATACGGTATTGATGGTGGTGCTTGCATTGCATCATATTCATACTCTAACGATACTTATCTCGCACTTACGCCAGACAACTATATCGTTACTAAGAACAAATACGCTATCACTGAAAATTCAGAAGTTTCATTCAAAGTTAGTTGCTCATACGAAGAACATTACGGAGTTGCAGTATCTACAGATGGAACAAACTTCACAACAGTATTTGAAGAAACTTATAAAGACAACTCAGGTAAATTACAAACTGTAAGTTTGAGTGAATATGCAGGTCAGAATGTTTACATTGCTCTTCGCCACTTCGACTGCACAGATGGCTACTTCATCTTGGTTGACAACTATAACTTAACAGCTGAAGAAGATGAAGAAGAACCAGAAGGCGGGATCGCATCATTCACAGAAGACTTTAACGACGGCATCTTTAACGACGTATGGAGAGTCATTGACAGTGACGGCGACGGTCATAACTGGAGAATTTCTTCAAGCAATGCTTTGACAGGCCCTGACGGAAGCAAGTGCATTTCATCAGATTCATGGAATAGTAGCAACCTTACTCCAAATAATTTCATCGTTACATTAAGTCAATATTCAATTAATGAAACTTCGTCATTATCATGGAATGTAGCTCCATCTAATCCAAATTATTATGGTGAACATTATGGTATCGTTGTTTCTTCAGATAATGAAAACTGGACAGTCGTTTTCGAAGAAACTTTAACATACATGACAGAATTTGCTAATAAGACATTAAGTTTAAGCGAGTATGCTGGTCAATCATTGTATATTGGTTTACGTCACTTTGATTGCTCTGGTTTTGAATCAATCTGCGTTGACAACATACAATTATCATCTTCAGCTAAAAGAGGCAACCGCGCTAACAGCATAGAAGAAACTCTTCCTGCAGGTACTTACTACTTGGTAGCATCAGCAACAGAAGCTTTCTCAGTTAACATCAATACTGTTGGTGGCGAACAAGAAGAACCAGAATTACTCCCTGTAGCTCAAGTAATAGCAACAGAAAATGGTGCTAACGTTGACGTTGAATGGAGCATGGAAAGCTCACGCGTATTGTCACAAATCGACAGAAAAGGTAACGTAAGATATTACGAAAACAAGCGCGACGCAAGCGACTATACATTCCACAGCTACAAATTGTATAGAGCTAACGGTGACAACGAACCTATCGTTCTTGCAGAAAACTTGACAGAAACAACATTCGAAGACGCTACATGGGCTGAAGCTGAAGCAGGTTCTTACAAATGGGGCGTCGCTGCAATGTACACTGCAAATGCTAAACGCGAAGTTACAACAGTTTTAAGCGAAAACTTCGACGAAGTAGATTATTATACACTCCCAGAAGGTTGGACAACATACTCTGATAGTCAAAGTGCAAGTGAATATAGTCATTGGGCAACAAGTTATGGTATTAACAGTTTCGGAGGTCCTTATTCAGGTGTACATTGTGCATTTGCATCAGGTGGTTATTCTATTGACGCTAGTTTCTATTTAGTTACTCCAGCATTAGATTTATCATCATCTATCAATATTAGTGCAGACTTTAAATATATGGCTCCTGGTATATTTGAAAGTGCTGGTAATACATTAAGCTTGGTTTATTCAGAATCAGCAACAGGTCCATGGACAGAACTATGGGTAAAAGAAGATGCTGGTTTCACAGAATGGACTGGAGCTACAGTTGATCTTTCCGCTTGCTCAGGTAAAGTCGTTTACTTAGCATTCGTAACAAAAGACTTAGGTTCTTTCGGTGCTGGTATTGACGATGTAGTTGTCACAGCTGAAGCAACAGACGGTCCTATCCCGGTAGCTTCAGAAATCGTTTGGTCAAATACAATCGAAAAAGACATGACTACTACAGTCGACATTACGGTCGCTACAGCTGACGGTGGTTCAGTAGCAGGTACAGTTGTTACTTTGACAAATGTTAACGAACCAACATACGTTTATGAAGCAACATTAGACGAAACTGGTTACTACGAATGGACAGAGTTCCGTAAAGGTACATACGAGTACACAATTTCATTAGACGGTTATGTCTCTGTAACAGAAGTTATCATCGACATCACACAACCTACTTCTATCAACCACACATTAGAATTACAACCTGAACTCATCGATGGTCTCTATGTATCACCAACAGCTTGGGCAATGTGGGAAGCAGAAGGCGACAATGTTTATGATGTATTGCTCGAAGGCGAAACAGTAGCTGACGACATCACAGAAACATACTATCAATTAGACGTAACAGGTTTAGTTGAAGGTGAAGTTTACAAAACAGCTGTCATCATTAACAATGCAACAACAGAAGTGATGGAATACGAATGGACATATAGTGCATGTTCTAACTTTGCCGGCGTTGTCAACTTGACAGCAACAGCTGATGAAAACGGCGCTACCCTCACATGGAATCTCCCAGTCTATGAAAACACAGACCCTGTTTATACATTCTCAACAAACTTCGACAACGGTTCTCTCGCAGGCTGGATCAACGTTGACGCTAACAACGACGGTCACGTATGGATGAACACTTCTGAATTTAGCAACAATGGCTTAGGCGTAGAAAACACATACTGCGCTCTTTCAATGTCATACGATAATACTTACGGTGCTATCGCGCCAGACAACTACTTGGTAACAGATAAGAAATATACTATCACAGAAGGTTCTAAACTTCTTTATGTTATCAGTGCTCACAGCAGAACATACGATGAAGAACACTATGGCGTTGCTGTTTCAACAACAGGTACTAATCCTGAAGACTTCACTGTTATCTTCGAAGAAACACTCTCAGCTGGTGAAGCTGATTACGAAGGTGACATGGACGGTCAATGGTATAACATGGAAATAGATCTCAGCGCGTACGCAGGACAACAAATCTACATCGCATTCCGTCACTTCGACTGCTACGACATGGCATGGTTGAAACTCGACAACGTTGAGTTGACATCTTCAAGAGAAAGCAAAGACGGTCAATGGTTACAATATCACAACGGTATTAACGAATTAGCTTTAGGATTTATGACAGAAATCGGTGGTCCTGGCTTACCAATCAACTGGGCTATCATGTTCCCTGCTGACGTCATCTCTAACTATGCAGGTACTTGCATCACCAAAGTTTCAACATACGTCTATGAAGGACACCAAGGCGGATTCAGTATCCACGTTGGCGGCGACACTGCTCCAGGAACAGCAGTTCATACACAATCATACGACCTCTCATCATACAGCTACGAAACTGTAGAAATCGAGTTAACAAACCCTGTACAAATCTCAGGTACAGAAAACGTATGGATTCAATTCTCTAACACAACAGGTACTTACGTAGCATCATACACAGCAGACTGTGGCGATCCTAACGCTCGTTGGATCTCTGACAACGGTGGTTCAACATGGTATGACGCTTCATATTATGGTGAAGGTTGGTACGGTTCATGGCAAATCAGTGCTTACGTTGATGGCGAAGCCACTCCATTGCCAGACGAACCAGAAGAAGCACAAGCAGAAGTTCTCGGTGCTATGATTTATCGCGACGGCGAACTCCTCATGGAACAACCTCTCAACACTGAAACTTACGTTGACACTGAAGTATCTGAAGGTGATCACACATACGAAGTAAGAGTCGTTTACGGCGGTGAAACATCCGATACTTACTACGCAATGTCATGCGCAGACGAGGTAACAGTATCATTCACAACTCCTATAGAAGTTGTTGAACCTTACGACTTAGAAGGTGAATATACTTACAATGAAGATGGAACATTCGGTGCAACATTGAACTGGGTATATCCTTACACTATATGCGACCACTTCAACATCTACCGCAGCACAAGCAACAGCGACTACGTATTGGTAGGCAAAACAGAAGAAGGCTTTACATACTTCGACGAAGTTGAAGAAGGTACCTACTACTACCAAGTAACAGCGGTCAATGTCATCGATGGTGAAGAATATGAATCAGTACCAGCTTTAGCTAAGGGTAGTGAAACACAAGATTACGTAATCGTAGATGTTAATACTATCAATGAAAACGGCGTTAATGGTTTGAAGGTTTATCCTAACCCAACTCAAGACAATGTTAACATCTTTGCAGAAAACATGACACGTATAACAATCAGCAACACATTAGGTCAAATCGTTTATAATCAAGAAGTCGATTCAGACAACGAAATCATCAACATGTCACAATATGAAGCTGGTGTTTATTCAGTACGTATCACAACAGAAAACGGCGTAATAGTTCAACGAATCACTGTTGTAAAATAAGAATCTTAGAAATTTAGAATTCTAATATATTTTTAAAAAGTCGTCACATTTGAGTGACGACTTTTTTTATTAAATTATACACCTAAATTTTCATCATTATCATTTTTATTATACATTTGCGAAACCATAAAGTAATCTATTTATACTAAATAAGAAGTTCATTTTTATCATCTTCAGACAACAAATTTTATTATGAAGAAATTCCTACCAAGTCGATGTTTTTGGTCTTTTTTACATCATACGCATCTAATGCTGACGAGATTAATGCTATTAACGGAACGAACATCCAACACAAATAATGCTCCGTTAAAAAAACATCAGCCTGTGAAATCCTATCTTCGTCTTATCAATGTGTAAGTCACATGGAAATAAATTAGCAGGTATTCCGTGCTATCGTACTTCATACCTGCCTAGATTCTATCTCTAAGATTTTAAAATTCTAAAGTTATTTTATAAGTTTCTCTTTTATAATATTGTCTAGTTCGATTTTGGGAAGAGCCCCTTGCATCATCATCGGTTTTCCTTCCATAGGGATGAACAACAATGTAGGGATAGAGCGAATGTTGAACATTTGCGACAACTCCTCCTCTGCTTCGGTATCGACTTTATAGACATAAATCTTACCTTCATAATCCTTAGCAATGTCTTCAAGTACAGGAGCCAACATCTTGCATGGTCCGCACCATGAAGCATAGAAATCTATTATCGCCGGCTTGTCGCCTTTATATTTCCATTCCGTAGGATTGTTTCTATAATCCATTACATTTTTTATATATCCTTCTTTTGTTAAATTTATCGTTGACATAGTTCTTAATTTTTTATGTTAAATAGAGACGCCTCAGAGTGACGTCTCTACAATATTCAATTTATTTATAGAGTTTCTTTTCTACATCTTCTTTGCTGAGTTTCTTGGTGCAGAAGAACCAGTCGTAGCAGTGCATCTCATCTTCAGAGCTTTGCATTCTTTCCTTAGCCACGCCACATGAACCGGCAGTAGGAACGATTACTTCTTCACCCGGGTGCCAGTCTGCCGGCAATGCAACGCCGAAATTATCAGCAGTCTGTAATCCTTTCAAGACTCTTAATATCTCATCGAAGTTGCGTCCCAAAGAGAGTGGATAATACATGATTGTACGAATCTTATCTTGTGGGTCGATGAAGAAGACAGCGCGTACAGCCGAAGTCGTACTTTCGCCAGGCTGGATCATGCCGTACATCTTGGCAACATTCATAGTAATGTCTTCGATGAGAGGGAACTGAATCTCCATGTTCTTCATGCCTTTCCAGTCAATTTTTTCTTTGATGGTACGCAACCATGCGATGTGACTGTATAATCCGTCAACAGAGAGACCAACCAACTGAGTGTTGAGTTTCTTGAACTCGTCGGCTAACTTTCCGAACGACATAAATTCTGAAGTACACACCGGAGTGAAGTCGGCAGGGTGACTGAATAATATTTTCCACATCCCTTTATAGTCTGTTGGGAAGTTTATCTCGCCTTGTGTTGTCTTTGCTGTGAAAGCTGGTGCATTGTCGCCTATTCTTGGCATTACGTTTATTGTGTTGTTTGTTTCCATTTTTTTTACTTTTTAATTTGTTTTAATTTATTTTATTTATTTGTCATTCGTCTTTTGTCCTTAACTTTTCGACCTCAGACTTTGTTCATTTTGACAATGCAAAAATACTTCAAAAAATATGTATCAGTCAAACAGATATTTTCTATCTTTGTATCGAAAATTTTGATAATCTATAAATAATAAATTTGAGACGTATCTCAACTCATTAAATTATAGACTCATAGACTTAAAAATATATGACATTACAACAAATGGAATACATAGTGGCGTTAGACAAATATCGTCACTTCGTTAAAGCAGCCGAGTCGTGCAACGTAACACAATCGACACTCAGCATGATGATACAGAAGTTAGAGCAAGAGTTGGAAATCAACATCTTCGACAGGAAAACTCAGCCTGTGAGTCCGACAGTGATTGGCGCACGTCTCATCGATCAGGCGAAAGTGATTCTGTATAACTCCAAACTATTCAAGGAGTTGGCCATGAATGAGAAGCAGCAGGAATCCGGAAAGGTATCGTTAGGAATTATTCCTACGATAGCTCCATATATATTGCCTCGACTGTTCAGCATACTTCAAGAAAGAAATCCCAACATCAGGCTTCATGTCAAGGAAATCACGACGGCTGAGATTATCAATCAGTTGGAAAAGGCAGAGATCGACATGGCGCTTTTAGCCACTCCGCTCAACAATCCAAACTTGTTGGAGATACCTATTTATTATGAGAGATTTTTCGGTTACGTCTCCCCTACCGAAGAATTATATAAGTTGAAAGAATTGGAGATGCATCACATTCCAATGGATCATCTATGGGTTTTGAAGGAAGGACATTGTCTGCGTAATCAGGTGATGCGAATTTGCGATTTCGACTCCGGATTCTCGTCTATTTATGAAGCCGGAAGTATCGACACCTTAATTAAAATAGTCGATACTAATGGTGGTTACACTATTATTCCAGAGTTACATATAGATTTATTAAACGAGCGACAGAAAGCCAACGTTCGGCCTATTATCAACCCAGAGCCTAACAGAGAGATTTCTTTGGTAGTTCGTAACGACTATGTCAAGGAGCGACTTTTGAATATCATTGCAAAAAATATCAGCGATACCATTCCAGAAAATATGCTCGACGAGAGACTGAAAAAGTTTTCAATAAAACTTTAATAAGAAACTTAGAAATTGAAGATCTGAAAAACTGAGAAATTTTAACAAATATAACTTAAATTCATTGCGTATCATTTAAAATTATAATATTGTATAACCCATAAAATTAAATCTTATGAAAAAGTTATTTCTATTGATTTTCATGGCTCTCTCCTTTGCAGGTATGTCGCAAAGCAATTACATTGTCGTAAAAAATTCTGACAAGGACAATATTCAAAAAGAGCAGTCTGCCAATCCTAAATTAGGAACAGATGAATTGTATGCCGAATACGAAGCCATCAGCAGTCAATTGGCAAAGACAAATTATTATTTGGACAAGTATGCACGTCAATCACTTACAGGAGAGGTTATGATAATAGCAGGAAGTATGATGTTGGGAATGGCTCCATTCATCAATGAAGATACAGCAGTCTTGTTCACATTGCTCGGCACTGGTATCGGAGTAGCTGGATATGTCGTAAAACTCACAGCCTACAACAACATCAAATCAAGTAGGATAAAATACGACGGATTTAAAGTTTCATATAAACTATAACAACGAAAAAAGGAGACACTACCGCGTCTCCTTTTTTGTTTCTTCTTGAGACGTGTCAATCACATTCTTGTTTATTTTTTATTGTGTGATTGACGCGTCTCTACATTTTTATAATTCATTAACGACTTTCATCAGTTGTTCTCCCAATCCGATGGTATAACCTTGTGAGATAAAAACTATCTCATTCTGTGTGTTAGCCACGATGAATATTGGGAGGTTGTTGTTTTGTAGTCTCATATTAGCTACTACTTCTTTCAACATCGAGCCGTCTTCAATACCGAAGGTGAGATTTTCAGGGAGTCCTTGGAAGTTTTTGAGTTCGAAGTTTCTCTTATGTTCTTCGTTTTGGAAGAGGAACACGAAACTTCTACCCCATTTATCCAATTGATCTTTCACTAAGGCGATGTCCTGCATTGCGTGTGTTGTAGGTTCGCTGCCGCCATCCAAGAGTCCCAACACGTAGAATCCGCGTCCTGTGGTTTGCAACAAACTCTTGTCTTCTGTTGCGTCGACAGGCATATATCTGTTTTCGGAGTTGAAGTTACCAATTATTCTAAGACCTTTTTCAGGTTCTCTCATCACCAAGTCGATGTTTGTTGTCTTGTTAGGTTCGATGGTGAAGAACTGCATACGAGCGAGGACGCTGCCATCAGAGAGACGTGTTCCTGTTGTAAGAACGTAATAACCTTCATCTAATGTAAGTCCATTTTCAAACAATGTCGAATACTGTTCACCGACATCCATTCCCGGATCTTTAGCATCGTAAGCTAAGAGTCTGAATCTGGTACCGTCAAATTTCTTGATAGAGAAATGTGTGTAATAACGGAGGTCTGTCAATGCGCCTGATGGGACATATTTTGCCATGAGTTTTCCTGTAGGCGCAGCTACTGCTTCTACATTGTTTTCGTCAAACTTGACATCAATCCATTCGTTGTCTTTAAGATATTGAACCTTAGCTGTAACAGGGTCGATACGTGATGCTATACCGAGCGAACGCGCCATCGAGACGAAGAAAATACCTCTTGAACGCACATCGGCGACTCTTGCTTTCAACACGCTTTGAGGTGACATCGGGATGCCACGAATGTTAAGGTCGTTATTTATCACTATGTTATCTTTAATCCACTCGACGAGTTCTTGTGGATTGTTTTTGAATTTCTCAGATTGTTCTCTATCGAAATAATTTGACAAATCTTTTTTGTAAGGATACAACATCTCGTTAGAAACGCGTGGATTCAAGATATATGCATTATAGATGTCGCCTTCACCTTTAACAGTATTGTCTAAGTTGTCTTTCAACACTGCCAATTTCACATCACGAAGGTCTTTGTCGCTCACTTCAGATAGCAGGTCGAGAGCCTTCTGACGTTTGTTACTCTTTACTGCATATTTATAAAACTCTATTATAGTTCTATGGTTACCCCATGACTTATCGACGAAAGCTTGTAACTCAGCGTCTTTGATATTCTTAGGGAATGAAGCTATATAAGCGTTTCTTAATGAGTCTTCATATGCGAAGCGGCGGTCGTTTTCAGCGCGCATTTCAGGTGTCACATTAGGCATCTTGGCGTTTTCTGCCGGAGGGGTGATGTTATATTCCACCATGATGTCTTTGCCGTAGCATTTGTCTAACTTCACGACGAGTTCATTCTTCTCTCCGAAAGGCATCTCTTCGAATCCGAATTTTCCTTTATCTGAAGCATATACGAGCATGTCGCCCTTACCTGCTGTCATCCATGTCTCGCCTTTCTCGTCGGTAAATTTCACTGCCACGCCGCAGAATTCTGCATAGTTGTAAATCTTAAACTCCACTCTTGCATTAGGAACAGGATTACCATCAATGTCAACTACTTTGACAGTCATCTTGGAAGCATCGGCATAATTATCGACTACATTTATTTCGGTGTGATTTGGTGTTACGTCAATCACTTCTTCAGGTCCATAATAACGACCGAACACGCGAGTATGAAGGAGCAGCGTACGTGAAGCAGGAGCGTTGAACCAACCTAAGTCGAGCACGGGTTCCGGCTCGCAAGCACCGAGGAAATGCCATTCGCCAGCGACGTAAGCCTCAACCCAAGCATGGTTGTCGTCGCAGTGTGCCCAACGCGGAGTATATACTTGACGTGCAGGGATACATACGGAACGGAGAGCTGCCACTAAGAATGTCGATTCTTCTCCACAACGACCCCATGAAGTCTTCACTGTAGCGAGAGGAGAACTCGTTCTAGAGTCGGAGCCTTTGTAGTTTGCTTTCTCGTGACACCAGTGATTCACTTCAAGGACAGCATCATACATCGACAAGTCTTTCACTCTATCTTTCAACTCCTCGTAAAAGACAAATCTCGCATCGTCCAAGTTCTCATTATTGATTCTCACTGGAAGTACGAAATGGTTAAATTCTCTCTCAGGGACACTTTCTCCCCAAGGCATCTCTTCTCTTGCCTTGTAAGAAGCCAACACGTTTTTGTGGAAGAAAGCACCAGGATAGTCGGTGATGTCGCTCAAAGGCATATAAGCATACAGGAACTGTAATGCTTCTTTTTCTTTTTGAGGCAGTTCCATGTTTAAGACATTGAACAAATCGCCATTTGGAAGTTGCGCCATTTTTTCTTGAAGGTCTTTCTCGACCTCGGCGCGTTGTTGTGCATCAGAGATAAAATGCTCTTCACGATTACATGAAGAAATCAAGCCTAAAAATAGTACGGCTAAAAATAAGTTCTTAATCTTTCTCATATTTAATTAATTATAGTGAAAATTTAGCAGGTCTTTCGATCACCTCGCTACGGTCAGGACCGTAAGAAACGAGAGTGATGGGCACACCGACATAATCTTCTATGAACTCTATATATTTGTTCAACTCGCGAGGTATGTCTTTCTCTATTTTCTGATTCCATCCTTTAAATGATTCGAGTACAGGACTCATTGTCTGCGTACATGCGTTGAAAGGTATGTAATCTATTTTCTCATTTTTATAGTTATAAGCTGTAGCTACTTTTATTTCTTCGAAGTCGTCCATTACGTCCGATTTCATCATCATGAGGTTAGTTACGCCGTTGAGCATCACCGAATATTTGAGAGCTGGGAGGTCTAACCAACCTGTACGACGTGCGCGACCTGTTGTTGAACCGAACTCATGTCCGTTCTTACGGAGTTTCTCTCCTACCTCATCGAACAACTCTGTCGGGAAAGGACCTGTACCAACGCGTGTGCAATAAGCTTTGAAGATACCGAACACTCTTCCTATTCTGCTTGGAGCTACACCGAGACCTGAGCAAGCACCGGCTGCAATTACAGATGAAGATGTCACGAAAGGATAGCTTCCGAAATCGACGTCCAACAAAGTACCTTGAGCGCCTTCTGCGAGGACTCGTTTTCCTTCGTCTAAAGATTTATTGATGAAATATTCGCTTTCGATAAACTTAAATTGTTTTAAGAAATCTACTGCCTTGAACCACTCTTCTTCATATTGCTCGAAAGTCATGTTATCGAGGACGAGAGTGCTCATATCAAAGTTAAGGTTTCTTATCTGGTCTAAGTGTATATTTTTAAGTCTCTCATAACGAGCCTTGAAATTTTCTGATGCTATATCGCCGATACGTATTCCGCGACGTGCTGTCTTATCGGTATAAGTAGGTCCGATACCTTTTAAAGTAGAACCTATCTTATTTTTTTGGAGAGCGTTTTCGTTAGCAGCGTCCAAGGCGCGGTGCGTCGGGATTATGAGATGCGACTTATTAGAAATCAAGAGTCTGTCTCTGATATCGATGTTACTTTCAGCGAGTTTGTTAATCTCGTCTCTGAAAATCTTGGCATCTATAATGACACCGTTACCGATGACGTTGATACAATTTTCGTTAAAAATACCGGAAGGAATTGTATGAAGCACGAATTTCTTTCCGTCGAACTCGATGGTATGACCTGCGTTAGGTCCACCTTGAAAACGAGCTACTATGTCATAATGAGGTGTGAGAGCATCGACGACTTTTCCCTTACCTTCGTCGCCCCACTGTAATCCAAGAAGCAAATCAATTTTTGCCATAATATTTATTGATTTTTTAAATTATTAACTAAATAAGGCTAAATAAACTCGCGAATTGGAGCAATGCGGAAAGCACATTTATTTAGCGTTCAAAGTTAGTAAAAAACTCTGTACGTTAATAAGAAAAAATCATAAAAATAAAAATAAAAGTAAGTTGTTAACTTTCAACGTTTCTTTCTATTCTCTTTACTTTATTCACGAGGCTCATCGATTCAATATCGGAGATGACAGTCTCTAATTGTTTAAGATTATTAACATAGAACGACACTGTTGCATCGACCATTCCACCTTCGCTTTGCATCTTGACGGAATAGAGGTCGAGTTTAAATTTGCCACTGAGAGTGGAGAACAAGTCGGAACCGAAGCCCATCTTATTTACCGCCGTTATTTTCAATGTCGCCATGAATGCGAGGTCGTCGCTGAACTGCCATTTAGCTTTGACTATGTTATTACCGAACTGCGACATCAGACTGATGGCTTTCGGACAATCGGGACGATGTATCTGCAAAGGCTGATTTGGGAACGAAATCGCAACTACGTCATCACCTGGAATTGGATTACAACATGTTGAAATTGTATAACCCAAGTCGTCGCCTTCCTTTTCAGAAGCTTTTGCATCTTTGCTGTTGGCAATTATCTTTATCAAAGAATTAGGTGTGGCAGAATGTTTATCGTCGAGAAGTTTTTCAACATCATCGAAAGATAGTTTCTCCAAAGCCACATTATAATAAAGGTCGATACGTCCGGCAAGACCGGCTTTCTCTGCCAATACGTTTCTATTTTGGCGACTGAAGTCAACATCCAAGCGTTGGAAAAATTCTTGAAGTGTCGCCTTGCCTTTTTCCTTAAAGGTTCTCTTGTAATCTTTTATTCCTGCTTTGAGTCGCGACTTGGCGAGAGATGTCACTAAATAATCGAAGTGTTGGTCTTGAGGATTTTGAAACGCCGACGTAATGATTTCCACTTGGTCGCCCATACAGAGTACATAATTCATCTTAGTCAGTTTCTTGTTGACGTTAGCGCCGACGCAGTGGTTTCCTATCTCACTGTGAATCATATATGCGAAGTCTAAGACGGTAGCTCCTTTAGGCAAACACTTCATCTCGCCTTTTGGAGTGAAAACGAAAATCTCGTCATTGAAGAGGTCGAGTTTGAAACTGCTGAGGAACTCTATGGCGGAAGAGTCGTCCGATTTTGTCAAGTCCTTGACGTTATCGAGCCAAAGTTTGAGACTATTCTCAGCAGCGTTGTTGTCTTGTTTATAATACTTAAGGTAGGCCATGATACCGCGTTCTGCGATAAGTTCCATCTTTTTTGTACGTATCTGCGTCTCAATCCAGTTACCTTGTTTGCTCATAAAAACCGCATGTATCGACTCGTAGCCGTTCGTCTTGGGGAACGAGAGCCAGTCGCGAAGTTTCGCGTTGTTAGGTCTGTAGAACATGGTGAGCACTCCAAAGGTCTGCCAACATTGTATCTTCTCCACATCTAAAGGACAGTCTATTACGATTCGCAGGACGAAGACGTCGTAAATCTCTTCTAAGGAGAGTCCGAATTTATGCATGCGTTCCCATATTCCGCTCTGTGTTCTCTCAAGGATTTTTATCTCTGCTTTGATACCCACTCTCTCCAATTCTTCTCTTATCGGAGCAGCAAACTCTTCTAACTCCTTGATTTTCGACTTTCTGATATTGTCTAATTGTTTCGATATTGAATCATAAACTTGTGGGTTGATATATTTGAGACAGAGGTTTTCCAATTCCATCTTGATGGCGTAGAGACCCAGGCGATAAGCGAGAGGCGCGTAAAACGACAATGTCTCCGAGGCTATCTTCAGCTGTTTATGATGAGCCATCGAGTCTAAAGTCCTCATGTTATGTAGGCGGTCGGCGAGTTTCACGAGGATGACGCGTATGTCTTCCGAGAGCGAGTTGACAATCTTACGATAATTCTCAGCCTGTATGCTTTCTATGCTATTTTGAAAATCGATGCCGCTGAGTTTGGTGAGACCTTTGACTACGCGAGCCACCTTAGGACCAAACTCCTGAGCTATATATTCCTCTGTGTATTCGGTATCCTCGACGACATCATGAAGGAGCGCACTTGTGATGGAAGTAGGACCCATTCCTATGTCTTTTGCTACGATTATCGCGACTGCTATTGGATGGAAGATATAAGGTTCCCCCGACTTACGGCGTGCGTCTTTATGAGCAAATGCTGCGAACTCGTAAGCTTTCTTAACGAGTTCAATATCAAAGCTGTCTTTTTTACCAGTCCATGACTCAAGCAAGACGTCGTACAACCTGTCCATCTCAAGCTGTTCCTCTTTAGGATAAGTGTCGGGATAATTCATAGCATTTCAATATTAAAAGATGCAAAGTTAATATGCATTTTCCCGAAAGTCAATAGAAAAAGTAAAAAAAAATTAAGAAAATTACAGATACAATAAAAAGCAGAGACGCAGCAAAATTCTGTCGAATGTTGCTGCGTCTCTACCCATTCCCGACTCCCGTTCCCAATTAATCAGATACCGGTCTTATCAGCAATCCAGCGTAACGGCTGAACCATCCTATGTTAGCGAAGTTCGTGTTATAGAAATAGAAGAATGTCGAATAATAGACAGGGTCAGAAGGATCTGGCGATGAGGTCCAGTAGGCGCCTTCCGAATCAGCGAAGTCGATATTGCCTTCTGTAGCGAAGCCTCCCGATGGTAAGAAAATCTGATTTCCATTAGGACCCGTAAACAAAGCTCCTTGAACGTTATTCTTCACCGTCCATTCAATAGTACAGTTGTCAATCAACTCTCTCGCTTCCGTTTCTGTCGGTATTCTCCATGTGCCTTCCCAAGTAAATGAAGCCACATCATATTGAATATCGCCCGAAATATCACCTATTTCATGACCGTATGTCGTGCTGTTATCGATGCTATACATATCTTTTGGCGCATGTTCTCCCCAAGCTATATAACTTCCTATCTCGTAAGGCATTGTAGCTCCGATGTTATGCGTAGCCCATTTCAAACCACTTGGCAGTCCCAAGTCAACATATTCATAACCATTGATAAAATTACCTTCTAACGTTGTAAAAGTAATTTCTTCTCCGTATGCAGTTCCAGCTTCATTTATAGCGTAAGCTCTTACGTAATATGTAGTGTTCATTGCAAGATTGCTGATATTTGATGTAAACGCACCTACACCAGAACCATCTTCCGTATGCTTGTTATCTATTGTTGGATTTTGGTTTATGCTCCAGCAGACACCTCTCATAGTAACTTCAGCACCACCGTCAGAAGTAACCTCGCCTCCACCGACAGCTGACGTAATATCTATTTCAGTAATCGTTAAAGTAGTGACTTCTGGAAGTAATATCTCAGGCTCGTCATCGTTACCATCATCTTCACCTCCATCATCATCTCCTCCGTTATCATTTCCACCTTCATCGTTTCCATCGTCATTTCCGCCATCACCGTCACCGTCATTATCATCATTATTTTCCAAAGTAATGAAAGACACTTCATCTCCATAGCTCGTTCCCACTTCATTTGTAGCGTAAGCTCTTACATAATATTGAGTATTGGGGACGAGGTTTTGAATATTAGAAGTAAAATTGCCGACTCCATTACCGTCTGTTGTCTTATTATCTTCTATTGTAGTATTTTGGTTTGTGCTCCAACAGACGCCTCTTGCCGTCACTTCTGAGCCGCCGTCGTTAATGACTTCTCCACCGCAGATTGCAGAGGACTCGGTTATTTCAGTAACTGTCGTTGTTTTTACTATCGGTTGTTCTTTTTCTTCTTTGCAAGACATCAACAAGCTTGCAATCAATACTAATAAAACTGGTAATTTTTTCATAATTGGATAAGTTTAATTATTACGAATTTCATAATCATCTTTTACATATTCATAAAAATTAGCTTAAATTTAATTTATTAAATATTAATTGTTGACATCGCAAATGTATTAAAAAATACATTTCCCCCAATTAATTAACAAAAAAAATTCCGTTATCATCCTCAACTCCAAATCTCCAAACTTCCAAGCTCCATAATTCCAGAGTTCTAAAGTTCCAGAGTTCTAAATAAAAAGAGCCACCGTTTTCACAGCAGCTCCCTTATCCAATTATGCATTATGAATTATGCATTAACCTTTGCCATGTGAGCAATCAAGTCTAACACTTTGTTTGAGTATCCTATTTCGTTATCGTACCAAGAAACGACTTTCACGAATTTGTCTGTGAGATAAACTCCTGCGTTAGCATCGAAGATTGAAGTGAGTGTGCAACCCAAGAAGTCTGAAGAGACCACTGCGTCTTCTGTGTAACCGAGAACGCCTTTGAGTTCACCTTCTGAAGCATCTTTCATAGCTTTGCAGATAGCTTCTTTTGAAGCAGGTTTTTGGAGGTTCACTGTGAGGTCAACGACAGAGACGTCCAAAGTAGGGACGCGCATTGAGATACCTGTGAGTTTGCCGTTCAATTCAGGGATGACTTTACCAACAGCTTTAGCAGCGCCTGTTGATGAAGGGATGATGTTACCAGAAGCAGCGCGACCGCCACGCCAATCTTTCAATGAAGGACCGTCAACAGTCTTTTGTGTTGCTGTCACTGAGTGAACTGTTGTCATCAAACCGCTTTCGATACCGAAGTTGTCGTTCAACACTTTAGCTATAGGAGCCAAGCAGTTTGTTGTACATGAAGCGTTAGAAACGAATTGTGTTCCTTTGACGTATGTCTTTTCGTTGACGCCGCAAACGAACATTGGAGTGTCGTCTTTTGAAGGGGCAGACATGACCACATATTTGGCACCGGCTTGGATGTGAGCCTGAGCTTTGTCTTTCGAGAGGAACAAACCTGTTGATTCAACGACGTATTCAGCACCTACTTCGTCCCATTTCAAGTTGGCAGGATCTTTCTCTGCTGTGATGCGGATTGGGTTGCCATTGACGATAAGAACATTCTTCTCTACGTCAAAATCTATTGTACCATCAAATTGACCATGCATTGTGTCATACTTCAACATATAAGCCAAATAGTCAACAGGACAAAGGTCGTTAATACCTACGATTTCAATGTCGTTACGAGTTTGAGCAGCTCTGAAAACAAAACGGCCGATTCTTCCGAAACCGTTAATTCCAACTTTAGTTTTTGCCATTGCTTTATTTTATTTACTGTTAATAATATATGTATATATCTAAAAACAAAGTTTTTGGGAACTTTGTTTTCGGAGGTACAAAATTACATTTTTTTAGAAACATATTAATAAAAATATGACTATTTTTTTGTAAAAAAATTATTGCGTTCTCAGACACACGGACGTGTGTCTCTACGAGATATTTAATTGTAAATTGTTAATTGTAAATTGTCATTTTTTATTATCTTTGCGCTATGGATAAAATTAGAAACTTTTGTATCATTGCTCACATCGATCATGGTAAGAGCACATTGGCAGACAGACTTTTAGAAAACACAAAGACCTTGTCGCAGAAGGAATTGGTAAATCAGGTTTTGGACGACATGGATTTGGAAAGAGAACGTGGTATCACCATTAAGAGTCATGCCATCCAGATGAATTATATAAAAGACGGTGTCAACTATACGTTAAACCTCATCGACACTCCTGGTCACGTTGACTTCTCATACGAAGTGTCGCGTTCCATAGCTGCTTGCGAAGGCGCCTTGTTGGTCGTTGACGCAACTCAAGGAATACAGGCTCAGACCATCTCCAACCTTTATATGGCTTTGGAGCACGACCTTGAGATAATCCCGGTCATCAACAAGATCGACATGGACAGCGCTAACCCTGAGATGGTGGAAGACCAAATCGTTGACCTCATCGGCTGCGACCGTTCAGAAATCTTGCGCTGCAGCGCACGTAACAACATTGGTATAGAGGAAATTTTAGACGCCATCGTCAACAGAATACCAGCTCCAAAAGGCGACCCTAACGCTCCTTTGCAGGCTCTCATCTTCGACTCAGTATTTAACTCATATCGTGGCATCATCGCTTATTTCCGTATCTTCAACGGAACAATAAAAACTAACGACTTGGTAAAGTTCTTCGCTACCAAGATGGAATATCACGCCGACGAGATTGGCGTGCTTCAGCTTAAGCAAGTTCCTAAAGACGAACTCTCCGCCGGTAACGTAGGTTATATCATCTCTGGTATAAAAACCTCTTCTGAAGTCAAGGTCGGCGACACCATCACTCATGTCGAGCGTCCTTGCGACAGACCTATCGAGGGTTTTGAAAACGTGAAGCCCATGGTCTTCGCCGGTGTCTATCCTGTCAGCGCCGACGACTATGAAGAACTCCGTGCCTCATTGGAGAAGCTTCAACTCAACGACGCCTCCTTGGTATGGGAGCCTGAGTCATCGGCAGCTCTCGGTTTCGGTTTCCGCTGCGGTTTCTTAGGACTGCTTCACATGGAAATCGTCCAGGAACGCTTAGACCGCGAGTTCAACATGGACGTCATCACCACTGTGCCTAACGTCTCGTTCAAGGCATATCTCACCGACGGAGAAGAATTGGACGTTCACAACCCAAGCGGACTCCCTGAAGTGACGAAATTAGACCACATCGACGAGCCTTTCATCATAGCAGAGATTATCACCAAGAACGAATTTGTAGGCTCTATCATGAAACTCTGCATCGACAAACGCGGCGTCTTGATGAACCAGACTTATCTCACCACAGACCGCGTCGAGCTGAAATTCCAGATGCCTTTGAGTGAGATTGTATTCGACTTCTACGACAAATTAAAATCAATATCAAAAGGTTACGCTTCCTTCGACTATCACATCGCAGGTTATCAGAGAGCCAATTTGGTAAAATTAGATATAATGTTGAACGGAGAAGTCGTCGATGCCTTATCGACATTGATTCACCGCGACAACGCCTACGCCTTCGGACGTAAGATGTGTGAGAAGTTAAAAGAACTCATCCCGCGTCATCAGTTCGACATCGCCATCCAAGCTTCTATCGGAGCCAAGATCATCGCGAGAGAGACTGTACGCCAGGTTCGTAAGGACGTTACTGCAAAATGTTATGGTGGCGACGTCAGCCGTAAGCGCAAGCTTCTCGAGAAGCAGAAAGCCGGTAAGAAGAGAATGCGTCAGATCGGTAGCGTGGAAGTACCACAGTCGGCATTCCTTGCAGTGTTGAAGTTGGATTAATAAATTATTTGGAATTAAAAAAAACGCGTCAGTTCGTTCAATTGACGCGTTTTATTTTTTTACCTTTCGGCGTGGGTGCTTACATAAAATTCTCTATCTTTGCGCAACCATGAGAATGCTCCTGTTTTACATATTATTCGCTTTGCTCAGTCAACAGATAACAGACAACGGACAACAGACATCGTCCACGGTCGCTGAGCCTGTCGAAGCGCCGATTGTTGAAGAATTAGGAATT
>JAFTXI010000027.1 GCA_017461665.1 Bacteroidales bacterium | reverse complement strand
TGCAAACTTTTGGACGATGTATGTCTTTCCGCATTGGCGAATACCTTTTATCACAAGTGGCTTCTTGGATCCAGAGTTTTTCCACTCAACCAAAACTGACTCAATTTTTCTTTTCAGCATCGTATTTCATATTAGTTTGATTGCAAAAATACACTTTTCCTACCGAATAAACAAGACTTTAATACACTTTTTCAAGTGAATAATTCGATATAACAACATTTTTTGGAACGAATAAACAATATGGTAATATCGTATTTCGATCCGGGTACCAAGTTGATTTACGCAGTGGGAGCCGTAGTCGGTCTCATCGGTGGCGTGAAGGTCTATTCGAAGTTCTCTTCGGGCGACCCCGACACCTCGAAGACAGCAGCTTATCCTCACGCTTTGGAAAAGGGACGATGAGCTCACAACTTAAAACTCGCCGTGGCTTATCCTAATCCTGGTGAAGATGTCATGAATATAAGAACCGGCTTGCGTAATGCAACAATATCTGTTTATGACATGCAAGGAAGAAAAGTCCATGAGCAGGAAGTGATAGATGAGATTACAAGTATAGACGCTTCAAGATGGAACTCGGGAACGTATATCTGGGAATTGGGAACGGGGAATGGGAACGAGAACGAGGTCGAGGACAAGATCTTGGAGAGTGGGAAATGGGTGAAGTAGAATTTTAGAACTTCAGAACCTCAGAATCTCAAAAACTTATAGACTCATTGACTCATAGACTTGGTGAGTCGGTGACTCAAAAAAATCCGTGCAGATTCGTGCGATTCGTGGTAAAAAAAGAGACGCCACAGGAGTGACGTCTCTGTCTGTTGTTCGTTGACATCCGAAGAATTAAAGTTTCGGTCCTGCTGCAACCAATGCTTTGCCGGCTTCGTTATGGGTAAATTTGTCGAAGTTCTTGATGAAACGTCCTGCTAAGTCTTCAGCTTTTTCGTTCCATTCTTCCGGTGTGGCGTATGTGTCGCGTGGATCCAAGATACCTGGATTTACATCGTGCAGATATGTAGGGACCTTGAAATCGAAATATGGGATGACCTTGGTTTCTGCCTTGTCGATAGAGCCGTCTAAGATGGCATCGATGATAGCTCTCGTGTCTTTGATAGAGATACGTTTGCCAGCGCCGTTCCATCCTGTGTTTACCAAGTAAGCTGTAGCTCCGACTTTTTCCATCTTCTTTACTAACTCTTCAGCGTATTTTGTTGGGTGCAATGAAAGGAATGCTGCTCCGAAACATGCTGAGAATGTCGGTGTAGGCTCTGTGATGCCGCGTTCTGTACCTGCCAACTTAGCTGTGAAACCAGATAAGAAATAATATTTTGTTTGCTCAGGAGTCAATATTGATACTGGAGGCAATACTCCGAAAGCGTCAGCCGACAAGAAGATGACTTTCTTTGCATCAGGAGCTTTTGATATAGGTTTAACGATATTTTCGATGTGATAGATAGGGTAGGAGACGCGTGTGTTTTCTGTGACGCTCTTGTCTTTGAAATCTAACTTGCCGTTTTCATCGACGGTGACATTCTCCAACAAAGCGTTTCTCTTGATGGCGTGATAGATGTCAGGTTCGCTTTCTTTGTCGAGGTTGATGACTTTTGCATAGCAGCCGCCTTCAAAGTTGAAGATGCCGTCGTCGTCCCAGCCGTGTTCGTCGTCGCCAATCAAAGCTCTCTTAGGATCTGTAGATAAGGTTGTCTTGCCTGTTCCTGAGAGACCGAAGAAAATCGCTGTCTCGCCTTTCTCGTTGGTGTTGGCAGAGCAGTGCATTGCAGCGATACCTCTCAATGGAAGGAGATAGTTCATGATGCTGAACATACCTTTTTTCATCTCACCGCCGTACCATGTGTTGAGGATGATTTGTGCTTTCTCTGTTAAGTTGAAAACAACAGCAGTCTCTGAGTTAAGACCTAACTCTTTATAATTCTCAACCTTAGCTTTTGAAGCAGTATAGACTATGAAGTCAGGCTCACCGAAATTTTCAAGTTCTTCTTCTGTAGGACGGATGAACATATTCTTCACGAAGTGAGCTTGCCATGCCACTTCCATGATGAAGCGAATCTTTAAACGAGTGTTTTCGTTAGCACCGGCAAAACCATCAACGACGTAAAGTTTCTTGTTGGATAATTGGTTGATGGCTATTTGTTTTAATTCTTTCCAAACTTCTGGAGTGATAGGTTTGTTGTCGTTCTTATATTGGTCTGAAGTCCACCAAACAGTGTCGCGACTGACATCGTCCATGACAAAATATTTGTCCTTAGGAGAACGACCTGTGTAAATACCTGTCATAACGTTAATTGCACCGAGTTCTGTCTCGACACCTTTTTCATAACCAGTTAATTCTGGATTGATTTCGTCTTTATAAAGCTCTTCGTAAGATGGATTATAAATAACTTCATTAGCATTTGTTATACCGTAAGATGCTAATGCTTCCTTGATTTCGTTGATATTTTTTGCCATAAGTACTATATTTATTGATTCTTTGACTATGCAAAAATAGTAAATTAGATAGATAAAAAAAATTTTATTGACATTATTTTCATTTTAATAAAAAATATCTTTTTTAAGTTGAAAAATATCGTATTTTTACAGAGTTTTAAGAGTATTTCGTAATGTTGACAAGAATTCTATTTTATCTGATTTTTTACCCGATTTCGGTACTTCCTTTGTCCATATTATATATCATCGCTTTTCCTTTTTATCTCATACTTGCATTTGTGATTCGTTATAGGAGAAAGGTTATCGATGCTAATTTTATAAAATCTTTTCCCAATTTAAGCAAAAAAGAGATTAGACGATTGAGAAATAGATATTATTGGCATCTCACACAGTTAGGCATAGAAATGCTGAAGATGATTTCGATGTCGAAGAAAAATGTAATGCGTCGTTATCATTGTTCTAACCCTGAACTCGTCAATAAATTTTTTGACGAAGGAAAGAGTGTCGTCTTGATGTCGAGTCATTACAACAATTGGGAATGGATGGTTTTGAGTTTGGACATGCAGTTCAAGCCTCATGGGATAGGAGTGGGAGCGCACAACACCAATAAGGTGTTTGAGAAACTGATTAACAGAGCGCGTACTCGTTACGGAACTGAAGTCGTTTTTCATGATAATGTGCGCGAGGTCATGGCATATCATGAGAACAATAATATACCGGCTGCGTATATGATTCTCTCCGACCAAAATCCGAGTAATCCGAAGCGTTGTTATGTAGCGGAGTTTTTAAATCAGAAGACGGGTTTCATAAGAGGCTCGGAAGGCTTCGCGAGAAAGTATGATATTCCGGTATTATATTATAAGGTGATTAAAGAGAAGTTGGGTCGTTACCGCATCGATGTTGAAGTCATAACAGAACATCCAAACGAACTCCCCGATGGCGCAATCATGCAGCGTTATACAGAATTGTTAGAAGGAACTATCAAGTCGGAAATTCCGTTTTGGCTCTGGAGTCATCGCCGCTGGAAACATAACTTCGACGACGCACCATTAGGAAATCAATGAACAATTTACACGTAGAGACGTATCAAAATTCCACTGCATTATAAGGAAACATTATTACATTATAAAAACAAATTTTGCTGCGTCTCTTCAACATTGACACGCCTCAATTATAATTATTTGAAAAAATGTAAATTGTTCATTGTGAATTGTAAACTCAAAAAATCTCCACAAGGCATTCGTCCAAATCTCTTGTGATTTGTTCTTTGTCTAAGTTTTGTCCGATGAAGACAATCTTTGCCATTCTGTCGCCGTATTTGTCGTCCCAGTCTTTTAATATGCTTGGATCTTGTCTTACCAATTCTTCAAATTCATCTTGAGGCGCAGCTGCAAACCAAAGACCTATTTCCGAAAGTTTCTTCTGAACGCCGGCTTGCTCAAACAAATATGTCATATCTGGATTGTCGCAGAAGTAGCAGATGCCTTTCGCGCGAATGATGTTTTCAGGCCATTTTGACGTCACATATCTGTCAAATTTGTTTGTGTCGAACGATTGTCGTCTGTAATAAACAAAGGTGCTGATTCCATATTCCTCGCCATGACTGTGATCGTGATGATGGTGATGATGACAAGGACAATTCTCATCGTGACACTCTTCGCCATCATGATGATGGTGATGTTCGTGTTCATGTTCATGGTAATGAATGTGGTTTGTTGACTCGTTGTCTTGTTGGCTCATTGTCTCTTCTATATGGCGAATCCAGCCTGCGGCTCCCGACACCTTATAATAATCGAATTTGTTTGTGTTGATAATTCTTTCTAAGTCGATATTTGTATAATCGCATTCGATTATTTCTACGCCTGGCTGAAGATTGTTAATGATTGATTTTATCCTATTCAAATCTTCTCCGCTTACTTCAGATGCTTTGTTGAGAAGAACTATGTTGCAAAATTCTATCTGTTGAATGACAAGGTTTTCGATGTCTTCTTCTTCGATAGTATTCTTATCTAATTTGTTGCCGCATTCAAATTCGCTTTTCATTCTCAAAGCATCGACTACCGTCACTATACAATCCAATTTAGGTAATCCATGAATGCTGTATTTCTCTTCCATATTTGGAATAGAAGCTATTGTTCTTGCGATAGGTTCTGGTTCGCAGATGCCGCTCGCTTCAATCACGATATAATCGAACTTATTTGTTTTTACTATGTCGCTTAGTTGTTCAACTAAATCTAATTGTAATGTGCAGCAGATACATCCGTTTTGAAGAGCGACGAGACTATCGTCTTTCTGACCTACAACGCCACCTTTTTGTATGAGGTCGGCGTCAATATTTATCTCACCAATATCGTTGACGATAACGGCGAATCTTATACCTTTTTTATTGGCTAATATATTGTTTACGAGAGTTGTCTTTCCACTTCCGAGATAACCGGTCAGTAATAAAATTGGAGTTTCTTTCATTGTGTAAAAATAATTTAATTCAGTCTGCAAAATAAACAATTTTTCCTACATCATTCTTCGACTTTCAATAAATTTTCCATCTGAGAAATGATGTAAGGCTTCCATTCTTCTAACATCTCTTCAAAATTCTCATTGTCTTGTAACAATAATCTATGAGTAAGATCTTGTGAGAGAAAAGGCATCGACAATAAGCCGTATAAGTTGTAAAATACAAATCTTATTGGGACGTTTTTTAATTTACCTTCGTTCATCTCTTCTTGTATGGAATCTAATGCTTCGATAAATCTGTTTGGAAGATTTAATTTCGTAACTGTGTTAATCAATAAGTTGACGTCTCTATTAATTTCCCTAATGATAAACATCGGCAATTTGGGATTTTCTAAAAGCAAGGTGTAATAAGTGTCAACTATTTCTTCAATTCTCACTCCGATTTTCTTATCTCTCTGAATTAGAATGTCAAATATTTTTGGCACGATAGATAAGATTATATCTCCAAAAACGGCTTCAAACATTTTGTCTTTGGTGCGGAAATAATAATGTAGTGCCGGACGGTTGATGCCAACTCTGGCTGCAATCTCACTCATACTTGTCTCTGCATAGCCTTTCTCGATAAAAACTGTCATTGCTGTATTGATTATTTTGTTTTCCATAAACTCATCTCAATTTGTAGATTTTACCATTATTTGCAAATATATCAATAATATTATGATTTATATAATAGTTGTATTAATTATTTTCACCTTTGATTTTATCGACAAACAATAGAAGTCTGTTTTTAATATTTACATCGCTGACACCGCTATCGAAGTCTAAGGAAAGTAGGTTGATGTCGGGGTAAATATTCTTTAATTTTTTTTCTATTCCTTTAGAAATGATATGGTTGGCGATACAACCGAAAGGTTGAAGACTGACGACATTATTTACGCCGCAGTTGATATACGAAACTATTTCAGCAGGAAGAAGCCAGCCTTCGCCAAACTGTGCGCTGAGAGTGATGATGTTGGATGCTTCCCTAGCTTCTTCGAAAATATCATTGAAAGGAATATAGTATTTGAATTGTGAAGAAATAATATTCACCTTATTAATATGTCTCTTTATGATTCTATAAAACAAATCTATCACCACATCTGAAAATCTGCTCTTCTCCAAATTAGTCTTCTGATTAACTTTTTTGTTGACAAAAAACTGGGTGAAGAATCCCAACAACAGCGGCGGAACTATCTCTATCTTTTGTTCTGTTAACCAATCGCAGATGTTTCTTTGAGCAAAAGAATTGTGTTTTAGATAAATCTCACCAACTACACCGACTTTGGGCAAATCTATATCCTGACATATCGCGTTAAATTCTTCGACGGCTTGCGAAAGTACCTTATACAATTTGTGACTTTGTTTGTTTCTAATTATTTCGGCTCCCAAAATAAGATATTTGTCGCGAAGGTGAATAGCCGCTCCTTTTTTGTTTTCTCTTACAACTGATGCGTAATAATATTTGCTGATGCAATCGCTATACAATATTCCTGGAATGGCGATTTTTAATAACTTGAACCAATTGATTTTGAATGCAGGTTGATTGTTATCCAAATCATCGAATGTGAAAGATATAATAGGAACGTTACCGTAGCCGGCATCTATCAACGCTTTTTTCAATAAAGGAAGATAGTTGGAAGCTCTACATTGTCCACCCGTTTGAGTGATACAAACTACGCAATCGTCAGGATTGTGTCTTCCTTCTTTAAAAGCCTTGATGACGTCACCAACGACCAATGTGGCAGGATAACAGACTTCGTTATTGGCGAATTTCAATCCCCAATCGGCTGATAATTCATCGCTTAAAGGTAGATTGTGAACTTCAAAACCAAGATTACTGAATGCAGCAGGAATGAGAGGTGAGATAAATGAAGTGAAAAATGGGATTATGATTTTTTTGTTTTTATATTTCTCGTCATAAATAGGTGTGGTTTTGAAAGGAGAAGATTTGAGCTCAAAAGATTTCTTTTTTTGAGACATCTTTAAACTTTCAATCAGAGAGCGAACTCTCAGTTTCATCGAACCAATATTATTGATGTCATCTAATTTCAACAACGTGTAAGTACGATTGTTTCTCAGTAATAAGTCCCTGATTTCGTCGATGAAGAAAGCATCGGGACCACAACCAAACGAAGTCATCTGAACAAATTGTACCAATTCGTTTTGTGTGGTACACCATTTTGCAGATTTCATTATCCTGTTTGGATATGACCATTGTGAGAGGAAATGAGTATCCTTGATATCAATATCACAGTCTCGAATAATGTCCTCCGTAATAACATTTATTCCCATATCGGCAAGCATATTGGAAATTTTGTGCTGAATGAGAGGATCACTGTGATAAGGCCGTCCGGCGAGTAATATTGTTAATTCATTGTCTCTTAATGTCTGATTTAGAATATCTCGATTCTGTATCGTTAATTCCTTTCTGAAATCGATGAGACTTTGCTCGGCATCCTCAAAGGCTTTTGTTATGATATTTTCTTTGACTCCTAACGATAACAAATACTCACTACATTGCTTGAAGAGTAAGTCTCTGTTTTTGAAGCTAATTGTTGGTGAGTCAATTGGAATTTCTGATGATTGAACGTTTTTAACTACTGTAGAATAAGCTGTTACAATCGGACAATTATAGCTGTTTTGTTCTTGATAAGATTCATTTTCATAAATGACAAATGGCATGAAAATTCTATCTACAGTTTTCTTCTGTAAGTTCTCGATATGACTATGAACTAATTTGGCAGGAAAACAGATGTTATCCGACATTACCATTTTCACGTTTCTTTCATAGTCGGTAAAGTTGGAAAGGTCTGAAACAACGACATTTATGTTGCATGAAGAAAATAGACTGTGCCAAAAAGGATATTCTTCGTACATATTTAATGCTCGAGGAATTCCTATGGTCATCAGTGGATTTTCTATTTTAGAATGTCGCGAAAAGATTAAATTGTTTTTAATCTCATACATGTTGCGTCCCGACTTTTTCGTGACACCGCTATTGCTGAAATACTTTTCGCACCTGTTCCCAGAGAAGTACGTCTTCTCGTTTTTGAATTTATATGTTTGTATTGAGCAGTTGTTTTCACAACCTTTGCAGTGAGTGTTTTGTGTCGAATAGGAAGATTGTTGTAACATTTCATCGAGACAAATAAAGCTATCACTCTGATTTTCTTTAGCAGATAATGCGCAACCGAATGCTCCCATTAATTCGGGACAAACGCATCTTGTTACTTCTTTTTTACATAAAATTTCAAGAGCTCTCACTATGGAGTCGTTACGCATTATTCCACCTTGAACAACGATATTGTTTCCTAAGGCAGAAATATCTTTAAGTTTCAAGACTTTATAAAGACAATTTTTTACTACGGAATAAGACAGTCCGGCAGATATGTCTTCAATAGTAGTGCCTTCTCGGAGTACTTGTTTTACTTTGGAGTTCATAAAAACTGTACACCGAGTGCCTAAATCGCATGGATTTTTTGAATTGATAGCTTTTTGTGCAAATTCAGGAGTGCTGTAGTTCAAACTCTTAGCAAATGTTTCAATGAAAGAACCGCATCCCGAGGAACAGGCTTCGTTTATTTCTATTCGCTCTATGATTCCTTTATTAACAAAAATTGCCTTCATATCCTGACCGCCAATGTCAAGAATGAAACTAACGTCTTTATCTAAATGTCGCGCAGCCATATAATGCGCCATTGTTTCAACGATACCGTCATTGAGTTTGAAGGCAGCTTTCATTAAGTCTTCGCCATAACCCGTTGAACAACTTCCTTTAAACAATAGAGTAGTTCCACTTTTTAGACATTCTTTGTGAAGAATATCAAGACCTTCCTTAACTGTTTCAATCGGCTTGCCTTTGTTGTTTTTGTAAAAAGTAAAAAGAATCTCCGCATTATTGTTAATGACGACAATCTTAGTTGTGGTAGAGCCGGAATCAATTCCAATGAAAGCTTCATAACTGCCTTGTGTTAGTTTATTATGACGTAACTTATTATTAGAGATGCGACTTTGCCATAAGTTAAAGTCGTTTTCATCTTTAAATATCGCTTCTAACTTACTATTGTTGTTTGTTTTTATGTTTTCGTATTTGCTAAATACATTGATAAGTTCATTGATAGATAGAACTTGCTCATTATCAGTTCTTGTCAACGCGGTTCCTAATGCAGTCGTCAGTTCCCCGTGTTTTGATGTTATAATATCGGTGTCGTTTAATGAGAGATATTCTTTAAAAGCTTTTTGTAGTGCCGACAAAAATGTTAGAGGTCCTCCGCAAAAAATAATAGGATATTTGATGTCAATGCCGTGTGCAAGTGTTGATATTGTTTGTACCGCAACTGCGTGAAATACGGATACCGCTATGTCTTCTCGGCTGATGTTTTTGGCAATGAGATTCTGTATGTCAGTTTTGCTGAATACACCACAACGAGAAGCGATAGGGTAGATGTTATTAGATTTTAAGGCTAAATCGTTAAGTTCACTAATGCTGATTCCTAAAAGAATAGCCATCTGATCGATGAAAGCACCGGTGCCACCTGCACAATTTCCGTTCATTCTTAAATCGGTAGCATTACCATCATTAAAAAATACGATTTTTGCATCTTCTCCACCAATGTCGATCATTGTTTTTGCTGTAGGGTAGAAGCGCTTTATTGTTTTCGAGGCGGCAACTACTTCCTGTACAAATGGAATGTTATATTGTTCAGAAAATCCCATTCCTATTGAACCACTTACTTTAATAGTGACACTTTCCTTTGGGAATAAATTTTTTACTTCGTTTAAAAAGGAAAGTACAACGTCTAACATTCTGGCATTGTGTCTCTTGTAGTTATGATAAACAACAGAACTGTCGTCTTTTGTTACAACTATCTTTGCTGTTGTTGATCCAATATCTAAACCTATTCTTAACATTATTATTTTAACAATTATGTTTGACATTAGTGTCAGATTGCAAAAGTAGTGATAAAATTTTAAGAATGGTTTTGTAAAATAATTATTTCTATGAAAATTATTTTTCTTTATCTGAATGTTAGCTTTATTGATATGTAGGTCGATATGGTTTGTTTCATGAATATATACCTTATTAATTAATATGGAGTTTGATACTATTTTGATACTATTTTTAGACTTTGATGTGTAATTGTTGACTTTTCCTTATTTTTGCAGTTTATAAAAAAAGTATCATGTCGAATAACTATATTCAGAATTTAATAAAAGAAGGTGAACATCAAATGCTCGATTTTAAGTTCGAGATTTCTGATAGTAAGAAGATAGCCAGGTCGTTAGTAGCTTTTGCGAATACTGATGGTGGACGTTTGCTTATCGGTGTGAAGGATAATGGAAATATTTCAGGGATTCGTTCTGAGGAAGAAAAACACATGATACAAACAGCATCAGATTTCTTTTGTAAGCCAAAAGTAGCTTTCGAGGCGAAAGAGTGGAATGTTAATGGAAAGACAGTTTTGGAAGTTTATGTTCCCAAAAGTAAATATCACAAACATAAAGCCCCCGATCATAACGATACATATAAGGTGTACATAAGGGTAAAAGATCAGAATATAATTGCACATAGGATTTTACTTAAAATTTGGAAATATGAAAATAATAAACAAAGTGTGAAAGTAACTTTTACCGATGCCGAAATGTTTCTGTTGAAATATTTAAATGAGAATAAAAAAACAACCATTGATGAATTCATGGAAATGGCAAAAATTAGTAAAAAAGAAGCAGAAAATGTGGTCGTAAATTTTGCCTTGATAAATCTGATAAAATTAGAAATTACGGAAAAAGTGATATTTTTGAGTTTATTTGACGATAAAATTGAGTAAAAAATGCATTTTTTTAAGTTTTTCTTGATAAAATTAACTTAAATAATAATTATAAAATATTGATTCTAAGTAATATAAAAAATAATTTGAAAAAAGTTTATTTTTTTCTTGCAGATTCTAAAAAAGGTCGTATCTTTGCAATCCGATTCAACAACAACATCGAATGAATGAAGTGAGAATCGAAAGTTCTTTGAACGAATGATCCAAGCAAAGTCTGAAAGGTAAGGAACGGAAGTTCGAAACACCTATCGATTCTAGAATAAATCCGAGTCAATACAGAAGATAATAAGAATAAGGAATACAAATTTACAAAGAAGAGTTTG
>JAFTXI010000026.1 GCA_017461665.1 Bacteroidales bacterium | reverse complement strand
TGATTTGCTCTTTAAACAAGGTTGTTAGGAGACCTTCTAACACTGCGTAATTGGCTTTATCGCGAAGCATGCGCTTCATAGCCCAGTCGAATCTAATGTATTTTTGTGTTTTCATAAAGTTTGAGTTTAATGATTTCTTGCAAAGATAGTAATAATTAGGAATTAGGAGTTAGGAATTAGGAATTATTTTTTTCTCGCGCAAAGGATTGATGAGGTCTCACGCAAAGACGCAAAGAAACGCAGAGAGTTAAAGTCTCCAAGTCTATGAGTCAATGAGTAGAGACGCACCAATGACACCTATAACATTGAACAATATGTCATTGATACGTCTCAAATTCTATAAGTCATAATTGTCAACTGTTAATTGTCAATTGTAAAATGAACGCGTATTCCAATGCTACTTCTTTAATACTTTCAAAGCGTCCGGATGCTCCGCCATGACCGAAATCCATATTGGTTTTGAGATATAAAGGGTTGTCGTCGGTTTTCACCTCTCTCAGTTTCGCCACCCACTTCGCAGGCTCCCAATATTGTACCTGGCTGTCGTGCAAGCCCGTCGTCACCAACATAGCAGGATAGTCTTTTCTCTCCACATTGTCGTAAGGCGAATACGACTTCATATAATCATAATATTCTTTAACATTAGGGTTACCCCACTCGTCATATTCTCCTGTAGTGAGCGGGATACTCTCGTCGAGCATCGTCGTGACGACATCGACGAAAGGCACCTGTGCCACTATTCCACGCCACATCTGAGGTGCCATATTAGCGACAGCACCTACGAGCAAACCACCTGCGCTGCCTCCCATAGCGAACATCTTTCTATTATTGGTAAATCTTTCTCTCATAAGATATTCTCCGCAGGAGATAAAATCTAAAAAGGTATTTTTCTTCTTCAGCAGCTTACCGTCTTCATACCATTGACGTCCCATCTCCTCGCCGCCTCTGATATGCGCTATCGCCCATACGAATCCACGATTCAAGAGGCTAAGACGGGTCGTGGAGAAATACGCGTCCATACTGCTGCCATACGAGCCGTAGCCATAAAGCACCAAAGGATTATCGCCGTTTCTTTCAAGACCTCTCTTATAAACCAAAGATATAGGCACTTTGACACCGTCATGCGAAGTAGCGTAATGACGTTCCGTGACATAGTCGGAAGGCTCATAACCACCAACTATCTCCTGACGTTTCAAGAGTGTCGCCTTACGTTCCTTCATATCGTATTCATACAAAGAACTCGGCGTCGTCATGGAGTTGTAACCATATCTCAAAAGATGAGAGTCGAAGTCGGGATTTGCTGAGGTATAGGCTGTATAAGAAGGCTCGCCGAAGTCGATGTAATAATCCTCTTCCCCGTCCCATGTCTTTATCCTTATGTTTATCAAACCCTCGCGACGTTCTTCAACAACCAAATAATCGGAGAAAAGGTCGAAGTCTTCTATCAAGACATCATCACGATGCGCCATCAGCTCAACCCAGTTTTCTTTCTCTGTCTTATCGACGGATGTCTTCATAATCTTGAAGTTCTTCGCACCATCAGCATTTGTCAAGATATAGAAACTATCGCCATAATGACCTATTCCGTACAACATATCGTTCTGACGTCTCTGAAAAATCTTAAAATCGTCGTAAGGTCTATCGGCATCGATGAAACGCACCTCTGAAGAGAGCGTGCTTTCCGACACTATCATGATATAATGTCTCGACTTTGTCTTTCCTACGTAACAATTAAAGGCAGTGTCATCTTCAAAATATACAAGCTCATCATTATCTGAATCTTCTTTCAGTCGATGACGCTTTATCTTGCAAGAACGCAACGACTCGTCTTTCTCACTATAGAAAATAGTCTCGTTATCGTTAGCCCACGTCATGTTGCCTGTTGTGTTTCTTATCTCATCATTATAAATCACACCAGTCTCAATATCTTTCACATAGATGTTATATTGACGTCGGCTCACTGTGTCGATGCTATAAGCGATAAGTCTGTTATCAGGACTTATGCTATAAGCGCCGATATCGAAATAGTGATGACCTTTAGCCATTTTGTTTCCATCCAAGAGGACTTGTTCTGGGTTATCCATGTTATCCTTACGTCGGCAATAGATAGGATATTCCTTTCCTTCCTCATAGCGCGAGTAATAATAGTAACCATTTCTTTTCAGCGGATAAGAGACGTCTTCTTGCTTTATACGACCCAATATCTCCTGATAGAGTTCCTGCTGAAGTTGTTCGGTATCTTTCATCATCGTCTCCCGATAGAGATTCTCTTGTTGAAGATAATCTATTACTTCTGGATTTTCGCGTTCATTAAGCCAATAATAATTATCTATACGAATATCCCCGTGTTTGATAAGTTCACGGGGATATTTTTTTGCTACAGGTTTTTTCATATTTAGAATGATAATGTTAATCCGAGACTTGGCATCAGTGGCAGCTGATATATAGATGTTGCAGACATCACGTCGATGTAGAAAATATTTCTTCTGTCATAGACATTGGTGATGCTGAAATCGGCTTCGAGCAACATTGTCTCGGTGAAATAGAATTTACGTTTTATGTCCAAGTCTAAGCGATGATATGTCGGCAGTTGTCCTGTGTTAAGGTCGCCATACAACAGACCAACGTTTCCGCTTTCTGTATAAGGGTCGAAGTAGATATTGTCGTAAGGCAGTTCTTCATAGAATCCAGTGACCATTGTGAAAGGGAATCCCGTTCCGAAGTTCCAGCGCGCACTAAGTTCCCATTGATTTTTTGCACCTGCTGTATATGTAGCAATGAGGTTGACGTTATGACGTCGGTCGTAATGTGTTCTGTAGGTAACTATTTCACCATCGGCATTTTCATAGTCTCTGTTGACGTATGCCAAGGAATATGCGCCCCAGAGATACCATCTCTTATCTTCATATTTTATTGAGATATCAACACCGTAGGCGTCGCCTGTCTCTATCATGAAGTCTTTTTTCTCTATCTGCGGTGTTCCTGGAGGAGCGTCTTGTTCGCTAAAGATTTGATTTCTATTCATGCTCGTCAGCTGACGAAAGTCTTTATAATAGCCTTCCACATTGAGAGTCGTGTTGTTAGCCACATCGAATTCTGTTCCAAGTATATAATGAGCAGCTTTCTGAAGCTTCGTTGTCACTTTCTCACCATTGAAATATGTAGGGATATTTGACTGACCAGAGAGGAATCCGTAGAAGAGGTTTACGACGTCGCGGTCGCTGTTGGCTGCGATAAGATTCTGCGAGTACAAGCCACCAGCTGCTTTGACACGGAACCAATCTGTCACGTTATATTTAAGGGCGAGACGCGGCTCCGGCGACACTTCAGAAAGAGAAGCGTAAGCCTGTATTCTCAAACTCGGCTCCAAGATAAAGTCGTTGAATTGTGCTTTGTATTTAATGTAAGCTCCTAACTCTGTAGTGTTTTCGACTTGACTTATATTGATACCATTCGACTTGGTATAATCGAAGACTGTCTTAAATCCGAGCATCTCGACACCATATTTAAGAGAGTTCTTTCCGATGAAATAGGTGAAGGCGAAACCGGCATTGAAGCCATTGATAGAACTCGATCTGTTTGGATTGTTCTGTTCCTCGAGGACAGCCTCATAATCGGAGAAGGCGATGTTACCTTCGATGAGTACAGGCGACTTTCCAGGAATCACGACGAAATTGACACCGCCGCCATACGAATCCCAGCCAAATGTCGATATTGACTTATAGTTATTTACGTCGTCGGTGAAGTTAAATCCGAAGAAGTTAATCTTACTGCCATTAGATGAGTTCAGCGACAACTTACCATAAAGGTCTCTGTAGTTGTAAGGCAGCACCTCACCATCGAGGATACCTTTATATATACCTTGACTTGTCTGTTCCAAGTAAGAGTTTTTCGCCGACAAGATGAAAGAGACGCTCATATCTTCAGGATTCTTAGCTTTCTTGATAGGACCTTCCAATGTCAGTTTTGCACCGAATGTACTTGCACCTACTTTACCGGCGATGCGTTTTTTGTTACCGTCGCGTGTGGTGATGTCCATCACAGAGGAGATGCGTCCACCATATTCAGCTCCGAAGCCGCCGGTGTAAATCTCAGCGTTCCTGATGATATCGGTATCGAAGACCGAGAAGAGACCGATGGAATGGAACGGATTATAGATGACCATACCATCAAGAAGCACCTTGTTTTGTATAGGTGATCCACCTCTGATATACAGCTGTCCGCCCTGGTCGCCAGTGAAGACGACACCTGGAATGACTTGCAGATATTGCGCGAGGTCGGCTTGTCCTCCCATAGAAGGAATCTTGGTGATGGTCTTTGGTGTGATATTTACAACAGAAGTCTTGGTCTCGGTTCTCGCTTCTATCTTATCGGCTGTGATGTTAACTGCTTGAAGTAGAACTGTCGATTCTTCAAGGTAATATTTCTTGTTCAACACCTCATTGTTACGAAGACTTATATCGTCTCTGATTGTATCATATCCGAGGTTGGTGACAAGAAGCTGATAATTACCGTCTGGTATCTTCGTTATGTTAAAGAAACCGTTGATGTCGGTAGAGGCTCCTATCGTTGTTCCTTTGAGATAGACGTTACAGAACATCATCGGTTCGCCTGTCGATTTCTCATAAACAAAACCTTTTACATTGTTATCGTTCTGAGCAATAGCGATATTACCCATAAAAATCAGAAATAAAGTCACTATAGTTGTAAGGTGTATTCTTCTTTGCATTTCTAAAAAACTCAAATTTATAACTAAAAAACAGATGCCGTTATACGACATCTTAACGAATTGCAAAGTAACGAAAAAAACTCTTATTTATATAGCGTATTTCAAAAAAAATTATGAGAGATTCTCAGATTCTAAAGTTCTAAGATTCTAAAATTTTTATCTCCCTTCTAATGAAGCTTCTTTTATTAGTTCTAATTCTTTTTGTGAGAAGTGTTCAGGGAGAAGCAGTTGTACTTTCAGCAACAAGGCTCCGGCACCTTCTTTTCCATAATGCGGCATTCCCATCCCTTTCAGTCGCAAGGTGCTATTATTCTGTGTCTGAGGTTTTATCGGGACATTGACATCGCCTTTGAGAGTATTGACAGTTATCTTACCTCCGAGTATTGCAGTATAAACATCTATGTTGACATTCTTTATGAGGTCGTCGCCATCGCGTTGATATGCAGGGTCGTTCATTACCGCGACTTTTATCAGGAGGTCGCCGTTGTCGCCGCCGTTTCTTCCAGGATTACCTTTACCTTTGATGCGCAACACCTGACCATCGCGTACTCCTGGTTTTATCGATATTTTTATTGTATTGCCATTGAGGTCTAAGAGACGTTGCGAACCTTGGTATGCCTCTAACAGAGTGAGGTTTATTGTTGCATTAAGATCGCTACCTTTAGCTGGACGCGTCGAGCGACGACCGCCACCCATGCCGCCCATGAAGTCTCTGATGTCGAAACCAGCTCCGCCTTGAGCTCCACCAAAAAACATATCGAAGAAATCGGAGAATCCACTCGCACTAAAGCCTTGACTTCCACCGCCAAATCCACCAAAACCCGCGTTCTCATATTGTTTCCAGTTGGCACCAAGTTCGTCGTATTTCTTACGTGAGTCGGCATTGCCAATAACCTGATAAGCCTCCGAAATCTCCTTAAACTTCTCCTCCGCAACCTTGTCGTCAGGATTCTTGTCGGGATGATACTTCACTGCCAACTTTCGATATGCTTTTTTAATCTCATCTTGCGAGGCAGAACGTTCAACACCTAATATCTTATAATAATCTTTGTATTCCATGTTTTTAAAGTCTGTGAGTCAATAAGTCTATGAGTCAATAAGTGTTTATGATAGTCTGTCGTTTTTAGTAACAAAAATTATCTTTGAATGTTTTATATTCTGTTTAAATTTTCGATAATTCATGACAAAAACTCATAGACTCATAGACTTATTGACTACCTTAATATCTATAAATCTCAAAATCAGAGATGGCTCCGTTGAATCTTATCTCAATCTGATTTTTAGCGGAATGATAATTCGATGTCTCGTAAACATTCGACGATTTCTTATTAAATCCTTCGAAACTTTTGCTGCTCAACACCGACTCACATTCGACGCGACAAGCCGAGTTCGACGGAATGCCAATCCTAATGTCGCTGACACCGGTTTCAATATCGACTTCTGTCTTATCGTATAAATCGCCTAATTTGAGGTCAATGTCGCAGGCTCCACTGTTAATATCGATGTCAGATACTTTATAATCACTGAAATCGAAGTTGATACCGCAAGCTCCAACATTCAATTCAAAATCATATATTGGATTATTATTTAATGCAATATTAAAATGATTAGAATCGATGGTATTTCCGTTAACAGAGATATTGTCTTTTCCATCAAAACATATATCGGCATGATCGTCTTTATATTTCACCGAAAAATCTTGAACATAATAATTACTTGCATTAGAAGCTTTTACAAGTTCTTCAACAGGAGCATTGAGATAGAGAGAACCAGCTCCATAATTTATCTCCACATTTGCAGTATTAATACCTTCTTTGAAAGACTCAGAAAATTCTTGTACGGTCACATCTTTATTATTTGAATTATCATAATATAATACTTCTTCCACAACATCATCTTCTTTCACAGCATTATAATACAAAACACAAGACAATAATATCATTATCACGACCAATATTGATTTTACCATTTTATTCACTGGCAATATCGACAATCCGAAAACTATGATGAAAATAGGCCATAATTTTAAAATTTCCGACCAGTCTATAGAGAAATCGAAGAAGGTTACCAAGAGTGCTATCACGCCTATCGCGATGAGAACTATGCCGTTGATTAAGCCACTGTCTTTATTATTTTCCTTACTCATTGTCGTTTCCTTTCTTAGTTGCGTTGAAAATCATAACCATACCAATGACGACCAAAATAAGAGGCCAGAGTTTCCACACCCATGAGATTGGAACGAAATTATTGACAAGGAAAATCAAGCCGATTAAGATGATTGACGCACCGGCTATGATAGAAGTCGTTTTTTTTGAGTTCGACTCATTCTCTTCTGTTTGGTTATTGCTGCCATTTGTTGTGTAACTACTATCATCTGCCGACCATTGAGTTTGACTCGACTGTTGTCTGCTGTCTGTTGTCCGTTGACTTCCATTCTCAGGAAGGACGATCCATAAGATGATGTAAAGCCAGAATCCGAAGCTCGCGAAGAGTCCGGCTATCACGAAAGCCACTCTGACGAGAGCGATGTCTAAGTTGAAATAATCTGCCAATCCGGAGCATACACCGCCAATGACCTTATTCATTGGATTTCTTTCAAGTTTTTTATTATCAATCATTTCATGTAAAATTATTAGTTATTAATCATAATTGAATTACATCCTCAAAAATAACAATTATTATTCAATTTCGATTGAGTAACGAATAAAAAAATAAAATGCTGCATGAAAACAATTGACAATTTACAATGAACAATTGACGATTATGGGCATCAAATAGTTTTGATGTTTGGTAAAGACGCACCAATTACACCAATAAAATGAACAATACGTAATTGACACGTCTATAAATTCTGGTGTTCTAAAATTCTAAATTTTTAAGATTCTATGAAAGGAATCTTTTCAGCAGTTGATTTTTTTCTTCATCGCTGCTGTCTTTCATAAGCATAAGAAGTTCCGACTCGGGGATGTCGCTGAATTTGAGAAGAAGAAGTCCGTCGAGGGTATCGTTAAAATCTGGATCAATATTGAAGCAAAGGAACTTCGACTGCATTTTAAGATATTTCTTGAAAAGAGTTGGCAGGCGATAATCGCCATTGCTGAGTTTCAACATATAACGATCAAATTTCTCGACAGAAGAGATATTGTTTTCCAACAACACATCAGGATCAGTCCTCAGGAAATCAGCGATGAAAGGAGTTCGAGCGCTAACCATGCCGGCGTAAGAGCTGTGACATTCATTGGCAATATAATGCACCATCAGGCTCTTATAAAACTTAGGATACCAATTACTGATACTCACCGGACCTATGAAATAATCGACGTCTTTATAACGATAAGCCACCATCATAAGACCTTTAAGCAACAACATCAAAGGAAGAATATCTTTCTGATAACCAACAGTAACAAAAGAACGACCGAGTTCAATAGATTTAGAGAGAACTTCTTTGAAAGAGTCTTTTATCTCGAACAAGGAACTTATATAAAAACCATCGATTCCTTTCTCTTCGACAATATCTTTTCCTATCCCGAGGCGATAGCCGCCGACGAGACGATTTTCTTCCTTATCCCATAAGATAAGATGTTTATAATATTTATCGTAATTGTCGGTATCCAATTTCTTTCCGCTTCCTTCGCCTATCGCTCGGAAAGCCTCTTCGCGTCGCCGACCCACCTCGTACATGATATTAGGAATATCGTCATGGTCGGCGAAAAAACACTCATATTGCGCGCAGTCGAACAAGAACGACTTCTTACGAATCTTATTCAACTCGTTGACCATCATATTCGATTTCAACGGTGGCGGCAACGATTCCATTTTTGTGTTAGGACATTTTATATCGTTTTTATGAACATTTGCCTCAAGAGCGTAGGAGCGTGCGCGCAGATAAGCAGCTATTTTCTTGTAATCGGTATAAGGTTCCAACTCGGAAGGCAATATCGGTTTACCAATCTCCATAGTGATATGAGTGTCTCGTTTATTGAGCATTTCGTGTGGTAACATCGCCGTTCCGAACAGAGAATAAATCTTTGCGAGACGATAGAAAAGTTTCGAGTTCTTACCATCGAAATATATAGGTACCACCGGAGCAGAACTTTTCTTCACCAATTTAGCGATAGTGACAGACCAGTCTAAGTCTTTAGGCTGCTGACTATTGTTATAATAGCGCGACACTTCGCCTGCCGGAAATATTCCGAGGCCGTGACCTTGCGAGATATATTCCATGGCAGCTTTGATACCACCAACGCTGCTACCCCACTCAGGATTCTCGGAGAAAGGGTTTACAGGAATAAAAACATCTTTAAGATTAGGAATATACGACAAGATAAAATTCGCCATTACCTTAAAATCGGGACGAATACGAGAAATAGCGTCGTACAAGATTATTCCTTCAATAGCACCAAAAGGATGATTACATACGATGATAAATGGGCCTTCCTTAGGAATTGAATTTAATGATGATTCGTTATTGCTGTATGTTGTATTGTAAATGTTGAGCATGTGCTCGGTGAAAGTTTGATCTTTCAAATCGGCTGAAGGAGAATATAATTCATTGATTTTATTGAATCCAAGGACACCCATTGCCACAGAAGCAAGAGCATTCGTAAATATGTTATCCTTACCGATTATCTTGATAATATCCGACTTGTTTACTATCTTTTTCATCATCTTTAAATAGAACGGCAAAGATAAGATTTTTTTCAAAAAAGGTTCGTAGTAATTAAAGAATTTGTTACATTTGCAATCTTATAAGATAAGTATAGAAATTTAACAACAAAATCAAATAATAACAAATGAAGAAGATTTTATTACTTGGAGATGAAGCCATTGCACAAGGCGCCATCGACGCTGGTCTCTCAGGTGTTTACGCTTATCCAGGCACGCCATCGACAGAGATCATGGAGTTCATCCAAGGCTCTAAAGAAGCTAAAGAACTAGGCATTCGTGCTTTATGGTCAGCTAACGAAAAGACCGCTATGGAAAGTGCCATCGGTATGTCATACGCAGGCAAACGTTCGCTCGTATGTATGAAACACGTCGGTGTCAATGTTGCTGCCGACCCATTCATCAACTCAGCAGTGACAGGCGTTAACGGCGGTATGGTTGTTTTAGCAGCCGACGACCCTTCAATGCACTCATCACAAAACGAGCAAGACTCGCGTACTTACGCTAGGTTCGCCCTCATCCCATTGCTCGAACCATCAAATCAACAGGAAGCCTACGACATGGCACGCTATGCTTTCGACCTCTCTGAAAAGATTGGAACTCCTGTCATGTTACGCGTCACAACACGTTTGGCTCACTCACGCGCAGGCGTCGTATGTACAGAAAAACGTCAACAAAACGAAGTAGCTCTTCCTTCAAACTTACGTCAATATGTTTTACTCCCTGCAATAGCAAGAAACCAATACAAACAACTTCTCGAAAAACAAACTGTCATGGAACAAGACAGCAACGAAAGCGGCTTCAACAAATATTTTGAAGGTAGCGACAAGAAGTTGGGTATCATTGCATGTGGTTTAGCATACAACTATTTAAAAGAAAATTACAACAACGAGACAATTCCTTATCCAGTTCTTAAGATAAGCCAATATCCACTTCCAATAGATATGATTCAAAGACTCTATGACGAATGTGATGAAATCTTGGTTATGGAAGAAGGCTATCCAATCGTTGAAGAATTATTGAAAGGTCTCTTGGCAACAGGCAAACCAATACACGGAAGATTAGACGGCACTTTGCCACGCGACGGCGAACTCAATCCTAACATCGCTGCTAAGGCTGTTGGCAGACCTTACGAAGTCGGCGCTCCTATCCCTGAATTGGTCAAGGCTCGTCCTCCAAAATTGTGCGATGGATGTCCTCACTGGGATTCTTTCAGAGCTCTCAACGAAGCTATGTCACAATATGAAAAAGGTAGAGTATTCGGCGACATCGGTTGCTACACACTTAGCGCTACTCCTCCACTCAACTCTATCAACAGTACAGTCGATATGGGCGCAAGTATCACCATGGCGATCGGTGCTTCTGAAGCAGGCCTCTATCCTGCAGTGGCATGTATCGGCGACTCAACATTCACCCACTCAGGTATGACAGGCTTACTCGATGCTGTTAACAACAACAACAACATCGTCGTCATGATTCTCGACAACTCTACAACAGGTATGACAGGCGGTCAGAAATCATCGGCAGAAGGTCGTTTGGAAAGCATCTGCAAAGGCTTAGGCGTCGATCCTGACCACATCAGAGTTATCAAACCTTTGCCAAACCAACACGAAATCAACGTTCAAGTCATTAAAGAAGAATTGTCCTACGAAGGCGTCTCTGTCATCATTCCACGTCGTGAATGTATCCAAACATTAAACAGAAAGATGCGTGCAAAGAAAGCAGCTAAATAATTAACATAAAAAAAGATAGTCATGAAAAAAGATATAATTTTAGCAGGTGTTGGCGGTCAAGGTATCCTTAGTATCGCTTCTTGTATTGGTATCGCTGCTGTCGAGAAAAACATGTATCTCAAACAAGCTGAAGTTCACGGCATGAGTCAAAGAGGCGGTGACGTTCAGTCACACCTTCGTCTCTCCGACAACGAAATAGCATCAGACCTTATCCCTGAAGGTAAAGCCGACCTAATCATCTCGGTAGAACCAATGGAAGCTCTCCGCTATCTCCCAATGCTCGCAAAAGACGGTGTCATCATCACAGCAAGCACACCTTTTATTAATATAGACAATTATCCTGAAGTCGAAGAAATATATGCTGAGTTGAAGAAACACAACGCCATCATCATCGATGCCGACACTTTGGCAAAAGAATGTGGTAACGTCCGCGCTGCCAATATGGTAATCTTCGGTGCAGCAGTACCTTTCTTAGGATTCGAAATGGAAACTATCGAAAATAGTATCCGCAAACAATTCGGTGGTAAAGGTGAAGAAGTTGTAAACCTTAACCTCAAAGCCGTTGAAGCTGGTTATAAACAAGCATCAAATCAATAAGATAAAACTAACGACAAGAGATGGAATATTCTGTCTCTTGTCTTTTCTTTAGAATTAGAAAGAAAATTGTATCGTTATGAAATTCCGCAAGGTCATTAATGGTTTAAGATTATTTGCATTTTACTCCATGCTGGTAGTTGTGAGTTTATCTATATTCTCATGTGGAAACTCTGACGATAAAACTAATAAAAAAGAAAAAAAGATAACCAAAGAACCGGAATTTCTCTATGGAATCTGCATCGATTCTATGGACGTTGAAATCGACACAATAAAGAGAAATCAGTTTCTTTCCGATATAATGTTGAAAAAAGACATCAACTATAACGTTATCGCTCATATTGAGAAGAATCACAGAAAAGTATTTGACATTAGAAAAATAAAACCAGGTCAAAGACATACCTTTTTAATATCGCGCGACAGCATACCAACACCAGTATTTTGGGTTTATGAAATAAACAGAACAGACTACGCCGTATTCAGTCTCACCGACTCTCTTACTGCTTGGTTAGGACATAAGGAAGTGGAGACAAGAATAGAATATGCTGAAGGCGTTATAGAAAGTTCGTTATGGGAAGCCATGACATCTAAGGGTTATGACCCTTACCTAACTCTGAAATTATCTGACATTTACGCTTGGACAGTGGATTTCTTTGGCATTCAGCCTGGAGACACTTTCAAAGTCGTTTATGAAAACAAATATCTAAAGGAAGACAATAGTTGTATCGGCATTGGCAACGTACTTGCTTCATACTTAAAAAATAGTGGCGAAGGTCATTATGCCTATTATTTTGAACAAAACGGTAAAGGCGAGTTTTTCGATGAAAACGGAGCCAACCTTCGTAAAGCATTTTTGAAAGCACCTTTAAATTACAGACGTATCAGCTCCACTTTCAGTCACGCAAGAAAACATCCTGTAACAAAAGTCGTACGTCCACATCATGGTGTCGATTATGCTGCGCCTACAGGAACACCAGTCGTCACAATAGCCGACGGCACTGTGATTGAAAAAGGCTGGGATAAAAAAGGCGGTGGCAACTACTTGAAAGTTAAACATAACAGCACATACACAACTACTTATATGCACCTTAACGGTTTTGCCAAAGGAATACAAAAAGGCAGTAAGGTAAAACAAGGCGACTTGATTGGATACGTAGGAAGCACTGGAATGTCGACAGGTCCGCACTTAGATTTCAGACTATGTAAAAACGGCACCTACATCAATCCATTAACATTTGAATCGCCATCGGCAGAACCGGTCAAAGAAGAAAACATAGCTGCTTTTGAAGAGGTTTTGACAATTAGAAATGAGGAATTAGGAATGAGGAACTAATCGTTTTCGATTGTTAACAAAACATAGAAATCATCTTAATAATTTTTAACTATAAAAATTTACATATCAATGCTTTAATATCGAAAAAGTTTTCTATATTTGCGACTATAACTAAAAGGCAAATATTATGAACACCATTGAACTATTAAGCATTATTATTGCTAGCATCGCAACAATTTTAGGAGGAGTTTGGTTCATTGTAAATCAAGCGTTTAATTTCGGCAAAACAACACAGCGTATCAATCAAATTGATGAACGCACAGCTCACGCCAAGTGTGACTCTCATGATGATAGCATCGAACTTTTAAAGAAACAGCTCTACGAATTTAAGCGAGACATCCAACAAAGCATTGATAATCTAAGAAATGATTTCAATGATTTCAAACGTGAGACAAGAGAAAATTTCAAGGTTGTAAAGGAAGATATTAGTAACCTTAAAGTTGATGTCGCTTCTCTCAAGAAGGATGTCGCAATACTCAAGGTTGATGTCGCAACACTCAAAGTTGATGTCGCAACACTCAAAGTTGATGTCGCTTCTCTCAAAAAAGAAGTTTTTTCCATAAAAGAATTCTTGAGTCTAAAATACGAAGACGCATTGGCATTCTTTTTATTAAAGAACAGTCCTCTAAGTCTTAGCGAATTTGGCAAGTTCATCTTACAAGAGATTGATGGAATGGAACTCATTCAGAGAAACAAAGATATTCTATTTTCAGCAATTGATAATAATAAACCAAGAACTGCATTAGACGTAGAGTCATCTGCGCTTATGGCTTGTATATCATTTTGTGATAACGAAGAATTCGACAAAATCAAGAATTTTGTTTATAATTCTCCCGAATATGATGTTAAAGACAAAAACGGAGATAACAAAAAATGTAACCTAAGGTTAGCTGACGTTTGTTTTATTTTAAGTATTCCTCTTAGAGACTTATATTTGTCGCAGCATCCGGAGATAATCCTATAAAAAAAGTACGCTTCCTTTTCATTGAAGCGTACTTTCTCATTATCTCCTATCTGATTATTTCTTTACAAAACGTTTTAAAGTTTCACCCGTATTGGTTCTGATTTTAATAAGATATGTTCCACTGATTAATTCTGAAACATCTATCATCTGTTGTCCATTGTCAGTAGGTTGTTGTGTTACCAACACTCCTGTCAATGTGTAGATACTTATTTCTTCTATGCAAACATCAGTCTCAACAAAAAGATAATTTTCAACTGGATTAGGATAGATATTGAACAAGTTCTCAACTTCATCACCACCTTCGTATAATGTTTTTGCACAAGCTTCTGTCTTGTCTGATTCTCCATACTCATTTACCGCAGAGACTTCAAAACAATAATCAGTGCTAAAGATTAGATCTTGAACCACATAAAATGTTTCTTCTGTAGAAGCAATCACACTACCTTCAAAATATACATTATATGATGTAGCTGTTTCAACAGTTTCCCACGACAACTTTATTTCTGAAGAACTGATAGCTTCTGCTGCTACGACTGGATCTTCAGGAAGATAATCATCACCCGGGTCATCGTATGTTGGGAGGTCTGTCTTAGCAAGACGATAGAGTCCACTATTTTCTGTTGTCGCGAAATCAGGTTCGTATGCAGCCAAATAGATAAAATTCTCATCGCTTTGGAAGCACATTGGTGTGAAGTAAGTACCTGAAGCGTATGGAATACCATCGTCAAGTTTGTACCATGTAGCACCAGCATCATCTGTATAATACAATCCAGAAATTGCCATTCCAACCACCAAGTCTTTACCATCGGCATACAAAGCTCTGATATTATTATCGACAGTTTCCGGACGAGGGAGTTCACCCCATACGCCGTTCTCATCGAGAGTCTCAATAAATGGGATATCTTCGCCATCGTGCATCACAGAACGAGCTGTACACAACATTCCTTGATAGAAAGTTGAGACTGCCATAAAGTTACTGTCTTCGCGTATTAACTCCCATGAGTTTTCCTCAGAGAGATACTTAAAAATCATATAGACGCCAAAAGCGTAGAGATCGCCGTTATATGACACCATATTATAAATATTTTCAACACACAATTTTCCATCTACTTCGTAAGAAAGTGGAGTTATATCTGTAGCGATCCATGTTTCACCGTCATCTTCGGAATAGACAATACCGCCACCACCGAAATCACCGGCGAAGAGTTTGCCGTTGTGCATTGTCATGGAATAACAACATGTATACGGTAAGTTCTCACCGAGTATATCTTCCACAGCCGAACCATAACTAAGAAGTTCCCAAGTAATACCGTTGTCGGCGGAACGAGCTATAGAGCCACCCAATCCAGCAGCAAAAATATAACCATTGTTTTCGAGAAAAACGTTGTAATTCTTATCTTCTACGGCACATTTCTCCCATGTTGCGCCTCCAGTCGTCGAGACGTAAATACCTCCAGTCAAATTATAGAGGAAATCAGCCATCAGCATATTGCCGTTATCCGTAATAAAAAAAGCATTTGTTGCCGGAAGTTTATAAAGCAATTTCCATGGATTGTGCTGAGCGAAAGATGGAATGACACAACACAAAGCGATCGACATCGCAATAATTCTGATAACTTTTGAGTAAAGATTTCTTTTCATAACGATACAACTTTTAAATTTCCACAAATATAAACATTATTTTTTACCATATAAACATAATGACTAAATACTGATAAAAGATGTCAAAAATAAAAACACAATAAAAGCATTCATTCTTGTTAATGATTTTTGACTATTAAATTTTCATATTTATAGCTTTAAGCTATCTAAAAAAATTCTTTCGTCATTAGTTCCTCATCGTTTGAGATTATCATTTTTTTTTATACTTTTGTAGAATTAATTACGTTACCCTCATAAAAGGTTTTTATATGTTAAAGAAAATATTTCTAATATTCATAATCACTATTTTAGGTGTAGGACAAGCCGATGCTCAACGTCGCAATCCAAGTAAGTCGGCTGATATTGCCTTCGAGCGCAAACAGTACAACATCGCTATCGAGCGTTATAAAAAAGCATACAAGAAAACTGGAAAGAAAAAATACGAGGAAGAGCGCGTCTATATCACTCACCAACTCGCAGAGTGTTATCGACTCACAGAAGCAAGTAAATTGGCTGAGTCGCAATACAAGAGACTGATGCGTACCGAATATCCAAAAGAGAACCCTGTAGTGTATCTCAACTACGCCAACGTATTGAAAAGAAACCAAAAGTATGAACTCGCAGCAGAATATTACGCCATCTATAACGAACTGGTGCCCGACGATCCAAGAGGATTCGACGCTTTGGAAGACTTGCAATATATTCAAGAATGGATTGAATATCCTTCTAAATATGAAGTGACACGTCTGAAGAAAATCAACTCTAAAGCAGCCGACTTCGGCGTTACCTGGATTTCAAACAACTACAATGAAGTGCTTATCTCTTCTTCAAGAGAAGGCGGCGTCAGCAAAGAAAAAGACGCTATCACAGGACAAAACTTCCCCGACTTTTACATTGTGCGTCAGAACAAACAAGGCGAATGGGAAGAACCTACATTAGCCGACGAAGAAGGTATTAACTCAACAGGCAGCGAAGGAACGCCTTTCATGAACAAGAACTTCTCGACTGTATATTTCACACGCTGCCCCAACCATAAAAAAAGAGAATCGGGTTGCCAGATAATGAAATCGTCACGCACTGGTGGTTCATGGAGCGAGCCAATAACGGTGGAGATTAAAACTATCGACAGTTTGGACGTCGTAGGTCACCCCACCCTATCAAGCGACGAACTTATCCTTATCTTCGCATCTGAGAGAAGAAACGGTGTCGGCGGCAAAGACCTATGGATTTCCGAGAGAGAGAACAGTTCGGAAGAATTTGGAAGACCAAGAAACTTGGGAATCACAATAAACACTGAAGGCGACGAGATGTATCCTTATCTCAGAAACGACAGCACTCTCTACTTCGCCTCAGACGGTCACGGCGGAATGGGAGGCTTGGACATTTTCGTATCTACCTTAGATTCATTAGGAGAATGGACAGAACCTATCAACCTCAAATCACCGATAAACTCTATCGGCAACGACTACGGCATCAGTTTCCATCCTACCGAAGAGAGAGGATTTTTCATCAGCAACAGAGACACTCGCCAAGGCTTAGACGACGACATATATTATTTCATCGAACCTCCAATCTTATTCACCATCAGCGGAACGATAAAAAATGCAAGTAGTTTACAATTTGTAGAAGGCGCTACTGTGAAAATCAGTGGTTCTGACGGATCCAACTTCACGACAAACAGCAGTGAAAAAGGTGCTTTCTTGTTTACCAACTCTCAGATAAAACTTGGCAACACATACATCTTGACTATCGACAAGACAAATTATTTCTCATTCACCGACACTATCAGCACAGTCGGTCTCGAGTTCAGCAGGGACTTCGCCGAAGATTATGAGATAAGCGTCATCCCTGATTTGCCTGTCGTACTTCCTGACATCTTGTATGAATTGTCGAAATGGGAATTACGTCCTCAGTTTGAAGACTCTTTAAGAGGACTCATCGAAATGTTACAAGTAAATCCTAACATCACCATTGAGTTAGGTTCTCACACCGACAGCCGCGACACTCACGAAAAGAACGATATCCTTTCTCAGAAACGTGCTCAGTCAGTTTGCGACTATCTCGTCATCAGAGGTATCGACCCATTAAGACTTACAGCTAAAGGCTACGGCGAACGCGTGCCAAGAACATTACAGAAAGATTATACTTTCAACGGATTTACCTTCAAGTCGGGAACGACACTCACCGAAGATTATATCAATAAATTACCAAATGAAGAGACCAAGGAATATGCTCACCAGTTGAATCGTAGGTCTGAGTTCAGAGTCATCAGCAAGGATTATGTCCCAAGAGAATTTATCAGCGACGACCAGATGGCAACCGTCGATATGAGACATCAAGACAATGCTGTAGATTTCGTAACCGACAAACAAGGATACTTATCGTTCAAGGCTATCATCAATGCTTATACGGAGAATGTCACATACGACCAAAGTTTCGAGTTTGGCGTCTCGCAGAGAAAAGTCATGCAGATGCTGAACGACGGTCTCATCGGCAAAGAAGATTTCATCGGCGACAACATCGACAGGATAATCACTACGGGAGCCGTCGCCGACAGAGCAGAGTTCTATCTCAAAGAGATGTGGATCGCCAACCGCTCAGTAAAGAATGTAAAAGTAAGAGTATATAACAATTTGAGAACAGACTGGCTCATCGGAGAGAAGACACTCAAACAATTTGGAGAGTTTACCTTCGATACAGACACTATGAAGCTCATCTTTAAATAAAGAAAGTAATGTCAGTAGAAAAACGTTATCAGTTACGTGGTGTCTCTGCAGAGAAAGAGGACATTCACAATGCAATAAAGAATTTAGACAAAGGTTTGTATCCTAATGCGTTTTGCAAGATAATCCCTGACGTATTAGGTAGCGACAACGAATATTGTAACATCATGCATGCCGACGGAGCAGGCACCAAATCGTCATTAGCTTATCTTTATTGGAAAGAGACCGGCGATTTATCGGTATGGGCTGGCATAGCTCAAGACGCCGTCGTCATGAACACCGACGACTTATTATGCGTCGGAGCTATCGATAAGATGTTACTCTCCTCGACGATAGGACGTAACAAGAACCTCATCCCAGGTGAAGTCATCTCAGCCATCATCAATGGCACAGAAGAGTTCTTGGCAAAGCTGCGTTCATTAGGCGTAGGCATTTATCTCACAGGAGGCGAGACAGCCGACGTCGGCGACTTAGTGAGAACAGTCATAGTCGATAGCACAGTGACAGCTCGCATGAGAAGAGACGAAGTCATTGAAAACAACATCAAAGCCAGCGATGTCATAGTAGGATTCTCTTCATCAGGTAAAGCCACTTACGAAGACAATTACAATGGCGGCATGGGAAGCAACGGTCTAACATCTGCACGTCACGACGTCTTGAATCATTATCTCGCAGAGAAATACGAAGAGAGTTACGACCATTCTATACCAGAAGACCTAATCTATTCGGGACCTCATACATTGACAGAACCAACTGAAATTGAAAGCGTCGATGTGGGCAAGATGATACTCTCCCCTACCCGAACATACCTCCCGATGATGGTTCCTATCTTGAACGAATTTAGAAAACAGATAAACGGAATAATACATTGCAGCGGCGGCGCTCAGACAAAAGTGCTTCACTTCACTAAAGACTTACATATCGTTAAGGACAATATGTTTGCTCTTCCTCCACTCTTCAGAATGATTCAAGAATCTTCGGGAACAGACTGGAAAGAAATGTATAAGGTGTTTAACATGGGACATCGTCTCGAGATTTACACCAACGAGAAAGCAGCCGAAGAGATGATTCAGATAGCCAAGGAATTTAACATAGAGGCACAAATCGTGGGTCATGTCGAAGCATCAGAAAAGAAACAACTTACCATCAAGAGTGAGTTCGGTACCTTTGAATATTAATAAAGATTAACCTACCAAAGATGGAAATCATTGATAAGTTAGAAGATATTAAAACCAAATGGGAAGCCTTGGGCGAGCAACTCAACGATCCTGAGATTATTGGCGACATGAAACGTTTTGTCAAAATCAACAAGGATTATAAAGAGTTGGAGCCTATTGTTGTAGCTTTCAAAGAATACAAAAATCTATTATCTAACATAGAAGAAGCTCGTGACATCTTGAAGAACGAGAAAGACGAAGAGATACGCGAGATGGCACAAGAGGAGTTGGAGACTGCGGAACAAAGATGCGAGACTTTGGTAGAAGAGATTCGCGTCATGCTCATACCTAAGGATCCAACCGACGATAAAAACGCCGTCATGGAGATACGAGCAGGTACCGGCGGCGACGAGGCTTCTATCTTCGCCGGCGACCTCTACAGAATGTATGTAAGATACTGCGAGACAAAAGGCTGGAAGATAGAACTCGTTGAGATGAACGAAGGCACTGCCGGCGGTTTCAAAGAAATAGTTTTCAACGTGATAGGTGACGGAGCATACGGATTGCTGAAATTCGAGTCGGGAGTTCATCGCGTGCAGCGTGTGCCTAAGACCGAGACACAAGGCAGAATCCATACATCAGCAGCGTCGGTAGTAGTTCTCCCTGAAGCAGAAGAGTTCGACGTAGAACTCAACGAGAAAGACATCCGCAAGGAGACGTTCTGTGCATCAGGTCCAGGCGGTCAGTCAGTTAACACAACATACTCTGCTATCAGATTGACACACATCCCAAGTGGAATCGTAGTATCTTGTCAAGACGAGAAATCGCAGATTAAGAACTTAGCCACTGCGATGAAAGTCCTTAGAACGCGCCTCTACGAAAGAGAATACAACAAATATCTTGAAGGCATCGCTTCTCAGAGAAAGACGATGGTATCTACCGGCGACCGCTCAGCGAAAATCAGGACATACAACTATCCTCAAGGACGCGTCACCGACCATCGTATCAACCTGACAATATATAATTTGCAAGCCATCATCGACGGCGACATCAACGAGATCATCGAGAAACTCCAGATGGCAGAAAACGCGGAAAGACTTAAAGAGAATTAACAATTGACAATTAACAATTAAAATGTAGAGACGTACCAATACTCCTATGATAATTAACAATACGTAATTGATGCGTCTCAACAAGAATAACAAAATAATTTACATCATGAACAAGCAACAATTAGTAGAGCAGATATTTGCAAAGAAGTCGTTTCTTTGCGTTGGTTTAGACACCGACATCAACAAGATTCCACAGCATCTTTTGGAATGTGAAGACCCTGTTTTCGAGTTCAACAAGCAGATTATCGATGCGACTGCACAATATACAGTAGCTTACAAACCTAACACAGCTTTCTATGAAGTATATGGAGCTAAAGGTTGGGAAAGTTTGGACAAGACAATAAAATACATCAAGGCTAACTATCCTGAGATTTTCGTCATCGCCGACGCTAAGAGAGGCGACATCGGAAACACATCAGCCAACTATGCAAGAGCGTTCTTTGAGACAATGAGTAGCGATGCTATAACAGTAGCGCCTTACATGGGATTAGACTCTGTAGAACCATTTTTAGGCTTTGATAACAAATGGGTTATCTTGTTGGCTCTCACATCAAACAAAGGTTCAAAAGACTTCCAATATCTCAACATCGAGGGTCATGAACTTTATAAGGAAGTACTTTCTAAGTCAAGCACTTGGGCTGACGACAACAAGATGATGTACGTTGTTGGAGCAACACACCCTGAAGAATTAGGCGAGATAAGAAAGATGTTACCAAATCATTTCTTGTTAGTACCAGGTGTTGGAGCACAAGGCGGCGACTTGGCAGCAGTAGCGAAATACGGTCTCAACAAAGAATGTGGTTTGTTGGTCAACTCTTCAAGAGGCATCATCTACGCTTCAAAGGAAAAAGACTTCGCAGAGAAAGCCGCTGAAGAAGCAAGAAAATTACAAGAACAAATGGCAGCGTTTTTATAATTTACAATTGTAGAGACGTATCAATTACACCATTAAAAATAAACAATATGTAATTGCTGTGTCTCTTCTATTTATAATTTTGTACGGACACACCGAATGTGTCCAAAATAATTACGTATCATAAATTAACAATTAAGGTTTAAGGTTTTTTCTTTAAACCTTATATTTATTAATAAACTCAACAATCTCATCTCGTTTTGGTGAACTAATGACAAATACTTTATCATTTTTCGTCTTAACCACAAAACACTGTTCTCTATGAGTGATGAAACATCTAAGCTTTCCAAGATTATCGTGTTTGAAATGACCTAAAATCCCATACATACCTCCACTGCCAAATCTTCTAACACCATTATTAAAAAACTCATTACTATCTTTTATTATCCAACATGATTTAATATCAGACAGTTTTATTTTAATTCTTCCACATAGTTTTATTATTATTACATTTCTATCAGAAACAATCAGTCTGATTGGCATAAAAAGCAATGGTATTGTTATAAAAGATAACGAGATAATCTCAAACAATAAAACCTCAGTTTGAAAAGCATCCCAGACGCATAATATGAAGATAGCATTGATAACAACTGTGATTACAATTACCAAAAAATCCCATGGAAAGAATGATTTTATTTTCATTGAGACTCCTCCTTTTGTCCTTGATCCATTAATCTTAAAAAGAGACGTAGCAACAATAACTTATTAATTTTCATAATATTATTGATACGTCTCTCCATAGGACACATTCAATGTGTCCATACAAATAATTATGCATTATGAATTCTTAATTACCTTAACGCTTTCTCCATCAACATTGAGGAAATAAATTCCAGGATTATAATCAGAGATATTGATTTCTATTTCATCAGAATTAACCTGAATCTCATCAATTAACATTCCCATCATATTATATATCTTCACCATTGAAAACTGACCATTGACTTTTGATAGTTTCACAAAGTCGTTTGCAGGATTAGGATATACATTCAAAGATGATGATGTCATTGTTTCATCAAGCGATACACCTGGCTCAACAGAAAGAACGCTATATGTCATGTCGGTGAACTCGACGCTTCCATCAACGACGACATTTCCCATATCATCCAAGATTCTGTAATATCCGCCATCTAATCCATTTCCATAGCTGTCATATATAACAAACTTATAACATTCACCAACTCTGACAGTTACAGTATATGTATGTAATTCGCTATCTGTGTTAGGAAGATACATATATGGACCATCAGACGCCAAAACTGTATTATCTGACGACAAGAACTCCCATGAAGTATGATTACCATATTTATCTTGAAGTATTTCGATTGTTACTTCTGTTTCTTCAACACAAGCCAACGTCAAAGTGTTCCACTCGTCACATTTATATGTCACAGTCTTTGAATAATCGAAAGCCTCACCATTAACTTCCACAATATCAAAAGTGAAATCATTCTCACCTACAGGTATGTCGAAGGTAAAGTCGATGCGTTCTATTTGGTCTGAAGCGATATTTCCGTTCCATTCTTGTTCGATAGTTTCACCACTTTCATAGCTTACTTCAAACTTCATAGATGTGATTTCATCGGAACCAATATTTCTTACATAGTTTTTAAATGTTCTTTCATTTTTACAAAATATTCCCTCATCAACTACAATGTCTGCCATATAAGGAGAAATAGCCTCACCTGAAGAATAGTTTTGTGAAAGTTTATTAACATTAAGAATTGGACGTGTAGCAATTCCCTGATATTTTTCAGTCACGAAAGCGATGAAATAGATGTTATCCATATCGACTTCAACGCCGTTTGGGTTACCTATGATTTCTGGGATAGTATATTCGTAAGTCTTTGTCACTAAAGAACCTGCTGTTGTTGGAGCAATCTCATCTCCCCAATCTTCGGTAACAACATCGCGAAGCACATGAAGATGACAGTACATATCATCACCCATATATTGTTCTGGATTGGTATTAGCGTATGCCTGCTGTCCGATGATACTATCTTGAACCATAACTATTGTGAGATAGTTGGTATCTTCGTTGCTGTTGGCAGTATAATAAACTTCAGTTGTTATCGTTGCCACACGTGTTATCGGATTGATTACCACATGACCTGCCACATTACACTCGGCTGTTTGTTGCAACACTTCAGCAGCGATGTCTCTCCATTGACCGCGACCTACTGCTTGTTCAGTCGAACGATTCAAGACTGCTGCAGGATAACCTAAACCGCCATTCACATCATCGTAAGGATCAACGAGAACAGCGCTGATGTCGGTGTTCAAATTAGGATAAGTCGTTGGAGCAAAATAACCTGTATGAATACCGATACTCCAAGCATGACCTTCGTTAGTGTGAATGATGTCGGAGGAGATGATGTGACCGGCAGGACAGTTTGGACAATCTCTTCCGGTAAATTCCTCGATGAGAAGGTTTCTGTTTTCGACTTCTGTTGACACATATTGCTGCGCATTGGCTCCAATAAAAAATGTCAAAGCGAAAAATAATGATGCAATTTTTTTCATCTTAATTCATTTTATTGTTATTAATTCTGAACTGAAACTTTATATGTCTTAACACAAGATTTATCATCGATAATATTAACTATATACATACCATTTTGCAAATCGTCAATATTTATCGAGGTAGAATTTGATGTAACTTTAACATCTTTAACCAATTGACCTAAAGTATTAAACAACATGATATTGTTAATATTTTCACCTTCTATTGTGATGATGCCGTTAGCAGGATTCGGATATATGTTATAAGGTGTATCGTCGTTTGTCATCTCTTCGATAGCGTCGCCACGTACAACATTCAACATAAAGAAAGTCTCGCTTCCGAACTCGCCGTCGCCATCAATGATGATATTTCCTTCACTGTCGATAAGTCTGTAATAACCATCACCATTAACACAACAAATTCCGTCACCTTCGCTATCTCTGATAGTAAACTTGATACAATCGCCGTCATGCAAAAGCAATTGTTCTTCATGAAGTTCTGTACTGCCACCGATTAATGTATTATAAGGTCCACCTGAGAGAAGCACTTCATTTTCAGAAGATACCACATCCCAAGTAGTCTGTTTTCCGTGTTTATCCTGCATAATCTGAAGCGTAAATTCTTTCTCTGTCTCATCAATATAAAGAGTCTGATATTCTTGAGTCGCAACGGATGTTGTCATTTCCATATCGAAGGTCTGTCCGTTAGTCTCAACAATTCTCACTTCAACAACATGATTTCCCAAAGGAATATTCACGTCATTATCAATTATCGCAATTTCTCCTGAGGCGATGGTTCCTTCCCAAGTAAATTCCGTCACATCAGCATTATCAACTTTATATTCAAACTTTATTGATGTAATATCCTGAGTACCGCAGTTTTGCACCTTAGCACTTATCGCACGATCATCGGAACAAGCCACCTGCGATTTAGGAAATATTTCCTTCAAATAAGGAAGCGTTTCCTCTTGACTTCCTAAGAATGTATTTAACGAATTGACATTAAGAACAGGTTTTGTCGAACTGCCTTGATGTTTTTCCGTAACGAAGGCGAAGAAATGAAGGTTATCGAAATCTATCTCAACGCCGTTAGGGTCGCCTATTATCTCTGGAATTTCGTATTCGTATGTCTTCGTGATAAGAGTTCCTGCTGTTGTAGGAGCAATCTCATCGCCCCAAGTTGGAGTAATAACATCACGAAGAATGTGTTGATGGCAGTATTGTTCGCCATTAACAACTTGATCTGGATTATAACCATGACCTGTTTGATTCCCTATTATACTATCTTGCAACATGTATATTGTGAGATAGTTAGCTTCTTCATTACTATCGGAAGTATAATAAACCTCAACTATTACGGTAGCGATGCGCGACACTGGATTTATTACGACCTGACCTGCGACATTACATTCTGCAGTCAGAGGAAGTTGTTGCGCCACAGTATTTTCCCACGTGTTATATGGCAACGAGCCATCCGAAGTGCGATTTATCAATGCCGAAGGAAACAATCCTACATTATGAGCGAGCAACAGAGAATCGCCCATATTAGTATTGAGATTGGGATAAGCCGTTGTGGAATAATAACCTGCGTGAACATTAACAATATAAATTCTTCCTGGATTCTCATCAACAAGCATATTTGCCGTTGCATGACCAAGAGGACAATTGATACAGGCTTTTCCGGTAAACTCTTCTATCAAGATATTTCTGTCTACGACTTCGGTAGAGACGAACTCCTGAGAGTAAAGACTCTGACCGCATAACAAGAACGCACATATTGAAAGTAAAAGCTTTTTCATTTGATTATTATTTTATTGCAATTATTCTACTATAGTTTGTTAATAATCATTAATGAATAATTACCGTTTTCATTTTAAAAAAAAGAGACGTTGCTCTACTCGCAACGTCTCTTCTTTATTTAGTTCATATATCAATGTAGGACTGATACTTTTGTTGTTGTCATTTCACCGTTGTTGTCGATAACGTTGATGAAATACATACCATTTTGGTAAGCGCTTACGTTAACTTTAACTTCATTATCGTTTGTGTTGATTGTTTCAACCAATTGACCGATTGAGTTGTAGATAACTACTTGGCTCATATTTTCACCTTTAACTGTAAGAACGTCTTTTACAGGGTTAGGGAATACATTGTATGTTTCTGTAGCGATATTTTCTTGTACTGCATCGCCAGCGCCTACCGACAACAAGATAGCAGCTTCTGTACCGAAGTCGCCATCACCATCAACGATGATGTCACCGGCAGCGTTCTTAATTTGATAGTAGCCTTCACCATATTGGCAGCAGATACCGTTACCGACAGCGTCTTTGATAACGAATTTAACGCATTCGCCATTAGGAATAGTTACTGTTGCTTGGTGTAATTGTGTTGCTGCTGAACCACCAACCAACATTGTGTAAGGACCGCCTGAAGATAAAGCTGTTCCGTCTGAACCGATGAGTTCCCATGTGATTTGGTTACCATATTTATCTTGCATGATTTCGATTGTGAATTCTTCTTCCTCACCTTCGATTGGAACATTAACCCATTCATCGAATGATACTGATACCTCTTTTACAAATTCAAATGCTGCGCCGTTAGCTTCAACAATTTTAATTTCAACATCATGTGTTCCACCAGGGACATTGATGTCCATTTCAACTATTGTACCTGCGTATGAAGCGATACTGCCTTCCCATGGTTGTTCTGTTGCCAATTCGCCATCAACGTAAGCTTCTAATTTGAGAGATGTAATTTCGTCTAAACCACCATTTGTAACACCTATATTAAATGTTCTGGTTTCTGAACATGAGATACCTGAAGCTGAGCTAACATTAGCTACGTAAGGATAAATAGCTTCTTCTGTACCTTGGAGTGTTGACAATTCACAAGCATTGAGGATTGGACGTGTAGCATTACCTGGAGTTTTAACGCTTTCTGTTACAAAAGCAAGGAATGTGATATTGTCTAAGTCAACTTCAACTCCATTAGGAGTACCTATTGTTTCAGGAATTTCGTACATGTATTCTTTAGTAATCAATGTACCAGCTGTTGTTGGAGCAATTTGTTCACCCCATGTAGGAGTTACTGTTGAACGAAGAATATGCATGTGGCAATATTGACCGTTTACATATTGTTCTGGATTGTAAGAACCACCTGATTGTGAACCCCATATACTATCTTGTAACATCATAACTGTAAGATAGTTGTTTGCTTCTGCGCTATTTCCTGTGTAATAAACTTCAACAGTGATTTTAGCAACGCGTGTAGCTGGGTTAACAACAGCCTGACCAGCAACATTACATTCAGCAACTTGACCCATTTGTTGTGAAGCGTATGATGCCCATTGACCTCTGTTCAAAGCGGTATAGTCTGAACGGTTAACTGCTCCTGATGGGAAACCTGAAACACCAAAACCATTGAGAATGGTATTGCTTTCTGTTGTATTTAAGTTAGGATAAGAGGTTGGTGAGAAACCACCAGCATGTACGTTAACAGACCATACTCTACCTGGATTGTTATGTACGATTTCATTTGCGATAACGTGACCATCTGGGCAATAGCCACAATTTCTACCTGTAAATTCTTCAATGATAACATTTCTGTTTGATGGTGTCGTAGAAACGAAATCTTGTGCATTAACTTGAACAAAACAAGCTAACAAAGCACCTACGAGTAAAGATAATTTTTTCATTTGGTTAAATTTTAATTATTAATATTCATAATTTTCTAAAAAAAATTAGGCTACAAAAATACACATTAATCAAAATAAAACCAATAGGAATTTTAAGTTTTTTTTCAAAAAAAAAAAAAAAAATAGAGACACCATTTTGCAATGACGTCTCTATTGGGTTTTCGGGTATTAATCTTCTGTCACACATCTGTGTAACGTCTAATCTCAGACGTGTCAATCACATTCTTGTTTATTTTCAACAGTGTGATTGACGCGTCTCTACATTAATTTTCAAATTTCAACTTCTGTGATCCAACCGTATTCATCTGGTTCAGCACCTGTTTGAATACCACGGAGTTTGTTGTATAATTTCTCACTTTGTGGACCTGGTTTGCCATCGCCGAATGTGTATGACTTGTTGTTGTCTAAGTCGTCGATGCGTGAGATTGGGCTGATAACGGCTGCTGTACCACAAGCGCCTGCTTCTTCAAATGTAGCGAGTTCGTCAACGTGAATTGGACGACGTTCTACTTTCATACCGAGTTTCTCTGCCAAGAACATCAAGCTCTTATTTGTGATTGAAGGAAGGATTGATGTTGACAATGGAGTGATGTATGTGTTATCTTTAATAGCGAAGAAGTTAGCTGCGCCGGCTTCGTCGATATAGCATTTTTCTTTAGCATCCAAATAGAATTCGCATGCGTATTTGCCACCGTGACAAGCTTCTACGTGTGGACGCATACTTGCTGCGTAGTTACCACCGACTTTAAATGTACCTGTTCCGAGAGGAGCAGCACGGTCGTATTTACGTGTGATGACGTAAGGGTTAGCTTGGAAACCACCTTTGAAGTATGGACCTACAGGTGTTGCAAAAACTAAGAACAAATATTCGTCAGCTGGGCTAACACCGACACGGATACCTGTACCGATAATCAATGGGCGGAGGTATAACGAAGCGCCGCTTTCGTATGGAGGAATGAATTCAGAATTGAGTTGAACACATTTGATCATAGCCTCTCTGAACTTCTCGATTGGGAATTGAGGCATCATGATGCCGTCGCATGAAGATTGCAAACGTTTTGCATTTTCTTCCAAACGGAAGATACGAACTTTGCCGTCAACGCCACGGAAAGCCTTCAAACCTTCGAAAGCTTCTTGACCATAGTGCAAACATGTTGCTGCCATGTGAATGTTGACTGTTGTTTCTGAACTTACTTCGATTTCACCCCATTGTCCGTTTCTGTAGTAGCAACGAACATTGTAATTAGTTGGATAATAACCAAAAGGCAATTTTGACCATTCGATGTTTTGCATGATAATATTTTTTTAACGTTAATTACTTTGTTATTTTTTTCACGTCCACGAAGATAAACATTTTTATTTAGATGGAAGATGTTTTTTGAAATTATTTTTTCTTGCAATATAAACACACATTGATGCATCTCTGCTTTTGACCCTTCTCTCGCAATACGCAAAGAACACAAAGTTCAACTCCAATTATGAATTATGCATTACGAATTGCTTTTGGGCGTTCCGGCTCCGCCGTCGGGCTTTCCGCTATATCTTTGCTCGCTCAATCTTCCCCGCTCTCGCACACGTGAAAGTTCGCAAAGGATGTCGCTCCAATCCCTAACGCAAAACGCTGCTATGAATAAAACGCTGCTTTTGTGTAATTTGCAAGGGCGTATGCGAAACGCCCCTACATAATTGTAAATTGTTAATTGAAAATCCTCTCCAAATAATGTCTCTCTATTCCGTATTGACTCTTTATATTTTCAATCTGTTTCAATATTGACTCTCTATCTACTGGAGCTTCGCTTTTTCTTCCCACCAAAAGAATATTCTTCGGAGTATGCTCCATCTCGATAAACTCCATAATCTGAGTCTTGTAACCAAAATATTCCATTATCAAAGCTCGTATAGTATCGGTAATCATAACAGCCTGACGTTCCTTGAAAATTCCGTGCTGCGTTATTGGATTGACGACTCCCGACTTCTCCATCTCACGACGAATCTGCTTGTGACAACAAGGCGCACATATTATCAACTTTGCTCCCGACTCTATACCTTTTATAATAGCATCGTCGGTGGCAGTGTTACAAGCATGAAGAGCGATGAGGATGCCTAATTGAGTCTCCGAGTCTCCAAGTCTCCGAGTCTCCGAGCTTACCAACCTGATGTCTTGATGACTTGGTGACTTGGTAACTTGTTGACAAGCGTAAGCTTCAATACTGCTTTCCACAAAACGGAAGTCTTTCATATTCGACTCTTTGATTATCTCGTTTATCTTGACAACCAAGTCGGGACGAATCTCAACACCTTCCATCGCGATGTCGTAATGACATCTTTGTGTGAGATATTCATACAACGCAAAAGTGAGATAACCTTTTCCGGCGCCCATGTCGGCGATACGAATCTTTCCGTCGAACTTCACGTTCTTCATCACACCATCGACAATCTCCACATACTTACAAATCTGCTTGTACTTATGCTGCATATCGGCAGTGACTTTGCCTTCACGCGTCGTCAGTCCGAGTTTGAACCACCACGGATTCTCCAGATTTATGAGACGATTCTTCACCTTGTCGTGTTCAGTGTTCTGCTCTCGAACTTCTTTAACAGACTTGCTCATCACCGTTACTTTTCCCTTCTTGCTTATCATCAGGCTGACGTCCTCTGTCAGAGTAAATAATGAAGCGTTAAGGAAGACTTCAGAAATGAGTTGTGTTATTATCTCTAACGATTGTTCAGCATCGTAGTTTTTTGTCTCGTCGCGTCTCTCGTAACGATAAGTAAAAGAAAACATCTTCTCATTACGAAGGATTATCGGTTTCACATAAACATTACGAATGTCCGCCATTGATTGACTTTGTACGGACGTGACATGTCGCATACCCACATATTTCGATAACGTCAACTTAACGAAACTACCATCTTTCAACGATGATTCTAATTTATTTATGAATTTTTGCATAGTCTTTATTCAATAATCTTTTGTAATTAATAATTCATACCAAAGTACCATAATGGAATCACATTGGCGTGACCTATTTCTATATCGTCTTTCACCACAAACGAATTAGGAATATCAGATATTTGTTTCTGTTTCTTGTTTTTTCCTCCAATCTCAAATGTGAATTCATCAATGACGAAATCTGATTTTTTCGACGATATGACATCATTCATCACTCGCATCTGATTATAGAAAAAAGTCTCTCTAATATTACCCACATCAGGACTTCCTCCCGACAGAACATTCATCAGGTTTGGATTATCGACATAAACCTTTTCAACTTTACCTAAACCTCTCAAACCACCCGTCTCATCTCTCAACATTCCTATCATTCCTGCTTTTTCCAAATAAACCAAGTAGTCGGAGATGTTATTTTTACTTACACCTATCTCCGTCGCTAAACTTTCCGCATTAGGTTTATATGGAGCCAACTGAGAAATCACGACCAACATTCTTTTCAACTTCCTCGCCGTTGAAGCCTTCATGTCGGCATATTGCGGTATATCCATTCCAACAGTCTGGTCTATAATATTTTCCATACGAATTTCAAATCCATCTTCTTTAGAAAAAGGATAATATCCTGTCTTTAAATATTCCTGAAAAAGAAGTAAAGGATGTTCCAAGTCGGACAATTCAATCTTGTGCTCGAGTATTTGAGGCAAGGTAAACGAAGGCACATTTATGTCATGAAACAATCCCAAATACTCACGAAACGACAATCCCTGCATTGAATACATCAACGCTCTTCTGCTCAGATCCGCCTCACCTTCCATAATATCCAAGACAGAAGAACCTGTAAAAACAATCTTCAGATTAGGATAAACATCGTATGCCTGTTTCAGCTCCCTTGACCACGTCTTATATTTATGAACTTCATCAATGAAAAGACGAGTTCCGCCATACTTCACAAAATCGTCAACAAGTTCAATCAGACTATGATTTGTAAAATACGTATGGTCAGCCGACACATATAAATATTCTTTGTCATTACTATGTTCTTTAATATATTGCAACAACATGGTTGACTTGCCAATACCACGAGGACCGACCACACCAACCAACCTGTTATTCCACGCAATTTTATCATACATATAACGCTTAAACTTCAAAGGAGTTTGCTTAAGCATTGAATCCATGTAAGAATATAAAGAAATATCTATCATAATATTTTTTTTGCAAATATAAAAAAAATCCCTCAATGAGTGCTTGATTTTAAAAATTTCGTCACTCAATGAGGGATTTGCTTATTATAAAAATATTGTAAACTATTTAATATATTTCATAAATACAGTCTCTAATCTTTTCATGTCTGATGCAGATTTGATGTCATTTGTATTCATGTATGCCACCATAGCATATATTTCATAATCTAATGTCATAAAACCAACACCTATAGATATTGTTGCATCTGAAACAGATAATGCATTCACATAAAATAAACAATCTCCCGAATCACCTACGTATTTATATCTTTCGTCAAGAAATGTCACTAGTTGTTCGATATCCGAGGAATCAACATCAACTAATACAGAATAAGACTCCACCACACCATTTTCAAATAGCACCAACAGATATGGTGCCTTAGACGAATAACCACTATAAAAATATGAATCGTCATCAACAACATCTGGTATCCCATATTTATTTATCACAGAGGCTTCAGTCTCACCAATAGAAATATTTGGTTCCGTGAACAAATTGCTTATAGGTATAACATCAATTTCAACATTTGCTGCGTCACCATTTTCATTGGTCAAAGTAACATTAGTCTTGCCCACATAATTTGCTTTAACCAAACCCTGTGCATTAACTTCTGCATGATACTCATTATTGGACTTGTATGTTATTACAGATTCTGCTTCAGCATCAATTTGATGCGTTTCTTCATGGTATAAACGGACATTATTACCATTATTAACATTCAAATAATCTCTCTTACATGACATTATACCAAGAGTACAAACCATTAAAAGTAAAACTATTTTTTTCATTTTTATAGTATTTTTATTTTGTGATTCTATTAAGAAGGGTTCTATTTATTATTAATTTTCCTACATCAATGGATAGAACCCATTTTTCCACATCAGTAGTTTGATTTATTTCTTTGAAAATAACTCTCGATAAATGCTATATTCATCGAGATATACGTTCTATGAACTTGTTCTTGCCTAAGATTTGTATGTCGTTTTTCTTATTCTCCATATCTCTTTTTACTTCTCTATTATGTTCCGCAAAGTTTATATTTCTATTTCAATTTTCCAAACATTTTTTAATATTATTTTAAGAAAATTGGGAGGGTAAATACCTAATATTCATTTAATCGTACCTTATCAATTTCATACAATATTATTTTTAAAAAAAACATCATCCAATATTTTTCACCTTTGCATAAATTCCTATGATTTTATTTCTATCGGGATTATTTTACAAATCTACATTTTTTTGTGGAATAGTTTATAAAAGTGTTGAGCAGTTTAAAGTTTAGCAAACAAATCAATTCCTAATTCCCAACTCCTAATCCCTAATTAAATGAAATTTTGTCAGTGACATTTTCATGGCATATTGTTTGACATTCGAGCGACAGAAAAAAAATAACATTTTAAAAAATACAGATATGCAAACAGGTTCAATAGGTGTAAAAACGGAAAACATTTTTCCTGTAATCAAAAAGTTCTTATATTCTGAAAATGAGATATTTTTACGTGAGATCGTAAGTAATGCAGTCGATGCTACAAACAAACTCAAGACGCTTGCTTCAGCAGGTGAGTTCCAAGGCGAACTCGGCGACCTCACCATCAAAGTCGAAATAGACAAACAGAAAAAAACTCTGACAATTCGCGACAACGGCATAGGCATGACAAGCGAAGAAGTCGATAAATACATAAACCAAATTGCTTTCTCTGGTGCGACAGAATTCGTCGAGAAATTCAAGACTCAGACTGAAGCAGAAGCCGCTAACATCATAGGTCACTTCGGATTAGGATTCTACTCTTCTTTCATGGTTTCCAACAAAGTGGCTCTCATCACAAAATCATTCAGACAGACAGAAGAAGAAAAAGGTGTCATCTGGGAATGCGACGGCAGCCCGGAATACACAATGAACGAGATTCCTAAAGGCACACGCGGCACTGACGTAATCCTTTATATCTCCGACGACTGCGAAGATTTCTTGGAAGAAAGCAAGATACGCGAGCTGTTAAACAAATACTGCAAATTCCTCTCGGTGCCAATCCAATTCGGAACAAAAACAGTCAACGAACCAATAGAAGGCGAGACTGACGAAAACGGCAACCAAAAAACTAAGTCCGTAGAGAAACCATGGATTATCAACGACGTAGCTCCTCTCTGGAAGAAATCGCCTTCATCAATAGAAGACAAAGAATACGACGACTTCTACCATGTCTTGTACCCGATGAACTTCGAGACACCACTCTTCCACATCCATCTCAACGTCGATTATCCTTTCAACTTGACAGGTATCTTATACTTCCCAAAAATAAAGAACAGATACGAGTTCCAACGCAACAAGATTCAGCTCTATTGCAATGAAGTATTCGTGACAGACTCAGTAGAAGGCATCTTGCCTGAGTTCCTCAGTATGCTTCACGGTGTGATAGACTCACCCGATATTCCTTTGAACGTCAGCCGTTCTTTCTTGCAAAACGACCAGAACGTCAAGAAGATTTCAGGATATATCACTAAGAAAGTAGCTGAAAAACTTGAAGAGCTCTTCAAGAAAGACCGCGCAGAATACGAGAAGAAATGGGACGACATCAGCGTCTTCATCCAATACGGAATGATTGCCGACCCTAAGTTCTTCGAGAGAGCCGAGAAGTTCATGCTTTTCAAAGACACCGACGGAAAATATTACACCATAGAAGAATACAAGAAACTCATCGAAGAGAAACAGAAGAACAAAGATAACAAACTCGTTTATCTTTATGCCACCGACGCCGATGAACAATACAACAACATCGAAAACGCCAAGAGCAAAGGCTATAACGTTCTTTTGATGGACGGCATCTTGGATTCACATCTCATGAGCACCTTCGAACAGAAATTCGGCGACTGCTCTTTTGCTCGTGTTGACTCCGCCTCTATCGACAAACTCATCGAGAAAGAAGGCGACGCCAAAGAATCCAAACTCAACGACGAACAAAAAGAAAACATCAAGAAAGTTTTTGAAGAAGTCATCGACAAGACATCTTTCAACGTAGAGTTCAGCAACTTAGGCGAAGACGACGCACCTGTCGAAGTCATTCAAAACGAATGGATGCGCCGTATGAAAGACATGAGCGCGATGAACGGAATGTCGATGTGGGGCACAATGCCAGACAGTTACACCCTCATGCTCAACGCTAACAACCCTGTAGTAGCGGGACTTTCCGACAGGAGCGAAGAAGAACAAAAAGACACAATCAAGAAACTCTACGACTTGGCACGCCTCTCAAAGAACCTCTTGAAAGGTAAAGAGTTGAATGAGTTTGTTAAAAATAGTTTTGAAGTGATGAAGAAATGAAGTGATGAAGTGATGAAGCGATGAAGTAGTGGAGGAATGGAGGAACTCCACAACTCCACAACTTCACAACTTCACAACTAAAAGAAAGGAGAAAATATGAAAAAAAGAAACACCATTATTTTAATCGTAGGCGTTGTAGTATTGCTTGCATTATGGATGATTGGCAAATACAACGGATTAGTAGGAAAAGAAGAAAACGTAGATTCGAAATGGGCTCAGGTTGAGAACGTTTATCAACGTCGTGCCGACCTCATCCCGAATCTTGTCGCTACTGTGAAAGGATATGCCGAGCATGAGCAACAAGTGTTGACCGACGTTGTCGCTGCACGCGCCAAGGCTACTTCTGTCAACCTCAATGCAGACAATATGACAGAGGCTAACCTCAAGGCATTCCAAGAAGCACAAGACCAACTGTCAGGAGCATTGTCGAGACTTTTAGTCACGGTAGAAAAATATCCCGACTTGAAAGCCAACCAGAATTTCATGGAGCTGCAAGCACAACTTGAAGGAACTGAGAACCGTATCGCTGTGGAACGCAAGAACTTCAACGACGCCGTCAAAGACTTCAACAGCAATTTAAGAAGATTCCCGACTAACATCATAGGCAGCATGTTCGGCTTTGAGAAGAAAGCATATTTCGAGGCAGCAGCCGGTTCCGATGTCGCGCCAAAAGTTGAATTTTAATTTTTTGCAAAGATGTCGGCGAGGTCATTTTTTAATAAGGAACAACAGCAGAAGATTGTTGCTGCCATCAAGGAAGCGGAGCTCAACACCTCCGGCGAGATAAGAGTACACATCGAGAACCGCTGTAAGGAAGAGGCTCTCGAGCGCGCGGCAGAAGTGTTTTACGAATTGAAGATGCATCATACTGCCGCGCGCAACGGCATCCTCTTCTACTTAGCAGTCAACGACCACAAATTCGCCATCATCGGCGACGAGGGAATAAACAGAAACGTCGAACACGACTTCTGGAACGACATCAAAGACGAGATGAGCGAACAGTTCAGAAATGCCAAGTTCACCGAAGGATTAGTCACCGGAATATTAAAATGCGGCGAGAAGTTGAAACAATATTTCCCATATCAAAGCGACGACATCAACGAGTTGAGCGATGAGATTTCGTTTCAATAAACAATGTACAATTTACAATTGACGTAGGGGCGTATCGCATACGCCCAACGCAATTAACAATTAATAATTGACAATGACATCAAATAGGAAAAATAACAATTCGTGTAAATTCGTGTGGATTAGTGGACTGCTTTTATTATTATTCGTGGTCTCTAACTGCCACGCTCAGCAGATTCCGAACATGCCATCCCCTCCCCGACTCGTCAACGACCTCGCGAATATCTTGACAAAGAATCAAGAAGACATACTCGAGCAGAAGTTGGTCGCTTACAACGACAGCACCTCGACACAGATTGCGGTAGTGTCCGTCAAGGACTTACAAGGCACCACGGCAGCCGACTTCGCATATCAGCTTGGAGAGAAATGGGGCGTCGGAACGAAAGACAACAACGGGATAGTGATATTAGTCAAGCCGAAGACCGACAATAAAGGCGAGGTCTTCATCAGCGTCGGCTACGGATTAGAGCCATACGTCCCTGACGCCATCGCGAAGAGAATCATCGAGAACGAGATGATACCAGCGTTCAAGAGCAACGACTATTACACGGGCATCGACAACGCCGTTGACGTAATAATCGGCTTAGCATCGGGAGCCTTCACTGCCGACGAATATTCCTCCGACGATGGAGAGATTTTCATCTTGGTATTTTTCATCTTCATGATGGCGGTGATGATTCTGTTCATCTCGATAGCAGGAAAGATGAAGACATACTCATCCAAGAGCGACGACTCTTCGGTGTGGAAGGCATTGTTTTGGGCGAGCGTCTTTTCCAACAGCAGCCGTCACAACCATCACGACCACTGGGGCGGATTCTCCGGAGGTTCGGGAGGCTTCGGTGGCGGAGGCAGTTTCGGAGGTTTTGGAGGCGGCAGCTTTGGTGGTGGCGGCGCCGGCGGAAGCTGGTGATGAGATAATCACCACTTTCACCAATCTATATTACGCAGTTCCTCTTTTCCTATACGATATTTATCTCTTTGTTCTGGCGAGGCATACAACAGATGCTTATAGTAAAGCAACGACTGCCATAGAGTACGGCCGTCGTCAGTCAATCCGTAAATACGATCGTTTTCAAACCAAATCTTTGTGATTGTCATAGGAATAAATCTTAGTTTTTTTAATTCACCTGCAAAAATAGGATATAATTTTATATCCTACGAGAGTTTTAAAAAAATATTTTTATTTTAATTCATCTTTTTATTACATTTGCAAAAAGTATATTTCCTCTTATGAAAGAAGCTGGCTATGTTTATATTTTGACTAATCCTAGTTTTAAAGAAGACTGGGTTAAAATTGGTAAAAGTTCACGTCCTGTGGATGTTCGCTCAAAAGAATTGGACAACACTGCCGTACCTTTGCCTTTTGAGATTTATGCCACACTTAAGACTGTAAAGTATGAAGAAGTGGAAAAGTTGATTCATAAGACCATAGACAGATTAACAGATTTAAGAATTCGTCAAAATAGAGAATTTTTCAATGTATCTCCAGCAAAGGCATTAGATATTTTAAAAGATATTTCTACAACATTAGACGATGCTGTCATTGATGAAGTCTATCTTGGAGATGACCGCTTTAAAACTGACAACGACAGCGAAGAGGTTCATTCAAAAAAAACACGCCCTCGTTTCAAATTCAGTATGGTCAATATTCCAATTGGCGCCATATTGACATTCATTCCAACAGGAATCAAGGTGAAAGTTGCCGACGACGATAAAATCGAATACGAAGGACGACTTTATAAATTATCACCATTTGTGGGAACTTTTATGCCTGAAAATAAACGAAATACATCAGGAGCCTATCAAGGTGCAAAATATTTTACATTCAACGATGAGATTTTAGACGATATAAGGAAACGTATGGAGAAATAATCCTCCTTTCGTATCACAGTCGTACCATATCGCGTCAGGTTCGTTGTACATTGTTAACTGTACATTGTCTAAAACTTTTCGCAAAGTCTCATTCCCTCAGCTATGGCAGCTTTGACTTTCTCAGCCTTTTGTTCCTCGGTGCTATAATCCATGTTCTGGGCAGCGATGACCGACAGCTCTCCCAAGCCCCAGAGGCGACTGAGCGCTTTGATGTAAGGAGTAGCCTGTTCCAAGGCGTCGCCGGTGCTGATGTTCATACCTCTTGTGGTGATATACAAGACCTTCTCAGCCTTACACAGTCCGTAGCATTCTTTCTCGTTAGAGTTGAAGGTGATGTTAAAGAGCGACATATTCTCAAGGAACACCTTCAAGGCACTTGGGAAGCTCATATCCCAAAACGGCGCCGCGATGACGAGACGGTCGGCAGCAGCGATTTTCTTAGCCATCGTCACATATTCTTCCGGCACAAAGCCGTTGTTACGCTCCACGAGGATGTCGTTATTAACCACAGGAAACGCCATCTCCGACAGTCTCACACATTCAACATCATATCTCTTGGAGAGCTCCCTGACGACAGCCTCAGCAATCTTCTTCGTATTGGAACCCTCCCTCATACAAGCGTCGATATAAAATAGTTTTTTCATAACAGTTGGAATTTATATAGATGCAAAGATAGGGAAAAAAGAAGAATTGATAAAAAGGAATATTTAAGTTCTATATATCATCATGATTTCACAAATAAAACCATCAAAATAATTCGTTATACGTTAATAAATTTTAACTATTTTTGTGATTATTATTAATTACGTAGATAGTTTAAAGCAATATGACCACGCAAAGTGAAGCAGCATTAGAAGAAGGTTTAATTAAAACTCTTATCGAGAATAGTTACGAACGTGTTGTAATCAAAGAGGAAGAAAATCTTCGAGAGAATTTCAGACGACAATTGGAAAAGCACAATCGTAGAGAATTGGAACTTAATGGTCGCACGGGCTTCACAGATGCCGAGTTCGATCGTATTTTGTTACACTTGGAAGGCGGCACTCGCTTTGAAAAAGCAAAGAAGCTCCGTGATTTATATACACTTCAAACTGATGATGGAAAGAATATCTGGGTAGAATTCTTAAATACAAAGAAATGGTGTCAGAACGAATTTCAGGTTGCTAATCAGATAACGGTTGAAGGTCGAAAAAAGTGTCGCTACGATGTTACTATCCTGATTAACGGCTTACCTCTTGTTCAGATTGAGTTGAAGAAACGAGGCGTGGAATTGAAGCAGGCTTACAACCAGGTGTTCAACGTTATCATAAGACCTCGTTTCATGGATTATTCGATTATATTCAGATATTCGTTATCTCTAATGGAGTAAACACTCGTTACTTTGCAAATAATCCCAATGGAGGATATAAGTTCACTTTCAATTGGACTGATAAGAATAATAATCCGTTTAACGAGTTGAATCTCTTTGCAAACTTTTTCTTCGACAAATGCACTCTGGGTAAGATTATTGGCAAATACATAGTTTTGCACGAGGGCGAGAAAACATTGATGGTTTTGCGACCATATCAATACTATGCTGTTGAGGAGATTATTAATCGTGTGGAGAATACCAATAAGAACGGTTACATCTGGCATACGACAGGTGCGGGTAAAACATTGACATCTTTTAAGGTTGCTCAACTCGTATCTGAAATCGATGGGATCGACAAAGTGATGTTTGTTGTGGATCGACACGATCTCGACACTCAAACACAGTCTGAATATGAATCATTCGAACCTGGTGCTGTTGATAATACAGACAACACTCGTGAACTCATCAAACGTCTCAGCGGAAACTCCAAGATTATCATCACGACTATTCAGAAACTGAATTGTGCGGTAACAAAGGATTATTACAATAAGCATTTGCAAGAGGTACGCAACAAAAAAGTCGTAATGATTTTCGACGAATGTCATCGTAGTCATTTTGGGGATTGTCATAAAAATATAGTTGGATTTTTCAAAAATATTCAGATGTTTGGTTTTACCGGAACTCCTATTTTTGCAGATAATGCAAAACAAGAACATACTACAGCGGAAGTGTTCGGAGAGTGTCTTCATAAATATATGATTAAAGATGCCATTGCAGACGAGAATGTTCTCGGTTTTTTAGTCGAATATTATGAAGGACAAAAGGATATTGATTTGGAGGCAGAAAGTAGAATGACAGAAATAGCTCAATTTATTCTCAACAACTACAATAAATCAACATTCGATGGCGATTTCAATGCTCTATTTGCTATTCAATCAGTACCGATGCTATTGAAATACTACAAGATATTTAAGTCGTTAAATCCTAAAATCAAGATAGGTGCTATATTTACATACGCAGCAAACGGAAGTCAAGATGACGAGCAAACAGGAATGAATCAGGGTTTTACAAACGAAAGTGTTGCTTCCGATGAATTACAAATGATAATGAACGACTACAATACCAACTTCGGTACAGCTTTTACAACAGATAATTTCAGTGCGTATTACGACGACATCAACGAGCGTATGAAGAAACGTAAAAAGGATATGGAACCGCTCGATCTGTTACTTGTTGTAGGTATGTTTCTGACAGGCTTCGATGCAAAGAAACTTAATACATTATATGTAGATAAGAACCTCGAATATCATGGATTGCTACAGGCATTCAGTCGTACAAATCGTGTTTTGAATGAAAAGAAAAGATTTGGAAAAATAATTTGTTTCAGAGACTTAAAAACAAAAGTCGATGCATCAATAAGATTATTTAGCAATAACGAACCGAATGAGTATATTGTCCGTGAACCTTACGAGAAAGTGAGAAAGGAACTTAATATCAAGATGATTGAATTTCTCGAAAAATATCCGAAGCCATCTTGTATCGACGAATTGAAAAGTGAATATGATAAAAAAAATTTCATCTTGGCTTTCCGAGAGATTATCAGAGGTAAGATAGAAGTCCAGATTTATGAAGATTATAACGCTGACGATCCTTATTTCATAATGTCGGAACAGGAATACATGGATTTCCGTAGCAAATATCTTGATATAACAATAGGTGTGATAGACAAATCTTCTGAACAACCCAATGGTCTGGAAGAATCTTTTACTGAATATGGCGATGTAGAACTCGATGATATAGACTTCTGTTTGGAACTTTTACACAGTGATGTCATCAATGTCGCATACATCCTCGCTTTGATTGAAGAACTGAATCCAGATGCAGAAGATTATGAACAAAAACGTCAGAATATTTTGGATACAATGATAAAAGACGCCGCAATGCGTAACAAGACAAAACTTATTGACGGTTTTATCAAGCATAATGTAGATAACGACAAATCAAGTTTTCAACGAGCAAAGGTTGATGGCTCTGTCGACTTGGAATCACGTCTTAAAGAATACGTAACAAAAGAGAAGAATAAGGCTGTTGCAGAGCTTGCCAAAGAAGAAAATCTTGATGAAAAGTCACTCGCTGAATTTCTCCGCGAATATGATTATCTGCAACGTGAGAAAATTGAAATATTACAAGAAGCTATAAAACAGAAAAAAGTAGGTCTTATAGAAAGACGAAATATTTTTAAACGAGTAATGGCAAAATTACGTACCATAATCGAAACATTTAATTGGGATTAAAAAGCATAAATAAAATGAGTGAAGAATTACAACAAAAACTCCGCACCCAGTTGTGGACTGTCGCCAACACTTTGAGAGGTAATATGCCAGCTGGCGATTTTATGTATTATACTCTCGGCTTTATTTTCTATAAATATTTGTCGGAAAAAATTGAAAAGACAGCCGATGATATTCTTAAAGCAGATGGCGTTACTTTTAAACAAGCATGGAACGGTAATGATGAAGAATTAAAAGAAGCTCTTAAAGAAGAATGTATCCAAGATTTAGGATATTTTGTGGAACCTGAATTTTTATATTCTACCGTAATTTCCAAAATCGAACATAAGGAGAACATACTTCCTTTGTTGGAACGCTCACTAAAGAAAATAGAAGACAGTACTTTAGGACATGACAGCGAAAACGACTTCGGAGGATTGTTCGGCGACATACATCTCGCAGATCAGAAGTTGGGGAAAACTACTGAAGACAAGAATCGTCTTATCAGCGATGTATTGTTAAATCTTGATGGGATTGATTTTGGACTTAACGAAGCCGAAGATATTGACATCTTAGGTGATGCATACGAATATATGATAGGCCAGTTTGCTGCTGGTGCGGGCAAGAAAGCTGGAGAGTTCTATACCCCCTCAAGAAGTCAGTCAGATTCTATCAGAGATTGTCATCACAGGCAAGACACGTCTTAAAACTATTTATGATCCTACGTGTGGCAGCGGATCATTGTTATTGCGCACGACACGTATAGGTAATGCCGATGCAATCTTTGGACAAGAGAAAAATCCTACGACATACAATCTCTGTCGAATGAACATGTTGTTGCACGGCATCAAGTACAAGGATTTTGAAATCCATAATGGAGATACTCTCGAAAATGACGAACTTGGCGAACAGCAGTTTGATGAAGTAGTTGCGAACCCTCCATTCTCGGCAGAGTGGACTGCAGTCGATAAGTTCAACAATGATGACCGTTTCAGCAAGGCTGGTGTTCTTGCTCCAAAGTCAAAGGCGGACTATGCATTTATCTTGCACATGCTCTACCACCTTAATGATGGTGGCACAATGGCGTGTGTTGCTCCTCACGGCGTGTTGTTCCGTGGTGCTGCCGAGGGTAAGATTCGCAAGTTCCTTATCGAGAAGAAGAACTATATTGATGCTATAATTGGCTTGCCTGCAAATATCTTCTATGGCACAAGTATCCCTACTTGTATTCTCGTTATGAAGAAGTGCCGTCAGGCTGATGATAACATTCTCTTTATTGATGCCAGCAAGGAGTTCGAGAAGGTTAAGACGCAAAACAAACTCCGTCCTGAGCATATCCAGAAGATTATTGAGACCTACCGTAATCGTACGGAGATTGAGAAGTATAGCCACTGCGCAACATTGAAGGAGGTTGAGGAGAACGATTACAACCTTAATATCCCTCGCTATGTCGACACCTTCGAGGAAGAAGAGAAGATTGACATTAAGGCTGTAATGGCAGAGATTAAATCGCTTGAGTCAAAGCGCACCGAACTCGATGCTCAGATCGAGGTCTATTTGAAGGAATTGGGTATTGTTGAATAATTCGTACGACTATGGCAACAGAAAGTAATAATAAAAACCTCAATGTCCCGAATTTGAGATTTCCAGAGTTCAGTGGGGAATGGGAATTCAATGAGTTACAGAAAGTCGCCACTTTATCCAAAGGAACTGGCATTTCCAAAGATCAACTTGCAGATTCAGGACATCCGTGTATCCTATA
>JAFTXI010000002.1 GCA_017461665.1 Bacteroidales bacterium | reverse complement strand
TCGCTTTATATGCAGTTTTGCACAACCGGAATCTCGTTTTATAAATTTGAGACACAATCTTTCAAGAAAACCTTTTTTGAAACGAATATCATATGAAAAAAGAAACCGCCTAACTTTTTGTTGTTAGACGGCCTCTTTTTTATCATATAGCTATTCCAGCCCTTTAAAACAAATTCTTAACAAATTCTTTTATCTCTTCTTTGCTTGCATCGACGTCGAAGACGCGTTCTGGTTTGAGATAAACGACTTCGTGATTTTCCTTGAAGCGTTTCTCGCCGCCACCTGTGATGTTAAGCATGACAACAGCGTCTTTCTCAACTTGATTGTTTTCCACAGCTTGTATCAACGATGCCGTTGCCACAGCAGCAGCCGGGTTGATGTCGATACCTTCCAACTCTTCAAACATCTGAGCAGCAGCCATTGTCTCCTCATTAGATACGACGAACATATCGCCATTGGTGTCTTTAAGCGTGTCGTACAATCCGCCTGTTATTGAATAAGGAGGCTTGCGATTCGACAAGACTTTTGCGATTATGGTGTTAGCATCGGCGCGTGCCTGTTCACATTCGTAAGGCAACATGTCGCGCGAGTCTTGTTTCCACGCGTCATAAATTGGAGTGAACGGCTTGTTCTGAGAGACGAAGATACGTGCTTTATGATTCCCGTAACGACCGTCTTCTATGAAACGGAGGTTAGCCTCCCAAGCAGCGATGGCTCCTGTTCCGCTACCTACAGCCTGGAAATAATAGTCAGGGATTCTACCGATGAATGTCGTTGCCGACAACATTGTCGTTCCCATTCCGTCGCGACGAGCGATGTTCTTAGCTCCGCCTTCAGCGAAGAAACCTTCCACCTCACATGCTATGTTACCAAGATTTATCGCATCGAAATAGTCGCTGCCAGATTTAGTAGCGATGACTTTAACACAAGGATTCAGAGGTTCGTCGAACCAAAGAGCGTTGAGGTTGTCTTCCGGGATCGTTATCAAAAGTTTTATGTTGTTGTCAGAACACACTTTAGCAAACGCGCGTGCTGTATTTCCAGCCGACGACACTACGATAACATCGTCTTTTCTCTCTTCAGTAAGACGTGCGCAGACCGAATAAGCCTCTGTCTCTTTAAAAGAACATGTGCGCATATCAGCACCTTTCTCAGGAAAATAGCCGTTAAATGTGATATATAAATTGGAAAGTCCTAATTTCTTTGCTAATGCTTCGCTCTTGTAAGTGATTGGTTTTGCTGAACATTTCAAGAGTCTTTTTATAGGAAGCCAGTCGGCATAACAATAAAGTCCGCAATGGTCTTCTTTTACGTTAAGCTGTTTATTGGCATAAATGGCACGAATAAGACTTGGCTTCTCCTCACCTTTGAAATCGAGCAACCAGCCTGAATCTTCGCAGACATTTCCCGTTGCCACCGACTTAATTTGATATTCTGTAGGTTTGAACATTTTCAAATATGTTTTAACATTAAGACTGCAAAGATAATAAAAAGTAAAATATTGTACTAATACCATTTTATTTTTAAATAAAATACATCGACGATTAAGATTAAAAGTATATCTTTGCACCATCGTTTAATTTTATTCTTAAGCATTTATTTCATGAGAAAATTATTACTATTTGTTATTGCATTTATGTTTATTAACGTCATCAATGCACAAGAAAGAGCTTTTATCGTCAACGAATCGTTCAACGGTTCATCAATGCCTGAAGGCTGGTATTTCACCGGCGAAGGCGCAGACAACTTCAAAATTAACACCTCCAACAATGCTGGCGGCGACCCTAACGAATTGTATTTGAAGAGTTCGCCTTTCATCACAAGCGGAATTCATTTAGTGATGGCAACAGCTAACCTGACAGGAGTTTCAGAAGTCGGAATTTCTTTCAAACATTATCTCAATAACGACCAACAAAGCAGCACCATAGGCATTGCTACATCTTCCGACAACGGAACCACATGGAACACAGCATGGTCGCAAACATACTCAGAATCATCTTCATCAGGACAATACACCATCAACGAAACCGTCAGCACTCCCGACATGGGAAAGAACAACGTGCTTTTCTGCTTGTTCTTTGAAGGTAATACCTATAATATTAATAAATGGTTCTTCGACGACATCACAATATTCTCACAGACAAGCGGTGCCGACCTTCAACTCTCCAGTATTGATGTCAATGCTCTTACCCAAGCAGGACAAGTTGAAATTGCATTCAGCGTCAACAACTCCGGCGATGAGACAATCTCTTCTTTCGTAGCCACTTACGACGTCGATGGATACGAAAACGTGACTGAGACTTTCAACGCCAACTTAAATCCTTCAAGCAATCAACAGTTTACTTTCAGCAACACTATCGGATTGTTACCAGGAACTTACCACCTCAACATCGACATCATTTCTGTTAATGGTGAAGCCGACGTCGAGCAAAGTAACAACCATCTCTCAAAAGAAATAAAGACATATCTGAAGACCGTTCAAAGAATACCTATGATTGAACACTTCTCCAGCTCAACATGTGCTCCTTGCGTCAATGTCGATAATTTGATGGGAGAGTTAACATCTAATAATCTCGGCAAATACACATACACAAAATTCCCAGTCGACTGGCCAGGCATGGGCGACCCTTACGCAACAGGCGACTGCATCGTGAGAAGCGATTATTACGAGGTTTATACAGTACCTCAAATAGCATTAGACGGACAAATTCAATCGAGTGCCGTAAGCCAAGCTTCTTTAGATGAGAGACTTAACGTTCCTGCATACATCGACATCGTGGGAGCCTTCGACGTAATAGAAAACAATACCATAAAAGTTATAGCCGACATTATTTCATATATTGATATGCCTGATGCAAAAGTTTTCTTGTCGGTTAATGAAAAGACAACTACCGAAAACGCTGGTTCTAATGGATTGACAGAGTTCCATCATATCTTCATGAAAATGTTGGGTAACATAAATGGTATTGAGACAAACTTCAGAGCTGGTCATTATCAACGCTTTGAGTTTTCTTTCGACATGACTGAAACCAATATGGAAGAAATCAACGACTTGGAAGTGGCAGTATGGGTTCAGAATTACGAATCTAAAGAAATGTATAACAGCAGTTTCTTACACGAATATAGCGAACATTTCTATCCTGCACAAAATCTTCAAGTCGAAGGCAACAACGTAAGTTGGGAAGCTCCTGAACAAGGCAATCCTTCAGGATACAACGTATACATTGATAATGTATTGTCGGCAGAAAATACTTCATCACTTTCATATTCAGTTGATGAGACAACCGAAATCGTTTCTGTGGAAATCGTCGCTGTCTATGGCGAGAACGTTTCTGTTGGAATAACAAACATCGAAGCCGACATCTGCGACGCTCCTCAAAACGTAGTCGCTACAGCCGGAGACGACAATATCGAGATAAGCTGGGACGCTGTCGATGGCGCGACAGAATATCAGCTGTATCGTAACAGCGCCCTCTTAACAACATTGACATCAAAATCTTACACCGACAACGACATTGAACTTGGAACATTATATTGTTACACTTTGAGAAGTTTCTGCGGCGAAGGAAACTACTCTGCCTTCTCTGAAGAATCGTGCGCACAAGTTGGCGATGGAATTTCTATGTTAGAATATGAAAATTCATTTGAGATATATCCTAACCCTGCCAACGACTTCGTTAAGATTTCAACTGAAGGCAATAATATTTCCGTAGTGAAAATTTATAACATGTTAGGAATGTTAATTGAAGAAATTGAAGTCAATTCTAATGAAGTTGAGATAAATGTTTCAGATTACAATCCTGGAATATATTTCTTCAATGTTGATGGTAAAACCTATGAAATAATTAGGAATTAGGAATGAGGAATTAGGGATTAGGGATTAGGGATTAGTGATTGAATTGACAATTGTACGGACACATCGAATGTGTCCTTATTGAATCCAGTAGAGACGTATCAATGTTTCCTGCAGAATAGACAAACATTGCTGCGTCTCTTCTTTTTTTGAAGTTTTGAGACGCAGCAATTACATCTTGTATATTTTCATTGGTGTAATTGATACGCCTCTACCATCATTCCTAATTCCTAACCCCTAATTAAAAAAATCTCCTTTTTTTAATTTATCTGTTAATCTTTTCTTATATTTGTCATCGTATTCATTAATAATTAAATAACAAGACTTATGAGAAGATTTTACTTTTTAGCATTGACATTGTTACTATCGGTGACGATGTTTGCACAGAACAGAGCTACCACTCTTTTAAATGAAACATTCGACGGCAATGAATTGCCAAGTGGCTGGAGTATCGGTGGATTAGGTGCCGAGAGTTGGTATATGTCTCCAACAAACAATGCTGGTGGAGCAGCCAACGAACTCTTGTTGTACTACTATCCAAGTTTCGATGGAATATCACGTATAGTGACAGCTCCTATCGACCTCACCGGTGTTGAAAGCGTTATCTTCACCTTCAAACACTGCCTCGACAATTATTCAGGCGAACATAAATTAGGCATCGCTACATCATCGGACGGTATCAACTGGAACACAGGATGGGAACAAAACTACGCAACATCAGGACAATTTGTAGTAAGCGAAGCCATCGCGACACCAGACATGGGTAATTCTAATGTCTTGTTCTGTATGTTCTACGAAGGTGATTCTTATAACATCAACAACTGGTATTTCGACGATTTCGAAATCTTCGTACAAGACAATTTAGACCTTCAGTTAGTCAGCATCGACATTCCAAGCATGACGCCAGCAGGCGAGACTGGTCTCATTTTCACAGTGCAAAACATAGGTAAGACAACTATCGAATCATTCACCATCCAACCTCAAGGTCCAACAGTAGGCAATTGCGGAACTTTCAACACAGAAACATTTGAAGCGACAATAGCTCCTCTCGAAAAAATGCAATTTACGACAGAACAATATTTCACCTTACAGCCTGGTGAGACATATGATATTGATGCCAATATTGTTGATGTTAACGGGACACAAGACGAAGACCCGACAAACGATAATTTAACAAAAGTAATCTCCGTCACAATGGGCGAATTTCAGAGAATCCCTATGATAGAACATTTTTCAAGTTCTACCTGCGGACCTTGCGTATCTGTCAATAACAATATGAATACTTTGACAGCCAACAACCCTGGAAAATTCACTTACGCAAAATATCAAATGAACTGGCCAAATTCCGGTGACCCATACTATACAGAAGAAGGTGGCGTGAGAAGAGACTATTACGGTTGCAATGCTGTTCCTATGCTATTCATGGATGGCGAATCACAAGGCAACATTACACAAGAAGTCTTGGACTCATATTATAACAAACCTGCTTTCGCCGACATAAGAGGAGCTTTCAATGTTGAAGGCAACACCATCAATATCACTGCCGATTTCATGTCGTATGTCTATATGGAAAACATAAGAGCTTTCGTATCTGTAAACGAAAAAGTAACAACAGGAAACGTCGGTAACAATGGTGAGACAGAGTTTCACCACGTCATGATGAAAATGTTAGACAACGCAGAAGGCAATACTATCAGCATCAATGCCGGTGAATATCAAAGATTGGAATTCTCATTCGATATGTCATCGACAAACGTAGAAGATATGAACGACCTTGAAGTGGCATTATGGTTACAAGATTATGAGACAATGGAAGTTATGAACAGCCACTTCGCTTACGCATATACAGAACATTGTTATCCTATTCAAAATTTGACAGCTGAATTTGACGGTAATTCTGCAATCAACGTCACATGGGAAGCACCAGAATATGGAACACCAATAGCTTACAACATCTATATCAACAATGAATTGATTGAAGAAAATTACACTGAAATGACATATCAAAACACCGAATTGGCCAACGACCTATATAATTCAGGAAATGATAATGTTATAATGGTTGTCGCTCTTTATGAAGATGAAAAAACTTCAGTAGGTGTTGCTAAAATATTTACTTCAGGTGTCAACATAATAGAAAAGGCAGAAACAACATTCAACGTCTATCCTAACCCAGCAAAAGACTTCGTGAAGATTTCTGCTAACAACAATCAGATTTCAACAGTAAGAGTTTATAACATGTTAGGAATGATGGTCGATGAGATTGAAGTCAATTCTAATGAAGTTGAGATAAATGTTTCGGATTACAATTCTGGAATATATTTCTTCAATATTGATGGTAAAACCTATAAAATAATTAGGAATTAGGAATGAGGAATGAGTGATTGAATTGACAATTGTACGGACACATTGAATGTGTCCGTATTGAATGTGTCTTTATTGAATATCCTGTAGAGGCGTATCAATGTTTCCTTCAAAATAAACAAACATTGATGCGTCTCTTCTTTTTTTGAAGTTTTGAGACGCAGCAATTACATCTTGTATATTTTCATTGGTGTAATTGATACCTCTCTACCATCATTCCTAATTCCTAATTCCTAATTCCTAATTCCTAATTCCTAATTCCTAATTAAAAAAAATCTCTTATTCATTGTCTGTTATCCATTGACTTTTACTATCTTTGCGAAGTATTATTAATCTAATAAATCAATGAAAAACTTTTTACTCTTAGCTTTAATGATTTTGTTTCCGTGCTTGATCTATGCACAAAATAATGTTTATATCATCAACGAAAGTTTCAATGAGACTTCATTACCTTCAGGATGGACTACAATGGATAACGGATTGTATAATTGGTACATCTCTCAGAGCAACATCTGCGGAGGCAAGCCTAACGAGGCACATCTATCGTGGACGCCTTATTTCAACGGCATCTCGCGTCTCGTAACTACTCCTGTCGATTTAACCGACATCACCACAGCTGTTTTAGCATTAAAACACTACCCTTCCTTCTTCGGAACAAACCAAGCCATAGTAGGTGTAGCGACATCCTCCGACAACGGAACCACATGGAATACAGTGTGGTCGGAACAATATAACACCAACGAAGCCTACAACATACTCGAAACAATTTCAAGTCCCGACATGGGGAAAAATAATGTTTTGTTCTGTATTTACTTCGAAGGGACCTCCTCTGCAATAAGCGACTGGTATTTCGACGACTTTGAAATATATACCATAGAAGACATCAGCGTGGAACTCACAAGTATCGACGTACCTTCTTACATTGTGTACGGAAATCACGACATCAGTTTCACAATTTATAACTCAGGTAACACAGCAATACAGACATTCAAAGCCAAATACACGATAGATGAGGAGATGATAGAACAGACTTTCTACACCAACCTTCCTTCGATGGAATCACAACAATTCACTTTCGACACCGACTTTGATTTTGAAGCAAATAAGACATACGAACTCTCTGTTGAAATAACATCGGTGAACGACAGCAACGACGACGAATCGAATAACGTCTTGACAAAAAATATCAATACGGCTTTAAGTCAGACTCAAAGAACTCCGATGATTGAACATTTTTCGAGTTCGACATGCGGTCCTTGTGTCGCTGTCAACACAGCCATGAAGGCTCTCACCACCAACCATCAAGGCGAATACACTTACACCAAATACACAACCAACGGCCCAGGTATCGGCGACCCTTATTTCACAGAAGAAGGCGGAGCAAGAATGACATATTATAACGTGCTCGGTGTGCCTCAGCTTTTCTTGGATGGCGCCGATCAAGGATACTCTGCCATTACAGAAGACAATTTTACCAACAGTTATAACGATTTGGCTTTCGCTCAGGTAAGAGGAGCTTTCGACATCGAAGGTAACACCATCAACGTCAGCGCCGACTTCATGTCGTATGTCAATATGGAGAATGTAAGGGCTTTCGTCACCGTTAATGAAAAAACCACTACAGGAAACGTAGCGACTAACGGCGAAACAGAGTTCCATCATGTCATGATGAAGATGTTGGAAAACGCAGAAGGTAACGTCATGAACATCAACGCCGGTGAATATCAAAGATTGGAATTCTCATTCGATATGTCATCGACTAACGTAGAAGATATGAACGACTTAGAAGTAGCTCTATGGTTACAGGATTATGAGACAAAAGAAATCTTCAACAGCCATTATGCATACGAATACACCAACCATTGCTACCCGGTCCAAAACATGAAAGCATCTATTGAAGGCGACTGTATAACACTTCATATCAGCTGGGACGCTCCAGAACAAGGAACGCCAACAGGATATAACATCTACATTGACGGTCAACTCATTGAAGAAAAGTACCAACATACTTCATACGATAATGAAGCTGACATTATATCATTAGTCGATGATGGAGAAACTCATATCGCTGAAGTCGTTGCCCTTTATGAAGACGGGATGACATCAGTAGGAGTTACATGCATCATCGACAACGATTGGATTAATGTTAAAGAGAATAACGAATTATCATTCAACGTCTATCCTAACCCAGCAAAAGACATTGTGAAGATTTCTGCTAACAACAATCAGATTTCAACAGTAAGAGTTTATAATACAATAGGAATGATGATAGATGAAATTGAAGTCAATTCAAATGAAGTTGAGATAAATGTTTCGGATTACAATCCAGGAGTTTATTTCTTCAATGTTGATGGAAAAACCTATAAAATAATTAGGAATGAAGAATTGAGAATCTGAGAAAATTTTCATCTTTTCATATTCTCAGTTTTTTAAGTCTTTTTACTATCTTTGCGAAGTGTTTATAAATTAAATAAATCAATGAAAAGAACTTTACTTTTAGCTTTAATGTTAGTGCTTACAACTTCCATTTATGCACAGAACAGACTGTCTTTCATAAGAGAGACTTTTGAATCGGATGTGATTCCTTCAGATTGGTCCGTCAGTGGAGAAGGACAAGGTAATTGGTCGATATGGCCCACCAACCAAGCAGGCGGTGACCATGGCGGTGAGATAAAACTCAAATGGAGTCCAGCTTTCGTAGGAACAGCCCGTTTTGTATCACCTACAATCAACACTACCGGCATTGAAGAGATGACATTTGCATTCAAAGCTTTCTTGGACTATTACGGTCAAAACGACAACTGTCAGTTAGGTATCGCTACGTCATCCGACAACGGCACAACATGGAACACAGGCTGGGAAGACACCTTCGATTATTACTCACAAGGTCAATATAGTTTCATTAAGACGATAAGCACCTCCGACATAGGAAAAGAAAACGTCCAATTTTGTATCTATTACACAGGCGACTCTAACAACCTCAACGCCTGGTATTTCGACGACATAGAGATATATTCTTTAGACGAATTGAACCTCAGCATGCTCTCGACAACATTCCCAAACATAGTCGGAATAGAAGCAAACAACTTAGAATTTATGGTTCAGAATACGGGTATCAGCGTCGTTGAGACATTTGAAGCATCTTATCAAATTAACGACGAGACCCCGGTAGTTGAAACCTTCACTTCAAACATCGCTTCAACAGCATTGGACTACTTCACATTTCAAACTCCTATATCATTATATCCAGGAACTTACACAATAACAATCTCGTTATTGACAGTCAATGGTGCTGAAGACATCACATTAGACAACGTCATCACCAAAGACGTGATTGTAGCTGTCGGTAGCGTTCAGAGGACACCTCTCATTGAACATTTCTCAAGTTCGACTTGCGGTCCCTGCGTCTATACCAACGGCGTGATGAACATATTGACAAACAATAATCCCGGTAAATATTCTTACGTCAAATATGCCATGAACTGGCCAGGCACCGGCGACCCTTATTGCACCGACGAAGGTCTGATGAGAAAGTCATTCTATAATGCGGTATATGCTCCTCAGTTGTTTTTAGACGGCGTTGATCAAGGCGCCCAACCTGTAGAAACACAGAGTTTCAACGATGCGTATAACACTCCTGCTTACGTCGATGTCAGAGGAGCATTTAATATCGAAGGAAATACTGTCAACATCACTGCCGACGTGATAGGACTCGTCGATATACCAAGCGCAAGATTATATATCTCTATAAACGAAAAAACTACAACAGGTAACGTCGGAAGCAATGGAGAGACAGAGTTCCATCACATCATGATGAAGATGCTGAACAATGCAGAAGGCGAAGAGATAGAATTAAAAGTCGGTGAACAACAACACTTCGAATATTCCTTCGATATATCGGAGACTCACGTCGAAGAAATGTTCGACTTGGAAGTAGCCGCTTGGATACAAAATTATGAAACACACGAAGTTTATAACAGTCACTTTTTGTATGAATACATCTCACATCCATATCCCGTACAAAACTTTCAACTTACAATAGACAGCGAGACTTCCTTCACTGCAAATTGGGAAGCTCCAGAACAAGGAAGTCCTATCGGATATGACATCTATCACAATAGCGTATTAATTGCTGAAAATATTACAGAGACATCATATCTCTTTGAAAATGTGACAGGATTGAATATGGTCGGTGTCGTTGCTAATTATCAGTTAGACAGTGAGTCTATCCAAACAATAGAATTGATTGATATTGACGGAGAAGCCGTGACACCATGCCTCGCTCCTACCAACTTAGACGCAACAGTTGAACAAGACGCCGCCGATTATGAACATAACTTCAAAGTCACTTTAAAATGGGACGCTGTCGACAACGTCAAGGAATATGTTGTCTATATCGACGACGAAATTCCGGCAAACACAACAGAGACTTCTTATATCGTCGGTTATGACGAAGAAGGCGAACATGAGTTCAAAGTAGTGACAATCTGCGAAGACGGAGTTTCTGAGCCATCAGAAGTTTATGAATTTAAGGTTGAAGGCGTTTCTATCGACGAACTCGAAGATAGATTTGAGATTTATCCTAACCCTGCAAAAGACAGACTCATCATCAAGAGCAATGGAAATGTTAAGGAAATCAACATCTATGACATTGTTGGCATAAATATCTATAACGAAAAAATATCTGTTGACCGTTGTCCATTGACCGTTGACTTAAACACATTTAACAGCGGAATTTATTTCATCAGAATAAACACAGATAAGGGAGAATTTATCAAACAATTTATAAAGGAATAAGCTTATGAGAAAAGTATTTTTATTGTTATTAGCGATATCGATTTCATCGTCGATATATGCGCAGAGCCGAGCTATTTTATTAAGAGAGACTTTCGATTCCAACTCGTTGCCTGAGGGATGGACAACCTCCGATACAGGAGCCGAAAACTGGGTCATTTCTGAGACCAACAAAGCCGGAGGCGAAGCCAACGAGTTAAAACTCAGCGCTACTCCATCGGCTGTAGGTATCACAAGAATAATTACAGAAGCTGTTGACCTTACAGGATTAAGCAGCGTAGTCATCTCTTTCAGACACTATTTCGACAAAAAAGGAACTGGCGGTTCAATAGGTATCGCGACATCATCGAACAACGGAACCACCTGGAGTCAGGCTTGGACAAAGACATATTCCGAGACAGGTCAATATTCTGTTGTTGAGAGCGTCAGCACTCCCGATATGGGAAAGAACAATGTCAGGTTCTGTATCTATTATCAAGGTAACACAAGCAACATCAACGGATGGTATTTCGATGAATTGGAAATCATGGTGATAGAAAACATCGACGCTAAAGTTGAAAGTATCGACGTCCCTACCTTGATACCAGCAGGAAACACCGACATCGTATTCTCAGTTCAAAATGCAGGCTTAGACAACATCACTTCTTTCGAAGCAAATTATCAAGTCAATGGACTCAATGTAAGCGAGACTTTCTATACCGACATCGCCCAATTCGACGTTGAGCAATTCACATTCGAGACACCGGCATACCTCAGCCCGGGAGAATACAACCTCAGCATCAACATCACTTCCGTCAATGGAGAACAAGACCAAAGCACTGTCAACAACATCTCACAGAAAAACATCACTGTCGCCATCGGAGGCACACAGAGAATCCCGATGATAGAACATTTCTCAAGCTCGACATGTGCGTCCTGCGTTCCACTCAATGGAGTAATGGTAGGTTTAGAAGCCGCTAACACTGGCAAATACACCTACACCAAATATGCCATGAACTGGCCATCACCCGGCGATCCTTATTATATCAGCGATGCCGGCGTTAGAAAAGACTATTACAGCGTAAGCTCAGTACCTCACCTCGTCTTAGACGGAATATCAAATGGTTATATAGCATTAACACAAGAAGACTTGGACGCTGCATACAACTCACCTGCCTTCATCGACATCAAAGGCGCGTTCAATACCAATGACGATGAAATAAATGTCATGCTCGACCTTACATCATATATCAATTTCTCCAACTTGAAATTGTTCGTCACAGTGAACGAGAAAACAACTCACGACAACGCCTTATACAATGGCGAGACCGATTTCCATCATATCATGATGTATATGTTGTCAGGTCCACAAGGCAGTAACATCAGCATGAACGCCGGTGAAAGTCAACGCTTCGAATTTTCTTACGATATGTCGAAAACACACATGGAAGAAATCGACGACCTTGAAGTGGCAGTGTGGATTCAAAATTTAGACACAGAAGAAGTCTTCAACAGTCAATATCTCTATGAATATACCGACCATCCTTATCCAGTACAAAATCTTACTCTTACAGAAAACCGCAAGAATATAGAAGTAAGCTGGGAAGCTCCTGAAATAGGAACACCAACAGGATATAACTTATACATCAACAGAGAGTTGGTTTTGGGAAACACCACAGCCACATCATACACCATCGAAAACGCGCAAGGTTATCAGGGCGTTGAAGTAGTGGCACTCTATGCCGACGGAAAAAAATCAGTCAGCGTCATTGAGAGAGTTGGTGAGTCGTTGGTAGAGAATGAAATAGTCATGGGAATATATCCTAACCCTGTCGATAACAATCTTTACATCAACACTACAGAAAACGTCAGAGATATCAGCATATATAATATATTAGGTGTGAGAGTTTATCAAGGATGTAATCTCTCGGAAAGTTTTATCGACGTCAGCTACTTAAACGAAGGCGTATATATTATCAGAATCAGCACCGACAACGGAAATGTAACCAAAAGATTTATAAAGCAATGAGAAAGACATTTTTATTAGTATTTGCATTATTGTTAACAACAACGATTTTTGCACAAGACGAGCCAACCAACATTATCATCGGAGAGACCTTCGATTCGACAGAACTACCTGAAGGATGGACCACTATGGGACCTAACGGCAGCGAGAGTCTAAACTGGAATATCAGCCAGACCAATCACGCAGGTGGAGACGGTAACGAGGCACATCTTTACTGGTATCCACAATTTGTTGGAGCCACGCGTCTTATCTCTGCCCCTGTCAACCTTACCGGCATCCAAGAGATCGTCATCACCATGGACCATTATTTTGAGAACTACAACAATGCATACAACACCATCGGTATCGCAACATCATCCGACTATGGTTACACATGGCACAGCGTATGGGAACATTCATATTCTGTAACAGGCAGATATAGCATCGAAGAAAAAATAATGACACCCGACATGGGATATGAGAACGTTCTGTTCTGTATCTATTTTGACGGATCTTCAGCCAGTTTCCAAAACTGGTATTTCGACAATTTCTTCGTTAAGATTCAAGACGACCTTTCATTTAGGATGAACAGTATCAACATCAACGACAGAATAGGATCGGGACCTCTCAACGTAGGATTCAGCGTTCAAAACATGGGTAGCACAGCCATCACTTCATTTGAAGCGACTTACGAGATTGAAGGACAAGAGCCTGTCACAGAGACTTTCTCCGTTTATATGACATCATTCGAGATAAATAATGTCAACTTCACAAATACAGAGACGCTTCTCCCAGGGACATACGACATCACCATCAGCATTAGTCTCGTCAATGGATGGGAAGAAGACCCTGAAGGAAATGAAATGTCGAAACATTTCAGCGTCGCCATTGCTGAGACGCAGCGTATTCCAATGATAGAACACTTCTCGAGTTCGACATGCGCACCTTGCGTCCTGTTAAATCAACTGATGTTGAATCTCACCAACTCCAATCCTGGTAAATACACATACGTAAAATATCCTGTCAACTGGCCTGGTACAGGCGACCCATATTACATCCAAGAATGTTACGACAGATGTCTCTACTATGGAGTGTCGTCGGTTCCTTTGGTTTTCTTGGATGCTGAGGCACAAGTCTCTAATCAGACGGCGCAGCCTGTCACCACAAACAACTTGATGATGAGATATAATACACCCGCTTTCGCCGACATAAGAGGCGCCTTCAGCGTTGATGGCAACACCATAAACCTCAGAGCCGACGTGATGTCGTATATCGACCTCAACAACGTGAGGACTTTCATCACCATAAATGAAAAGGTAACAACAGAAAACACAGTCGAATATGGAGGCAACGGCGAGACAGAGTTCCGTCATATCATGATGAAGATGGTTGAAAGCGGCGACGGTATAGAGACAAATATCGAGGCAGGAAAATATCAAAATTTTGAATATACCTTCGATATGTCGGAGACTAACGTAGAAGAAATGAGCGACTTGGAAGTAGCAGTGTGGCTTCAAGACCCTAACACCAAAGAGATTTTCAACAGTCATTTCCTTTATGAATACACCGACCATCCTTATGCAGTGGAGAACCTTCATTTCAACGAAGGCAGTTCTTACACCTTGACATGGAACAATGCCGAAAACGCAAACCCAACAGGATATAACGTATATATCAATCGTCAGTTGGCGGCAAACAATACCACAGAGACATCATACGTCATCTCCAATGTCGGTGATTTCTGCTTGGCAGAAGTCGTTGCATTATACGGCGACAAAAACTCCGTCAGTTCGGTGGCTCTTTATTCGTCAGACTTCATCACACCTCAAAACCTGACAGCTATAGTAAACACAGGTAACATCACTTTAAGCTGGGACGCTGTCGAAGAAGCTGAAGAATATGTATTGTATCGCGACGGACAACTCTTGGCAAATCTCACTTCTACAGAATATATCGACACAGAAGTTGAAAACAACACTACTTATTGTTATCAAATAAGTGCTGTTTACGGAAGATATGAATCAGCATTGTCGGAAGAAGTTTGCAAACTTTACGTAGAAGACGGCGTTGAAGAAATAGAACCTAACGTCAGCATCAGTCCAAATCCTGCAAATAACTTTGTGAGGATTTCTGGAAATAATGTTAAGGAAATTAACATCTACAACAATGTAGGAGTTTTAGTTGACAGATTCGATGTTGAGGACGACACCATTAATATTAATGTTGAGAATTACAGCGCAGGAATTTATCTTGTTAACATTAAATCAAATCAAGGAAATATTATAGAAAAATTAATAATTAAATAACAATAAGTTTCATCAGACTCTCCGGTCACTTAGCTTGTCGAAGTGACAATGCCTTCGACAAGCTCAGGCATCAAGTCTGTTAACTTTAAAATAATTTAATAAATCATGAGAAAAACTTTACTTTTAGCATTGGCATTATTTTTTGCCGTAGCGAGTTTTGCACAAAACAGAGCATTAATTTTAAGTGAATCGTTCGATGGTAACGAGCTGCCTGAAGGCTGGTCTATCAAAGAAAACGGGTCCGGCAACTGGTCGGCCAGTCCAACCGACAACGCAGGTGGTGTACCTAACGAGATGAGACTCTATTGGAATCCTACCTTTTTCGGAAAGACTCGTCTCTGTACTCCTAACGTCGATTTGACAGGAATCACAAGCGTGGTATTCTCTTTCAAACATTACTTAGACAACTATCAAAGTAACGCAAGTACACTTGGTATCGCCACATCATCCGACAACGGAAGCACTTGGAATGTCGGTTGGTCAGCAAATTATAACACCGACGGTCAATATAGCATCGACCAGATTATAACAACGAGCGACATGGGTAAGAGCAGCGTTATGTTCTGTATCTATTTCGACGGCAATGCCTCAAACATCGACTATTGGTATTTCGACGATGTCACAATATCAACGATGGAAGACAACGACGTTAAATTGTCAAACATCGTTGTAGCCAACTACTTAAGCGCCGGTGATGTAGAAGTATCTTTCAGCATACAAAACGTAGGTTCTAACAACATCTCTTCTTTTGAAGCTTCTTACGAAGTCGATGGCACTACAGTAAACGAGACTTTCAACACAAGCTTAGAAACTTTTGCAAACAATCAATTTACATTCTCAGAAAAAGCAAGTCTTATTCCTGGCAACTACGACTTGACAATCAACATAGCCTCCATCAATGGAGGCGACGATGATGACATCAGCAACAACGTAATGTCAAAAGAAATCAAAGTTGCAATGGGTTCAACAAAGAGAATCCCTATGATTGAACACTTCTCAAGTTCCACATGCGGACCTTGCGTATATATCAACACTCAAATGCACAGCGTTTGTAGCAGCAATCCTGGCAAGTTCGCATACGTCAAATATCCTATGTACTGGCCATCACCTGGCGACCCATATAACACAGATGAAGCAACAGCAAGAAAGACATATTACAATATTGGCGGTGTTCCTAATGTAATCTATGACGGTGTCAACATCGGTGCAGTGGCAGTCACAGCAAGTCAATTAGATGAGAGCATTAACTCAGATGCATTCGTCAAAATCAAGGGAGCTTTTAATCTTGATGGCAGCACAATCAATGTCGTTGCCGATGTTCTGCCATACGTAGCATTAGAAGGATGCAGAGTGTTCGTCACTGTCAATGAGAAGACAACATACAGTAATACTGGTACAAACGGCGAGACAGAGTTCCATCACATCATGATGAAGATGTTAGAAAATGCTGAAGGCAACGAACTCACAGCCGAGGCCGGTGAATACCAACGCTACGAGTTCACATACGATATGTCACAAACTCATGTCGAAGAATTAAGCGACTTAGAAGTAGCTGTCTGGGTTCAACATTACAACTCGATGGAAGTGTTCAACAGTACTTTCTTAAATGAATATACAGAACACAACTATCCTATACAAAATCTTCAGATGACAGAAAACGGCAACAATCTCGACATCGTTTGGGAAGCTCCAGAAACTGGTAACCCAACCGGATACGACATTATCGTCAATGGTGAATTAGTCGCAGAAAACACACAAAACACTTCATATTCATTTAGCAATGTCGAAAGTTATTATATTGTAGAAGTCGTTGCTAAATACGGCGAGACTGAATCTATCGGTGTTGTCGTCAACAACATTTCTGAAAGCGGTAATGACAACGATGATCCATGCAACGCTCCTACTAACTTAGGCGCAATCATAGAAAAAGACGTTGAAGGTTACGAATATAAGTTCAAAGTTACAATGACATGGGACGCTGTTGAAGGCGCTACAGGTTATGAAGTTTATGTCAACGGTTCTTGGTTCGGAATGTCAAGCGACAACTTCTATATCGCCGGTTCCGACAATGAAGGCACCTTCGATTTTGCTGTCACAACATTATGCGCAAACGGCGAATCAGAAATGTCAGAATCTTACACTGTCGTCGTTGATGATGATGCTTTAGAAGAATATACAAACAGATTCGAGATTTATCCCAACCCAGCAGAAGACTTCGTAAAGATTTCATCAGACAATAACCAAATTTCTGTAATCAGAATTTACAATGTAATTGGAGTAATGATTGAAGAAATTGAAGTCAATTCCAATGATATAGAAATTAATATCTCTAACTATAATCCTGGAGTTTATTTCTTCAATATTGATGGAGAAGTTGTCAAGGTGATTAGGAATTAGGAATTAGGAATTGTTTAAGGTTTAAGGTTTAAGGTAAGATTTTCTTTAAACTTTAAGCCTTAATCTTTAAACCATTTTCTTAAAAAACTTTCTACTTTTATCCTTCGTCTCTTCTCTTTTTTTCGTATATTTGCACAAATAATTAAATCATTTAAAATCACAAAACTATGAAGAAATCATTACAACTTTTACTTACACTATTATTATGTGTTTCTTTTAATGCCACTGTTTTGGCATGCGATCCTCCAACTAATTTAAGATACCAAATCGAGCAAGACGTTCAAGGTTATGGTTACAAATACCGTGTCACCTTAAGTTGGGATATCATAGATGGAGCGAGTTTTTATTCAGTATATTTTTATAGCGACAACTATCCTGACGGGATTTGGTTAGGAGATACCGATGGTTTATATTACATCGCCGGTTCCAACACAGAAGGCACTTTCGATTTCAGTGTCATGACACATTGTAGCGATGGTAGTACCTCAGAGAGATCGGAACGCTGCACAGTCGTAATAGAAGAAGGAGCCTCTGCATGTATGACACCTTCAAACTTACAAGCTACCGTTGAGGAAGACGCTCCTGGTAGCGAACACAAATATACCATCACCCTGACTTGGGACGCAGTAGAGAATGCAGAAAAATATGAGGTTTATGTCAACAACGACCTCATGACTTACACCACAGAAAACACTTACGTCATCGGAACAGAGACAGCTCAAGTGATATACTTCGCAGTCGCTACTATCTGTTTAAACGGTGGCGAGTCTCCAATATCTCCTAACATCATGGTCAACATCGATCCTTGTTTACCACCTACCAACCTTCAAGCTACAGTAGAAGAAGACGTCCCTGGTTATTATTACAAATACAAAGTCACATTAACATGGGACGCTAACTCCGATGCTAACTCCTACACCATCTACGAAAACGGTTTATGGAAAGGCTACTCCTCAGAAACAACTTACGAAATCGGATATGATACTCCAACAACAGTATTCTATAACGTAACCTCCTCATGTCCAAACGGCGAGTCGGATATGACAGACCCTCTCACAGTGGTTGTTGAAGGAAACGGCGACGATGACGAGTCATGCCCTGCTCCTACCAACCTCGGCGCAATCATAGAAAAAGACGTTGAAGGTTATCAATATACATACAAGGTCACTATGACATGGGATGCCGTTGAAAATGCAAGCGGCTACAAAGTATACGTCAATGGCAGCGAATTCGGAATATCAAGTACCAACCTCTATATTGCAGGTTCCGACAACGAAGGAACATTCGACTTCACAGTAAAATCTTTATGTCCTTCAGGAGAATCAGAAGAATCTGAACCATTTACAGTAGTCGTTCAAGATATTTCCTTAGAAGAATATGCAAACAGATTTGAGATTTATCCTAACCCAGCAGAAAGCAACATTACTATCAACACCAACGAGAACATAAATGAAATTAACATTTATAATATCATCGGTATAAATGTCTATAGTGAGAAAGTGTCTGTTGACCATTGTCCGTTGTCTGTTGACATTAACACACTTAACAGCGGAGTTTATTTCATCAAGATAAACACAGAAAAGGGCGATATCGTAAAGAGATTCGTGAAAGAATAAGAAAGACAAAAGGCTAATGGCTAAAGTCTAAAGGTTAGAGAGCTCTTAGAAATAGGAGCTCTTTTTTTATTGACAACAGACAACAGATAACGGACAACAGACTTTGTCCACGGTCGCTGAGCCTGTCGAAGCGCCGGGCGATGTTGTCGTGCCTTCTACAAGCTCATGCACCTGTACGGACACATTGAATGTGTACTCAATAGAATTTAATGAAGACGCACGTCCGTGTACCTCTACGGGAGATTCTGCGTTGCTTTGCGTCTCTGCGAGTTATTTTTATTTTATATTTGAAAAAATGCTTGGATTTTTGAAATAAAATTACGGTTCTCGGAGCAAAAAAGGTGAATTTCTGCGTTTTGAACTGAGCCATAACGCATTAAACAGAAAACCTCAGAAATAGTAACGATGGCAATTTAGCAAAGAAACGCAAGGTAATGAAATAGAACGGTTGCCAAGTCATTACCCGATAATGCAGTAAAGTTTTTCTT
>JAFTXI010000025.1 GCA_017461665.1 Bacteroidales bacterium | reverse complement strand
CCGAGAATCTTATTCGCTCCGGAGCAATTGATGTTATTGTAATCGACTCTGTTGCAGCCTTGACACCTAAGAGCGAAATAGAAGGTGAAATGGGCGATAGCAAGATGGGTCTTCAAGCTCGTTTGATGTCGCAGGCGATGCGTAAACTGACAGCTACTATCAGTAAGACTGGTTGCGTCTGTATCTTTATCAATCAATTACGTGAGAAATTAGGAGTTATGTTTGGTAATCCTGAAACAACAACAGGTGGTAATGCCTTGAAATTCTACAGTTCTGTGCGTCTCGATATTAGAAAAGTAAGTCAAATTAAAGATGGCGAAAATATCAGTGGCAACAGAGTTAAGGTAAAGGTTGTTAAAAATAAAGTGGCTCCTCCGTTTAAAAAAGCTGAATTCGATATTCTCTATGGTGAGGGAATTTCATTGACAGGTGAGATAATAGATTTAGGAGTTGAGACGGGTGTTATTAAGAAAAGTGGTTCCTGGTTTAGTTATAATGAAACGAAATTGGGACAGGGTAGAGATGCCTTGAAACGACTCCTCGATGAAAATCCTGAATTATGCGAGGAATTGTATGAAAAGATAATGAATGCATTGAATAATACTAATCAAGATTTTTAAAAAGTGATAAAGAATAATATGGTTTTGTTTCTCATGAGCATCTTGCTTTTTGCAAGTTGCTCTGAGAATACTTCAAAGAAGACAAAAGAAATTGCTAATAATCAGCAAGTCGTTGAATCAAAGTTGAATGAAACTCCCAAAACGACAAATCAGCCTACATCGGATACGTTAAGTGCGACTTATTATATCGAACAAGCTCGTATCAATATGGCAAATGAGCAGATTGGTAAAGCTATGCAAAATATCAATACAGCTTTGTCTATCGATAGAAAAAATATAGACGCTCATTTAGTCTTAGCTGATTTGTATTATTTCTTAGGTGATGAAGATAATATTTTGTTGACATTAAACAAGGCTTGTGAATATGCGCCTTTAGATTCTCGTCCAATTGTGAAATTGTCAGAATTGAGTTTCTTGCAAGGTAATGCTCAATTGGCTAACGCATATATTGACAAGGCTTTAGAATTAGACAGATTTAATCCGAGAGCTTATTTTATGCGTGGTATGATAGCTTTGTCTGCTAATGATACTGCTGTAGCAATGAAGAACTTTATGACATCTCGTATCCAAGATGATGATTTCATTGAACCAAAAATACAAATAGCTCATATCTATGCCGCTCAAGGTGATACTTTGGCGAAGTCTTTCTTTAAAGAATCAATAGCTAAATCACCAGAAGATTATTCTTTGTATTATGATTATGCTATGTATTTGCAGGATAATGGTTTTCCAGAAGAAGCTCTGTCATATTATGATACTTTGCTGAATGTGATGCCAGACAATTATAACCTTATATATAACAAAGGTTATGTTTACTTGGTGTATTTGGGAGAAAATGAAAAAGCGATGGAATGTTTTAACAAGGTGCTTGAGATGGATCCTACTTCTATTAATGCCTTGTTTAATAAGGGCGTGACATACGAACAAATGGGTGACTTTATTAATGCAAAAAACATCTACCGCCAAATCTTAAGAAAAAATCCTGATTATCAATTGGCAGTAGATGCTATCAATCGTATTGGGGAATAATCAATTATTCTGAAAAGAGTTTTGATAATTCTCCCAATCTGAAGTCTAATTCCTTGTTGACATTGTCGAAATCGTTGATGTCGTTGAGTTTGGCTTTTGTACCAAAATAGAATTTAATTTTAGGTTCAGTTCCTGAAGGTCTGATGCTTATCTTTGTGCCGTCTTCCGTGATGAATTGCAAAACATCTGATTTTGGTAAGTTAATGACAGTTTCAATACCGATGTTATTGTCCTTGCAGATGCCTAATTTATAATCTTTAATCTCAACGATTCTTGATCCTAAGATATATTTAGGAGGATTTGTCCTAAATTTATACATCATGTTTTTGATTTCTTCATTACCACTGATGCCTTTCTTTGTCAGAGAGAGAAGACTTTCCTTGTAGAATCCGAATTCTTTGTAAATTTCTTTTAACATCTGATAAAGACTCTTGTTGTGTTCGGCTGCCCATGCTGCAACTTCGGCAATCATAAAACATGCACTATTGGCATCTTTATCGCGAACAAAATCTCCGATTAAGAATCCGTAACTTTCTTCACCTCCACCGATGAATGTCATATCTGGATTGTTTAAAATCTTATCGGCAATAAATTTAAAACCTGTCAAAACGTCGAATTTCTTAACGCTAAATTTATTGGCAATATCGAATAATAATTCTGTTGTGACAATAGTTTTAACAATATATTCTTTTCCCTTAAATTTGCCTAACTCGTACCAACGTGTTAAGAGGTAATAAGTTAAGATAGTCGCGGTTTGATTTCCATTCAACAATACGTATTCGCCATTTTCGTCCTTAACAGCAATACCAACTCTGTCGGCATCGGGGTCTGTCGCCAAAACAACATCGGCATTTACTTCTTTGGCTTTTTCAATTGCCATTGTCATGGCAGCTTTCTCTTCAGGATTTGGAGAAACTACAGTAGGGAAGTTGCCATCGACAATCATCTGCTCTTCAACGCAGCAAACATTATTGAATCCGGCTTTTGCAAACAATCGCGGAATTATCTGACCTCCAGTTCCGTGAATAGGTGTATATACAAAAGTCATATCTTTATGTTTATCAATTGATTTAGGTGATAATGATAAACCGATGATTTTATCAATATAAATCTCATCGAATTGTTCATTGAGATATTCAATCAAACTCTCATTAGCTTTGAAGTTGACCATTGAAATATCTGTGATTTTTTCAACCTCGGCAATCACATTCTTGTCGTGAGGACTGACCAATTGTCCGCCGTCTTCCCAATAAGCTTTATATCCGTTGTATTCTTTTGGATTATGCGATGCTGTTACAACAACGCCGGCTTGACATTTTAATTCTCTGATGGCAAAAGATAATTCTGGAGTTGGTCTTAAGTCGTTGAAAATATATACCCTAATTCCATTGGCCGACATGACATCTGCTGTAGCCTTTGCAAATTCTTTACTATTGTTTCTACAATCGTATGCAATAGCGACTTTTGGTTGTTCTACTTCAGGGAACATTTTTTTTATGTAGTTGGCAAAGCCTTGTGTTGCCATAGCCACGGTGTAGGTATTCATTCTATTGGTTCCTACGCCCATTATACCTCTTAAGCCTCCGGTTCCAAATTCTAAGTTCTTATAGAAACTTTCCAATAACTCTTCAGGGTTATTGTCGATTAAATCTTGGACTTGTTTCCTTGTAGTAGCATCGTATTGGTCAGATAACCATGCCTTTGCTCTTTCGACGATTTCTGTGTTCTCGCTTTTCATAGTTAAAGTTTTAATTATTATTGTTATTAATTTCTTCAATACATTTTATCAAGCTATCTCTCCAAAATGGTATTTTGATTCCAGTAAATTCTTTAATCTTGGTTTTGTCTAATGCGCTGAATAGCGGACGTTTGGCTTTGCTGCCGTATTCTTCTGTGCTGATAGAACGCACTTCGCAATTCTTGCCACCAATATGAAAGATGGCTTCCGCAAAGTTACTCCAAGGAATAATTCCATCGTTAGAAAAATTGAAAACCTCTTTTATTTCTTTAACGCCGTTTCTTCTGATAAGCAGCAAAATAGCGTTGGCAAGATCGTAAGCCCATGTGGGATTTCCATTCTGATCGTTGACCACATTAACATATTGTCGTTCACTGCCTAATCTTAACATCGTCTTTACAAAATTGTTGCCAAAAGAGGAGTAGAGCCATGACGTTCTAACTATAATATATGAACAACCTGATGAAACTATTTTTTGTTCACCTGCATATTTCGTTTTCCCATAAACCGTTTCAGGACAAGCATTGTCGTTTTCTGTGTATGCGCGTGCCGATGTTCCATCGAAGATATAGTCAGTTGAGATATGTATCAAAAGTATGTTGTTTGATTTACAATTGTTTGCTAAATACTCAACAGCTCTCACGTTGATTAGTTCTGCACTTTCCTTTCCCTCGTCTTCTGCTTTATCGACAGCAGTATATGCCGCACAATTAATGCAAATATCGATTTTGTTTTTTGATAAATAATCTTCTATTGCTTTGTTGTTGCATATATCTAAAGTGTCTATATCTGTAAACGACCAATTATGTTCCTCTTCATAATTAGAGATTTTGCGGAACTCGCTGCCTAACTGACCGTTGCAACCTGTTACTAAGATATTCATTATTACATTAGTTAATTTGTCGCAAATTTATATAAAAAAGAAATACCAAGCGACTCTTTAAATTGTAATATTGGTATTTGTTTGGTAATTTCTGTTCCATCGATGATTTCTGTAACTGCGAATCTAATATTATCGTCGTATATCAGATGAATGTTGATAACTGCTGAGATATGTTCGTTGATTGTGAATCTCAATCCGGTTTCCCAGTCAACATCAATGTTCCATCTGTTCGATTTGTTCGGGTCCATATAATTATTATATAGGTTTAAGGTTGAGAAAATGGAGATTTTATTTTTAAAATTTTGTTTGTATTTTATTAAAACATTGATACCTAACTCGCTAAGTAAATTTTTACCCTTAACCCAGGTACTATCACCATTGTAAACATTCCAGTAGCCAGCTTCGACACCATACGAACCTAAGTCGGCTAGTCTTTGATCTGTAACGAATGTCATTTTACCTGCTATAGGACTTATGTAAACGGACAGATAATCTTTAATGTTATAGTTGTAACCTGCTGATATATTGAGATATGCTGGAGCGAAGAATCTTGAAATAGGAATGGAATCGTTAGGGTAGGAGTAACCGTTGCTAAACTGAGTTTTTAACGAGGCAATTGAGGTAAATGTGAGATTTTTACTGTTGTTGTTCGACATTGTCATTGATACTTCGCATCGGTCTTCGCTTTTTTCGTATCGTTTGTCTTTGGTATAGTTGGACATGCCGTATGCAAAGATACCGTTGAGTACGTAATTAAATAACTTCCGGTCGTATCTATATGTCATGTTAGACATTACTTTTCCGCTGCCGTTGCTTTCACCACCGGCTGCCCAATGAGTTATAGCTAACTGATTCAATGTGATGCCGAAGTTTCCTTCAAACTTATGATGTACAGAGAAATTGTTGGTATTGTCTTCTTCTGTAACGTTGTAAATGGTGTCAGTCACGATAAATGTGTAACTGTTTATTATTGTGTCTATTATGTATGTGGTATCTATTCTTGTGATGGTGTCAATTTTTATAGTGTAGGGTGGTATGTTGAAAATAGTATCTTGTCCTTTTGTTATTGTTGGAAAGATGATAGAATTCAACACCAAAAGGAGACCTAAAAAATATAAACGCTTCAAAACTAATTTGAATGCTGTCATTTGTTAATACTGCTCGTTTTACGTTGCAAAAATAATAAAAATAATTGTTTAAAATTTAACTTATTTATGCTAGTAAAACTATCTTTGTAAAAAATATATCCGCAATTCAATTAAAATTATCTAAAACACAAGAGGATTTATTCTGTAAAAGTAAAAAAAAGAAGTCTCAAAATCTTGAGACTTCCCATGTAGCGAGGATGAGAATTGAACTCATGACCTCCGGGTTATGAATCCGACGCTCTAACCAACTGAGCTACCTCGCCGTTTTGCGAGTGCAAAGATAGAAAAAAAAATAATCGAAAAAACACTTTTTTCAAAAAAAATAAAAAAAATTATAATTGTCATTTTTTAAAGAAAAATATGTAACTTTGGAGCGTAATATTATTAATTGTTTTAACGTAAAATTTATTGATATGAAAAATTTATTAGCAGTATTTTGTTCATTGTTTCTCATGCTTTCATTCGCTGAAGCTCAGACAGTTTCTGAAAATGGTCCAGAAATAACATTTGAAAAAACTTCGCATCAGTTTGGGGAAATACCTTTCAATGGTAACGGAACATACGAATTTGTTTTTAAAAATACAGGTAACGAACCTCTGATACTGTCACAACCAAAATCTTCTTGCGGTTGTACAGTCCCGGAATGGCCAAAGAAACCAATTCTTCCTGGTGATACAGATGTGATAAAAGTTACCTACAAAAACACAAATCGTCCTGGTAGTTTTAGTAAATATGTCACAATATACTCTAATGCCAAGACAAATAAAGATGTGAAACTCTATATTAGAGGAAAGATCTTACCAGAACAAACAGAGGCGCTTCCTATGAAAGATAACTCAATGAATGCATCTCCAGTGAATAATTCATCATTTTAATTAACAAAACATAAGCTATCATTTAACAATGATGGCTTTTTTTTTAACATTAAACAATTTTTATTATGCCACAAATCTCTAAAAAAGCTCAAAATATGCCGGCATCACCAATCAGAAAATTAGTGCCTTTCTCCGATGCCGCTAAAGAAAGAGGAATAGAAGTGTTTCATCTTAATATCGGTCAACCGGATCTCGAGACTCCTCAACGCGCACTTGAAGCAGTACGTAACTATACTGAAAAAGTGGTTAAATATAGTCCTTCACAAGGTACTCTCTCATACAGAAAGAAATTGTGCGAGTATTACGACAAGGTAGGTGTTCACGTAGAACCTGATGAAATGATTATCACAACAGGTGGCTCGGAAGCTTTATTAATGTCATTCATGACAATTATGGATCCAGACGACGAAGTCATTATTCCAGAACCGTTCTATGCTAACTATAACGGCTTCGCAAAAAATGTCGGCGTGAAAGTAAAACCTATTTATTCATCAATAGAAACAGGTTTCGCTCTGCCAGACATCTCTGAATTTGAGAAAGCAATCACACCAAGAACAAAGGCTATATTAATATGTAATCCAAACAACCCAACAGGTTATCTCTACTCAAAAGAGGAGATGGAAACATTGCGTCAAATCGTATTGAAATATGACATCTTCTTGATTTCTGACGAGGTGTATCGTGAGTTCTGCTATGAAAAAGCAACTCACTACTCAGCATTAAACTTGAAAGGTATTGAAGATCACGTTATTTTAATCGACTCTGCATCAAAGAGATTTAGTGCATGCGGTATCCGTATCGGTCGTATGATTTCTAAAAATAAGGAACTTATCGCGGCTGCAATGAAATTCGCTCAGGCTCGCTTGTCGCCACCTACATTTGGTCAGGTCGCAGGTGAGGCCGCTCTCGACAGCCCTCAATCATACTACGACGATATCGTAAGAGAATATGAATCGCGTCGTGATGTTTGCATCGAAGGAATCAAGAAAATTGAAGGTGCCTATTGCCCAATACCAAAGGGCGCGTTCTATATCGTAGCTCACCTCCCAATTGACGACAGCGAGAGATTCTGCAAATGGATGTTGACTGATTTTAATCATAATGGAAAGACTGTCATGATGGCTCCGGCAAGTGGATTTTATTCGACAGAAGGTCGTGGTACTCAAGAGGTGAGAATAAGTTACTGCCTTAAAAAAGAAGACCTCAATGAGGCTATGAGTATCCTTCACGAAGCTCTTAAGGTATATCCAGGAAAGACAAATTAACGTTTCTTATAACAAAATGAAAATGACTAATGTTAAGATTAACGTTAGTCGTTTTTTTAATATTTAGTCTTTATATAACAAATACTTAACTCTAATTTTCTTGTATTTTTCAAGATCTTCCTTCCAACTTGCACGAATCTCGTCTTCCGAAAGTCCTTCTATAATTTGTTTCCTGAGATTATCTGTTCCTGCTAACTTAATGAAAAAGTTGTTGAAGAATTTTTCATTGTCTTTCAATTGATTGTAAGCGTTTATAATCCAGGTGAGATTTAATTCTTTTTCGTTGTTTTTAAAGTTATGCGCATAATCGAGTAGATTCTCTCCAAAACATTCTTTGTTGCAAAGTAGTGGTTCTTTTCTGCTTTCGGCTTGTCTTGGCGTAAAGGAAAAATCATCGTTCATGTCGGGATGTCCATAGACTTGAAATGGAGTTTCGGTGCCGCGACCAACGCTGACAATCGTTCCTTCAAAAAAACATAAGGAAGGGTAGAGATAAACAGATTCCCAATTTGGAAGATTAGGCGAAGGTTTGACAGTCAATCTATAAATAGATTTTCTATCGTAGTTTCCAAGAGGAACGACCTTTAAGTCGCATTGCAGACTGTCTTTCAACCAATATTCTCCATTGACCATCAAAGCATATTCTCCGATGGTAAGTCCATAGACTACAGGAACTTGATGCAAGCCTACGAATGAAGTGTTTTCTTTTTCTAAGACAGGTCCGTCGATATAAAATCCGTTAGGATTAGGACGATCGAGGACAATAACAGGAATGTTGTTTTCGGCTGCAGCTTCCATGATGTAAGTCATTGTAGAGATATATGTGTAAAAACGCGTTCCAACATCTTGTAAATCAAATAGGAGAATGTCGATGTCTTCAAGTTGTGTGGAATTAGGTTTTTTATTGTTGCCGTATAAAGATATTATTGGCAACTGTGTTTTCTCGTCAATACTATTGTTGACGACGGCGCCTTCATCGGCAGAGCCTCTAAAGCCATGTTCGGGAGTGAATATTTTTTTTATGACGACGCCTTCACTCAAAAGCGTATCTATAAGGTGAGTGTTGTTGAAGATACTCGTTTGATTGGCAACGACACCAACGTTCTTGTTTTGTAAATCAGATAGATATAGTTCTAAACGCGATGCTCCAACAATCGCGTCCTCTGCTTCAGGAATGTTTCTTATGCTTCTTGACTGCGAATGTAAATCGCTGCAAACACAAATAATTGCGAATAAAAACAAAAAAATCTTTTGCATACTTAAATATTTGATTATTTTTGCAATGATAAGAAAAAAATGAAAGCAACAAGGTTTATATCATCAAGAATTTTTTCACTGTCGAAGGGTAATCTTTCTTCGATAGTAATGAAGATAGCTATAATAAGCATAGCCTTGGGTATCTCTATAATGTTGATTTCCTTAGCTGTTGTTGTTGGTTTTAAGAATCAGATTAAAGATAAAGTTGTGGGATTCGTGTCTCCGATTCAGATTCAGGTTTTAAATCAAAATGAGTCAATTGAGGAGACACCTTTTCTATATGATACACTCATCAAATCAAAATTGTCGCTGCCTTTCATCGAGTCAATTTATCCGACTGCAAATAAAGCCGGAATCATCAAGACTGACGAGGAAATTCACGGTATGGTACTAAAAGGCGTTGACAAGGATTATGATTGGACTTATATAAAATCTAATCTGATTTCCGGCGACATTCCGCAATATTCCGATGAAGTACGCTCCAATGATGTTGTCGTTTCTAAAATTATTGCAGATAAGATGCTTCTAAATCAAGGCGATGACGTTAGATTATGGTTCGTAGGTGAAGATATGAAAACGCGTGGAAGAAAATTTACTATCAAAGGAATTTATGAAACGGGTCTTACAGAATGCGACGAGCGTTTTATATACTGCGACCTCAACCAGATAAGACGTCTTAATGGTTGGGAAGATAATCATGTCGGTCATCTCGAGATAAAACTGGTAGAAGATTTCGATGTCAACGAAGCAAATAATTTCATCTATTATAGCATTCCGACAAATCTCGTTTCTTATACCGCCGACGAGTTGTATCCGCAAATATTTGATTGGCTTGAACTTCAAGACATGAATGTGGTGATAATCATCGTCCTTATGCTCGTCGTCGCTGGAATTACGATAATTAGTATGCTTCTGATAATAGTCTTGGAAAGAACTTCAACCATTGGAATATTGAAATCGATGGGAGCCAATAATGCTTTCATCAGAAAGATTTTCTTACAGCGTTCACGCAAGATATTATTAATAGGTATGTTGTTCGGTAATTTATTAGGAATTGGACTCTGCCTTATACAGAAATATACAGAAATTATCAAACTTTCACCGGAATCATATTATCTGTCATCGGTGCCTATTGAATTGAATTTCTCTTACATACTACTTTTGAATTTAGGGACTTTCTTGCTTTGGGCTTTGATGATGTTAATACCGACAATGGTTATCAATAATATAGATCCATCGAAATCAATACGATTTGAATAAATAATATTTTTAATATGAAAGAAATAACAATAGAACCATTAAAAGGCTGCGGCGACATTAAGTTTGGGATGTCGATAGAAGAGATTGTTAACATTATGGGAGAACCATCAAACAATGAGGAGATGGAGCCTTTGGAAGAAGGTGATGAGAATCGTTCAATTCTTTATGATTATGACGAGGAAGAGATCTCAATTTGTTTTGAAGGAATGGCGAATACTATTGTTTCAAGTATCTCTACAACTAATACTGACGCACTTCTGTTTGGTGAACGCGTCTATGACATGGATCGCAAGAAAATCATCGACTTGATGAAAAGAAATGGTTATAAGGAATTTGATGAGGAGGAACAAGAAGGTGACACTTGTTTGATTTATGACGAACTGATGCTCGACTTCTATTTCAACGAAGGCGAACTGATAGATGTCGTATGGGGTGTTATAGTCGATGCACAAGGCAAGATGATTTATTGAGAATCATCATTAAAACGAGGGTGATATAAGGAAATTATCTCTCTTAGATATTGGTCGGAGACGTGAGTGTAAATCTCTGTAGTGCTGATGCTTGAATGACCGAGCATTTGTTGAACGGCCCTCAAGTCGGCGCCTCCTTCCAACAGATGTGTAGCAAAAGAATGTCGGATCGTGTGTGGTCCGATATTTTTTTTGATGCCATTCTCCTCAGCAAGTCTCTTAATGATTAAGAAAATCATCTGACGACTTAAGTTAGAACCGCGTCTGTTAATAAATACGGTGTCGGAAAACTTAGGATTGATATCTTGCATTTTTCTTTCACCATTAATATATAGGAATAAAGTCTTTAGAGTAGAACTACTAATCGGTATCAGACGTTCCTTGTTTCCTTTGCCGATGACTCTTACAAATTCGTCTTCGACATAAATATTGCTTATCTTCAATGAGATAAGTTCTGAAACTCTCAAACCGCAAGCATACAAGACTTCGAGTATGGCTTTGTTGCGATGTCCAAATGGTTCGCTTAAGTCGATGGAATCAATCATCTTGATAATCTCTTGATAGGAGAGAACATCGGGTAAATGACGACCTACGCTTGGAGATGAAATAAGTAAGGTGGGATTCTCTGTTATTAATTTTTCTTTGATGAGATATGTGAAAAACTTTTTCAAACCTGACAAAATCCTTGCCTGAGAACTTGCCGAAAAACCTAAGTCGTAAAGATATGCGAAAAAAGATTCAATGTCTTCCTGTTTGATTTCCTTTAGTGATAATGAATGATTTATGCTTTCTAAAAATTGCAAGAAAAGTTCGATGTCGTGCAAGTAGGCACTGACGCTGTTGTCTGACAGCGACTGCTCCAATCGGAGGTAATCGATGAAGTGTTTTATGAGCAATCTGTTGAGCATAATATTTTTTTGCAAAAATGAGAAATAATATGATAAGAAGGAAGATATTTTCAAAGAAAAAATGTAAATTTGCGAATCATTAAAATAGGAATATTCACAAATTAATCGATCAAAAAAAATGAAGAAGTTTTTACTTACAATTGTAGCCTCTGTGTTGATAGCAGGAAATGTTATGGCACAGGGTGTAGCACGAGAATGTGTTTTAATTGAAGCGTTTACGGGAATCGGTTGTGGATTCTGTCCAGCGGCTGCACAAGGAATCGCTATGATGTTGGAAGAAGGTCTGTCTATTGCACCATTGGCATTCCATAATTCATATTACTCACCTCCTGAGTATGCAACAGCAGAAACAAATGGTAGAGCAACTTATTATAGCGTTCAAGCTTTCCCAACAGTCATGATTGATGGTATGATAAGAATGGAAGGTGGTGGAACTGCGAGCCAAGGTCAAACACAATATAATAAGTATAAGCCTCATTATGACGAACGTATTAATGTTCTAAGTCCATTTTCAATCGACCTTTCCTTCGATTATCATTCAGGAACACAATGCCAAGTTAAGGCCGTCGTTAATAAGGTCGCTGATTGTGATGGTAATGATGTGAGATTATTTATCGCTTTGACAGAGTCACATATCCAACAACAATGGGGTGGTCTTTCTGAATTGAATGCTGTTGTCCGTGATATCGTTACTTCTTCATCAGGCGTAGAGATAAAGTCAGACTCACAAGAAATAACTGAATTGTTTAGTGTGGCAGGTTATAAAAAGGAAAATCTCCAATTGATAGCTTGGGTTCAAAATTATAATGGAAGTAGAGAAGTGTATCAAGCAGTTAAATTGTCTATTGCTGACGCACTTTCTCAATACGATTTGGGTATCACTAAAATAGAAGAAGTTTCTCCAGAATCATGCTCAGGTATGATAAAACCTCGTATGACATTCAGAAACTATGGATCAGAAACAATAACATCAGCAACTTTCAATATCGTTGACGGTACAGGTACAGAACTCGGTAATGAGGAATGGACAGGTACACTTCCTAAAGGTATGCAAACAGAAATAATTTTTGATGAAATAGACTTTGGTGAAACAGGTTCAGTTAGAATAGAATTGCTTAACTTAAATGGAAACAATGCCGACGAATATTCATTCGATAACATTTATCTTTATGACGCTTCAACTCCATATAATCTTCCTGATGGTTATATGAAATTACAACTCAAGACAGGCGACAATCCTATCACTGTTGATATTATGGATATGGATTCTCAAGAAGTTATTCAGTCGTATTCGTTCTCAGAACCAAACAAGATGTACCAAGAGGAATATACATTCACAGAATATGGCTGCTATAGAGTAGTTATGAAAAGTGCTAATGGAGCTGGCATAGGTAATGGATTCTGGGGCGTTAAAGATGCCGACAAAGAAACTGTTATTATGGGTAGTAATACAGAAAATGCTTTCAGATATGAATTCCCATTTGAGTTAATGTTCTCTGAAGAAAGCATTGCCGACACATATAAGAAGTCGAATGTGGTGATTTATCCAAATCCAGCTTCAGAACTTGTTAATATTTCAGCAGATAACTTAAGTGAAATCAGTGTCTATAATGCATCAGGACAATTGGTTTATAGCGAGAAAACGGAAAATACAAAAGTTGTCATCGACGTAAATACATGGACAACAGGATTATATTACATAAGTGTTGAAACAAAAAACGGAATAAGAACATCACAAAAAATTATAGTGAAATAAATTTATTAAAATGAAAAAAGCATTATTTACATTTATCATCTCGATAGTGTTATCGAGTTCGGTTCTTGCTCAAAACGTAGCAAGAGAGTGTGTTTTATTTGAAGTGTTTACTGGCGTTAACTGTCCATGGTGTCCAGGTGCAGCATCTGGTATAGGACGATTGTTGGAAGAAGGTAAGTCTGTAGCAGCAGTGGCTTACCACACAAGCGCTTTCTCTATCCCTAAGTTTTATACCAATGAGACAAATGCTCGCGCTAATTATTATTACATCTCCGGCTATCCAACAGTGAAAGTCGATGGTATGCTCTCTCCATCAATGTCGGGAAATGGCGGTAATGAACAACATGCACAACAGGCTTATAACCAAGGCTTAAATGCTTATAACCAACGTATCAATGTGACAAGTCCTTATTCAATAGACATGTCGTTAAACTATAAAGAAGGTTCGGTTTGCACTGTCAATATTGATGTGGCAAAAGTTGGAACATGTAACGCTACTGATGCCAGATTGTTTGTAGTTTTAACAGAATCTCATATCCAACACGGATGGCAAGGTATGTCTGAAGTCAATTATGTTACAAGAGATATGATTCCAAATCAAAACGGAACACAATTGACAACAGATACTGGTTCATTTAGTTTTGATTTCGATATGGCAGGTCTGCCAAGAGAAAACTGCGAGTTGGTGGCTTGGGTTCAAAACTATGCAGGTAACAAAGAGGTTTATCAAGCAGTGAAACTTTCTCTCGCAAATCTTACAGCTCAACACGATATGGGTATCACATTGATGGAAGAGACTCCTGTCGGATTATGTTCAGATGAGATGCAACCTCGCTTAACTATCAAAAACTATGGCAATGAGAACTTGACTTCAGTATTGTTTAACATCACAGGTGATAACGATATGGATTTGGGTTCTTATACTTGGGAAGGTAATCTCGCCAATGGAGAATCAGAAGATTTCGTTATGTCTGAAATCATCAACATGAATGGTTCTTCATCAGTGACAATCGAAGCTGTTACTATTAACGGTAGCAATGCCGACGAATATGGCTTCGATAATATATATACATTTAACTCAGAAGCTCCTATTGAACTCGCTGAGGGTTATATGAAAATTCAAATAAAAACAGGTAATAATCCTGAAGAACAAAGTATCGAAATCGTTAATATGGATACAGACGAGACTATTCATACTTTCACATTTGAAGATGCAAACAAGGTTTATACAGAGATTGTTAACTTGACAGAAATAGGCTGCTATCGTTTCATCATTAAGAATGCCAACGGTGAAGGTGCCGGCTCGGGATTCTGGGGAATCAAAAATAAGAGCAATGCAACATTGATAACAGGTAGCCCTACAGAAAACGCATTCAGATATGTTTTGCCTGTTGAGTTTACCGTTCAAACAGTTAGCGTTGACGAAGTAGCAGAAGTAAATGCAACTGTCTATCCAAATCCAGCAACTTCGTTCATCAGTGTCTCGGCAGACAATATCAGCAAAGTCAGTGTCTATAATGTCTCAGGACAGTTGGTCTTCTCCCAAGAGGTTAATTCCGATATGCTTGAAATAAATACAGAATCATGGTCAAATGGTATGTATTATGTCAATATCGAGACAATGGAAGGTAACGTGGTTTCTGAAAAAGTTGTCGTTAACAAATAATAAAAAATTAATATCGATTTATTTAAGAGACGTCATATTTTTATGGCGTCTCTTTTATTATCTTTGCGAAAAAGTAATGTTATGAGAAAAGTACATTTTATTGCTATAGGAGGAAGCGCGATGCATAACCTCGCTATTGCCTTACATAGAAAAGGTTACGAAGTGACAGGTTCCGATGACGAGATTTTCGATCCATCAAAAACACGTCTTAAGAATGAAGGTATCTTGCCAGAACAGATAGGCTGGCATCCTGAAATATTGGACGATTCGTACGAAGCCGTAATACTCGGAATGCACGCGCGTATCGATAACCCTGAACTGATTCGCGCACAAGAACTCGGACTGAAAGTCTATTCTTATCCGGAATATCTCTACGAACAAAGTAAAGACAAAACCAGAATCGTCATAGGCGGAAGCCATGGAAAGACAACGATAACATCAATGATTCTTCATGTGATGAAATATGCCGGCGTTGAAACGGATTTTATGGTGGGCGCACAACTTGAAGGTTTCGACGTGATGGTACGTCTCAGCGAGACAGCAAAATATATGGTGATTGAAGGCGACGAATATCTAACTTCGCCAATCGATAGAGTGCCGAAGTTCCATAAGTATCATCCTCATATCGCTGTGATAAGTGGCATCGGCTGGGATCATGTCAACGTCTTTCCAACATTCGACTCTTATCTTGAACAGTTTAGAATTTATGTCGATACTATAGAAGAGGGTGGATGTCTTATCTACGACGTCAATGATGTTGAAGCGAAGAAGATAGCTGCCACTTCCAAGGCGCCGGCTTTCGTATACGATATTCACGAATATCATACAGACGGCGAAAGTACTTACCTCATTAGCGGTGACAAGAAAATTAAGATGCAGATATTTGGCGAGCATAATATGAAGAATATCAATGCAGCTCGTAATGTTTGTAACAAAATAGGTATCAGTGATGAGATATTTTATGAGGCTATAGCCTCGTTCAAGGGAGCTTCGCGTCGTCTTGAACTGATGTCAGAAAACAAGGAAAAAAATAGCCTGATTTTCCGCGACTTCGCTCACGCGCCTTCAAAAGTATTGGCGACAGCAAAGGCTTTGAGAGAACAATATCGCGACAAATATCTGGTGATTGTCTTTGAACTTCACACTTATAGCAGTCTTAGCGAGGTGTTTATCAATCATTACGAACATTGTTTGGCCGACTGCGAGAAGGCTGTCGTTTTCTATGATCCTCATGCTGTGGCAATCAAAAAATTGGAGATGATGAGCGACGAGAGGATAGTGGAAGGTTTCGCTCGCAAAGATATAAAAGTCGTCCATTCCAAAGGTGAGTTGCTTGAAATGTTTAATGATGTTCCTAAAGAAAATGTCGTCATCGGCTTGATGAGCTCCGGCGATTTCAACGGACTCACGAAAGACGACCTCGTTGAAATTTTCTGATATTACAATTTACTGTTAAGATAAGGACATTCGTTTTTTTTATTTGTTAGATAAGATATGGAAAAGATAGATAATAGAGTCACTCGTTTGTTTGGGATAAGGTATCCTATAATCTCGGGAGGAATGGTATGGTGTAGCGGCGCTAAGTTGGCAGCTGCTGTCACTAATGCCGGCGGCCTCGGACTCATTGGCGCCGGTTCGCTCAAGCCGGATATGTTGCGCGAGCATATTGCAAAATGTAGAGAACTGACCAAAGAACCTTTCGGCGTCAATGTCCCGTTGATGTCGCCTTATTCTAAAGACCTGATGGAGGTGATAATAGAGGAGAAGGTACCTATTGTTTTTACCTCGGCAGGAAATCCTCAGTTGTGGACAGAGATTTTGCACGATAATGGTATCAAGGTAGCACATGTCGTGTCGAGTTCCAAATTCGCTCTTAAAGCGCAGCAGGCTGGCGTCGATGCTGTTGTGGCAGAAGGCTTTGAGGCTGGCGGTCACAATGGTCGCGAGGAAACGACTACTATGGTGTTGATTCCTGCCGTGAAGAAGGTGTTAGATATTCCTCTCATTGCTGCCGGTGGTATTGCTACCGGTGATGCTATGTTGGCTTGTCTCGCCTTGGGCGCAGAAGGCGTACAAGTAGGAAGTCGTTTTGCTGTCTGTAGCGAAAGTAGCGCAAGTCCTGAATTTAAAACATTGTGTACTACATTGAAAGAAGGCGATACTATGCTTTCGCTCAAGAAGATAAGCCCGACCAGGTTAGTGAAGAACAAATTCTTTGAACAAGTTGATGCTGCTGAGCAGTCAGGTGCAACGAAGGAAGAATTGCAGGAGATTTTGGGTCGCGGTAAGGCGCAGCAGGGAATCTTTTTAGGCGATGTCGAAAACGGTGAACTTGAGATAGGGCAGGTTGCTGCTATCATAAGAGACATACCTACGGCAAAAAAAATCGTCGATAATATGATTTCTGAGTTGGAACAAGCTTATAAAGAGAATCTTAAAATCCTCGGAATATTTTAAATCTCACAGATCTTACGGATTCCCACTGATTTATAAAAAAGAACTCATTTTACATCCAACATAGAAATAAGCATTATGAATGGACGGTTTTTTGTTCCAAGCAAATACATCGAATTCAAGAACCGTGATGAAGCGATAGATTTTGATACGAAGATGAAAGAATCGCAAGCAGAAATTGTCGAACTTTTGAGGAAAGAATAAGAAAGAAAGGAAGAGTTGAAGGATTTGTTTGTAAATTATAATAGAAGAAAAATGACCAATGAAATGATGGATTCTCAAAGAATAGATAGCATAACTAACAATCTATATTTAGGCGTTGTTGATATTATAGACCATGCACGGCAAGAAGTTGTTGTATATGTAAACAAACATGCCAATATGATGTTTTGGCATATTGGTCATTACATCAACGAGGATATGGGCTACAAACAGTATTCTGCCTATGGAAACAAGATTCTTGCGACACTGTCGCAAAGATTGACAGAGCGATATGGTAAAGGATACACATATTCGGCAGTGACAAGAATGATGAAAATAGCCCAATGCTATAGTGATAAAGAAATGTTTGCGACACTGTCGCAAACATTGACATGGAGCCATTTTTTGGAACTTGTTACCATCGAAGACAATACCAAAGGTTATTTTATCAGCAAATGAGTATTGCTGAGCATTGGAGTGTAAGACAGTTAAGAGAAAAACAAGACAGAATGACCTATGAACGTTCGTTGATAGCTGTAAAACCGGAAGATAAAATTGTTAAGACTCTTGAAAAAGTTACACCTACATACATGGAATCCGATGTCGTGTTACGCAACTCATATATACTGGATTTCTTGGGATTAAACAACTATTATTCAGAAAAAGAACTTGAAGATGCGATTGCTAAACAATTAGAGTCTTTTATTTTGGAATTAGGACAGGGATTTGCTTTTTTAGAGCGTCAAAAGCGTTTTACCATTGATGGAACCGATTATTATTTGGATTTACTATTCTATCATCGTAAACTGAAATGTTTGGTAGCTATTGATTTGAAACTTGGAAAATTCAAACCAGAGTATAAAGGACAAATGGAATTGTATCTTAAGTACATGCAAAAGTATGACATGCAACCAGATGAAAATCCACCTATAGGTTTATTATTATGCAGCGAGGGTAACACAGAGCATATTGAACTAATGATGCTGAATGAAGACCACATAAAGGTTGCTCAGTATCTCACATGTTTGCCAGACAAACAATGGTTTATAGAAAAATTAAACCGTTCGATTCTTATTGCAAAAGAACATAGTAGGACAAGCACAACAAATAAGAGTTAGGAGAACTGACAGATGAAAAGCGTCAGCTACACAATAAACTAAATTTGTGTAACTGACGCGTCATACTTAGTCTCGGCGACTTAAGTGGATGTATGCGATACGTTCCTATTATTTATCTATCGTAGCAAGAAACTCTTCGTTGGAGTGTGTCTTTGATATTCTGTCTTTGAGGAATTCCATCGCCTCGACAGGTGTCATATCTGCGAAGTGGTTTCTGAGAGCCCATACTCTTGCTAATGTCCTTTCGTCAACTAACAAGTCGTCGCGGCGTGTACCAGAAGCCACGATGTCGATGGCAGGATAGATACGCTTGTTCGATAATCTTCTGTCTAACTGAAGCTCCATATTACCTGTTCCCTTGAACTCTTCGAAGATGACTTCATCCATCTTAGATCCTGTATCAATTAAGGCTGTTGCTAAGATTGTGAGTGAACCTCCGTTTTCGATGTTACGTGCTGCACCGAAGAAACGTTTAGGTTTTTGAAGTGCGTTGGCTTCGACACCGCCGGAGAGAACCTTGCCTGATGCTGGCGACACTGTGTTGAAGGCACGAGCCAAACGTGTGATAGAGTCTAACAATATCACAACGTCGTGTCCGCATTCTGTCAAGCGTTTTGCTTTCTCCAAAACGATGTTTGCAATCTTGACGTGTTTCTCTGCTGGTTCGTCGAATGTCGAGGAGATGACTTCTGCGTTAACGCTTCTTGCCATATCGGTGACTTCTTCCGGACGTTCATCGATTAACAATATAATAAGATAAACCTCTGGGTGATTAGCTGCGATAGCATTAGCGACTTCTTTCAGCAAAACTGTCTTACCTGTCTTAGGTTGAGCCACGATGAGACCGCGTTGACCTTTGCCGATAGGAGCGAAGAGGTCCATGATTCTTGTTGAGATTGTCCCTCCGTTATGTCCTGTGAGTTTAAACTTCTCTGTCGGGAAAAGCGGAGTGAGGAAATCGAATGGGATACGGTCTCTCACTTGTTCTGGTGTCAAGCCGTTGATTTTATTGACCTTGATGAGTGGGAAGTATTTCTCGCCGCTCTTAGGAGGTCTGATCATACCTTGTATGCTATCGCCGGTCTTAAGACCGAACAATTTTATTTGTGATTGAGAAACATAAATATCGTCAGGTGAGTTGAGATAGTTGTAATCGGAAGAACGCAAGAATCCGTAGCCGTCTGGCATTATTTCCAAAACACCTTCTGCATTGACTACAGCATCGAATTCCGAAATGAGGTCGTCTCTTCTTGGATGTTTAACTTCCTCAGTGTTGGTGTTGACGTTTGCATTTACGTTAGCGTTGGCATTAGAATGATTCGTTTTTCTTTCTGGCAATGTCTCGTAAATCTCTTGTCTTTCTTCAACAATAGAAGTCTCGATGATAGGAGTCTCTTCAACGATGTTCTCTGATTTTTCTTCGGCAGGAATTTCTTCAGTTTCTTCTTTTTTCTTCTTGGCAAAAGAAACGTGTTGAACCTTATTTTGTTCGTCGTCGTTGTTGATAGTCGTTTTGACGACGTCTGTTCTTTTTCCTATTCTCGGGCGTTTCTCGCGTTTTGGTTTGGCTTCGGTGCTGGCAGTAGGGTCGGAGTCAGTTGTTTTTTCATCTTGATTCTCAACGGCCTTTTCTACATTATTAACGGCGCTCTCAATCTCTTTCACCTTGTCTGGACGAGAAGTGGCGACTTTCCGTCCTCTTTTCTTCGGTTTCTCAATCGGCAGAACAGGGTCGGCAGTCTTTTCCTCTTCCTTGACATTGTCACCTTTTATGATATCAGGATGAACAGCTTGTTGATCAATGATAGAATATACAAGATCTTCCTTAGGCTGATTGATGTTTTCAATACCCATTTGAAGAGCTATCTCCTTAAGTTCAACTAACGATTTTTCGTTTAGTTCGTAGATGTCGTACATAGAATTTTCCTTTTGATAAAATTAAAAATTAAGGAACTAACTTTGAATTTCTGAATTTAAAGCGACGGAACCGTCTCTTTATTTTATTGGAACAACAACGATTGTTATTTGTTCAAATGATGTGCAAAGATACTACATTTTATTTAAAAAACAAGTCTTTTTAAATTTTAAAAAAAATATTTTTTCTACTAATCTTATCACTATATTTGCAGAAAAATTAAAACGTTTTAATATGATACAAAGAATTCAAACTGTGTTCCTTTTTCTGGCTGCTGTCTTTGCCGGAATTTTGTTTTTTAGTCCTATAGCTTCTTTCGATTATGGTGAAGGATTTATGAAGTTGACGGTCTTTGGCGTAGAAAATCAAGCCGACGCTCAGTATTTCTCAGGCATCTATGCTCTGCCTTTGCTTCTGATAACAATATTGATTCTTATCGTTCCGCTTGTTACAATCTTCATGTACAGGAAACGCGAACTTCAAATGAAACTCTCGTCATTGAATGTTTTCCTTAATGCAATCTTGTGCGGATTGATTTTCTTGTTCTATGCTTCAAACGTACAGAAGACTATAGCCGCCGAGAGTGTTACTTATCTGTTCGGAACTTACGTGCCTCTTATCAATATGGTGTTGTCGGTTTTGGCTATGAGATGGATTAAAAAAGATATCGATTTGATTAAGTCGATCGACCGTTTGCGTTAAACAAAATGTGTTATAAAAGAAAAGCTGCGATTTATTTTTCGCAGCTTTTTTTTCAGTATCTGTCGGCTTCGTATATCTCCAACTCTTTGGCTTCCTTACCATCGATTTGAAATCTCAGCATCGTCACCTTCTTATGAAAACCTTTCAGTCCGGCGGCTCCTGGGTTGAGATGCAGCAGATTTAGTTTCGGGTCGCGCATCACCTTTAAGATATGAGAGTGTCCGCTGATGAAGATGTTGGGTTTCTCTTCTAAAAGTATCGGCTTGATGTCGGGATTGTAAGCATTGGGATAACCTCCGATGTGCGTCATCATCACCTTCATATCTTCAATATTAAAAATCTGAATCTGAGGGTAGTCGGCTCTGATGTCCCAATCGTCGATGTTTCCGTAAACGGCTCTGAATCTATTCGTAAAAGAAGTGTACGAAGTCTGTTGTCCGTTGTCTGTTGTCCGTTGTCTGTTAATAAACGCTTCTAATTCAATGGCGACGTCTGTGCTGCCAATATCGCCGGCATGCCAAATCTCGTCACAATCTTTAAAGAAGTCGTAGATTGCAGGATTAACCCAGCCATGAGTGTCGGATAACAAGCCTATCTTAACCATAATCAAGGAATTCTATAAGAGATGCCTACGCTCAAGACTTCTTTGAATTGCAAGAACGATTCACCTTCGATAGGTTTGATGTCTTCGTCATAGACCAAACGTGCGGTGATGTTGCAGTTTAACCAGTTGTTGACTTTCATAACGAGAGCGTTGTCCCAGTCGAAGTCTAAACGGCAGCCGTATTTTTTGCCGAGTGCATTCAAATCTCTATTTTGCATGTAATCGTAGAAAACGATGAGCTTAGATGTAAAAACAACGTTTTTGAAGATTTCGTAGTTGACGTTGGCAATCAACTGAGCACCAAGTTCCATGCGTGCTTTCTTACCGTGTTTAATTAATTCGCCAGCTTCGTTATATTCAGCAGCGGTGACACCGAATGCGCCGGCATCAGCCAATTCTTGGTCGTTGACGATTGTCAATCTTCCTGAAGCAGGGGCGAGGTTCAACGAGAACCACTTGGATGGTGTGTACTGAGCACCGAGACCTACTGTGAGATAAGCAGGAGCAAGGAAGGTGGAAATCTTGTTGGTACTGTCGGTCTTATAATCGAAACCGTCGGCGAACTGTGTCTGGAAGTTGAGGTTTGCTGTTACAAACAATTGGTCTTTCACGACATCGTAACCATACAATGAACTTAAATTAATACGGTCGTCAGTCTTTAATGGTTTTTCGTCGAAATCAAAGTAGCTGTAACCCAATGCTAAATCCAAGGTGTTGTCCCATTTTGATTTGCCTTTGGCGAAATTCATGTTGTACTTGAAAGTACTCAATCCATTGATGTTGTCTTGTCCTCCTGATGTCCAGTTGGAGAAATGACTTTGTGAGACGTTAAGTCCGACGAAGCCGCCGTGAGTCCAATTTTTTTGTTCTGTTTCTTCTTGTGCGAAGATCATCTGCGATGCGAAAAGCATCACTGCGAATGTAAGTAAATACTTTTTCATAAGTAAAATTTTATTTGTTGTTAATATTGATTTCCATCGTGATAATTTCTTTCTCCGAATTGGAAGGTAATGTCTTGTGTTGTATGAACTCTCACGAGTTTTCCTTCTTTAACACCTGGAATCCATGTTAGATTTTGTATCAGACGAATTGCTTCGTTGTCGCAGCCTCCGCCTACGCTGTTCTCGATGACGATGTTGGAGGCTTTGCCGTCGGTCTCGATGATGAAGCTGAGTTTCACTGTTCCTGAAATCTCAAATTCTTTTGCATGGTCGGGATAAACCAACTCGGAGCGTAGATACGCGCCTATCGTGACATTTTTATTGTTAAAATAAGGTTTCGGCGCTTTCTCTAATTGTCTCGACTCATATATAGCATAAGATGTGTCGATAGGTTCTTCTTGTTGAGGAATGAATTTTATTATGTTCTTTTCAAGATTCTTCAGATAAGTCTTTGGCGAGAAGTCTATCGTATATTCGTGTTGATATTCAATGGGGAGATGGTCTCTTGTGGCAGGTTTCCATTGTATGAGTTTCACGAGATGAATTGCATGAGCAGCACATTCTTCGTCGAAGGCTTCCGCGACTTTATGGTTAGTAGCGACACCGTTTTTATCGACGGTGAAAATCACCTTAATCTTTCCTTTTAAACCTTTGTCTAAGGCATTCTGCGGATATACAAAATGCTGTTGTATCATGTCTTTCAACAGAGCTTTGTCGGTGACGGTCGTAGGACGTATGATGGTCTGAGCCATGATGATGTTTGTAAAAAGCAGAAATATCAAGGCAAGACATACTTTATTGTTTATTAAGATATTAGTTTTCATAATGTTTTATTTAAAGAGGTTCTTATTATTGGCGCAATTTACAAAAACTTTTCAAAGGCTGATTATTTTTCTGAGAAAATATTTTTTTAATTCTTAAATTTGTAGGCTCATAGAAATACGATTTGAATATGGATAACAATATGGTTTTTGGACTTCACCCTGTTGAGGAACTTATTAGGGCGGAGAAGGAGATAGAGAAGATTTTTGTTCAGAGTGGATTGCGTTCGCCACAGATTGCGGAGATAATTCATTATGCCAAGACGCATAATGTTACGGTTCAATATGTTCCGTTGGAGAAGCTGAATCGTCTGACGAGGAAGAACCATCAGGGGATAGTAGCGTTTATATGTCCAATCTCGTATCAGCTGATAGAGGAGGTGGTTCCTATGGTTTATGATGAGGGTCGGATGCCATTCATCGTGATTTTGGACAGAGTCACCGATGTGCGTAATTTCGGTGCCATTGCTCGTACATGCTACGCTGCCGGAGTCGATGCTATCGTCATACCGTCGCGCGGTTCCGCATTGATTAATGGTGATGCCATGAAGACTTCTGCCGGAGCTTTGTCGCGTATCAATGTTTGTCGCGTCGAGAATATCAAAGACACTATAGATTTCTTGAAGAGCAGCGGAGTGAAGATTGTCTCCATCTCGGAAAAAGGACGCAGAAATATCTGGGAGTCCGACTTTAATATTCCTGTTGCCATCATGATGGGATCGGAGGAAGACGGCATCAGCGAGGCGTATCTGAAACGCTCCGACGAGCATCTGCTCATCCCAATGCCAGGCGACATCGACTCTTTGAATGTCTCTGTAGCAACCGGCGTAGTGTGCTTTGAAGTCGTCAGACAGAGACTTTAGGAGAATTTTAGAACTTTAGAACTTTGGAACTTTAGAACTTTAGAACTTTAGAACAACTCCATCACTTCAAAACTTTTCTTATCTTTGCGCAATTATGAGAATGCTCCTGTTTTACATATTATTCGCTTTTTTAGGTCAACAGACAACAGACATCGGACAACAGATAGAGTCACCGAGTCACCTAGTCTCTAAGTCACCAAGTAAGGATGACAGAAACAACTCGGTGACTTATTACGAATCCCAAATTCGTCTCGCCGACTCCTTATATAAAAACTATCTCCCTCAATATAATTTCGACGAAGTTAAAGCTGCCGTGATGTTTTTTGAGAAGTCAACAAGTCACCAAGTCTCTAAGTCACCAAGTAGAGATAATCAAAACAACTCGTTGACTTGGCGACTCGTTGACTCGTTGACCCATTCTCTCGTTGACTCATTGACTCATAGACTTATTGACTTTAATTATCTCTCCGCTCGCGCGCACTACTACCACGCCGTAGGTCTCACTGAACGCGATGATGTCGTTGGCGCCTGCGAACATTACTTAAGAGCACTTGAAATTATGGAAATTGAAACTAAAAATTTGAAAGCTCCAAAACTTCAAAACTTCAGAACCTCAAAACTTCAAAATCACGGTGACTCGGTGACTCGGAGACTTGGTGACTCAAATTACGAAAAGATTCGTTTCCTCGCCTTAATTTACAATCGTCTCGGAAGATTATTCCTAAACGAAAACTATTGCGAGCTTGCAATTACAAAATACAGAAAAACTTTGAAATACGTTGAGATTTTGGAAGATGAGCTGGCTAAATCAAATGTGCTTAAAGAGTTAGGTAACTCATATCAACTTGCCAATAAACCTGATAGTGCCTTATATTATTATAATGAATCATTAAAGTACAATTCAAGTTTGCCGAATAAGTTAGACGTTGAGAAGAGTATTGCGCAGATATTAATTGACAAAGGGGAAAGAGATAGTGCATATATGTTATTGAAAAATAATTTATACAAGATAAATAACGATAATGTTAAATATTCTTATCATTTTATTATAGGTGATTTGTTTTATCATGCCGAAGAATACGATTCAGCTCTTTATTACTTGGAGGAAAGTTTAGAAAGTTGTATTATAAGCAAAAGAATTGCTTACGTGACAAAATTGTCTGCAATCTATGATTCGATAGGAGACTATGAAAAGAGGAATTATTACGACAACATATCATTAAGATTGTTTAAAGATTATGTTAATAAGGAAGTAGATAACAAACAGCTTCAGGTTCTCTACGACCATTATAAGAAAAGAAAAAATGAAAGAGAAAGAAGCATAGCTAAAGCAAAAACAAGAAGACAAGAAATTGCAATAGGTCTGAGTGCTTTTGTTGCAGTTGCATCATTATTAATATTTGTAAGGTATAAGTATAAAAGACATAATGATAATTTGTCAAAAGAAATAAATGAAAAAGAAAAGTATATTAGAGATAACGAGTTTAGATATTTATTGATGGAAGGCAAGATTAAAAGTAAGAATGCAGAATTACATAAGAAAGATAAACTGATAAAATCTCAGCAGGTTGAAATAGAAGGACTTAAAAACAGTATAGAAGATAGGAAAGACAATCTTAAGGAATATTGTCAGTCGGAAATATGCGTGAAAATTTTTGGTTGTATTGATAAATTATCAAAATCAGGAAAGGACACGTCAGAACTAAAACCGCTCAGTCAGGAAGATTTTGTAATGTTGTTGCAATCCGCCAATATGTATTTAGGCAACTTTCTTAAGAACATTTCAACTAAATATCCATCGCTGAAAAAAGAAGATATATATTATCTGTGTTTAACTATAATAAACCTTAACGATAAGCAGATTGCTGCTTTGTTTGGGGTAAGTTACCAAGCTATAAGAACAAGAAGAAAGAAGATTTGTTCTTATTTAGGAGTCGATATAAAAGAAAATTTACACGATTTTATTGCTTTATAACAGTCTAAAAGATAGATTATCAAAATCATAAGCGTATTTGTTTGATTTATTTTTATTTGACAAGTATTTTATAGCATTTTATTTTTGTACGAAAATTAAATGAACACAAAACTTCGCTTATGAAAAGATTAGTCATTTTTCTATTTGCCATGCTCCAATTTGGATTTATCTTGGAGCAAAAGAGAATTCCTCAAGAGAAGGGATAGATGTTTTAGCAGTGAAAGAAGGTATAATTAATGGTACCGAAAATCGTTCCTAAACCATCTCGGCTGACATTACAGGTCATACTCTAACAATTACCTTTAACGATAATGTGGGAATAGCACACATTATTATTAGGGATTCCAACGGTGTTTACTTTGACAGAGAGAATGTCTTTTCAACACCCGATCATGCCACCTTTATTTAGATGATGCCGGTTATTATAGAATGGACATCACTTTAAGCAATGGTAGCAGTATTATGGATATTTTAGAGTTGAAAATTGAAAGTTGAAAATGGAAAGCTATGAAAGTTAACATCTATATATTGGGGAAAAACAAGTTCATAAAACTTTTCTCTTGGTAAGTTTATTTAAGAAAATACTTATCATGAGATTCATAGAAAATAACGGTAAACTATAGATATGGGCAAATGGGTTCTACCCATAAATATAGAAAAATAATAGTTGAACTCTCATCAAATAATATTATTATGAAGAAAAAAATATTAAATAGAGATATTTGGGGGGGGGATGTGCATAATTTGTTCTCTAATTGTCATCTTCACTGGATGCAAAAAAGATGATGACTTTATCATTTCCGATTCAGATAGCAAATATGATGATATTACAACAACAAAAGCACCAGATAACCAGTAGTGATTATAGTAGATGGAACTCCAGAGATACAACAAACAGAGCAACCTTCTGGCGGATTGGAAATACACATAAAATGTGTTGAACCATTTGACAGAACATGTTATATGTTTACAGCAAAAGATGGTGTTCAGATTCCAGCTAATGGTTACATAAATATAAATTCACCAAGAACAGATGGAATTTTACCTTCTGGTATAAATGTCCCAATTAAAAATATTAAATTCCATAATAAATCTAAGTCTGATGTAAGCTTTGAATTAGTAGAATAAGAAAAATATCAAGAGGCTGTTCATTGGTCTGTAAGGATTTAGTCAGCCTCATTTATTTTTTTATTAACTTTGAAGTCTAAAAACTCATAAATATGAAAAATGTAGCCAAATTACTTTTACTTTGCCTTTTAATACAATTCGTTTCTTGTCAAAGGATAAATAAACCGTATTTGCTGAAAATTAAAATGAAAGAAACAGAATGCCTTAAATGCATGAATGCACATCTGATGCTGAAAGATTTTACGGATGTGGCTGAAATGGAGATTGTATTTAATGGTATGAGTGAAAAGGAAATAAACAGATTCCTTGAAATCAACTCATTGAATTATCTGAGAGAAAGTGCTGACTGCGATATTATTTCAGACAAGAAAGTCTTTGAAGATTTGAATTCCAACATAATGTATTCGGAATGTTATCTCTTAAATCGTCAAGGAGAACAATTGGCACATTTTAATTTTCGAACAAATGATTCAACGATTAGGCATCTTGAAACTTTGATAAGGATAGGAAAATCTTTGATGCAAAAAGATAAAACAATAAAACTTGATACAGATTATAATAATTCTCTTAAAGCATTTTCATATAGAGATGACAAGTTGTTATTGTTGAATTCTTCTATGAATTTGGTACAGACGTTTGATATGAATGGTCGTCTCTTATGTGAAGTGGATGGAACAAATATAAGTCCGCTTGACATTTTTGAAGAAATGCAACCGTTAGATTCCACGCAAGCAACAGCTATCAATTACTTAAAAAATAATGGCATGCTGCAATCTATACCAGAGAATGCATTCGTCAATGGGGAAACAATATGGGTTGGATATAATGTGCCCTATTTAGATATGGGTGGTACTCAATTCAGATTGCGTTCTTACTATGAGTTGCTCTCTTTTGACACAAGAGATAACAATAAGAATTTCAGAGTAATTTGTGATGGTAGAAAAGATAATATTCAGAAAATAGTATTTGATAACGAAGATGGTAATATATCTGCTGTGAAAGTTTGTTACGATAGAATAAATAACAAATCATTGTTGTCATTTGATACTTATATCTTATCTGACGACACTTTATTTACTATATACTCCAAATCAATCAATTATCCTGAATTTGAGCGTCAGAGGAATTATGCTTATGAACCAAGGTTAAAATGTGGATTACTTAACCTGCAAGGTACAGATTTTCTTTATGATGTAAAAACAGACTCCGTTATCAGTTTACCGTTTAATTGTAATTTAAAAGTAAGTCAACAAGGTGATTACAATTTTGAAGTCAAATCGGATGCATTTCTTTTAGATTGGTATTCCGATGGTCAAGAAATAGGTATCATTTTCAGAGATATTAAAGCTGGGAAATGGTATCATAAGCTACTCACAATGAATGGTGACGTTATTGAGAGCAGAGAGTTGTCACCAAGTGAATCTAATGTCAAAAACTATTATATGACATCTCCGAGAACAGCATTATGTCTAACTAATGAGAACGAAATATTAACACTTCTAATTGGTGTTTAATGAGTGGCCAGAGAAAACGTACGAACACGCGTCTCTACGAGAGATTATTTTAGTTTTCCTTGGACGTATGCGACACGTCATTACGGTCTTCGATTAGATGTATCTTGTCGAATTTAAAAACCTGCGCCTTCGCGATACTCTTGTTCAACTCGTAGCCTATCAATATCAAGATACAGTTGAAATAAATCCATATCACAAAGATTATCAAACCTCCGATGGAACCGTAGAGAAGGTTGTAGGTCGAGATGTTGGAGATATAGAAATTAAATAACATCGTTCCAACAATGAATAATCCGGTGAACAAAAGAGAACCCGGAGTGAAAAGCTTAAACCTCCTACTCCGCGGATTTCCAAAATGATACAACAACGACACTGCAATAATCAGGGCGAAGATTACTACAAGCCAACGTCCTATATTTATCAAGAAAAGTACAAAAGCATTATAGAAATGTATCTTGGTAAAAAACACCGGCAATAGCTTCTGCCATACCGTTATCAACACTATTGAAAGTAACAACAATCCAACAAACATCAGCATAATCAAGATGGAATAAAGCTGCTCTTTGATAAAAGAAACCTGACCATATTCTTTGTCACCCATGTTGAAACCTCTGAAGAAAGAACTCACTGCGCTCGTGCTGAAATAAAATGCCAACAAGAGACCTATCGACATAAGGCCGCCGTGTTCTATCGACATTATCTGGTTTATGGTTGAAGACACGCTGTCGTAAGTTCCTGGAGGCAAGATAGTTTGCAAAGCCTCCAACACATTTGCCGTTATATTTTGTAGCGGAAAATAAGGAATCAATGTGAACAGAAATAAGATCGTTGGAAACATAGCGAGGAAAACATAAAATGCCACGGCAGCCGCGCGGTCTATGAGACTGACCTGAGTAAATCCTTTGATGAAATAAACCAAGACATCGTAAAGAGGCACGCCGCCAAAACCCGGTATCACCACCAAACGCAACACCGACTCAAGACGCTGCCTCAACCTATGTATCTGCTCTTTTATCTTTTCAATACTAATCTTCATATTTATTTTAACAATTGTGAGACAATTATTCCTAAGTAATTACCGACAGCATAGCCAATGACACCAATTGTGATTCCCGTGATGATAACTTTTTTGTTCTTCATACTTTCCGCTATCATCGGCACAAACAAAGGCGAGTTGATGAGAGCAACGGAAGTAATAACCATGGTGTCGGCATCGACTTTAAATATTTTTGACAACAATATCGACAGGAAGAGCGAACAGAAAATCACGAAAGCGATATACATTATTATATTAATACCGCCGGCGTAATCAATGTTTCTCACATCAACCATCGAGGCTACGACGAGACTGAACACCAAGACGAGATACATTCCCGCGTCGTAGCTCTTTTCCATCTTCCTAACAAAAGGCAAGAACGAAGCAGCTATAGATAAAGTTGTCATCGTCAAGATAAGAACCAACATATCATCTATTTTTCCGGAGACAAGAAAACTCACTCCCATTCCAACAGCTACTATCAATAAAGACAAACCAAAAGCACCCAATGTTTTAGGAAAATGTTTTTTGGTAAAAATGCCGGTGTAAGGTTCAGAAGCCACGGGATTTATTTCGGAAGACGCCACGGTACTGACGTCTCTACTTGTTTCAGACGTGTCAATTACTTCTTGTTTATTATTTTTGTGTAATTGACGCATCTCTACTTGGCGACTCGGCGACTCAGTGACTCGACGACTTAGAAAGACTCTAAACATTTTTATTCCGAACGACATCAAGAAGACGAGATAGAAGAAGCTTATTATCATGTCGAAGGTATGGACGAAGATATAAGTCTCGGCATCGACATTGAGAGCTATTTTAAGACTTGCGAGGTTTGGAGTTCCACCGGTGTAAACACCGACAAGAAGACCTGCCACTTTCTCAAAACCTGATTGATTGTCATTGAAAAGATAGAATCCGATAATATCGACAGCTACGACAGAAACGAGTCCTATGCAAAGAGCGACGATAGCTTTTTTTAGCTTCCAATTTTTGAAGTCGCAGCCGAAGAGAATCATCGGGAAAGCGAAAAGTATCGTCACACTCGACAGCGCGTCTTGTATTCCCTTTATCGACTCACCGAGACCGAGAGGAAAGACAATCAGGTTAGAGACGAGAATACCAACGATATAAAGAAGAAGGATGTCGCCAATCTTATCGAGGACAGAATATCTTCTACATAAAAAAATCACCAGACTTGGGAATAAAAAATAAAACAGAAGCGAAACAAACTGAATCATAAAAATTATTTTCGCAAATATAATAAAAAGTAATAATTATATAATTAATTTTAAAATATATTGACTATTTTTGGAATAATCTCATAATCCTCTAAGAATAAAAAGTTTATGCGGAAAGTTCAAGAACGAGGTAATGAGTTGGCGACTGTTCTGATTTCTACATACTTGCATGATTTGCATTGATGTACAACTCATCTTGGAACAAAGGTACAACTTTTTTATGAACGAGCAAAAAGACGGTGCATTTTTCATTATTACAGGGTAATATTTGAATTTGGTCTATCATTAATCTGCGATATATGAGTTTCCCTATTCCGTCATTCGCCCCTTTCCTTTGCTCGTCTGCAAAGGTAGTACATCAGCCCTTGAAAGTTGAAAGGTCGGGCGGCAAACCGTTTCGGTCT